>NZ_JAGYPE020000011.1:0-39460 GCF_018343545.2 Neobacillus citreus | reverse complement strand
CCCCCCCCCCCCGTAAGGTTTCCTTTCAAGTTACCAAACCCCGTTTTAAAAAATATGTTACATAATCTCACAGAATCCCTGACAAAACTCGAAATTTCAGATAAATTTTTTCATATAAAACTAGAGAGGATGATTCGTATGAATCAAAAAAATTCCATTCGATTGGCTAAAACGATTCTTCTTTTAGATAAATTACGGGATGAGTTATATGAAGAACTCATGAAAAACCTGGGCTCAAGGGGACACGAATTATTAAGAAAACTTCAGAACCTTTAAGCGCGGGGGATGTTTCACTATCTACCCTGATAAATTTTTTCCCAAAGCAAAACAAAATAAATGTCAAATCCAATTACATGTGAGAAAATATAACATAAAATATATTAAGATTTATTGGACCTTAAAATGGAGTGTGGTGAGAAGAAAACATGGGAAATGAATCATCTTACAAAGATAAAAAGGTCATTACCATCGGCATTGTTAGAGAACTTACCGGTTTATCCGAAAGACAGATTCGTTACTATGAAGAGCGCAAACTCATTTTCCCGGAAAGAACCGCCGGCGGCAGCCGGAAATACTCGTTCGCAGACGTGGAACTACTAGTGGATATCGCCAACAAAATTGAGGACGGTGTCCAGACACACGAAATCAGAAAGGAAATGCTAAAAGCACAAAAGAAACAAAACCAGGAAGAAATTCGCAGAAAGATGATACAAGGTCAGCTAAATGCACAATTCGGGATACGAAAAGGCCCAGCTTCTCATTAAGGAAGCCGGGCTTTTTTGATGTCTTAGGCTGACTCTGTTTCAACTATCAACATCGAAGACCTTCCAAACAGGAAAAATCATGTAAGAATTCCTAACAGGATTGTAGAACTCCTAACAAAAACATGTAACAATACAACTACACTAAACGTTACAAATACTAACATACTTTAAAGGAGGAACAATCATGGATACTTTATTTTTAATGAACAGTCTGTGGGTGATGCTGGGAGCAGTCCTCGTCATCTTGATGATCGGTGGCTTCATCCTCTTGGAAACAGGATCAACTCGAATGAAAAATGCCGGTCATGTGGCCGGGAAAACCATTCTTACCTTTGGTATTGGCTCCATTGTATTTTGGGCAGTTGGCTATGGCCTCATTTTTGGGAAAGGAAATTCTCTTATTGGTTTCTCCGACTTCTTTTACTCAGGATATGAAATTGATGGTTTGGCGCTTTCAGGTTCAGTATTCTTCCTATTCCAATTAGCATTTGCAGGCATTTCATTAACAATCGCCCTTGGGGGATTTGCTGAACGCGCCAAATTAGGCGCCTATCTCGTATTCGCCCTCCTATTTTCCGTTATTGTCTATCCGCCGATTGCCCATTGGATCTGGGGTGGAGGCTGGCTGGCGGAGCATGGTAAACAAGACTTTGCTGGCTCCACTGTTGTTCATTTAACAGGAGCGATGGCGGCATTGGCAGCTACGATTATCTTAAAACCGAGGATCGGCAAATATAATAAGGATGGCTCCGCCAATAATCTTGCCGGTCATAACCAAGTATTTACCGCCCTTAGCGTGTTGCTTTTATGGGTAGGCTGGTTCGGCTTCAACGCTGGCAGCACGTTATCGGTTGACAAAGCCTTTTTCGGTTTTGTTGCCATCAATACCAACTTGGCCGCTGCAGCCGGTACCGTCGCGGCGATGATGATCTCTTGGATGGTTTTAGGAAAAGCCGATGTGCCGATGATGCTTAACGGGGCACTAGCAGGTCTTGTGGCAATTACTGCTTCTTGCGCATTCGTTGAAACCTGGGCGGCAGTGGTGATCGGATTTATTGCAGGAATCCTCGTCTTCTACAGCATTCGTTTTTTTGAAAAAAGAAAAATTGATGATCCGATTGCAGCATTATCCGTTCATGGTACAGCAGGAGTTTGGGGTACCCTGTCAACGGGATTCTTCGCCACAAAGGAATTAGCAATGGTTGGGCAGCCGGGATTATTTTATGGCGGCGGCCTGCATCAGCTAGGTGTTCAAGCAATGGGGGTTTTGGTGTGCGGCGCCTTTGCCTTTATTGTCTCCTTTATCCTTCTTAAGATCATGAAAACAGCAATGAACGGACTGAGAGTAACTGAAGAGGAAGAAATTATCGGTCTTGATATGAGCGAACACGGCAGTTACGGCTACCCTGAATTACTGAAATCTGAACAACGCCTTAATGCTTAAATTTTTTATTACAAAGAGGCTGTCAAGAGCAGCCTCCTCTTTCTAAAAGGGGTGGAACCTAATGGCGGACTCCTTCTATATGGAAATCCGTAAATTTCGGGATGACAAAATGAAGCAAGCATCTCACGATCACATTAAATTAAATCAACTCCACGATGAAATAATGAAAAAGGTCATCCATTTAGCCTTAAAGCAAACTGCTGAAAAGCTCGGACCTTTGCCCTGTCCCTTCACATTTTTTGTCATGGGTTCAGCCGGCCGGTTTGAACAGTCTATCTGGAGCGACCAAGATCATGGAATTATTTATCAGGATGATCGTGTTGAAACAAAGGTTTATTTCCTTGAACTTGGAAAAGAAATATCAAAGGGGTTATTCCAAGCCGGATATTCTTATTGTGATGGCGGGGTGATGGCCAGCAATCCGTTATGGTGCAAATCCTTATATGAATGGGATCAGCAATTGATGAAGTGGATTCTTGAGTTCTCCTGGGAGTCTGTTCGCTATCTATTAATCTTTATAGACGCAAGAACATTATTGGGAGATGAGGAATTTGTAGATACTTTAAAAAATCAAATCTATCAGAATGCAAATAAAGATCAGCTTGTTAAAAAAATGCTTAACAACACGAAGTATCTCAAAAATGGCATTAACGTTTTCGGAAAGCTAGTGACTGAAACACACGGGCCATACGCAGGATTGCTAAACATCAAAGAAATCGGCATCTTACCTTACGTAAATGCCGTCCGTCTCATTGCTATCAAAGAGAATCTGCTGACAACACCCACACTTGAACGGCTAGATAAGCTTTCAGAACTACATTTTTCCGATATTGATATAGATTTATTCAAACATCAGTTTATTAGATTATTAAACTTTCGGCTAATCTATTGTAACCACACAAATTACGATTCTGGCCATTATTTGCCTGTCGCCCACTTATCGAGAGAGCAATCGAAAGAATTAAAAGATGTTATCAAATACGGCTCGGCCCTTTTTCACTCTGTCCGAAAGTTAATTGAAAAGGAAGATTCCCATGCCAATGAATGAAATGATTCAATTCTTCAGACAACTATCCGGAAAAATCAATTCCAATCTTTACGCTGGCCTGCCGTGGAGCTCTTCACCGCAGCAGCAGGCATTTCTCAGGGAACTGCAGAAAGAACTCAAGCAGACGAACACGCTGCAAATCCCCCTCTATGAGTTGCCGGTAGTTGTATTTGATATTGAGACAACAGGTTTTTATCCAGATAAGGGGGATCAGATTATTTCGATTGGAGCGGTCAAAATGATGGGAGCAGAAATGAAAGCGGGGGAAACTTTTTATACTCTCGTAAAGTCAGACCTTCCTCTATCAAAGGAGATTTCTGAACTAACCAGTATTCAAGAGATAGAATTACGTCATGCCCCTAATCCCGCAGATGTACTGGTGAATTTTTTCAAATTTATCAAAAGTAATATTCTTGTCGCCCATCACTCCAATCATGAGCTGAATTTTATGAGAAAGATGACAAGGGATTATCTGTGCTGTAGTTTTGACCACCGTATTGTTGATACATCCTTCCTGCTTCGGCTCGAAGACCCATTCTTTAATCCAAGGCCGCTTGAGGAAATCTGCCAGAACTGCGGCATTGAAATAAAGAACCGGCATCATGCTCTTGGAGATGCGCTTATGACAGCCAAGATTTGGAGTCATTATCTAAAAGCGGCAGAAACAAAAGGCTTTAAAAATCTGCAGGAAATATATGAACATCTTTCAAAGCTCAAGTAACGATAACAGTCAGTTGAATAAATATACAAGCCGCTACATTTTTTCTACTATAATTAATGGAAGGAAAAGTTAACTTTGTTTCCGTTTATTTCCTCCCCTCTAATTTAAATTCCCACAATAAATCTACAAATAAAAAAATTCATAAATTTTTTTATTTTCGATATAACCCCATGATGAAAGGATTGTAAACGCTCCCAGTTTGTTTAACTAGTTTGAATTGTCAGATTTTTGTGTTGACCATGTCTTTAATTGGTTGTATGATAATCGTCAATAAGTACTAAGAAATTTTTCTTGGCGCCTTTATTCAATTCTTTATAAATGAGAACGACAAAGGCTCTTCTTTTTAATAACGGAATGGCTTGTCAATATGAAGAAACAAACCATGACCTGTCAGTTAGGAGATCGTAAAATGAGAAGCGATATGATTAAAAAGGGGATTGATCGTGCTCCCCACCGCAGCTTACTATACGCAACAGGGGTCAAAACGAGTGATTTGGAAAAACCGTTTATCGGTGTTTGTAACTCGTACATTGATATTATCCCTGGTCATAAACACCTTAATCATTTCGGTGAAATAGTCAAGGAAGCCATCCGCGAAGCCGGCGGTATTCCTTTCGAATTTAATACAATCGGTGTAGATGACGGAATTGCCATGGGACATATCGGAATGCGCTATTCGCTTCCAAGCCGCGAAATTATCGCGGACAGTGCCGAAACAGTCATCAATGCCCATTGGTTCGATGGAGTCTTCTACATTCCGAACTGTGACAAGATCACGCCAGGAATGTTGATGGCAGCAGCCCGAACCAATGTACCATCCGTTTTTGTATCAGGCGGTCCGATGGAGGCTGGTGTTTCACCAACAACAGGAAAAAATCTTTCCCTTACTTCAGTTTTTGAAGGTGTTGGTGCTTACCACAATGGTACCATCAGCCAGCAGCAGCTGCTTGAAATTGAAACCAATGCCTGTCCTACTTGCGGCTCATGTTCTGGTATGTTCACAGCGAATTCTATGAACTGCTTAATGGAAGTTTTAGGAATGACCGTTCCTGGCAATGGAACGATGGTTGCTACTTCTGAAGAAAGACATGAATTAATTAAGCAAGCAGCAAGACATTTGATTGACTTAATTAAAAAAGATATTAAACCTCGCGACATCATTACACGAGAAGCCATTGATAATGCCTTTGCACTAGACATGGCGATGGGCGGATCAACTAATACTGTGTTACACACATTAGCGATTGCTCATGAAGCAGGTATCGATTATGATCTTCGCGAAATTAATAAAATTGCTGAAAGAGTTCCATACCTTTCCAAGATTATGCCAGCATCTGATTATTCAATGGACGATGTTCATCGTGCCGGCGGTGTAAGTGCCATCATTAATGAACTTTATAAAGTCGAAGGTGCTTTGCATGATAACTGCCTAACGATTACAGGAAAAACTCTTCGGGAAAATGTGAAGGACGCAACAATCACCAATGAAGCGGTTATTCGGACAAAGGACAATCCATATAGCCCTGTTGGAGGACTATCCATCCTATATGGAAATATTGCTCCAGATGGCGCCGTAATCAAGGTTGGCGCTGTAGATCCTTCAATTAAAACATTTTTAGGTGAAGCAATTGTGTTTGAATCCCAAGATGAGGCATTAGAAAGCATTCATAATGGAACGGTAAAAGCCGGTCATGTAGTGGTAATCCGCTACGAAGGTCCTAAAGGCGGTCCAGGAATGCCGGAAATGTTAGCTCCTACCTCCGCTATTATGGGCCGAGGGTTAGGAAAAGAAGTTGCCCTTATCACAGACGGCCGTTTCTCAGGTGCAAGCCGTGGAATTTCCATCGGTCATATCTCACCTGAAGCTGCAGAAGGCGGACCAATCGGTCTCGTTGAAAATGGTGACAAAATATTAATTGACCTCGAAGCACGTTCAATTGAACTTGTCGTGGATGATGTTGTGTTAGCTGAAAGACGCAAGAATTGGGTAAAGCCGGAGCCTAAAATCAAATCTGGCTATCTAGCAAAATATGCAAAACTCGTTACTTCTGCCAACACCGGCGGAGTAATGAAAATATAAACCGAAAAGCGGAAGCGCCCGTTTAGCGGCGTATGGCCTGGAGCGCTTCGACTGAGATAAAGGAAACACGAAGAGCGATAGCGATTCGATGTTGACTTATCGTAGGAAGAAGAGCGAAGGACACTAGCCGCTGAGCGCTGGAGCTAGACAGTTATCTAAGTAAAAAATAGTAACAGAATTATTAAACCCTTAGGGAACCACTAGTACCCCTCCCCTTCTCTAAAGAAGTTAAGGTACTACAACAAAATCTTTGACAATAAAATAGTCAAATCAATGACGGGAATAAAGGTGTAGGAATTTGTATTTTCAGAGAGCTGGGGTTGCTGGAAGCCCAGTAATACAACCTACTCCGACATCATCCCTGAGTGTTATTCTGAACGGTTTTTAACTCAGTAGGTATAGCCGGGTGTCAACTTAAAGCACCTGTTACAAAAAGAAGCGTTTCTTTTAGATTAGTTGTCGCTTCATGAGGCAGTATTCGTAAGGATACTGTAAAACCCGGGTGGTACCGAGAAAATGAAAGGCCTTTTCTCCCCGAACATTCTGCTTTTGATGTACTTGACTGCAGTTTATTCGGAGAGAACAGGCCTTTTTTACTGTGTTTAAACACAGTTGAAGATTTAGTTTTTTAAATATTCAATTACCCATAAGGAGGGAACTATGACGTGAAAGCAGAAGCAAAGCTGGAATTCCAAACCAGTACGGCACCAAAAACAGGTGCAGACCTTCTCATCGATCTTTTAATTAAAGAAGGTGTTGATACATTATTCGGGTATCCTGGGGGTGCCGTCCTGCCGATTTACGATGCGATTTATCGTGCACAAAAATCCATTAAGCACGTCCTCTTCCGTCACGAGCAAGGAATGATTCATGCTGCTGAAGGGTATGCCCGAATTACCGGAAAGCCTGGAGTTGTCATTGCCACTTCGGGTCCTGGGGCAACTAACTTGGTTACTGGAATTACAGATGCCATGATGGATTCCTTACCACTTGTGATTTTCACAGGGCAGGTAGCTCGGACAGTCATCGGAACAGATGCCTTCCAAGAAGCAGATGTAATGGCGATTACCACGCCGATTACAAAACACAATTATCAAGTGCAATCTGTAGCCGACCTGCCGAGAATTGTTAAGGAAGCTTTTCATATTGCTTCTACAGGAAGACCAGGACCGGTTTTAGTTGATGTACCGAAGGATATCTCTTCTGAAATTTTAGCGGCATACCCAGGAGAAGCTGCCATGGACCTGCCAGGCTATCAGCCAACAATTAAACCGAATCCATTGCAAATTCGGAAGCTTGCTGAGGCCCTTCCAAAAGCTAAAAAGCCTGTGATTCTTTCCGGCGCTGGCGTTCTCCATGCAAAAGCTTCCGCTGAATTAACGGCGTTTGCTGAAAATCATAAGATTCCAGTCGTAACCACCCTGCTTGGACTTGGAACCTTCCCGGCAGACAGCCCGCTCTCCTTAGGAATGGGCGGTATGCACGGAACTTATGCAGCTAACATGGCGTTATACGAATGCGATTTGCTCATCAATTTCGGTGCTCGTTTTGATGATCGGTTAACAGGAAACTTGAAGCATTTTGCTCCATTTGCAAAAGTTGCGCACATTGACATTGACCCTGCGGAAATTGGCAAAAACGTTCCAACCCAAATTCCGATTGTGGCCGATGCCAAAGCAGCTTTAACACAATTGATTGAAGAAGCAGCGGATTCCCCATCACATGAGGATTGGCTGGAAACTCTTAATCAAAATAAAAAGGACTTTCCGCTTTGGTATAAGCATGATCCAAACGGCATGAGCCCGCAATGGCTAATCGAAGCGGTTCATAAAGTAACGAATGGTGAAGCGATTGTCGCTACTGATGTTGGCCAGCATCAAATGTGGGCTGCACAGTTCTACAACTTCAATCATCCGCACCGCTGGATTACTTCGGGCGGACTTGGAACAATGGGCTTCGGTTTCCCTGCTGCGATTGGGGCGCAGATGGCTGAACCAGACAGTACCGTAGTGGCAATTGTCGGAGATGCCGGGTTCCAAATGACACTGCAGGAATTATCGGTCATTTACGAACGCAACCTGCCAGTTAAAATCATTATTGTTAATAACGGTGCACTTGGCATGGTCCGCCAGTGGCAGGAGCTTCAATATGATAATCGCATTTCCGAATCCCTGCTTCATACCCAGCCTGATTTTGTCAAACTGGCTGAAAGCTACGGAATCCGCGGTGCAAAAATTGATAACCAAGAAGACCTAGTTGCCTCCCTGCCAGAGCTTATGGCCTATGATGGTCCGGTTCTCATTGATGCCCGAGTCCTTCAGAAGGAAAAAGTTTTTCCAATGGTTGCTCCTGGCAAAGGGCTTCATGAAATGATTGGGGTGAAACCAGAATGAAACGAATTATCACACTAACTGTTCAAGACCGAAGCGGTGTTCTAAATCGCGTGACGGGACTGCTGCAAAGGCGTCAATTTAACATTTCCAGCATATCCGTTGGTGCTACTGAAATCGAAGGCGTTTCTAAAATGACTCTTGTGGTTGAAGTAGAAGATGAGCAGCGCCTTGAACAAGTAACGAAACAACTTAACAAGCAGATCGATGTTTTAAAGGTTTCTGATATAACCGATAAGGCCATTGTCGCTCGGGAACTCGCCCTGATCAAAGTAACATCTGGTTCACAGCTGCGCAGCGAGATTAACGGGCTCATCGATCCATTCCGCGCGATTATTGTGGATGTTTGTAAAGACAGCATTACCGTTCAGGTTACTGGCAAGCCTGATAAAATTGATGCCTTAATCGACTTGCTTCGCCCATTTGGCATTAAAGAAGTTGCCAGAACCGGCCTGACCGCCTTTTTACGAGGCCACCAGCCACAAGTAAATGAATTATCAGCATACTCACTAACAAAATAACTCTTAATTCTGAAAGGATGATTGTAATGGTTAAAGTACTATATAACGGAGATATTCAAGAGGAAGTTTTACAAGGAAAGAAAATCGCGGTAATCGGCTACGGCTCTCAAGGCCATGCCCATGCCCTTAACTTAAAAGAAAGCGGCTTTGATGTAGTTGTTGGTTTACGCGGTGGAAAATCTTGGGATAAAGCTGTTGAAGATGGTGTTGAAGTAAAATCTGTTGCTGATGCAACTGCGGAAGCTGATGTTGTTATGGTTCTTCTTCCAGACGAAATGCAGCCAAAAGTATATGAAGAAAGCATCAAGCCTAATCTTCAAGCCGGTAACTCTTTAGTATTTGCACATGGTTTCAATATTCACTTCAGCCAAATCGTTCCTCCTGCTGATGTTGACGTATTCTTAGTTGCACCAAAAGGTCCTGGACATTTAGTTCGCCGTACCTATACAGAAGGTGCTGGAGTTCCTGCACTGTATGCAGTTTACCAAGACTACACTGGCCAGGCTCGCGAGATCGCGCTTGCTTACGCAAAAGGAATCGGCGCTGCCCGTGCAGGTGTTTTAGAAACAACATTCCAAGAAGAAACTGAAACTGACCTTTTCGGTGAGCAGGCTGTTCTTTGCGGCGGTACAACTGCCCTAATCAAAGCAGGCTTTGAAACACTTGTTGAAGCAGGTTATCAGCCAGAAGTTGCTTACTTCGAATGTTTACATGAATTGAAATTAATCGTTGACCTTCTATATGAAGGAGGACTTGAAAACATGCGTTACTCCATCTCTGACACTGCTCAATGGGGAGATTTCGTATCAGGTCCGCGCGTTGTAAACGAAGATACAAAAGCACGTATGAAAGAAGTACTAAAAGATATCCAAACTGGCGCATTTGCTAAGGGCTGGATTTTAGAAAACCAAGCTAACCGCCCACAATTCAACGCAATCAACCGTGCCGAAAATAACCATCAAATCGAAGTGGTTGGCCGCGAGCTTCGTGCGTTAATGCCATTTATTAAAAAGCCAGTAAATCAAAAGAAAGAAGTGGTGGTAAATGGTTCACGTTAACATCTTTGATACAACCTTACGCGATGGTGAACAGTCCCCTGGTGTAAATTTAAACCAACTTGAAAAATTGGAAATTGCCAGACAGCTCGAACGGTTTGGCGTTAACATTATGGAGGCCGGCTTCCCGGCTTCCTCTCAAGGAGATTTCGAAGCGGTAAGAGCCATCGCCAGAACGATTAAAAACTCTTCCGTCACAGGTCTGGCCCGTGCCACTAAATCGGACATTGACATTGCGTGGGATGCTTTAAAAGATGCTGCAGAACCAAGATTGCATGTATTCATTGCAACCTCCCCTATCCATATGCAGTACAAACTGATGAAAAAACCTGAGGAAGTCGTGCAAACCGCTGTTGAAATGGTGAAATACGCACGGAAAAACTTCCCGCAGGTTGAATGGTCAGCAGAAGACGCTTCACGTTCAGATTTAGACTTTCTGGTTCAAATCATTACGAAGGTAATCGATGCCGGCGCTACTGTCATCAATCTTCCTGACACCGTTGGTTATACCACACCGGCCGAATATGGACGCATGTTCCGCTATATCCGCGAAAACGTGCCTAACATCCATAAAGTAGCATTATCGTGCCACTGTCATGATGACTTGGGGATGGCTGTTGCCAACTCATTGGCTGCTATTGAAAACGGCGTTACACAGGTCGAGGGCACCATTAACGGAATCGGTGAACGTGCCGGAAACGCGGCTTTAGAAGAAATTGCTGTGGCATTAAATATTCGTCAGGACTTTTATCCGTACACAACCGATCTTGTGTTAAAAGAAATCAAGCGCACCAGTGACTTAGTCAGCCGCTTTACAGGAATGAAGGTCCCTGGCAACAAAGCCGTTGTCGGAAAAAATGCCTTCGCACATGAATCCGGAATTCATCAGGATGGCGTGTTAAAAAATACGTTAACCTATGAAATTATTACACCAGAGCTTGTTGGTGTCGGATCCAATGACCTTGTTCTTGGAAAACACTCAGGACGTCATGCTTTTAAAGACAAAATTGAGCAAATGGGCTTTGAATTAGAGCAGGATAAACTAAATGAGGCATTCCAGTCATTTAAGTCCTTAACAGATAAGAAAAAAGAAGTAACGGATGAAGATTTATTCACGATCTTAACAGACATTCAAACCTCGGGCTTCGATGTGAAAAAATATGAATTAGTCGCATTCCAGGTTCAATATGCTTCAGCTAACCTGCCGACAGCTACTGTCGCATTAACCACTCCTGATGGTGAAAAAGTGGAAACAGCACGCACAGGCTCCGGAAGTGTAGAAGCTCTTTTTAACACGTTAGATGCTCTTATTAAAGAAGAGATTCATCTAACAGATTATAGTTTAAGCTCAGTCGGCCGAGGACGTGATGCCCTGGCTGAAGCAAATGTCAAATTGACCGTAAATGGCGTCAATGTCAGCGGCCGCGGCTCTGCCCAAGACGTTCTTGAGGCATCTGGGAAAGCATTTATCAACGCGGTTAACCGAGTCTTTTTCAACAAAAAAATCGGTGTTAAAGAACCGGCTGCACTATAAAACAATTGTAATCCAAGTTTTGGTGCAGGTGCTGAAACCTGCATTATAAAGAGATAAGCTAGGAACTAAATTTTTAAAAATAATAAGGAGGTTGCTTCTAGTGAAAAAACGAATTGTCTTACTTCCCGGTGATGGTATCGGCAAGGAAGTTATGCATTCCGCGAAGGAAGTATTAACGGCGATTGCAGAAGAATATAATCATACTTTTAGCTTTGAAACCCATGAAATCGGAGGAGCAGCCATTGACCAATACGGCACTCCCCTACCGGAAACGACAGTTGATGCCTGCAAGCAGGCAGATGCCGTTCTTTTAGGTGCTGTCGGCGGTCCAAAATGGGATAACAATCCGTCCCATCTGCGTCCCGAGCGAGGCCTCTTGGGAATCAGAAAGGCCCTTGATTTATATGCCAATTTACGGCCAATCAAAGGCTTCAAAAATCTTCTTCACGCTTCGCCGCTTAAAGAAGAAATCGTTTCTGGAAGCGACCTCCTTATTGTCCGTGAATTAACTGGCGGTATTTACTTTGGTACTCCAAGTGAACGGCGTGATAATGGCGAATCGGTTGTCGATACTCTAGCTTATACTCGCCGCGAGATTGAAAGAATCGTAGATAAGGCATTCCAAGCTGCTCAAGGGCGCCGCGGCAAGCTAACTTCGGTCGACAAGGCAAATGTGCTTGAATCCAGCAAGATGTGGCGTGAAATCGTCGAGGAGAAAAAAGCACAGTACCCTGAAGTGTCTGTTGAGCATGTGTTAGTCGATGCCGCAGCAATGAAGCTAATCACCAACCCTGCTTCTTTCGATGTTGTTGTCACTGAGAACATGTTCGGCGACATCTTAAGTGATGAAGCATCTGTGTTAACAGGCTCCCTGGGGATGCTTCCTTCTGCCAGCTTAAATGAATCTGGCGTCGGACTTTATGAACCGGTTCACGGCTCAGCGCCTGACATTGCCGGAAAAGGCCTAGCCAACCCGGTTGCGATGATTTTATCCGCTGCCTTGATGCTAAGATATTCCTTCGAACTGGAGGACGAAGCCAAAATTATCGAAGATGCTGTCCAGTCTGTACTTGATGCCGGCTATCATACTGCTGATTTGCAGATTCCAAACGGCCGCAAAGTGGGCACCGAGGAAATGACAAAATTAATCGTCGACTACATCCGTACACTGAACGCATCTAAGTGTATCGCAAGCTGCTACTATTAAATTTAAGGACGTTACCGCCAGGCTGGTGCAGAATTGGCCTGGCGTTTATTCTAAAGAGAATACTAGTTTACCTGCTATTTCAGGCAAAAAATCTATAAACGTGAGGAAGGAAGCTATGCAAACACCAAAAAATATCATTCAAAAAATTTGGGAACGGCATGTTGTCCATCAAGAAGAAGGAAAGCCGGATTTACTTTATATTGATTTGCATCTCGTTCATGAAGTTACCTCTCCTCAGGCATTCGAGGGCTTACGTATGACCGGGCGCAAGGTTCGCCGCACTGACCTTACTTATGCAACAATGGACCATAACATCCCAACCCGCCAGCGACTTGTAATCAATGACCCTATTTCAAAAAAACAAGTCGATACATTACAGCAAAACTGTGAGGAGTTCGGCATTACGCTTGCAGACCTTCACCACCCAGATAACGGAATCGTTCATGTCATCGGTCCTGAGCTTGGTCTTACCCAGCCTGGAAAAACGATCGTCTGCGGCGACAGCCATACCTCTACACACGGTGCATTTGGTGCCCTTGCTTTTGGTATCGGTACAAGTGAAGTCGAGCATGTCCTTGCTACACAAACACTTTGGCAAGCACCGCCAAAAACGATGAATGTCAAAGTCAATGGCAAGCTTGGGACAGGCGTTACCGCTAAGGACTTAATCCTTGCGATTATCGGAAAATACGGCGTCAAATTTGGAACTGGCTATGTCATCGAATATACAGGGGAAACCATCCGTGGATTTTCCATGGAAGAGCGCATGACCGTCTGTAACATGTCGATTGAGGGCGGTGCAAGAGCCGGACTTATCTCCCCAGACGATACAACAGTCGAATATTTACGCGGCAGAAGACACGTTCCGCAAGGTGAAGCTTTCGATGAAGCCGCTGCTGACTGGAAGTCCCTTGCAACAGACGAAGGTGCCACCTATGATACAATTGTTGAAATCGAAGCTTCAGAAGTAGAACCTCAGGTAACTTGGGGAACGAATCCTGGAATGTGTATTCCGGTAACTGCAAACGTGCCCAGCCCGGATGACACAGATAAACCAAGTGATAAAGACGAAATTCAGCGTGCCCTTGAGTATATGGGTCTTGAAGCCAGGAAGCCGATTTCCAGCGTAACAATCGACCATGTCTTCATCGGTTCTTGTACCAATTCACGTCTAAGCGACCTGCGTAAAGCAGCTAACATCGTTCGCGGCAAGAAGGTTAACCCTTCGGTTACTGCGATTGTCGTTCCAGGGTCCTTCAGCGTCAAGCTTGCAGCGGAAAAAGAAGGCTTGGATCAAATCTTTAAAGAAGCAGGCTTTGAATGGCGTGAAGCGGGCTGCAGTATGTGTCTCGGAATGAACGACGATATCATTCCATCTGGTGAACGCTGTGCTTCCACATCCAACCGGAACTTTGAAGGACGTCAAGGTAAAGGGGCCCGCACTCATCTTGTCAGCCCTGAAATGGCCGCTGCAGCAGCAATTGCCGGCCACTTCGTCGATGTCCGCAAGTTCACTGCTCAGGAGGTTATGTAGAAATGGAACCATTACGCATACATCAAGGCCTTGTCTGTCCAATTAACCGCTCAAACATTGATACAGACCAAATTATCCCGAAGCAATTTTTAAAGCGCATTGAACGAAGCGGCTTCGGCCAATTCTTATTTTATAACTGGCGTTTTGACGATGACGGTAATCCAAATCCGAATTTCGAATTAAATCAACCACAATATAAGGGTGCTTCTATCCTGGTTGCCGGTGAAAACTTCGGCTGCGGCTCCTCCCGCGAGCATGCACCTTGGTCAGTTCAGGACTTTGGCTTTAAGGTTATCATCGCGCCTAGCTATGCAGATATTTTTAAAAATAACTGCGTAAAGAACGGAATCCTTGCCATCGCCGCAACGGAAGAGCAAGTCCAAACTATAATGAAAAAAGCAGAAACTGAGGGCTATTCGCTTACAGTAAATCTTGAAGAACAAAAGGTTTACGACAACGATGGTTTTGAATTAACTTTCGACATCGCTCCATACCCAAAGGAAATGCTCCTAAATGGTTGGGACGAAATCGGTGTTACTTTAACCTATGAAGATAAGATTAATGAATACGAACTTGCCCATAAATAAACATAAAAAATGAGCCTGAAAATCAGGCTCATTTCTTTATTTGGCTGCTTCTGCAACTTCGTTGTTTTTATTGCGGTTCTTAAAGACATTAGAAGTAAAGCTCACTCTTCGAGATGATCCAATATATTTTGACTATCTGGTTCTTCATTAAAGGTTAACACCTCATCAGCAGGCTGATAGGATTCCCCGTAAAAATGTTCATCCTTATAGGTATGAATCAAATTATATGTTTTTTTCATAGCTTCAAAAATCATTTCCTCCGACTCTTGTTGCGGCGCCCAATAGAGTATTTCCATCTTATTTACTTCATTTGTTGCCAAGGATCTTCGCTCGTACCCAATTGACTCCGCATGCTGAAAGCCTTCACGCTTATAATAGCGCAGTCTCTTTTCCGTATCGCTGTCCTTGTAATTAACCGGCTCCACTTCGAGGATAATTGGCTTCCCCTTTTGCTTCATTTTTCCCATTAGCTTATGTCCAAGTCCCTGGCCCCGGGCATTGCTTGAAACAAACAGATAATCAATAAAGACAAAATTATCAAATTCCGCATACATCAACACATGATTGGGTCCTTCATCCTTATGATAAATATTGGGCCGCTCCCGAAGCAGGGTTTCCATATGTTCCTGCGACTTCATTTCCTGAACCGGAAAGTATTGATTCAACTTTTCATACCAATGCATTAACATGGCTCCTTTTTTAAAGTATATACTGATTTTCCGCATATCGTGACCGGTTTATTCGGAGCTTTAAGAACGTAAAAAACTGCGCAGGAACTTCTCTGCACAGTTTTTCTAAAATTAAAACTCCGGTAAATTATCTAGATTATTTTCTTTAATACCATCTGGTTCGCTTCGGATAATGTCTCTCCCATATTTATGAAAAACATCAATATGGGCGATTCTTCCTAACTTTGCTTCATCCAAGGCCTGCAGATAATCCAGTTCCCGGCCAGTGTTTGTCTTAAAAGCAATGATGTCTCCATCATCGTTTTTCTTAACAGCAACAAACTCTTCTTTCCCATCGGGATTAGTTTCCCCTGCCTCAGCCTGGGCCTGCTGCTCTCCTTGTTGCTTGTATTGTTCATAAACTTTTTCAAAATCCTTTTGTTCCATCGAAACCACCTCCGAACACTTGTTAGTATTTTTTCTTTCAAAGAAATTATCCCTTGATTTAAAAATTGTCAAAAAATGTTCCGAAATTACCCTTTTATTAACATGGTATAATTTACCTAATTAAGGAGGAATGATGAAATGGATATACTTGACCGTAATGTCTGGTTTTATATTCGTGACCATCAACAACAGGGTCCTATAGGCTTATTTGAATTGAAAAAACTGTTTGAACAAGGTGTTTTAACAGGGGACAGCTTTCTTTTGTCCTCAGATATGGACAGTTGGTGTATGGCTAAAACCCTTAATGTGTTTCAGTCTACCGATGAACAGGATTCAATAAATTATGCCTTAGTTTGGGAGGAAATTAAAAAGGATACCTATCCCACCGGAAGACCTTTCGTGCGATTTCTAGCCAGGATCTTTGATCTTGCCCTCTTTACATTTTTCCTTATAGCTTTTGTTTCTATTTTTTCCCCGAAGTTTATCGTTGAATCCTCAGCCATTACCATATTCATGATTTGTCTAATCCTTTATATCCTAGTAGAGGCGGCCATTCTCTCTGTCTTTGGGAATACGCTCGGTAAGTCTCTGTTAAACACTCGTATGAAAATGGTTACGGGTGAACCCATTAATTTTGTAACCGCACTAAAACGAAGTATTTTTGTAACAGCCGCCGGAATGGGACTTGGAGTTCCCATCATCAATATTTTTTGTTTTGTTTTCTCCTTTTTAGATTTAAAGAATCACGGATATGCCACTTGGGATAAACAACTTGGAACCATTGTTTTATACGGAAGGGTAAGCACTGCCAGAATGCTTGTTGTCAGCATTATCCCTGTTGGATTATTAATAGCAGGATTGGTTATTTAGGACATGCCAGCAGGGAAAAGGGCTATAATACTTATATCATGCCATCAATTCTTGGAGTGAACAACGATGTTATATTTAAAGAAAAATCATGATCCACGCAGCAATAATGAGCTGCTTGCCCAAATTTCAGGAAGACGCTTAGACATTAAAAAGGTCCTTAATGAAACAGAACAGCTTTTTCAGCCGTTTTATAAAAAAAATAGCCCCTCCCATCCTAGAAATCCCTCAATTCCTTTTAAACAAAGAATCATAGAAAGGCTTTTTCGGCTTCTAGCAAAACCATCAGCACGCTTAGAACCAACCAGACTTTCTATTGATTCAGAAGGGAATGTCATTCCTAACTGGAAGGATAGTTTGGATCAGGAATTTACTAAGCTGATGGGGTGCATAAAGTTGGAAGTCAATGTCGAAGATTTCGGGGCAGTTGGAGACGGATTCACTGATAACACTTCAGCTTTTAAAAAGGCAATTGGAAATGGCCGAGTAAAAGTCATCGTCCCGCCAGGCGTATACAACATAAAGGGAATTCGCATCCCATCATGGACATGCCTTATTGGGGCAGGTAAAGGGGTTACGACCATCCGGATGCACGACTCTGCACCAAAAGGGATGAGACTTGTAACCAACACAAACCATTGGCGAGGAAATCACCATATCTTCGTACAAGGCCTTAGCCTGGACTGGAATGTCGGAAGACTTGGCGATACTGCCAAAACAAGTACATGGGGGAACCATTCCAGCTGCATAACCTATGCAAATGTAACATATGGGTGGGTAAAGGACGTAGAAGCCATTAATCCTGGACTCCATTGCTTTGATATTACTTCCACCCTGTACAATTATGCTGGAGATGGCTTTCGGGCCCGCGGAGGCAGCAAGTTTGTCTGGCTAGATAATTTAAACGGGCATGGCTTTGGTGATGACGGAATCACCACCCACCATAGTGATTATATTTGGATTTCAAATTCACATATGTGCGACCCGAGCGGTCGCGCCCACCAGAAAGGATTTTCAAACTCGAATGGGATTGAGGTGGATGATGGGTCGAGGAATGTCCTCCTCGTCAATAATTCCACGGCCAGGTGCTTTGGAGGAGTGGAAATCAAGGCGCATCAAAATTCTTCGGCGGCATCCAACGTGCAAATCGTCGGACACATTTCCCTGAACGATAACCGGTCCTTTAACTTCCGGCATATCGGCCATCACAAAAGCACGGACATGGAGTCGCAGACTGCCTATAATATTCTCGCGATAAACCTGGCTAGCATCGCACCTATTTTTACAGATTTGTATAAAGAATCCACGCCGCGTGGTTTAGTGGTTTCCGCCTATAAGAATGTGGTGCTGAATCATGTAACTTTTATTGGCGATCCCGACTATGACTATAAAGGAAATCCAATCGTTGCCATTCAATATCGGGCAAGAAATGTTGCCCTAAACAATGTTTCATTTAAAAATTTTAAAACTGCAGGTGCCGGAATAAAAGTGTTTGGGGGAGATTACGGGGCCGATGGTGTTGAGATTCGGGATGTCGTCATTCAGGATTCCACTGTAAAAGCAGTTCAAGTAGGAGCCAGCATTCAAGACGTAAATCTGCATAATATTAAAGAGCACAAGCCGCAAACATGATAAAAGGCCTCCAAAAAAACATAAGTGCTTCATCACTTTATGGTTTTTTGAAGGCCTTCCTATTAAAGCATTTTCTCAATGACAGCTTTAGCTGTACTGTCTTTATTAACAGTCGATTCTTTGTAGGTTCTTTTGAAATATTCAGCATAGAGCAAATCCAGCAAATAAAGCTGGGAAAGCTTGGCCGATAGGCTGCCGCCTTGAAGCGGTCCCTCATTTGCTCCGCAAAGCAGGGTAATATCTGCATAACTTGTTAAAGGGGATTTTGCAAAACGAGTTATCGCAATAATCTTTGCTCCTCTTTCTTTTACCACCCTTGCCACTTCAATCGTGTCCTTTGTTGAACCGGAGTAGGAGATCAGAACAGCGACATCATTATCCGTCATCAAAGCAGCTGACATTATTTGCAGGTGAGTATCAATGGAACATTCTGTTTTATTGGTAACCCTCATAAACTTGTTCTTAGCTTCCATCGCAGTCATTAAAGAGGCGCCAACTCCAAAAAAGTGAACTCTATCTGCAGCTATGATGTAGTCTATCGCTGTTGATATATCGTCCTCATTAATTAGGTTAAACGTGTCTGTAAGGGCACTTACATTCGTTGTTAAAATCTTGGAGGCAAGCTCCCCAATTGTATCCTGCATCGTAATTTGACCTGATATCTGCGGTGTTTCTTCACCTTGTGAAATGCTATGGGCTAATGCAATCTTAAACTCTTGATACCCCTTAAGATTCATAGTTTTGCAAAACCGAAAAACGCTTGATTCGCCTACATCGCAGGCGTCAGCCAGGTCCGTAATCGACATATAGATGACATCCTTAATATTTTCGAGGACGTAATCCGCCACCTTTTTTTCTGTATTTGTAAATGAATTATATCGTGACCGAATAAGTGAAAAGATATCTACCGTTGTCATAAAGCACCCCTTCTATTTCCCGCTCGTTAAATGAAGTGAAACGGCACCTAGCATGCCCGCTTTATTTCCCAAAGAAGCTTTGATGATTTCCACATCAGAAAAGCTCTCCATAATCAATTCTTTTACTTTCGCAGAAACCCTTTCAACCAAAAACTCCTGTTCCATGACCCCGCCGCCAACAATAATAGCAGGAGGGTTAAATATATGGATTAATGAAGCCAACCCCAGCGCGGCTTCATGTGCCCAAGATTCGACAACCTTCAACAGCCGTTGATCACCTTGGTTTATTTTTTCGAAAATAATCTTACCATTTATACATTCCTTGTCAATCACTAATGCCATTCTTACTAATGCTGATGTGGAAGCATATGTTTCATAGCAGCCTCTTCCACCGCAATTACATGGATTCCCTGCGGGATGGGTAATAATATGGCCAAATTCTGCTGCAATTCCTTTATGACCCTTGTATACCTTGGAATCAGCAATTATGGCACCGCCGATTCCTGTTCCATATGTCAAACAAAGGAAATCATTAAATCCTCGGCCGGCACCAAAATATTTTTCACCTAACGCAGCTGAATTTACATCATTTTCTATTTCAACAGGAACTTTAAATTTTTCCTCAAAAATCTTTTTTAAATGCGTTCCTGTATAATTCGGAATATTATCATTGGCATAAATAATGTACCCTTCTTCGCTGTTAACCTGTCCCGCCGTGCTGATGCCAATAGCATCAAAACCGTCAAATTCTGAAATAATCTGAATCAGTTTTTCTACTAAATATGGCCCGCCTTTTTTAGCTTCCGAATCATATTCTCTAAATACCTTCATATTACCTTTTTCGTCGGAGAGGCCTAACTTGATGGATGTCCCTCCAATATCGACAGCTAATATTTCCACAATTCCCACTCCCCGTCAGCATCTACCTAAGAAGACATGAATCCCGCGAGAAACTCGGGGGATTCATGTTGGAAAAAATTTTCTCCATTATTGAATAACGTGAACAAATCTTTTGGTAATTTCCATCGGTCTTGTAATGGCGGTTCCAACCACCGCGGTATGAACCCCAAGCTCAAAAACAGTTTTTAATTGCTCAGGTGTCCAGATACCTCCCTCAGCAATTACCGGAATGGGCAGTTCACGAACTAAGCTCCCTATTAAATCTGTATCCGGCAGGCTCGTTCCTTTTGTATATTCTGTATATCCACTTAAGGTGGTACCAACACAATCGAAGCCTAATTTATAGGCTGTCATACCTTCCTCATAAGTAGAACAATCGGCCATAAAGAGTTGATCTTTATACTTTTCTTTTATTTTAGGAAAGACCTCTTCAATCGTCGTGCCATCTGGTCGGACTCTTTTTGTAGCATCTAAAGCAATGATGTCCACACCCTCACGGTAAAGAAGGTCAATTTCTTCCATTGTAGGTGTTATAAATACATCAGACCCATCGTAAACTTGTTTAATAATTCCGATAATCGGCAAATCAACCGTTTTTTTGATTTCCTTAATATCTTCTACACTATTAGCGCGGATGCCGCACGCTCCCCCAAGCTTGGCCGCATACGCCATTCTCCCCATAATGTATGGACTGTGCAGCGGCTCCTCTGGAAGAGCTTGACACGAAACGATTAATTTACCTTTAACTTGTTCAAAAATTTTATCCTTATTATCCATTTAAAAGCATCTCCAAGTTGAATTTTATCCCTTTTCTGCCCCAATTGCTAAGCCTTTAGTAAAGTATTTTTGGAAGAAAATAAAGATTAACAGCATTGGAACTGCAGCAACAGTAGCTCCTGCCATCTTGTAAGCAAAGTTTGGATTTAGATCCTGCATTAATGAAGCAATACCAACCATTAAAGTTTTCGATTCTTCACTCTGGCCAACCACCAGCTGCCATAGGTAATCGTTCCATACCTGAACAAAGTTTAGAATAAATAATGCACCAATACCCGGTTTTACAATTGGCAAAATAATTTTGTAGAAGGTATATAATTCACCTGCACCGTCAATTCTGGCCGCCTCACGTAATGAGTCAGGTATCGAATCAAAGAATCCTTTTAGCAGGAATACACCAAAAGCGGTTGCGACGTTTGGCCAAATCATGCCATTTAGCGAATTGACCATACCTAAGTCTTGAATAATTCTGAACAATGGAACAATCATAACCTCTTTTGGAATCATTAAGCTTGAGATAAAGATAATGTAAATAACATTTTTCCCTTTAAAATGCAGCTTTGAAAAAGCATAGGCAGCCAGCGAACTGACTACGATAACCGCAATGGTTGAAATAAGTGATACAAAAATACTATTAAATGTCCATCTTAATGCCGGCTGGTTTTGGAACACATCCACATAATTGTTGAAGGATATGGTTTTTGGGAACCAGTCCGGCGGCATTTTGATTACATCCGAACTATTTTTTAAAGAGCTGGTAAATAGCCAGTAAAGCGGAAATAGGTTTAGGATTGCGAAGAAAAGAATAATCACGTTTGCAACTACGTCAACCGTTTCTCTTTTTCTTTTATTTTTATTTTTCAACATGCTCAGTCACCTCAATCCTTCTTAAACATTGCTCTTAATTGTGGAATCGATAACACTAATGTAATCAAGAACATAATGACACCAACAGCGGAAGCAATTCCAAGTTGATTGAACTTAAACGCGTTATTATATAAGAAATACATAAGCGTAGTAGAAGCATTATTTGGTCCGCCGCCCGTTAAGAGTTGGATGACCACGAATATTTTTAATACTGCAATTATATTCATGATAATAATGTAGATGGTAGTAGGCTTTACCATTGGAATTAGGATCTTAAAGATAATCGTCGTCCGGCTGGCGCCATCAACCTCTGCCGCCTCGAATAAATCCTTCGGAACTCCAATCATCGACGCTATATAAAGTATGATCGCTTGACCTACGTTAGTTGCAAAGGTTACAAAAATGATGACAGGCAATACGGTTTTAGGGTTGCCCAAGAAATTGATTGATGACATTTCCATCTGTTTTGCAATATAAGGAATGAGACCGTTAGCTGGATTAAGCAAAAAGCTCCAAACCATACTCATGACGACCATTGAAACCATTACCGGGATGTAATAGCTTCCTCTAATAAAAGAAACATATTTCGCATTTTTATCAAAAACAGCCGCAGAAACGAATAGGGCAAAAATAACAGTTAATGCAACGATAAAAATAACAAATACTACAGTATTTATAGTTGATTTTACAAAGACCGGATTCTGAAATAACTTTTGATAGTTTTCAAAACCAACAAAAACTTCATTCGTATAATTAATCCGATATAAGCTTAAGCGAATTCCTTCAATAATTGGATAAACGAGAAATACCAAGAAGAGTATAAGCTGTGGAGCAATAAACAGGTATCCCGTCAAATTCTCTTTTAAAGCATGCTTGTTGAAATTCATAAGAAGCCTCAACCTTTCTAAAACTTAAGCCCCAATATCGGGGCTTAAGCTTTTATTTATAACACTGAAGGTTATTTAATCACTGAGTTTTCTTTTGCATCTTTAATTACTTGATTACCATTCTTCTGATAATCTTTGATTGCTTGTTCAGGTGATTTTTGACCAGTATAGATGGCTTGCAGTTCAGGGAATAATACCTGTCTTAACTGACTGTACCCAGGAACGCTTCCTGTAAAGTTGAATAAATACTGAGCGTTTTTGTCATATGCTGCGAATAATGGATTTTGTGATTTGAACTCATTTGCCACTGAAGTTCTAACAGGAACACCATTTTTAGATGCTTTTACTAGCTCAGGATCAGTTGAGAAGAATTTTACAAAATCCTTACTTACTTTAATTCTAGTTTTATCTTGTGTGTTAAATACGGCAGCACCTGATACATAAGTAAATGTTAATGGGTCGCCGCTTTCAGACGGAATGTTTGCAAGTCTGATATCGAACTTAGGAGCCTTGCCTTGTTCCATTTCAGCTTTTGTGTTGTTAAATAGTACTGAGTTAGTGAAAGCAATAGCAATCTTTTGGTTCTTAAACATAGCTAGTACGTCGTTAGAAGAAACTGATTCGGCACCAGGGTTGGTTAAACCAGCATCATAGGTTTTCTTTAACCATTCTGCAGCTTTCACACCTTTAGCATCATCCAGGACAATATTTCCCTTTTTATCAAAGAACTGATTGCCAAACATTCTTAAATACGCTAGGTTCCAAGTATCCGCTTGGTTGTTAAGAGCATATAATCCCATTGGATAGGCATTTGGATATTTGTCTTTTGGCAAATCCTTCTTAAGAGAATTTAAAATAGTTTCATATTCTTCTAAAGTCCACGTTTTAATTTCATTCTCTCCGCCGATATATTTTTCAAGCCCGGCTGCCTTTAACATATCAGCATTGTAAGCAAATGTTCCTGGCATATGGGAGAATGGATAGAAATAAATGTCCTTGCCAAACGTCACTGTATCCCAGTAGTTTTTATCAATATCTTTCTTGGCTGCATCATCGACAATGTCATTTAATGGAACTAAAGCACCGCGATGCGCATAGTCTCCCATGGCAAACGTGTTTTCAAAGAAGATATCTGGCGGGGTGCCACCGTTTAACTTAACGTTTAATAGTTCGTCCCGTTGTTCACTGGCAACAACTTCAACCTTAACCTTTACGTTATAGTCCTTATATTGCTTGGAAAATTTCTCTGCTGCATACTTGAAGAAGCTATCATAGTCGGCTCCCTGTTCTGTTGCATCCATAACACCCTTCCATTGCGGTGTTAACATCAAGGATAATTCTACTGTCTTTTTGTCTTTAGAACCTTCGGCCGGTTTGCTTGATTCTTTGTCTGAACATCCAGCTAATGCTGAAAGGGCAAGTACACCGGATAAAGCGGTTGCAAGAAAACGCTTCTTGAACATATAATTCTCCCCTTTAAAAATAAGTTTTTACTTTATTGAAGACAAGCTTAGCAAGAAGCCTGTGTCCTTCCTCATCAAGATGCATAAAATCGATGTGATTCATCGGAACGATTCCTTTTGTATCAAGAAATTCAGTTTTTTGAATACGCATCAATTCTTCCAAATGGGCAGAAAGTTCCGTTGATTTGGTGTCACAGCCTTTTCCCATGGATTTTCCTACTTCTGTTTCGTAGTACTCTTTGCCAATTGGGGGCGGTGCAATGACTAATACTTCAGGGAAAGCCCCTTTGACGCCAGCCGGTGTGCTTTTTGCCTTTTGTGAGAGTCTTGCTATGCCTTGGGCAATGTTATAAGAAGTTAAATGGAACCTCTCTTTCGTATCATTTGTCCCAAGCATTATGATTACTAGCTCTAGCGGTGAATGACTCATCAAACATGGATGAATATAAGAGTATCCATTTAGCCCTTCAAATAGGGGGTCATCCACTACAGATGTCCTGCCTGAAAGTCCTTCTTCGACCACTTGAAACTCTTCCCCCAAAAGGTCGGCGAGAATGCTGGTCCACCTTATACCTTCTGGGAATCTTCCCAATGTTTTGACATCATAGCCCCATGTGTTGGAGTCACCAAAGCACACTATTCTTCTTTTCATCCTTCTACCTGCCGTATTTAAGGATAGCTTGATCAATCATATTCTTGATTTCTTCAACCTTGTTCAAATCCTCGCCGGTTACAGGCTCAAGCGGTCCTCTTACACTTCCAACATTGACCCCTCGTAATTTTAGAAGTTCCTTAATCGTAGAGTACATATGGCCATTTAGAGAACATAAGGCAATGATGATATCGTTAATATCCCGTTGAATATTTTTCGCTTGTTCAAAATTCCCTGATG
The DNA here is from genome assembly GCF_018343545.2 of Neobacillus citreus. Classification (GTDB taxonomy): domain Bacteria; phylum Bacillota; class Bacilli; order Bacillales; family Cytobacillaceae; genus Neobacillus; species Neobacillus citreus. Next base: position 14,258 of record NZ_JAGYPE020000011.1, on the reverse strand, counting down.
ACACGAACTCTTCCGCTTTTAAAAGCAATTCAGGCATTGCCGCATACGTACCGCCGATTCCACTGTCAGCGCCAATTACTCTGCCAGAAACATACTGTTCATCAGGACCATTGAAGACAATAAAATCTTCTCCTGCCGCTGCCTTAAAACGTTCGATATCCATTACCGGCATTGATGAATTCTTTACGCCGATTACCTTTTTATTTTCAATCAGTTTTTTAAAGGCCGGCAGCGAAAGATTGTATCCTGTTGTTTGCGGGATGTTGTAGATAATAAACGGCAGTTTAGTAGATTCCATAATTTCTGTCCAATACTTAATAACAGAGCTGTCTGGAAGCTTAAAATAGATTGGCGGAATGGCAGATAGTGCATCATAGCCAAGCTCTTCTGCGTATTTAGCCAAGGCGACGCTTTCCCGCGTTGATGGTGCGCCGACATGTGCTATTAATGTCAGCTTCCCTTTGACCGCTTCAGCAACATATTTTAAGGTTGCTTTTCTTTCCTCAAGATTTTGGTAAATGCATTCTCCTGAGCTCCCGCCGACATAAAGCCCCTTTACCCCTTTTTCATAAAGATAGTTGCAGAGGTCTTTTGTTCTTATTTCCGATACTTCACCTGCATCATCATAACAGGCATAAAATGCGGGAATGATCCCTTTAAACTTTTCTAAATTCATGTATATCCCCACCTGAGTGAAAGTAATGTTAACGTTTACAAGCAAAATATATCATAATATTTTAATGCTGTAAATAATTTTCTTCATTTATTTTATTTTTGAAAAAAATCTCCGCTTTTTCAATACCCTATGGAAAGATTATCTGACCTCAAAATCCAGCTTAAGACTTCCATTGATTCTCGAAATTACCAACCTTTTATTATAAAATTCATCTTCAAAAGGATAATCTTCCCGATAATGAGCGCCTCTGCTTTCCTTTCTTTCCAGCATTGCCTTCAGAAGCAGATCGGAAAGAATCAGGAAGTTTCTTGCTTTAAAGGCGCTTTTTCTTTCTTTTATATTATTTGTAAAAATCCCCATATTAAAAGATGCTTTCAAGTCCTTGATTTTATTCAAGGCTGCCTGGAGATTTTTTTCATCACGAATGACGTTGCCATGGAACCACATAATTTCCCTGACCGCATCCATTACTTCATGTGGAGTCAGAGCACTTTGTGAATCTGCTGAAAAGGCATGAATCCCCTGTTTCAACTGTGCTGTCACCTGATGTAGATTAATTTCTAGCCGCTCGATGCTTTCTGCAAATTCAAGGCAATTTTGGGCAGCTCGTTTTCCAAACACCATGCAAGCTCCGGTAGAATTCCCACCCAAACGGTTGGCACCCTCAATCCCGCCGGCCAGCTCTCCAATTGCATATAGCCCGGGTACGCCTGTCCGACCGTAGCTGTCAATTTTGACGCCGCCATTGCTGGCATGAGCAAACGGAGCAATTTTCATCTTATTCTTTGTTAGGTTTATGCCGCGGTCTTCCAGCCAATTTAAATAAATCGTATAGAAATCACTTTTATTATTGTAAATTTCAGGATCGTAAAGTAACTCGAAACCATCTTCGCTTTTCGTTCTGAAAATTTCTTTCATCATCGCGATATCAAAATATTTGGAGGGCAGAGAATTTGTAAACGGACCGTGGGTACTGCGAATTTTAAAGCATTCTTCCTTAGAAAGGCCTTCTGGGAGCACACTATCTAAAATGCTGTTTCCTTCCTCATCCACAAAATCCTTGCAATAATTTAACGTGTGCTCGCCCCATAATGTCTTGTATTTTGGCGATGTAAAGCCCGGAATAAATTGAATAAACTCCATATTAACAAGGCTTGCACCTGCTTCAAGTGCCAGGATATGGCCCGAGCCATCGACGTCATTTGGGTTCAAATTATGCTTATATATATTCCCAAATCCACCGGAAGCAAGGACAACAGCTTTACAATTAATCATGATAAAGTCATTATCCCGGTTTAAGAGAATCGCCCCTGCCACTCTACCATCCTGCTTTACCAAGGAAATGACTGCCGTTCTCTCCATGAGGGTAATATTAGGGTAATGATCGATGATTTCGGTAACATTTTCCCTGATTTTATTCCAATCCTTCAGCATGTAAATAGTTCTGCCATGGTTGGCAAAACAGGCCTTCCGGTCATCGGAAAGCTTATAAGGCTCTATTCCGATTTCGGGAAACTCCTCAACCCTGTCCCGAATCTCGTCAATATAGATTTTTGCCATCTCACGGTCTTGCATATCATGGCTGACGGCATCTATATCCGCTAAAAACACGGCTTTGTCTTCATCGTTTTTCGTCACTTGTGTCCCTAAAGAGGCCTTTAAGGGGAAAAAACTGGATCCGGAACAAAGCTGTGTTTTTGTCGACATGATGATGCTTTGTCCGGCTTTGGCCAGTTCCATACTTACCTTAAGCCCGGCAATCCCGCTGCCAACGACCAAAACATCCGTTGTCATAAGCTCTTTAATCATCCGTCCCGCACATCCTAAATAAGAATTTTAAAAACTACTTTTCTGACTTTTTCCGCTTCGTCCACCTTAATGCCCGTCATATGGACATCGCTCGGATATAAGAGCATAAAATTGCCCTTTTCAAGCTTCACTTTGGACTGTACTTTTCCATCCAGCAGGAAAAAATCGTCCTGTTCATCGTAGTCCTGTTTTACCGACATTCTTTCAAATAGCTCATATGCGACAAACTCTTTTCCCTCAAGAATATAGTGAAGGTCGATATATTTTTTATGGGATTCCCAGAACCGTTCTTCGGCTTCTTTCGTGTCATATTCTATTAAATTGAAAAAAAGTTCTTCTCCTTCAACTTCATGCATGCCTGTTTGAAGACTTGAAAAATCGTGTGTTTGAATATAATGAATGGCACGATTCACTCTATCGTTTATCCCTTTATATAACTCAGAGTTACTAATGTGATCGGCGATCATCTTTCTCGGCTCCTTCATAAATTGGATTCTTAGTGTTAAACGCTTTCAAACAAAATATAACATAATCAAAAAGTTGCGTAAATTATTTTCTTTTTTTAAATTAGAAACGGAAGAAATTTTCACCAAATATGTATACAAAAAAACAGAGACCATTAAGATCTCTGGCGCTTTCCTTCTTTATCAATCACGATGCCGTCAACGAGCTTCTCTGCCGCTTTTCGATATAAATTGCTCATATGGACAAGGGACGAAATCATCAACACCCGTTCCAGGTAGGGCGACTTATCCTCCTGCCCTTCAGCGATTTCTTCCTTTACCTCCAACCCTCTTCTTGTCATTTCCTCTTTGAAATCGGAGACATTTTGGGCAGTCAAATTTAGATAACTGTTATAGAAAGAATCTAAATCGATATCTTCCTTTATTATTCTTTTGTTAATCCCATCAAGAGTCGTTTTGATATCGTTAATTGATAGAGCACCTTTCAGTTGATAGATTAAACTAATAAGGATGAGATGCTCTTTGGAGTATTTTTTATTTTTAATAGGAAAAATAAGCTTTCCTTTGGCGTAATTGTTAATCATGGTTTTCGTAAGAATTTTTTCATCATCGTTCCGCTTCGATTCCGCAAATTTATTTTCGAAAAGCTGGATGACCTGATCCATATATAAATCTATCTTTGGAATCTCATCCAACGGCAAATTCGCTTCCAAATCAAGTTCTTCAATGATTTGATTGATTTTTTCCATTACTGTTAACCCCGTTCACTTCTTAATATTTTTTATTATACCTGAAGACATAGACGTTGACTAGATTCTGATATACTTGTATCATTATATGTAGTTATCAAAACTACGTAATGGAATAGGAGTGTTACAAAATGAATGCGTATATTCGGGAGCCCATTAACGGACTCACTCATTTGACGGGTGCGATTCTGTCTTTTGTCGGACTGTTGGCGATGGTGATTAAAGCCTCACTTACTTCCTATTCGCCCCTTGCCATTGCCGCTGTCATCATTTTTGGTATTAGCATGATTCTTCTTTATTCAGCCTCGGCAACCTACCATATGGTCATTGCGCGGGATAAAGTGATTGCTTTTTTAAGAAAACTTGACCATTCGATGATTTTTATCCTGATTGCCGGTACGTACACTCCATTCTGTTTTATCAGCTTAAATGGAAAAACAGGTGCTGTTCTCTTTTCGATTATTGCAGCAATCGCCATCTGCGGCGTTGTTTTTAAAATGGTTTGGTTTCACTGCCCGCGCTGGATTTCAACGGCCCTTTATATTGCGATGGGCTGGATGGTAGTCTTTGTTTTCTCGCCGCTCTCCGGCAGCATTAATCCATACGGCTTATTCCTGCTGGTACTTGGCGGTATTTTCTATACCGTTGGCGCCGTCATTTACGGAGCAAAGCCGAAGTTTTTGCAATTTAAAAATTGGGGTTTCCATGAAATTTTCCATATCTTCATTATGCTTGGAAGCTTGGCCCATTTTATGTGCGTGTTTTTATATGTCATCTAATGAAAAAGAGCCTGGACGCGTCCAGGCTTTTTTCATGCTTAATGTATGTTTTTAAATCCGTATTTTTTAAAAATGTCCATCGATGTTTGATTTTGAAGATATTCGAGAAACAACTCGGCTTCTTTTGGATGTGCCGTTTCTTTTACAACACCTACCGGATAGATAATGGGAGTGTGGGTACTGTTCTCTGCCGTTGCTGCTATTTTAACCTTTTTGGAGGTTAAGGCATCGGTTTTATAGACAACTCCCGCATCCACATTGCCGGTTTCAACATAGGTAAGGACTTGGCGGACGTCTTTTGCGTAGACCACTTTACCTTGAAGGGAATTCCAAATATTTAATGCTTCGAATGTTTCCTGCGCATATTTTCCAGCAGGCACCGATTCCGGGGTACCAACCGATATGTTTTCCGCGCGCGAAACATCTTTAAAATTATTAATGCCTTTGCTATTGTCCTTCGGAACAACTAACACCAGGTCATTTCCCACAAGATTAATGCTGTTTTTCTTTTCAATATCGCCTTTTTGGACCAATAAATTGAATTTATCCTCTGCAGCGGAAAAGAACAAGTCTACAGGCGCTCCTTGGGAAATTTGCTGCTGCAGCGCTCCAGAAGCACCAAAGTTATAATTTATTTGTACATTGGGATGGGCTTTTTCAAAGCTTGCTTTAATATCATTCAAGGAATCTTGCAGACTTGCGGCAGCGGAAATGGTTAATTCCACTTTCGCATCTTTCTTATCCGTTTTATTGGCTTGACTATTTGAAGAACATCCGGATAGAACTAACACTAACAACAGTGCTGTGAAAAATATTTTTTTCACCCGATGTCCCCTCTCTCCATTAACTCCTCATACAAAACCACCGCATGGTTATAGACCGTGTCCTTCGCGCCATATAAAAGCGTTACGTTTTGAGAAGCTGCCATCTCAAATATTTGACTAGTTAATCGAAGCTTCTCCTCATCAGTACGGAGTTCTTGAATATAACGGCTGCGAAACTCGTCAAACAGCTCCGGTTTGTGGCAAAACCACTTTCTAAGATCTGGGCTTGGCGCGATCTCTTTATACCAATGATCGAGCCTTGCCGCATCCTTCGAAATCCCCCTTGGCCAAAGCCTATCCACCAAAACCCTGCACCCATCCGATTCATTGTAAGGCTCATATACTCGCTTTAAAAAAATATTTGCCATTAATCTTCATCCTTTACGTCCAAGTCTTCAGGTATGGGTTCACTCAAGATTTCCTCTACAAGCTGTTTGTATTTTTCCATTTGTTTTAGATGGGTGTTAAATTGTTCTTTGTTGATTAAGTAATCACTGCCGTCAAAAAGAGCGCGGATTTTTTTCTGCTGAATGAGCTTTTTAACGTCAGCTTCTGATGTGGATAAAAACTCTGCTGTTTCTTTTATTGAAAGGTACATTTAATTTCCTTCTTTCCTTAAACAAATAGCTTCGACAACATGGCCTTCCCGTCCATGTGTGGTAACGGCCTGGGTCAAGGAATTAAGAATCGCTTCCTCCGCTGCTTCAGCTGCTGCGGCAAATAGCTGATTCATAATGGGATGGTCTTCGCGCAGCTGTGTCCGTGTTTCTGCCGTCTCATCTGAAAAATGAGGAATTTTATGAGCGTTTGAAAAGGCAATCACAATATCGCCGCTTCCGTGACTGAAATGGCTACCTGTCCGCCCAAGACCAATTCCGCAACGCTTCGCCACGCGTTTTAGCTGCCGGTCGCTCAATGGGGCATCGGTCGCCAAAACGATAATAATGGAACCGTCAGCAGTTTCAGAGAGTCCGCCTTTGGTTTCATATTGAAAGCCGCGGAAATCTTCTTTTCTGCCAAAATTACTGAGGACCATGCATCCCACTGTATAGCCTGATACCACTCGGGATGATGAGCCTATCCCGCCCTTGTACCCAAAGCAGACCATGCCTTTTCCGGCACCAACGGCCCCTTCTTCAGCTTGATGATTGGAGGCCTTATTGATCGCTTCAATGGCATGCTCTGGTTTAACCGGAAACTTACGAATTGAGTTTAAATAGCTGTCATTGCATTCCCCCACCACAATATTGATGGTTCCAGTCGTATCACCGATTTCTGGATTTTCCTCCAGCATATATTCAATCGTGCCTTGAGTCACCGCCGGGACTCCAAAGGTGTTTGTTAACATAATCGGCGATTCGAGAACACCTAATTCATTTACTTGTACTAGTCCAGTTGTTTTGCCAAAACCATTCAGGACACAGCTTGCCGCCGTCACTTTTTCTTTAAACATGTTTCCACTATGGGGTAAAATAGCGGTTACTCCCGTACAGACATAGTCGGTGCCTGTTTCGTTTAAAGGATAATCTAGTGTCACGTGCCCAACCATTACACCTGGGACGTCAGTTATGCAATTTTTTTCGCCAGTATTAAGCTTTCCAATGGTTATACCCATTTCGCGTATTTTCATCGTGCTGCACCCGGCCGGTGGTCAAGAAAATTTTGTGAGGCAAAGCCCCTAACCTCTTCTTCACTGTAATGTTTTAAAAGTTCATTGAGCAAATTTTGCGATTTGGAAGCATTCTCTAAATCAATGATAAATTGGGAGATTCCATCAAAATCCGACCCTAGACCAATTTGTTTTACCCCGCCAAGGGAGCAGAAATGGTCAATATGCTTGATGAGGTCACTTATGTGCGCATCCCCAGATTCATTAATAAATGGCGGATTATAGACGACATGGATCAGTCCGCCCTTTTGGAACATTGCCGCAGCTTGCTCATCAGTTAAATTGCGGGGGTGGTTACAAAGGGATTTGGCATTTGAGTGGCTCGCAATCGGGTAATCTGCAAGTTCTATGACATCCCAGAATGCTTTTTCGCACAAATGAGATACATCCGTTAGGACTTGATGTTCATTGTTTAATTGCACGATTTCCTTACCAAATAGTGTAAGCCCCGCCCCGCGCGGCTCGCCGGCACCGTCAGCCGCCAAATTGGCGTTATTCCAGGTAAGACCGACAGAACGGACACCTAATCGGAACAATGTACGCAACTTCATAAGGTCATTGCCAATTGCGTCGACACCTTCAAGCGTCAGCATCGCGCCAATCTGGCCAATTTTGAGCTGGTCAAAATCAGCCCAATTCTTTATATGTACCATATCGGGATTTTCCCCTAAGACTTCCTTATAAAAATAATCAACTTGCTCCAGCGCTGCCTGGAACTTTTGGTCGGATGGGATATCCGGTTCGATAAAGATCGCAAAGCACTGTGCCTTGATTTTGCCTTGCTGCAGGCGAGCTTTGTTTGTCTCTAATTCCGGGGCATTGGCAAAGAGCAGCTTACCTTTACCTTCCGAAAGCTTAAGTAATGCATCACAATGAAGGTCAATGATATTCATGTTGGCCGACTCCTTTTTTAAGGAAATTGTATCATAAAAAAGCCAGCGGTTATAACCTAGCATTTAAATCGTATATATTCAATTTTGCAGTCCGTTTTATTTTTGGAAGGACTTTATCCCACCTTGTAATAATTACGTACACTAACAGAATACTAGTATGGAAAGAATATATGTCAGATATAGAGTTCAGGGGGGATGGTGCGCATGGAAAGACAACAATTGGCAAGAAGAATCTCGGTTGCATCCGGCAAAGAACCAGCCGATACAGTTATTAAAAACGCAAAAATTATCGATGTTTTTAATGGGGAAATGATTGAAGGGGACATTGCGATTGCAGATGGTTACTTTGCGGGCATTGGCACATATGAGGGGAAACAGGTGATTGATGCGAATGGGGCTTATTTAACTCCTGCCTTCATCGATGGACATGTTCATATCGAGTCATCCATCGTCACACCTTCCGAATTTGCCAAAGTTCTTCTTTTGCATGGTGTAACGACTGTTATCGCAGATCCACATGAAATTGCCAACGTTCTGGGTACCGAAGGAATCCAATATATGCTTGATGCTTCCGAAAACCTGCCGTTTGACTTTTACTTTATGCTCCCTTCCTGTGTCCCTGCGACTGAGTTCGAACATTCCGGTGCTGTTTTAAATGCCGAACATTTAAAACCTTTTTTTCAGCAGCCAAAGGTTCTAGGATTGGCTGAAGTAATGAATTTTCCTGCAGTTGTTAACTGTGACATGGATATGCTCGCAAAGATTGCTGCTTCTAAAGCTTTTGGGAAAAAAATTGATGGCCATGCAGCAGGTCTTTCCGCAAATGATATAAATGTGTACATGGCTGCCGGCATCCGAACCGATCACGAGTGTACCAACGCTGCAGAAGCAAAGGAACGTCTCAAGCGGGGAATGTATGTCATGATCCGTGAAGGGACTGTGGCCAAGGATTTACGTCAATTGATCCCCGTCGTAAATGAACATAATGCCCGACGCTGCTTATTCGTGACAGATGATAAACATCTAGACGACCTGCTTCATGAAGGAAGCATCGATCACAATGTTAGGCTGGCGGTCTCATCCGGCATCTCCCCAATAACCGCTATTCAAATGGCAACGATCAACGCGGCAGAATGTTTTGGACTTGAGGAAAAAGGGGCTATCGCTCCCGGATATAAAGCCGATTTCATCATCATGGAGGATCTTGAAAGTTTTAAAATTGCCGATGTTTATAAGGACGGGACAGCTGTGGTCAAAAAAGGAGCCATCGTACACTTTCCAGAAAGCAGCCAGCAGGAACTCCCAAGCACTTTAACCCATACGGTTCATTTCCATGAAATTTCCGAGGATGAATTTCAAATTCCGGTTCAATCCCATAAGGCAAACATCATCGAAATCATTCCAAATAGCCTGGTGACACGTCATATCGTTGAACAGGTGGAAACAAATGAGTCCGGTTTCTTTCAATGCTCTTTGGATAAAGACCAGCTAAAATTGGCCGTGATTGAACGCCATCACCAGAGTGGTTTTATCGGTTTGGGAATTGTCAAAGGTCTAGGGCTGAAATCCGGTGCCATTGCGACTACAATCGCCCATGATTCCCATAATCTTGTAATCGCCGGCACAAACGATCGTGATATGGTGATGGCCGCCAAAACTATTAAGGAGATGCAAGGCGGAATGGTAGTTGTAAAAGATGGCAAGGTCCTTGCAGCATTAAAGCTTTCCATCGCGGGATTGATGTCGGACCGCTCCTATCAAGAGGTTTACGCCAATCTGAACAATATCCATGGTGCACTAAACCAGTTAGGAGCAAATCGCCAGTTCAACCCATTTTTAACTCTTTCCTTTTTAACACTGCCGGTGATACCTGAATTAAAGCTAACCGATATGGGCTTGTTTCAGGTTTCCAAGTTTCAGCATATCTCGATAGATGCAGGGTAGCGTTTGCCTTGTGTTAGTGTACAAAAAAAAGAACCTGTTTTAAGGTTCTTTTTTTTCTGTCTCTGATTGAATCACTTTTAGGCCGCTGTTTTCCCTGCCCGTTTCCACGATATGCTTCAACACAGAAAGCCTATTGTTCCAGAATTGGTCATAGAACTGCTTTAGCTCCGAGAGCGGTTCAGGATGGAGCCGGTAAATTTTTTCACGGCCTTCCTTTCGTCCGCTGACCAATTCCGCCTCGGAAAGGATTTTCAAATGCTTGGCAATAGCCGTCCGGCTTATCGAAAAATGCGATGTAATTTCCGAAATCGGCAATTCTTTTTCAGAAAGAAGCTTTAGCACTTCTCTCCTGGTAGGGTCAGCAATTGCCTGAAACACATCATGCTTTTGTGCTGCTGCAGACACTTAGCCCTCCACAATCCTTTTTAACTTTTCGATAATGCCACTCCAGCCGCCAGACATGTGTTCACGAATGACACCAGATTTTTGACCGGCTTTACCGATGACTTCATCAGCAGGCTTCCAGCCACCATGAATTAACGTAAACTCCGTTTTCCCACCTAAATCTTTCAAAATAAAGGATGCAAACCAGCCTTCTGTATCCCATTTAAATGAAAGACGATTGGGCGGATCAAATTCGGTTACTTTACAAGGAGATGGGCCAAATGGAGATTGCAAGTGAAACTCATGACCCACTTCCGGTTTGAAGTCGTTTGGCATGAACCATTCCCCAATCGCTTCAGCCGTAGAAACGTGCTCCCATACTTTTTCAATTGGTGCATCAATAACAATCGATTTCTTGATATCTTCTAGTGTATTTACCATACCAATTCGCCTGCTTTCTAATAAGAATATACAACCATTCGGTTTCACATTTTTGATTATATAAAACCATTTGGTTTCATGTCAATAAAAATTTCTTTATTACTTTCTCCAAAAACAAATATAAAAAATCCCTTCCATCAAGCAGGAAGGGATTACGAGGTCTGTCGAATCATCTTTTTTTGAAAAACCAAATGCTCTAACAAGAAACATAAAATAAGGCCTATGAGCAGTCCGTTGGAAACAATATTCCGCAGCCAAGGAGCGATATTTTCAAACGCTTCGGGCGGTAAAAACATGATGCCGATTCCTGTCATTAAGGAAATTCCAATCACCATCAGGTTCCGTCCCGTCGGCTCTTGCCCCATTAAATCACGGATACCAAAGCCAAGCAACTGTGTAAACATGGTAAAGAGGGAAGCATAAGCGACTTCTAAGGGCAGGGTTGCTAAAAATCCTCCTATATATGGAAAAAATCCTGACACAGTGATTAATATCGCCCCAATGATAAGTGGGAGCAATTTTTTAATGCCAGTGGTCATGATGAATCCAGCAGAAATAGCCAGCGGGATGACGCCCACTACGGAAAAGAGTCCGGAGAAGATTAAACCAACTCCATTCCCAAAAATCCCCTTTTGATACTGATTAGGCTTCACCCTTTTTTCTAAAGCCAGTCCAACTACCAAAACGCTGGAGATCACGTTGGAAATGAGGACGACCGAAGTAAGGAGAGTGGTAAGTATGATCCCAATATCAAACTTCGGGGTTCCCCATGCAAACATTTTCGGAATACTGAACCATCTTGAGGGCTCGTAGGACTGATTTGTATCAATCAAACCGAGGAAATGGAACATAGTCCAGCCAACAATGATTCCAACAAGCGGTCCTAAGCTCCTTAATATGCCATTGGTTTTCAAAGATATGAATAAAATAATGAAAATAACAAGGAAACTAATAAGTGTAATTTTTCCGTTTAAATGGCCGGTCGCGGTGAAGCCAAGCATGCTTTTTAAAAACGAACCGCTCAATTGACTGACCAGCAATATTAAGTAAACGCCAGTTACAATCGGTGTAAATAGGAGGCGTATTTTTTCAATAATCGGCAAAAATCCGATAATGGCCAGTAATATTCCGGCGATGATTAACCCCATTTCTAATTGCTGAAGCACATTTCCTTGATTGGCCGGGGTACTCATAGTCCCAAGCAGAATAAAAATGGCCCACCACATTCCTGCTGCCCCTTCCACAAGGGGAAGACGATGGCCGAAAAAAATCTGAATTAAGGTAGCAATTCCTGTTACAAACAGCATGCGCTGCATAAAGTCAGCGATTTCAGCCGGTGCCATATGAAAGGCTGCTCCAACAACGACCGGCACTGCAATTACGTTCGTTAACATAAAAACAGCCCACTGAATTCCCTGGACACTAGTAATCAATCCGCTATCCTTTATTGTTTGTTCCTTCATGATAAAATTTCCTTCTTTCTAGACAGCAACTGAATCCTGCTTTTCCGCGCCTTTTTGGTAGTATTTTGCGATAAAATGTCCATTTAAAGACGCTAATATTTGTTGGAAAAGCATTCCTACCACTACCGGAACGGCCACCGCCGGCGGGAAATACGTGACGCTGATGACAGCCCCGGCACTAATATTTCTCATTCCCCCTGAAAAGGTCAAGGTGATAGCCGTGTCCCGGTCGCCAATCAAAAGCCTCCCAAGGAAAAAAGAAAGCAAATATCCGCACAGTGCAATAACAAAGACTGTCATCATAATGCCGATTAGTTTAAGGTCAATATTTCTTAGATAGGGAGCAACAACCGCTCCATTCAGCATCACAACAACACCCATACTGATTTTTGAAAATGGGGCAAGCTTTACCCCTAATTGTTGATTTATTTTTCCTTTTGTCCACTGGTTTAACAGCATGCCGATAATGGATGGGATCACGATCATTCCCAATAATCCTTTCATGATATCGACATAATCCATTTCGATTTTTTGTCCCATAAAGACCGAGAGAGAATATGGAACAATGATTGGTGATAACAAGGTGTCGATTAAAATAATAGATAACACAAGCGGAATATTCCCTTTATAAATAGAAACCCAAACAAAGCTCGTAATGCCCGTTGGAATGACCATACCTAAAATTAAACCCGTAATGGTATAGGCATCATTTGGGAAGGTGATATGCCCCACTCCCCATGCAAACAGCGGCATGAGAATATGGAGAATCAGCATCGCTATAAAAATAGGAAACGGATGAAGCATCGCATCTTTTAACGATTTGAAATTGGAGTTTAAGCTTCCGGCAAAGGTCATAAAGGCGAAAATCCACGGGATTAAAAAGGAAAAATCCTTTATATAGGCACTTAAGATAACCCCGGTTATAACACTAACCGGGGTTATAAATGGCATAATTTTCTCTAGTTTTTTATTCAATTTTTGCAGCATAAAGGGTCTCTCCCTTTTTTAATCTTCAAGTGACTTTAAGAAGTCCTTCCAGGCTGTAACTCCGCCTTCCAATAGCGTGACCTGGTAATTTTTCTGGTCAAGGATATTCGCGCACTTTGCTGCCGAATTCCCGGTCGTGCAGGTAACGATGACCTCTCTGTCTTTCGGTAAGGTAAGCTGTTTGTCCTTATTTTCTTCAAGTTGAAATATTTCCGTTTTTGGAATATTGCGGCTTTCTACATGGGTATCTTCTATGTGAAACTCGTTGTATTTCTCGTTTGCACGGACATCTAAAATCATAACATTTTCTCGTGCCTGCAATCTTTTATGCAGCTCTTTAGCTGTAATTTTTTTAACTGACATTACAAACACCCCCATTCAAAAGAATAACACAATTTTATTATTTGAGGGGTTAATATCTTTCGTTAGCCGAAAAAAAGCTGAACAAAAATGACTGCCATTATTGTATAATGTTGGCATTATATTTTACGGAAAAAGAAAGAAGTGGGGATATGGCAAAAGAGCAAAAATTCCAGATGTATTTGCTGCTCGTTATAGTGATGGCAGCATGGGGTTTTAACGTTGTCGGCATCAAAGTGATTGTCTCGCATTTTCCTATCGTTACGATAACGTCATTACGGATTTTCACCGCAGCAATATCTGTCTTTACTATCCTAGCCTTATTAAAGAAGGTCCGAATACCGACTAGAAAGGAACTCCGTTATATCGCTGCGGCTGGATTTTTCAACGTGGTCTGTCACCATTTCTTTTTGTCGATTGGTTTAGCCAAAACCACTGCTTCAAACGGTGGACTTATCCTAGGGCTAGGACCGCTCTTGTCGGCCATTCTGGCATTTATTTTTTTAAAGAGCAGGGTAACGTTAGTAAAAGTTATGGGAATCATCTTAGGTTTTACTGGGGTTGCCTTTATTGTTTTGGCAGGACATGGCGGTTTGTCCCTAAGCAGTATTTCCCTTGGGGACCTGTATATCTTTTTATCGATTCTTACACAGGCATATAGTTTTGTGCTGATAAAGAAAGTTTCCGATACATTGGACCCCCGCTTATTGACTGGATACATGATGCTTTTCGGGTCGATTGTATTATTTTTCCTAAGTTTAGTTATGGAGCCAGGCGGGTTAAAGGAATTATCTAACGGGTCCTTCGGTATTTGGA
>NZ_JAGYPE020000109.1:7238-9187 GCF_018343545.2 Neobacillus citreus | reverse complement strand
CAGGCTCCATTATTCTTGCCATCTGGCTGATTATCCTGATTTGGATTATTCAAAAGGTATATTTTACTTTTGTAAAATGAAAAGGATGTGAATGAGGGACGGACCAACTCTCAAGGATCCGTCCCCATTTCCTATTCCTCATAAATCATTTTCCGAGTCATACCTCCGTCAACGACCAGATTGATTCCTGTCACAAAATCATTTTCCTTGGCGGTTAAATAAAGACAGGCCCGGGCAATGTCGTCCGGCTTTCCGACCCGCTTTGAAAAATGCTGTTCATGATCAGCCACACTCAATTTTGAATAATCTCCTGTTTCAATCCAGCCTGGGGAAATGGCGTTGACTGTGATCCTATATTCACTAAGAGATGCTGCAAGTGCATGCGTTATGGCGACGATTCCCCCTTTAGTGGCAGCATAGCCTTCTGAATTCGGCTCAGACATGATGGCTCGTGTGGAGGCTAAATTCACAATCGAACCGCCATCTTCGTTCTGACGCATATATTTTGCTGCTTCCCGCGAACCTAGGAACACACTTCTTAAGTTCGTGTTGATGATATCGTCCCATTCTTCGACGGATACATCAAAAGGGGACTTGAATAATCCTTTACCGGCGTTATTGATTAAAATATCAATCCGGCCGTAGGTTTGATAGGCTGTTTCCATCAATCGGACAATGTCTGATTCCAGTCTCACGTTAATTTTTACAAAAAGGGCTTCGCCGCCTTGTTCGCTTATCGCGCTGGCTGTTTGCGAACCTGCTTGCTCATCCAAATCTGCCAAAACGACATTAGCGCCTTTTTCAGCATAAAGAAGCGCTACTCCTTTTCCAATTCCATTGCCTGCTCCTGTAACAATCACTGTTTTATTAGAAAAATCCATTTATTTTCACATCCTTATTTTTAAAAATCCACGAACACTAGTGGCTATGGTATTCTTTAGTTAATATTAAATATACCACTACAAATTAATGATAAAAAATTGGGATGCGATAAGATCAATTTTCCTTCTCTCGGGTGTCTTGCTTTTAGGTGTGGGAATGCGTGCTTATAAAAATAGACAGTTATTCATAAAGAAAGAGAAGAATTTTTAAAGCATAGGAGGAATTGCATCGGGGCAATTCCGCTTTTGAATAAACTTGCCAATGGGATTTCATGGTAAAATGAATATAGTTTAAAATTAATTAGGAGAAGACCAATGGAAAGCGAAAAATTAAAAATTTTTGATGATAACAGAAATCAAATTGGAGTTGCGTCTCGGGAAGAAGTACATAGAGTCGGCTATTGGCATGAAGTATTCCATTGTTGGTTTGTTGGTAAGGAAAAGGATACCGATTATATTTATCTGCAGCTCCGCAGTGAAGTGAAAAAGGATTATCCAGGTCTATTTGATATTACAGCTGCCGGCCATTTGCTGGCGGAAGAATCTGTAATGGATGGTGTACGAGAGGTAAGGGAAGAGCTGGGTATTGATGTTTCTTTTCATGAACTGGAACCATTGGGTGTAATAAATTACCGCGTGTTCAATGGGAATTTCATAGATAAAGAAATTGCAAACATATTTTTATATAAAATGTCGGGCGGGTTTGAAGATTTCAAACTTCAAGAGGATGAAGTTTCCGGAATTATAAAAGTTAAGTTTGATGACTTTGATGACTTTTGGCTGGGTGGAAAGGAAACCATCCATATTGAAGGTTTTAAAATGGACGAAGAGAGCAATAAAATTCATATTGATCAAATGGCAGGAAAGAATCAATTTGTTACACATCAAAATTCATATTATGAAACAGTTATTCAAAGGATTGCTCAAAAATTAAATTCTAAGTAAGTAAAACTTTAGAAAGAGGTATCCTTACTGGACTCCTTTGAAAAAATAGCGCCGCAATATTGCCCGGGCCCTATTGGAAGAGGTGGGAACGGTAAAAATAGAGCTTTTATATTGCCCGCCGCC
>NZ_JAGYPE020000109.1:0-7138 GCF_018343545.2 Neobacillus citreus | reverse complement strand
GAACGGTAAAAATAGAGCTTTTATATTGCCCGCCGCCTATTGGAAGAGGTACGAACGGTAAAAATAGAGCTGCTATATTGCCCGCCACACTCTTGGGAGAGGTACGAACGGTAAAAATATGGCTACTATATTGCCCGTCCCCCATCGGAAGGGTGTAAACGGTAAGAATAGAGCCGCAAAATTGCCCGTTCCCTTGTTGGAGAAAGTTGCGGACTCAGAGGTAGAGAACCAAGTTATCAATTCAGAATATTTAATAGATTTATATAGGAAAAATGAGGAGGAACATCATGCTAGCAGCACTACTTCATGGAATTGTATTAGCCTTCGGGTTAATTCTTCCTCTTGGTGCCCAAAATGTATTTGTCTTTAATCAAGGGGCATCGCAGCCAAAGTTTAGAGGGACTATTCCAGTCATTATTACAGCATCACTTTGCGATACACTGCTAATTTTATTAGCCGTATTAGGGGTTTCAGTCATTGTATTAACAATGCCGGTCTTACAAACCGTTCTATTTTCTATTGGTATATTATTCTTAATTTATATGGGCTGGTCCATTTGGAAAAGTGATCCATCAGACCTATCCCGCCAGGAAGCCTCTATGCCTCCTAAAAAACAGATCATGTTTGCGATGTCGGTGTCACTGTTGAATCCTCACGCTATCCTTGACACAATCGGCGTGATTGGAACGAGTTCACTAAGCTATTCCGGTACAGAAAAAGCGGCATTTACGGCTGCCTGTATCATCGTATCATGGATTTGGTTCTCCGGGCTTGCTGTAGCCGGTAGAATAGTAGGGAATGTCGACTCTCAAGGCAAATTCCTAAAAATGATAAATAAACTATCCGCCCTCATTATCTGGGGAGTAGCGATTTACATAGCCATTCAGCTTTTTCAAAAATTTTAGGTTGGCGGTGGAAAAATTATGGAACAGAAAATTTATGATGTCATTGTCATTGGTGCAGGTTCAATGGGAATGGCAGCGGGCTATTTTTTAGCGAAGAGCGGAAAAAGCACGCTGTTATTAGATTCCTTCAACCCGCCGCATAACAAGGGCAGCCATCACGGAGATACCAGAATCATACGATATGCGTATGGGGAAGGTGCGGAATACGTTCCGTTGGCCCTTAAAGCCCAAGAATTATGGAATGATTTAGAGAAAGCAACGGGAAAACAATTGTTTCTTCAAACCGGGGTTCTCAATGTTGGTCCAGAACAATCGGACTTTATCCAAAACATCATTTCCAGTTCAGAGACTTACTCTTTGCCTCTTGATGTTTTAGATTCAAACGAAGTAAACCGCCGTTGGCCCGGAATTTCATTATCTAATGAATATATAGGCTGCTTTGAACCTACATCAGGTGTTCTGAAATGTGAGGAATGTATCGAGGCTTACCAAGAACTCGCCATAAAGCATGGTGCTGAAATTTTAACAAATAGTAGAGTAAAAGAAATCAATATTCATAATAACCTAGTAACAATTAAGACTGAGAATCAGACATTTCAGTCCGAATCCTTAATCGTTTCAGCGGGAGCGTGGTCAAGCGAGCTCCTTTCACAGTTAGGTTTGAACCTTCCTCTCGAGCCAGTTAGAAAAACCTTTGCCTGGTTTGAAGCGGATGAGAACTTATATAATCATAAACATTTTCCAGCCTTTACATTCGAAACCGCTCAGGGCCTTCATTATGGATTTCCGAGTATCGATGGAGCAGGCTTGAAGGTTGGCCGGCATGATGGCGGGGAAAAAATAAATCCGGACAACGCGATACCAGGATTTGGTGAACTTCCGGAGGATGAGACTGATTTGGTGCAATTTCTGAATGCCTTTATGCCGCAAAACCAAACATTAAAATACGGTAAAACCTGTATCTACACCCTGACACCAGATGAGGATTTTATTATCGATTTGCACCCGAACTATCCAAACGTCGCTATCGCATCTGGTTTTTCAGGCCATGGTTTTAAATTTAGCAGTGCAGTTGGACAGGTATTAGCCGAATTGATTATTGCCGGGAAAACAGAGCAAGATATCTCTTTATTTTCCATTAATCGATTTAACTAGAAGAGTTTCGAAGGGGGATATATGAAAAAAATAAATTGGTTCCTTTTCAGCGCAATTGTCATTTTAATCGCTGCAGGCTGGTTTACATATCAAAAGGTCACCGATGAAACATATGAAGGAATGTCGATTATTCCTGAGCAGCACAAGGATATTCCGTTATTTAAGGGATTGAAACCAACACGTCATGAGTATGTAATGGAAGGAAACCACTGGAAAGAAATCTATGATTTTTATAAAAAGGAAATGCCGAAGAATGGCTGGAAGATTGATCTCGAGCAAAGCTCTCCAAATGAGGATGTACCAAGTTCTATGATCACATGGCGTAAAAAAGGAATAGATTGGGAATTATCAATTAGCGTGAGTTATTTTAAATTGAATAACCAGACAGAGGTTATTTTTGATAAAAATCCAATCTTACATTCGACCGAGTGGATTGGTCAAATTCCCAATGCCATCTGTATTTATAAAAGTACTTCTGATGAAAATTGTTCCGAAATACAAGACCCATCTCAAATAACCGAGTTGGTCCGTATTATCAATGGTGCTATTGATTGGAATGGGAAAGTGCAGCCCCGTGAAAAAACTACTGTTATTAGAGTTGGAGATATAAAAATTAAGGTACTCTATGAAGGCGACAAGGAAATCTATCTTCAATCAGAAAAAGGCACGAAAATCATGAAGCCTGAATCGGAATTCTTTAAGCTTATGAATCTTTAATGGAGGGATCCTATATATGACACTAAACAGAAAACTCTTTATCCCTGGAGTCATTGGTTTATCATTTTTTGCAGCAATGTTCGTTTTAAATTTTTATTCACTAGAGAACGCAAAAAATGCCTGTGTCGAAAACAATAGGACCCCTAAAGTAGAGCAGGGGTTCTTGGCAATAAATTGGTCTGTTTCATGTAAATAGTAAAAACCTATAATGCCTTAACATAAAACGTCCGCGGTCTCGGACCATCGAACTCGCAAAAATAGATGCCCTGCCATGTACCAAGAAGCAGCCGGCCGTCCGAAACGATAACATGTTGTGATGCGCCAACTGTACTTGCCTTCATATGTGCAGCCGTATTGCCTTCCATGTGGCGGTCAAGGTTATGGTGCCAAGGATACACCTCATCAAAGCGGCGAATCATATCCCGTTTTACGTCCGGGTCAGCATTCTCATTAATGGTGATTCCGGCCGTTGTATGAGGGCAATAAACAATCACCGCTCCATCATGCAATCCCTGTTCATTTACAAAAACCTGTACCTGTTCGGTAACTTCAATCATTTCATCCCGTTTGCCGGTTTTCAAAGTGAATTTTTTCAGCATGCTATCCTCTTCCTTTCAGCATAATAAAAAGCTCATCACCATATGATTGAGCCTTTTTAAAGTAACTATTTTTCAATAACCTTATGATAATAATCCAATAGTTCAAAGGTTTTTTCAAATAAATGAGGGTTACTGCAGTTTGCGAACGCTATATAGTCGGTATTCACAGCAAAAATGAGTGTGTCAGCTGTCTTCATTTTTATTTTTTCATTTAATATGATTCCATCAAATGGCAAGTATATTCTAACAATATGGGTATACTCAAAGGACCCAGGTTGCCTCTTAACTTCCTTTATCCAAATGCGGATATCCTTCATTTCCATGGGATCCGGCATTACCGAGTTGGCATTATATTTTTTATGGTAGAAATCGCTGGACTCTCTGAATATCCAGAAATTTAGACTGTTGTAAATAAAACTCTTTGTCGCAATGTCTTTTACTTCGAATTCTTCTCCCGTCTCGATGGGTTCAGCTGTCACAGGATGATGAAATAACAGTGTCAATAAAGGAACTAACAATAGGATTTTTTTCAAGGTATTCACCTCCCTATGTTTAAGAATTTCCTAAAGCAACCAACTTATGTTAAAGAAAAGGAGAAATTATTATGATTCTAGAAGCAGCCATGCTACAGGTTAAACCAGGAATGGAACAGGATTTTGAGGATGCTTTCCGAAAGGCATCCGCGATTATTTCATCAATGAAAGGCTATCTCACCCACGAACTGCAACGCTGCCTTGAAGTGGAGGGGAAGTACTTGCTGCTGGTGCAGTGGGAAACATTAGAAGACCATACAGTAGGCTTTAGAGAGTCGCAGGAGTATCAGGAATGGAAAAAGCTCCTTCATCATTTCTATGATCCGTTCCCAACAGTTGAGCATTTCAAAAAAGTGGAACTTTAAACGTGAGGTCTTTCTAAGCTGCCCACATTAAAAAATGATAAAATAGAGAAAACTAGCTTAATAGATTAATGGAGGCAGCTATGAGATACGATATAATCTTTTTTGATATTGATGATACATTGTTCGATTTTGGGAAAACGGAACAGAATGCACTGCATAAGGCATTTACAGACTTTGGTCTGCCGTCAGGAATGCAGGATTATCGTCCGCACTATAAAGAAATAAGCAAGGTTTTATGGGGAGAATTAGAACAAGGGCTGATAACATTAGCCGAATTAGGTGTGGAAAGGTTTAAACGCTTGTTTGTTGAATATAATCTCAGCATTGATGCAGAGCGTTTTAATCAAATCTATCTAGGGTATTTAGGAGAGGGAAGCCATCTTGTTCCCGGAGCATTTGAAGTGTGCACTAGTTTGAATGAGTGCAGGCTGGCTGTTATTACTAACGGATTTGGCCAGGTGCAGAAGTCTAGAATAGCGGGCTCGCCACTCTCTCATGCATTCGAGGAGGTAATAATTTCTGAAGAAGCAGGATACCAAAAGCCTCATACGGGAATCTTTGATTATGCCTTTTCCAAGCTGCAAATTACAAACAAAGAACGAGTTTTAATGGTGGGTGATTCCCTGACTTCTGATATCCAAGGCGGAATCAATTATGGGATTGATACTTGCTGGTTTAATCCGAATTATAAAGATAACAATATTGGAATCAAGCCTACTTATGAAATTCGTGAACTAACGGACCTTTTAAAAATTGTTGGGCAAAAACAAGCTATGCTGATTAAATAAGTGAACGAGGGATCGAAATGGATCAAAACTTAGGCTTTGATAATAGTGACTTGCCGGAGAAATTGGCCAAGCCTGCTCGCAGGGCGCTAGAAGGTGCGGGCATTTTCCGGCTAGACCAATTATCAAAGTTAAGCGAGGAAGAGATTCTGAAATTGCATGGCATGGGTCCCAAAGCATTAGGGCAGATACGTGAAGCGTTAGCTGCGAAGGGAATTTCATTCCGCAGCTGATTGTGAGATTATCTTGTGGATTCCTTGAACGTCACTTTTTGAATCTTTTCCGTTTTGTTTTCAAATTGAATATCGATAAATACACCAAATTCTCTTTGTCCTTCCTTTAACCACAACTTGAATTTTTCTACTGAGGAATTGGCGCCAGGCGTTCTTCCAATGTGGAGATAATCGACAATTTGGGCATTCGGATACTTTTTATGTGTTCTTTCCATTGCAACCCTTCCCCATTTGGCATAGGGTGGAATGGGTTTCTGCTGCGCATTTGTGCTATGTGTTAAAACCGTTGGAAGGCTGCTGACAGACACAAGAGCTGTTGCGGTTAGGAAGCTGACTAGTATCTTTCTCAACTTAATTCCCCCTTTGTTTACGATTAGGATGGGGATTTTGAATCGGAATTATGTTAACAAATCTGTGGAAGTAAAAGGATGTTATTGAATGGTTATAAGAGAGATAGAGGTTAACGAAGCGGAAAAGCTTGCGAGTCTTATCCAACAGGTCGAAGCTGAATCTGCGTATATGCTGATGGAGGCAGGCGAAAGAAGAACGACGGCCGAACAGCACCGCAAAAGAATTGAATCAATGAAGACGAGCGAAAACTCAACAATATTAGTTGCAGAGAATAGCGGGACATTGGTCGGTTATATGTTTGTAATCGGAGGGACAGTAAGAAGAACCAAATACTCTGTCTATCTTGTTGTCGGTATTTTAAAGGATTATCGTGGGCAAGGTATCGGGACTAAACTGTTTGAAAGACTTGATCAGTGGGCGGTTAGCCATAAGATTCACCGTTTGGAATTAACGGTTGTCACCCGTAACGAAGCCGGAGTAGGCCTATATAAAAAAATGGGCTTCGAGATTGAAGGAACAAAGAAACATTCTCTGTTGATTGCAGGTGAATTTGTTGATGAATATTACATGGCGAAACTGCTGCAGTGAACGGGGGAAAGGGGAAGACGCCGTTTATAGGCGGTCGTCCTCCCATGCACGGCTGTAATCCTTTATATTATCATTTGTTTTTAGTGTTTTAACTTCCTGGCTTTGGGTATTCCCCTGTGCAGGCTGGCGTTTTTTATTTTGTTTTTTCAAATCGATTGCCTCCCGATAAGAGTCTATTCAAAGAATCCTAAGGCATACTTTACAGCTTCATGAATATCGCTTGTTTCGTATGCCACCATATCCTCATGGGAAATTTTCATTCTTACGCTTTCCAAATCATATCCACTGTCCAAATCCATTTCTAAAAGAACCTCATATCCTTCAGGACCAACACTCGTCTCAATAATGTTAAAAGTCCGAATGGCTGACCCTGTTTCGTAATCCTTTGAGTCTAAACTATCTGCCATAAAAACACCCCGTTTTTCGCATTCTTGGCTACAAATTTAGATTTCCAATCGCGCCTTGTCCGTATTCATTTCAATTTTTGGAGTAAATACCTATATAAATTGGGAAGATAGCAATAGGAGGGAGTCATGATTAAACATTAATTTCCTTATTTAGCGGAACGGACATTGGTGAAAAAAGGTTAGTTATAACAAGTGGTAAATACAGCGAAAAATGGGGGAACTCATTTACCAGGTATATTTTTTATAAAGAGATCAACGGGTCAAATATCCTTTTAAAAATAAAGCTGGTCCTGAAAAGTGGGAAGTGGTTGAAAAAAGTAAAGTTCGTGGACGATACATAACATTGAGGGAAATTAATAAAAACTGCGGACAGGGTGGGTGAAATTGGTGATTGAAGAGATCATAACGCCCGATCCGTCTGGAATATAAGTGTCCCGGTCGTTATGAAAGGCTTATAACGCCCGATCCGTAGTAAGAGTCAGTGTCCCGGTCGTTATGAA
>NZ_JAGYPE020000108.1 GCF_018343545.2 Neobacillus citreus | reverse complement strand
CATTGGTACAATCGGACACGTTGACCATGGTAAAACTACTTTAACTGCTGCAATCACTTCTGTACTTGCTAAGCAAGGTAAAGCAGAAGCTCGTGCATACGATCAAATCGACGGTGCTCCAGAAGAAAGAGAACGTGGTATCACAATCTCTACTGCACACGTTGAGTATGAAACTGATGCACGTCACTACGCACACGTTGACTGCCCAGGACACGCTGACTATGTTAAAAACATGATCACTGGTGCAGCACAAATGGACGGCGGTATCCTTGTTGTATCTGCAACTGATGGTCCAATGCCACAAACTCGTGAGCACATCCTTCTTTCTCGTCAGGTAGGCGTACCTTACCTTGTTGTATTCATGAACAAGTGTGACATGGTTGACGACGAAGAATTACTAGAATTAGTAGAAATGGAAATTCGTGACCTTCTTTCTGAATACGATTTCCCTGGCGATGACACTCCAGTTATCAAAGGTTCTGCTCTTAAAGCATTAGAAGGCGATGCTGCATGGGAAGAAAAAATTATCGAACTTATGGATGCTGTTGACAGCTACATTCCAAACCCAACTCGTGACACTGACAAGCCATTCATGATGCCAGTTGAGGACGTATTCTCTATTACTGGTCGTGGTACAGTAGCTACAGGACGCGTTGAGCGTGGCGTAGTTAAAGTTGGTGACGTAGTTGAAATCGTTGGTTTCACTGAAGAGCCAAAATCTACAACTGTAACAGGTGTAGAAATGTTCCGTAAGCTTCTTGACTTTGCTGAAGCTGGTGACAACATCGGTGCCCTTCTTCGTGGCGTAGCCCGTGAAGAAATCGAGCGTGGACAAGTTTTGGCTAAGCCAAAGTCCATCACTCCACACACAAAGTTCAAAGCACAAGTTTACGTATTATCTAAAGAAGAAGGTGGACGTCATACTCCATTCTTCTCAAACTATCGTCCACAATTCTATTTCCGTACTTCTGATATCACTGGTATCATTATTCTTCCAGAAGGTACTGAAATGATCATGCCTGGTGATAACACAGAAATGACTGTTGAGCTTATCGCTCCAGTTGCGATTGAAGAAGGAACTAAGTTCTCTATCCGTGAAGGTGGACGTACTGTAGGTTCAGGTTCAATCACTACAATCATTGAGTAATTAATCTATAACAGAAGCAGCTGGGTGACGATCCAGCTGCTTTTTTATATTGTTCTTTTAAAAATTTACCGTGTTTCTTCTATATAATTATGAATGTTTAAATGTAATTTAATTAGGAGATTACTGGAGATTATTATTATGTGTTGAAATCATGTATATCAACCTTTATAATAATAAAAGTGTTCAGGACATAAGACTAAAAAAAATCGTAATAAATGTTGCGTTTGCTTTATGTTTTATGTATAATAGACAATGTTGGTCTTTGACTGCGATGATGTGGGAGGTTGCTGACACACCCGGCCGCTTTGCCATGGCGCTGTGTTAGGGAAATTCTCACTGAGAAATGTCTATTTTGAAAATAGGCGAATAAAGGAGGGAAAATAATGGCAAAACAAAAAATTCGTATCCGCTTAAAAGCATATGATCACAGAATCCTTGATCAATCTGCAGAAAAAATCGTTGAAACAGCAAAGCGTTCAGGTGCAGCTGTGTCTGGTCCGATTCCGCTTCCAACTGAAAAATCTATTTATACGATTCTTCGTGCGGTTCACAAGTACAAAGATTCTCGTGAGCAATTTGAAATGCGGACACATAAGCGTCTAATCGACATCGTTAATCCAACTCCACAAACAGTTGATGCATTAATGAGATTAGATTTACCATCCGGTGTAGATATCGAAATCAAATTATAAGCAAATAAAATTTTACAAAATTAGGAGGTGTGACTTACATGACCAAAGGAATCTTAGGAAGAAAGATTGGTATGACTCAAGTATTTGCTGAGAACGGAAACTTAATTCCTGTAACAGTAGTTGAAGTAGCTCCAAACGTTATTCTTCAAAAGAAATCTGCGGAAACTGATGGCTACGAAGCTATTCAGGTAGGTTTCGAAGATAAACGTGAAAAGTTAGCTAACAAACCTGAAAAGGGACATGTTGCAAAAGCAAATACTGCTCCTAAGCGCTTCGTTCGCGAATTCCGCGGAGATGACTTAGCAGGCTATGAAGTTGGTCAAGAAGTCAAAGTTGATATTTTCGCTGCAGGCGATTTAGTAGATGTAACAGGAATCTCAAAGGGTAAAGGTTTCCAAGGCTCTATCAAGCGCCACGGACAATCACGCGGCCCAATGGCTCACGGTTCTCGTTACCACCGTCGTCCTGGTTCAATGGGACCAGTTGCTCCAAACCGTGTATTCAAGGGTAAATTATTACCTGGACGTATGGGCGGAGAGCAAGTTACTGTTCAAAATCTTGAAATCGTTAAGGTTGACGCTGAGCGCAATCTACTTTTAATCAAAGGTAACGTTCCAGGCGCGAAAAAAGCATTACTAAAAATCAAAGGTGCGGTTAAAGCATAATCACTTCATAAGAAAGGAGGAACATAGGAATGCCGAAAGTAGCATTATTTAACCAAAACGGTTCACAAGTTGGTGAAATCGAGTTAAACGAATCCGTATTTGGTATTGAACCTAACCAACACGTATTATTTGAAGCGATCATTATGCAAAGAGCTTCTTTACGTCAGGGAACTCATAAAGTTAAAAATCGTTCTGAGGTAGCCGGCGGTGGTCGTAAACCATGGCGCCAAAAGGGAACAGGTCGTGCTCGTCAAGGGTCAATCCGTTCTCCACAATGGCGCGGAGGTGGTACTGTATTTGGTCCACAACCACGCAGCTATAGCTATAAATTACCGAAAAAGGTTCGTCGTTTAGCAATCAAATCTGCACTATCATCTAAAGTTCTAGAAGAAAAAGTGTTAGTACTTGAAAGCTTAGCGTTCGATGCTCCAAAAACAAAAGACTTCAAAGCTGTTTTAAATGGTCTTTCTGTTGAGAAAAAAGCGTTAATCGTTACAGCTGACCTTGATGAAAACGTAGCATTATCTGCTCGCAACATTCCTGGTGTAACAGTTGTAACTGCTGATGGAATCAACGTATTAGACGTTGTAAATCATGATAAATTAATCATGACTAAAGCAGCGGTTGAAAAAGTAGAGGAGGTGCTTGCATAATGGATGCACGCGATATCATTAAGCGCCCCGTTATCACTGAACGTACTACTGACCTAATGGCTGAAAAGAAATATACTTTTGAAGTGGATGTTAAGGCTAATAAAACTCAAGTTAAAGATGCTGTCGAAGAAATCTTTGGCGTAGAAGTTGATAAAGTCAACATCATGAACTACAAAGGTAAGTTCAAGCGTATGGGTAAATTTGGTGGTTACACAAACAAACGCCGCAAGGCAATCGTTAAACTAACTGCTGACAGCAAAGAAATCGAATTCTTTGAAAGCTAAAATCTAATATAAGAGGAGGGAAATAAAATGGCGATTAAAAAGTACAAACCTACCTCTAACGGACGTCGTGGGATGACTGTTTCTGATTTCGCTGAAATCACAACAAGTACTCCAGAAAAATCACTCTTAGCTCCATTAAAGAGCAAAGGCGGCCGTAACAACCAAGGTAAGTTAACTGTTCGTCATCAAGGTGGCGGTCATAAGCGTCAATATCGTTTAATCGACTTTAAACGTAACAAAGATGGCATTCCTGGACGCGTTGCCACTATCGAATACGATCCAAACCGTTCTGCAAACATTGCACTAATCAACTATGTTGATGGTGAAAAGCGTTATATCTTAGCTCCAAAAAATCTTGAAGTCGGCATGGAAGTAATGTCTGGCTCTGAGGCAGATATTAAAGTAGGTAACTCACTTCCATTAGCAAACATTCCAGTTGGTACAGTAGTACACAACATCGAATTAAAACCAGGTAAAGGCGGCCAGTTAGTTCGTTCTGCTGGAACAAGCGCTCAAGTACTTGGTAAAGAAGGTAAATACGTACTTGTACGTTTAACTTCTGGTGAAACTCGCATGATTCTTTCTGAATGCCGTGCATCTATCGGTCAAGTAGGAAACGAACAGCACGAACTTATTAAAATCGGTAAAGCTGGTCGTTCTCGCTGGTTAGGCGTGCGTCCAACTGTCCGCGGATCTGTTATGAACCCTAACGATCACCCACACGGTGGTGGTGAAGGACGTTCACCAATCGGACGTAAGTCTCCAATGTCTCCTTGGGGCAAACCGACTCTTGGTTACAAAACTCGTAAGAAGAAAAACAAATCCGACAAACTTATTATTCGTCGTCGTAAAAAATAACGTGATTGAACTACGGTTCAAAGACAGAGCCGTAGACCACTCACGAAGGGAGGTTCATTCATGGGTCGCAGCTTAAAAAAAGGACCATTCGTTGATGATCATTTAATGGTTAAAGTTGAAAAGTTAAATGAATCCGATAAGAAACAAGTGATTAAGACTTGGTCTCGTCGTTCTACGATTTTCCCACAATTTATCGGTCATACGATCGCCGTTTATGATGGCCGTAAACATGTGCCTGTGTATGTTACTGAAGACATGGTAGGACATAAGCTTGGAGAATTCGCTCCAACACGTGCTTACAAAGGTCATGGTAACGATGATAAGAAAACAAGACGTTAAGAGAGGAGGGCATCCCAATGCAAGCTAAAGCTGTTGCAAGAACAGTCCGAATTGCTCCTCGTAAAGTCCGCTTAGTCGTCGATTTAATTCGAGGAAAGCAAGTTGGTGAAGCGGTGGCGATTTTAAATCTGACTCCGAAGGCTGCTTCTCCAGTTGTTGAAAAAGTTTTAAAATCTGCTATGGCAAATGCTGAGCACAATTATGAAATGGACGTAAATAACTTGGTTGTATCCCAAGCATTTGTTGATGAAGGTCCAACCTTAAAACGTTTCCGTCCACGCGCTATGGGCCGTGCAAGCCAAATCAACAAGCGCACAAGCCACATTACAATCGTTTTATCAGAGAAGAAGGAGGGATAAGCTGTGGGTCAAAAAGTAAATCCAGTCGGTTTGCGTATCGGAATCATCCGTGATTGGGAATCTAAATGGTACGCAGGTAAAGACTTTGCTGATCTTTTACACGAAGACATTAAGGTTCGTGAATACATTACGAAGCGCTTAAAAGATGCTTCTGTGTCTAAAGTTGAAATCGAACGTGCTGCGAACCGCGTTAACGTTACAATCCATACAGCGAAGCCTGGTATGGTAATCGGTAAAGGCGGTACTGAAGTGGAATCACTTCGTAAAGCATTAAACCAATTAACTGGCAAACGCGTTCATATCAACATTCTTGAAATCAAGAAGGCTGATGTTGATGCGAAGTTAGTTGCTGAAAACATTGCTCGTCAATTAGAAAACCGCGTATCTTTCCGCCGCGCACAAAAGCAAGTAATTCAACGTGCTATGCGTGCTGGCGCAAAAGGTATTAAAACAATGGTATCTGGTCGTCTTGGTGGTGCCGATATCGCTCGTTCAGAACATTATAGCGAAGGAACTGTTCCACTTCATACACTTCGCGCTGATATCGACTACGCTACAGCAGAAGCCGATACTACTTACGGTAAACTTGGTGTAAAAGTATGGATCTATCGTGGAGAGATCCTTCCTACTAAGAAGAAAACTGGGGAAGGAGGCAAATAATCATGTTATTGCCAAAACGCGTAAAATTCCGCCGTCAACATCGTGGTAACATGCGTGGAAACGCAAAAGGCGGTACCGAAGTATCATTCGGTGAATTCGGTCTGCAATCAATGGAGGCATCTTGGGTTACTAACCGCCAAATTGAAGCTGCTCGTCGTGCGATGACTCGTTACATGAAACGTGGCGGTAAAGTTTGGATTAAGATTTTCCCTCACAAGCCATATACTGCAAAGCCTCTAGAAGTACGGATGGGTTCCGGTAAAGGTTCACCTGAAGGCTGGGTGGCAGTAGTTAAGCCTGGAAGAATCATGTTTGAAATTGCCGGCGTTTCTGAGGAAACTGCTCGTGAAGCTCTTCGTCTTGCTGCACACAAGCTTCCTGTAAAGTGTAAGTTTGTAAAACGTGAAGAAATTGGTGGTGAATCAAATGAAAGCTAATGAAATTCGTGACCTTACCACTGCTGAAATTGAACAAAAAGTAAAATCGTTAAAAGAAGAGCTTTTCAACCTTCGCTTTCAATTGGCGACTGGACAACTTGAAAATACAGCTCGTATCCGTGAAGTACGCAAATCGCTCGCTCGCATGAAAACTGTGATTCGCGAGAGAGAAATCAGCGTTAATAAGTAAAATCCGAGAGGAGGTTCACGAGTGATGAGTGAACGTAACCAGCGCAAGGTTTACACTGGACGCGTTGTTTCTGACAAAATGGATAAGACTGTAACTGTTCTTGTCGAAACATACAAAAAGCATCCCCTTTACGGTAAACGCGTAAAGTACTCTAAAAAGTACAAAGCTCATGATGAGCAAAATCAAGCAAAAGTTGGCGACATCGTACGTATTATGGAAACTCGCCCGCTTTCAGCTACAAAACGCTTCCGTTTAGTTGAAGTAGTAGAAAAAGCAGTTATTATTTAATTGTTCGGAGATAGTTTTTCCGAAGGGAGGTTACACACATGATTCAACAAGAATCACGTTTGAAAGTTGCTGACAACTCTGGTGCACGTGAAGTGCTTACCATTAAAGTTCTTGGTGGTTCTGGCCGCAAAACGGCTAACATCGGCGATATTATCGTTTGTACAGTGAAACAAGCAACACCTGGTGGCGTTGTTAAAAAAGGTGATGTTGTTAAGGCTGTTGTTGTACGTACAAAGAGCGGTGTCCGCCGTCCTGACGGTTCCTACATCCGTTTTGATGAAAATGCATGTGTAATTGTTAAAGAAGATAAGAGCCCACGTGGAACTCGTATCTTTGGACCAGTTGCCCGCGAACTTCGCGACAATAACTTTATGAAGATTGTTTCTCTAGCTCCAGAAGTACTATAATTATAAATTCCAATTGCCTTTAAGGAGGTGCTTACGGATGCATGTAAAAAAAGGTGATAAGGTCAGAGTTATCTCTGGTAAGGATAAAGGCAAGACAGGTACAATCCTGGCTGCTTATCCAAAAGAAAGCCGTGTTCTTGTAGAAGGCGTGAACATCGTGAAAAAACACGCTAAACCTTCACAAGCAAACCCACAGGGCGGCATTATCAGCTTCGAGGCTCCAATTCATGTATCAAATGTAATGCCTATCGATCCTAAAACAGGTAACCCTACACGTGTAGGTTACAAATCGGTAGATGGCAAGAAAGTCCGAGTAGCAAAATCCGGTGAATTATTAGATAAATAGTCTAAAGAAGAAGGGAGGTACACTCTATGAACCGCCTAAAAGAAAAGTATTTAAAAGAAATCACGCCTGCTCTTATGAGCAAGTTCAACTATAAATCCATTATGCAAGTACCTAAGATTGAAAAAATCGTTATTAACATGGGTGTTGGTGACGCAGTTCAAAATGCTAAAGCTCTTGATAATGCAGTTGAAGAATTAGCAATGATCACTGGTCAGAAGCCTTTAGTAACTCGTGCGAAAAAATCTATCGCTGGTTTCCGTCTTCGTGAGGGAATGCCAATTGGTGCAAAAGTCACTCTTCGCGGTGAGCGTATGTATCAATTCCTTGATAAGTTAGTTTCTGTTTCTTTACCACGTGTACGTGACTTCCGTGGTGTTTCTAAAAAAGCATTTGATGGTCGCGGCAACTACACATTGGGTATTAAAGAACAGCTAATTTTCCCTGAGATTGATTACGATAAGGTAAGCAAGGTTCGTGGTATGGATATCGTTATCGTAACAACTGCAAATTCTGATGAAGAGTCTCGTGAATTGTTAACTCAAGTCGGAATGCCGTTCCAAAAGTAATCGCTAAATAAGGAGGCGAAAACGTGGCTAAGAAGTCAATGATTGCGAAACAAAAGCGCACGCCTAAATACAAAGTACAAGAGTACACACGCTGCGAACGCTGTGGTCGTCCACACTCTGTATATCGTAAATTTAAGCTTTGCCGTATTTGTTTCCGTGAATTAGCATACAAAGGACAAATTCCTGGTGTTAAAAAAGCTAGCTGGTAAAACTAGAGTTTGTGGAAGGAGGTAAAAAACAATGGTCATGACAGATCCAATTGCTGATTTGCTCACTCGCATTCGTAATGCGAATATGGTGCGTCACGAGAAATTAGAAGTACCTGCTTCTAATATCAAAAAAGAAATCGCTGAAATTCTAAAGCGTGAAGGTTTCATCCGTGACGTGGAATATATCGAAGATAATAAACAAGGTATCATCCGTATCTTCTTAAAATACGGTGCAAATAACGAACGTGTTATTACTGGATTGAAGCGTATAAGCAAGCCTGGTCTTCGCGTTTATGCAAAATCTAACGAAGTGCCGCGTGTTTTAAATGGACTAGGTATTGCGCTAGTTTCTACTTCAACAGGCGTGATCACTGATAAGGAAGCTCGTGCTAAACAAATCGGCGGAGAAGTTTTAGCATACGTTTGGTAAGAGATTTTTTGAATGAATGGAGGTGCACTAAATGTCTCGCGTAGGAAAAAAACCTATTGAAATCCCAGCAGGTGTAACGGTTGCTGTGAACAACAACACTGTTACTGTTAAAGGACCAAAAGGCGAGCTTTCTCGTTCTTTTAATCCAGAAATTACAATTAACGTTGAAGAGAATGTTGTAACCATCTCTCGTCCATCAGATGTGAAAGAACACCGCGCATTGCACGGTACAACTCGTGCGGTACTCGCAAATATGGTCGAAGGTGTTTCTAAAGGCTTCGAAAAGAGATTAGAGTTGATCGGGGTTGGTTACCGTGCCCAAAAGCAAGGTACCAAGCTTGTACTAAACGTTGGATACTCTCATCCAGTTGAAATCGAACCTGAAACAGGCCTTGAAATTGAAGTTCCTGCAAATACAAAAATTACTGTAAGAGGTACTGACAAAGAACGTGTTGGTGCATTAGCAGCAAATATCCGTCAAGTTCGTCCTCCAGAGCCGTATAAAGGCAAAGGAATCCGTTACGAAGGCGAATTTGTTCGTCGCAAAGAAGGTAAAACAGGTAAGTAATGCCGCATAAGTAAACGAAAGGAGTGACGTAAATGATTACGAAGCAAGATAAAAACGCTACTCGCCGTAAAAGACACGCTCGTGTTCGTGCGAAGCTTAGCGGTACCTCTGCTCGTCCACGTCTAAACGTGTTTCGTTCTAACCAGCATATTTATGCACAGGTAATCGATGACACTAATGGAGTTACTTTAGCAAGTGCTTCTACATTAGATAAAGAACTTAGCCTTGAGTCAACTAGCAATACTGAAGCTGCACAAAAGGTTGGAGAATTAGTCGCTAAACGTGCGGTGGAAAAAGGAGTCTCTGCAGTTGTATTTGACCGTGGAGGATACCTTTACCATGGACGTATTCAAGCATTAGCTGATGCTGCCCGCGAAAATGGCTTACAATTTTAATAGACAAAGGAGGGACAAATTAGATGCGTCGCATTGATCCAAACAAACTTGAACTTGAAGAACGCGTAGTTACAGTTAACCGTGTTGCGAAGGTTGTTAAAGGTGGACGTCGCTTCCGTTTCTCTGCACTTGTCGT
>NZ_JAGYPE020000107.1 GCF_018343545.2 Neobacillus citreus | reverse complement strand
GATTTTCCTGGATTAACTGGAAGGCAACTGCCAAGCGGAATGAGATTATGACAAAAGAGTTTGAACAGCGGCAGTCTCATGATGTTTTTGTGGTGATGGACTGTGTACCGGATAAACGCTTTGAAGCAGTAGTTTCGTTCACGGCCTCTTTACTAAGGGCTGTTTTGAAAAAAGGGGCGCAAACAGGCCTTCTTACCATCAGCAAGGAACGAGCCTCGTTTCCAATCAAAGGCGGGGAACAGCAGCTGCAGCAGCTTTTCTATCATCTCGCCAAAATCGAGGCAAAAAGCTTTTCACCGCTAGAAAAGGTCATTGAAGCAGATGGCCTATTTATTCAGCAAACCGTTTCATTCATGCTCGTCACAGCCCAGTTAACCAAGTCTTTGATTGAAAAAGCCAGCTTTCACGGCCAAAGAAAAGGGGCGATTACCCTTTTCCTTATCAAAGGTGAACATGAAGCGCCTGACGGCAATGAACGCTCGCTCATTGGAGTTGCAAACGCCCGCGGCGTCCGTGTGATATTGGTTCATGACGGTCAATTCGCATCTGCCTTCTCGGAGGTGACGTTATATTAATGAAAAGAGATTTCCCAACCCTTCTTTTATATACCTTTGGATTTTTGCTGCTATGGGAATGGCTTAGGCCGGTGGAACAATTAACAGATACGGACCATATCGAAACATTTATTGTTTTTTTGATTATTGCGTTTGCCCTGTCCTATCTGCAAATGAAATGGCTTTGGCAATGGCTGATTAAGATTGTTTTCATTCTTTTTTCGATTAATCGGTTCCACTACGAGGGAGGTTTTTTTCACTCCGGATGGTTAGGTTCCTTTTCTGAGGATGTTATTAATAACTTATGGTCCGTTGCGGCTAGGAACTGGAATGAACTATCGAACGAATTCCGCACCCTGTTGTTTTTTATCCTATTGTGGATCATGATCTACCTCATCCATTATTGGCTCCTGCGGCAGCAGCGGATTTTTATCTTTTTCTTTATGACGTTACTGTATATCGCGGTTCTCGATACGTTTACCATCTATGATGCCAAATTTGCCATCGTCCGGACTGTGGCAGCTGGATTTGCTGTGATGGGCATGCTGACTTTTTTCCGCATCAACCGAAGAGAAAATATCAACAGCGACTCCGCTTTTATGAAAAAATGGATGGTGCCGCTTGTTATTATGGTTGCCTTAAGTGTGATTGTTGGAATTGCTGCTCCGAAGGCAGCGCCGATTTGGCCCGACCCGGTTCCATATTTAAAAGCGGCGGGTAACAAGGGAGGCGGAGATGGCGTCGGCGGTATCAGCCGGATTGGCTATGGGACGAATGACTCCCGATTGGGCGGTCCGTTTATTGGGGATGATACCACTGTTTTTACGGTTGAGTCGAATGGCAAGAACTATTGGAAGGTTGAAACGAAGGATGTGTATACCGGAAAGGGCTGGCTTGCATCGGGGTCGACAACCATTGATTTCAGACAGTCTGATTTAGTGCCGGTATTATCTATACCAAGTAATGTGGAAACCACCAATGAAACAGCTAAAGTCAATCCGGCTGGGGAGTTTGTTTCTTTTGTTGTTTATCCGGCAGGAATTCAAAAGTTCATCGATTTCCAACCAAAGCTGCCTGAACAATACCCGATTCAAATTGATACAAATACGGAAAAAATCAGAAATATCGGCAATGTGGATTATATTGTTGATTTTAAAGTGCCTCAATACAAAGCTGTAGATTTAAGAAAAACGACAGGCTATGACCCGGCTGTGATGAACGAGGAGTTTTACAAAAGGTATACCCAGATTCCGGAAGAGCTGCCGCCAAGGATCAAACAATTAACAGAAGAGATCACCGCTTCTGAAACGAATTGGTTCGATAAGGCAAGAGCGGTGGAGCGGTATTTTGGAAATACAGAATACACCTATGACCAGAAAAATGTCGCTATCCCAGGGGGAAAAGACGATTATGTGGACCAATTTTTATTCGATACGAAAACAGGGTACTGCGATAATTTTTCCAGCTCAATGGCCGTCATGCTCCGCTCGATTGGCATTCCAACCCGCTGGGTAAAGGGATTTACGGGAGGAGAGTTCTTGGAATACAGCCGGGATGACGAAACGAAGGAGCTTTACACAATCACTAATAATAATGCTCATTCCTGGGTAGAGGTATTTATCCCGACTCAAGGCTGGATTCCCTTTGAACCGACAAAAGGGTTCTCAAACAGTATTAACATTAACTTTACATCAGGGCAGACTTCCACAAATACGCAAACACCTGCGCCTGCACCTGTAAAAAAACCGGAAAAGAAGCCGCTCGAAGAAACAGCAAATGTAAAGAAGGATAACTCTTTTGATATCAGGGATATCTGGAGAAATATTCAGTTGTTCTTTAAAAATGAGTGGAAATGGATTGTGTTTGGCGGCGTGCTTGCTGCTGCTGTTATTGCGCTTTTGTATCGAATTCGCGGCAAATGGTTCCCGTATCTCGTCATGCTGCGTTACCGTTTTGGGAAAAAGGATGAAACCATTGGTGCAGCCTACTTGATTTTACTAAGTCAGCTCGACCGTTACGGGTTAAAACGTAAGGAGAATCAAACACTTCGTAACTATGCCCGCTATATCGACACGTTCTTCTCGACGAGGGAAATGACGCGCTTAACGCACCGTTATGAGCAGTACATATACAATCAAAACCTGCCCGAGGGAAGCTGGAAGGAAACACGGGAATTGTGGGAAAATTTAATCAAAAAGACTATCGCTTGACCAGAAAATCATCCTATTGTTACAATATGGTGTAATTTAATAGGTGAAAACCTTCATATATCCTCGATGATAGGGTTCGAGAGTCTCTACCGGGCTGCCGTAAATGGCCTGACTATGAAGGCAGAATTGGTTAAGTATATTCTTATACGAGAAAACTAGAATTCTGCCTTCTTATTTTTATTAAGGGCGGGAACTCTAGTTTTTTTATTTTTTATAAAAAATCGGGAAAAACTAAATTAACTTAAAAAAATAGGGGTGGGCATGTTGTCTGGAAAGCAAAATATGATTGTCGTTTTAGACTTTGGAAGTCAGTATAACCAATTAATCACACGCAGGATTCGCGAGTTTGGCGTTTACAGCGAACTGCATCCGCATACGATTACGGCGGAAGAAATCCGCAAGATGAATCCGAAGGGAATTATTTTTTCAGGCGGTCCTAACAGTGTGTATGATGAAAATTCCTTTCGTTGTGACGAAGAAATTTTTGAAATGGGTCTGCCGATTCTTGGCATTTGCTATGGTATGCAGTTAATGACCGTTCATTTTGACGGCAAGGTTGAAAAAGCGACGCACCGTGAGTATGGAAAAGCTACAATGAAGGTAGAAAATCAATCAGCGCTATTTGGCGGTCTGCCGGAAGAGCAGGTTGTCTGGATGAGCCACGGCGACCTTGTTGTGGAAGCGCCGGCAGGGTTTACTGTTGATGCAACAAGCCCATCCTGCCCGATTACTTCGATGAGTAATGCAGATAGAAAGCTTTATGCTGTTCAGTTCCATCCTGAAGTGCGCCATTCTATTTATGGTAATGACCTTTTAAAAAATTTCGTATTCAATGTTTGCGACTGCAGCGGCGATTGGTCAATGGAGAACTTCATTGAAATGGAAATGGAAAAAATCCGTACAACTGTCGGAGATAAAAAAGTTCTGTGCGCGCTTAGCGGCGGGGTAGACTCCTCAGTTGTTGCTGTATTAATTCATAAAGCCATTGGCGATCAGTTAACCTGTATTTTTGTCGATCACGGCTTATTACGGAAAAACGAAGCAGACAGCGTTATGAAAACTTTTACTGAAGGCTTCCATATGAATGTCATCAAGGTAGATGCTAAAGAACGCTTCTTATCAAAGTTAGCAGGTGTTTCTGACCCTGAGAAAAAACGGAAAATTATTGGCAATGAATTTATTTATGTGTTCGATGATGAATCGGCCAAGCTTGAGGGCATTGAATTCTTAGCACAAGGAACGCTTTATACCGATATTATCGAGAGCGGTACAGCAACAGCGCAAACGATTAAATCCCACCATAATGTTGGCGGGCTTCCTGAAGACATGCAATTTAAATTAATCGAACCATTAAACACTTTATTTAAAGATGAGGTACGTGCCTTAGGTACCGAGCTGGGAATTCCAGATGAGATTGTCTGGAGACAGCCATTCCCGGGACCGGGCCTTGGTATTCGTGTCCTTGGTGAAATCTCGGAAGATAAATTAGAAATCGTCCGCGAATCAGATTGGATTCTCCGCGAGGAAATTAAAAAGGCAGGGCTTGACCGCGATATTTGGCAATACTTCACCGTGCTTCCGGATATCCGCAGCGTCGGTGTCATGGGAGATACCCGTACGTATGATTATACAATTGGGATTCGCGCGGTCACCTCGATTGACGGTATGACTTCTGACTGGGCACGGATTCCGTGGGATGTCCTTGAAGTCATTTCAACAAGAATCGTAAACGAGGTCCCGCACATCAACCGCGTTGTCTATGACATCACCAGCAAGCCACCCGCAACAATTGAATGGGAATAAGAGGAAGTGAAAAAACGAACGATGCTAAAAATATTTTTTAGTATCGTTCGTTTTTATTGTTTACAAACATAAAAAACGCTGTTAAAATAAAAAAGTCAAATGAAGATATTGTCGAATTGCGTCGTATAATATTGGGGATATGGCCCAAAAGTTTCTACCGAGCCACCGTAAATGGCTTGACTACGAGGCAGTGTTTAATAGAGAGGCATTTTTATTCTTTTCTCTGTTTTCACCTGCCAAGAGTCAACGTTCCGGTAGAATGCCGGAACGTTTTTTTGCATAAAATAAAGGAAAAACAGGGGGAGAAAAGAATGCATAAGTATTTTGAGTTCGAAAAAGTAGGCACAAATTACCGCCGCGAATTTATGGGCGGACTGACTACGTTTTTAGCAATGGCTTATATTTTGGTTGTTAATCCATTAACGCTGTCACTTGCATCTGTTAAAGATCTTCCTGATGCAATGAGAATGGATTATGGAGCAGTGTTTGTGGCTACAGCATTAGCATCGGCATTAGGTTCGATTATTATGGGTCTTCTCGGTAAATATCCGCTTGCGTTAGCACCGGGGATGGGATTAAATGCTTTCTTCGCTTATACAGTGGTACTAGGAAGCGGAATTCCTTGGCAGCATGCTTTGGGTGCTGTATTCATTTCCGGCGTATTCTTCTTTTTACTGACGTTGACAGGTCTTCGGGAGAAAATTATTAATGCCATTCCAATTGAATTGAAACATGCAGTTGGTGCTGGTATCGGTTTATTTATTACCTTTGTCGGATTGCAGAGTGCTGGAATTATCGTGAACAATGATGCAACACTTGTTGGTCTGGGAGATTTGTCAGCCCCAGGGACATTATTGGCCATTTTTGGCATCTTAGTAACAGTTATCATGATGACAAGAGGAATTACTGGTGCGGTATTCTACGGAATGATCATCACGGTAATCGTAGGAATGATTTTTGGCGAAATTAAAGTTCCTGACAAAGTTATTGGTCATGTACCAAGTATCTCACCAACCTTTGGTGCTGCGTTTTCTTCCTTTGGAGACAGTTCGTTTTATACAACAGCTATGCTTGGTATTATCCTTACATTCTTGTTTGTGGATTTCTTTGATAACGCAGGGACACTTGTTGCGGTTGCCGGTCAGGCAGGATTAATGAAGGACGGAAAACTTCCAAATGCAGGAAGAGCCTTGGTTTCTGACTCTGTTGCTTCAACTGTCGGTGCTGTACTTGGAACATCAACAACCACCTCGTATATCGAATCAACAGCGGGGGTTGCTGCCGGTGCCAGAACAGGATTTGCGTCACTGGTAACTGCTGCATTATTTCTTTTATCATTATTCTTCTTCCCGGTATTATCAGTCATTACAGCGCCGGTTACTGCTCCTGCATTAATTATTGTTGGGGTACTGATGGTTTCTTCTTTAGGGAAAATTGACTGGACTAAGTTTGAAATTGCCGTTCCGGCGTTTTTAACCATCATTGCAATGCCGCTTTCATACAGTATCGCAACTGGAATCGCGATCGGTTTTATCTTCTATCCGATTACAAT
Organism: Neobacillus citreus; assembly: GCF_018343545.2. Lineage (GTDB taxonomy): Bacteria > Bacillota > Bacilli > Bacillales > Cytobacillaceae > Neobacillus > Neobacillus citreus. The sequence goes on along the minus strand of NZ_JAGYPE020000107.1, from coordinate 3,571 downwards.
GCTGGTAAAGGGCAGAGCGAAAGAAATTCATCCGATTATGTACTTCTTCTTTGTTATCTTTGTACTGTATTTTATTTTCTTAAAATAAATCCTTTATAAAGGAGCTGTGGATATTTTTCACAGTTCCTTTTTTGTCGTTGACTTCCTGATGTGCGTCTTTTAGTATGGTAGTACTGATTGTTTTTATTCGAAATGAGGATTAAGGGTATGGCAAAACTTCAGATAAATAAGGCTTTAAATAATAATGTATTGATTGCTGAACACCCTGCCTACAAGGAAGTTGTCATTATCGGCAAAGGCATTGGCTTTAACCGTAAACAGGGCGATTTTATTGATACGGAAAAAGTTGAAAAGCTATTTGTTCTTAAAAATGAAAAAGAGCAGGAAAACTATATTAAACTTCTTCCTTTTATAGACCAAAATGTTCATGAAGTAATCATTTCCGCCATTAGCCTAATAAAGCAGCGTACTCGTTCAGAGTTAAATGAACATATTCATGTTGCTTTAACCGATCACTTAATGTTTGCGCTAACGCGTGTCTCGCAAGGGATGGAAATGGGAAATCCATTCTTGGTCGAAACGAAAGCGCTCTATCGTCATGAATATGAGGTGGCGAAGGAAGTCGTGGAATTGATTAAAGATAGAACCGGTATTGAACTTCCGGTGGGTGAGATTGGTTTTATTGCTCTCCACATTCATACTGCCATAACTAATAAGAATCTTTCTGAGGTTAATCAGCATTCCCAGTTGATCAGCAGATTAGTGGATATGGTGGAAGAGCAGTTACTGGTTGAAATTGATAAAGAAAGCATTGATTATATGAGGCTGGTCCGCCATCTTCGTTTTACGATAGAACGTGTCAGAAATGGGGAAAAAGTGGAAGAGCCAGAAAAAATCGCTTCCCTATTGAAGGATGAATATCCGGTGTGCTATAATCTTGCATGGAAGCTCATTAAGGTAATGCAGCAAGCTTTAAAAATGAAAGTGTTCGATGCAGAAGCTGTCTATCTGACGATGCATTTGCAGCGGCTGCAAAACAAATTTAAATAGTCATCAATTTACGTGTTACTGATTCGATCAGGCATGAGTAAAAAATTGATTGAAATGAGGATGTATGGGAACTCTATACCCATATCTTCATTCAATTGGTCTTTTGCTCATGCCTTTTTTGCGTCTTTTTTATAAAAAGCATTCATTTAATGAGCTAGAATACAATTTCAGGAGGTTTAAATATGTTTAAGAGAGCTTTTGGCGTCTTACAAAAAGTCGGTAAAGCATTAATGTTACCGGTTGCATTACTGCCGGCTGCAGGGATCCTGCTGGCGTTAGGTGCAGCGCTTGTTAACCCGGCCTTATTAAACTTGGCACCTTTCTTAGATAATGAAGGGGTCAGAATGGTCGCTAATGTAATGAAAAATGCCGGAGATATTGTCTTTGGTAACCTGCCGTTGCTATTTGCAGTCGGGGTTGCTGTCGGATTAGCTGGCGGAGAAGGTACAGCCGGACTTGCAGCGATTATTGGTTACTTGATTATGAATGTCACAATGGGGACAGTTTTAGGAATTGATGCAAAGGATATTAATGGCACGAGCTATGTTAGTGTCCTCGGGATTCCTACCCTCCAGACAGGTGTATTTGGCGGGATTATCGTTGGTATTATCGCCGCAGGATTATATAATAAGTTCTATGAAATTGAGTTGCCTTCTTATTTGGGATTCTTTGCCGGTAAACGGTTTGTTCCGATTATTACGGCAGGAACAGCTATCATTTTAGGTTTAATCATGTTGGTTATTTGGCCTCCAATCCAGCACGGATTGAATGCGTTCTCTAATAACATGGTAAATGCAAACTTAACGCTTTCGGCGTTTGTCTTTGGGGTTATTGAGCGTTCATTAATTCCTTTTGGACTGCATCATATTTTCTACGCTCCATTCTGGTATGAGTTTGGCAGCTATACAACTCATGCCGGTGAGGTAGTTCACGGTGACCAGCGGATCTTTATGGCTCAGATTTCAGACCACGTGAAGAATCTGACTGCCGGTACGTTTATGACAGGTAAATTCCCGTTCATGATGTTCGGTCTTCCAGCTGCAGCGCTTGCTATCTATCATGAAGCAAGACCAGAGAAGAAAGTATTTGTCGGGGGCTTAATGGCATCTGCTGCCTTAACTTCTTTCTTAACAGGTATCACTGAACCGATTGAATTCTCATTCCTATTTGTTGCACCAATTTTGTTTGGAATCCATGCCATTTTTGCTGGATTGTCATTTATGACGATGCACCTGTTAAATGTAAAAATCGGGATGACTTTCTCGGGAGGTTTAATTGACTACATTCTATTCGGGTTGATTAACCCGCAAACGCATGCTTGGCTTGTTATTCCTGTCGGTCTTGTGTTTGCTGTTATTTATTACTTTGGTTTCCGTTTCGCGATTCGCACGTTTAATTTGAAAACACCAGGCCGCGAACTGGAGGAAGAAGAAAACCAGGCGCCGACTGGCAAAGCAAGCTCAGGCGATTTAGCCTCTAATATATTAGATGCCATGGGCGGCAAAGCAAATATTGCTCACTTAGACGCATGTATTACCCGCCTTCGTGTATCTGTTAATGATATTAAAGACGTGGACAAAAATGAATTGAAGCGGCTTGGGGCAGCGGGTGTCCTTGAGGTCGGCAACAATATTCAAGCTATCTTCGGCCCGCGTTCTGAAACAATTAAGGGTCAAATGAAGGATATAATGGAAGGAAAGCGTCCGCGCACAACCGCTGTCAATGCCCCGGAAAAAGGCGTGCAGCAGCAAATTGAAGAGGTAAACCCTGAAGCGCTTCAATCTGAACATAACGGTGAAGATGTATTTGTTTCTCCTATTAAAGGAGAAATCAAACCAATCACTGAAGTGCCGGATCAAGTATTTGCAGGTAAAATGATGGGTGATGGCTTTGCAATTGTTCCTGAGGAAGGCTTGGTTGTATCTCCAGTCGACGGTAAAATTGTTAACCTGTTCCCAACCAAGCATGCCCTAGGCATCCTTTCTGATAACGGCCGTGAAATTCTTGTTCACGTAGGCATCGACACGGTTAACCTTAAGGGTGAAGGCTTTGAAACATTGGTGTCTGAAAATGACCGTGTAACAAAAGGCCAGCCGCTGTTAAAGTTTGATATTGCCTATATTAAGGAGCATGCCAAATCAACGATTACACCAATCGTCTTTACTAATTTAACTGAAGGCGAAAAAGTAGTTATTGAAAAGCAGGGGCTTGTAGACATAAAGCAAGAAGGTATTATTAAAATAACAAAGTAATGTATTAAGTTACCGGCTCTTTATAAGGGCCGGTTATTTTTTTGAAAAAAATCCATATAAACAGTTGACGAATTTAATCCAGGGTGATAGTATATTAAAGCAGTCGTTACCGACGAGTTAACAACAAATTGATAGTAAATACTTCAAAAAAAGTTGTTGACTTCGAGAAAACGATGTGATATATTAATAGAGTTGCTTCTGATGAAGCGATTTTAAAAAATAGTTCTTTGAAAACTAAACAAACAAAAACGTCAACAAACAATAATATT
>NZ_JAGYPE020000106.1 GCF_018343545.2 Neobacillus citreus | reverse complement strand
GAGCCCAGTAGAATACAGAACTCAGGTCCAAAGGGTTGCTTAATATATATTGTCTAACTTTTTTGGTTCACTTCATGTTGGCCCCTATTTTAATGGTAAAACTCCATATGCTTTTTTTCTTGTTTATAGTAATCTAGTCTGTCTTGAAGTGTACCCGTGTGAAACTCAAATTTATGTCCATCCGGGTCGGTAAAATATAGTGATCGTTTATCCCTTTCGTCTCTGTGGCTGCCCGGCAGAATGTTGACCTGGAGTTGTTTCAGTTTTTCAAACATGTTAAGGAAGTCTGCCTCTTCGATTGAAAAAGCTAGATGCGTATAGGAATGATGTATTTCATTTCTCGGTATATCCTTCTCCTCATTAAGGGCAAGCCATATGCCGTTTAGATCAAAATAGGCGGTGGTCCTTCCTTTCACCAGCAATTTGGCGTCAAACACGCTTTGATAGAATTGGATGGATTTTTCTAGATTGGAAACGGAAAACAAAATGTGGTTTATTCCTTTAATAGTCATGATTCACCCCCCTTCTAAATATTACCACGATTTTACTTTTGGATATAAAAAAACCCATGGCACCTTTATTCCATGAGCTTATACCCTTCATTTTCTTTTAAATAACTTTGAAAAAAGTCCTTTCTTCTTATTTTGCTTTGGAATCACAATTTCCTTTTTTGTAAGGTAAATTTCTTCTTTATCAATAGCATGATTCATTGCTAAAACTAAGCCGATGTCGGTGTCATGCTCCTTGTTGGTGACAATAGTGTGGCCAATCTTGTGTTTGGATGCGACTTTTACATATTTGGATAATTGGTCGTAACCCATATTTCCGTTTAGAAAAAGATGGGCACTGGGATATTTCTTCATTAACTGCCCTACTTGAGGGTACACTTCGGTTTCAGCTACCTGTTTTTTCGTAAGAGCGACAATAATTCGTTCGCGTAAAGATCCTAAAAATTTCCGTCTTTCCTCAGGCTTGGTTTCAATCGTTCCATAGATGCCTTGCTGCAAGACCTCGTCAACGGTAGGCTTTTTCAAAAAGAATCAACTCCATTTAAAAGGCTAATTACTATGTATGATTTCTGTATAGAAAACGTTCCAATCTCAGCATCTCTGAGAGTAAATGATGGCCATCCGCGAGTATTTTCACTTTATCCGAAAGTATTCCGGTCCTATCCGAGAGTAATTTGCGGTTACGAGAGTAAATTACGGTTATCCGAGAGTATTCCCGCGTTATCCGAGAGTAAACATACCTTATCCGAGAGTAACCCCCGCCCCAGCCACAAAGAAAAAACCCCTCCCCCCATTAAGGAGGGAAGGATTCACGTCCGATCACTATATTATTTAGAACCAGTAAACTGCTCTTCCTCAGTAGAACCTTTCAACGCAGTAGTGGAAGAAGTACCGCCGGAGATTACCATAGATACTTGGTCGAAGTAACCAGTACCAACTTCGCGCTGGTGACGAGTAGCAGTGTAGCCGTATTGCTCGCTGGCGAACTCAGCCTGCTGCAGGACAGAGTAAGCGGCCATGCCGTTTTCTTTGTAACCGCGGGCAAGTTCGAACATGCTGTGGTTTAGAGCATGGAAGCCTGCAAGTGTAACGAATTGGAACTTGTAACCCATTTTGCCAAGCTCTTGTTGGAACTTTGCAATCGTTTCATCGTCAAGCTTCTTCTTCCAGTTGAAGGAAGGTGAGCAGTTGTAGGCAAGCAGTTTGCCAGGGAACTTCTCATGGATTGCCTCTGCAAAGCGGCGTGCTTCTTCAAGGTTTGGCTCGGAAGTTTCGCACCAGATTAGGTCGGCATATGGAGCGTAAGCCAATCCGCGGCTGATTGCTTGGTCAAGACCTGCTTTTGTACGGAAGAAGCCTTCAGCTGTACGTTCGCCAGTAATAAACTCAGCATCGTTTTCATCGATATCGCTTGTGATTAAGTCTGCAGCGTTAGCATCTGTACGGGCAACCAGCACAGTTGGAACGCCCATAACGTCAGCTGCTAAACGGGCAGCAATCAGGTTGCGAACCGCAGTTTGTGTAGGAAGCAATACTTTACCGCCTAAGTGGCCGCATTTTTTCTCAGAAGAAAGCTGGTCTTCGAAGTGAACGCCGGCAGCACCTGCTTCAATCATGCCTTTCATTAGTTCGAAGCAGTTTAGCTGGCCGCCGAAGCCTGCTTCAGCGTCAGCCACGATTGGAGCGAACCAATCGATCGAATTGTCGCCTTCTCCATGAGTGATCTGGTCAGCGCGCTGAAGTGCTTGGTTGATACGCTTAACAACAGCCGGAACGCTGTTTGCAGGGTATAAACTTTGGTCAGGGTACATGTTACCGGAAAGGTTAGCGTCTGCAGCAACCTGCCAGCCGCTTAAGTAGATAGCCTTAAGCCCAGCTTTAACCTGCTGAACCGCTTGGTTACCAGTTAAAGCGCCAAGAGCGTTGATATAATCTTCTTCGTTTACTAGTTTCCAAAGCTTTTCAGCACCTTTGCGTGCTAATGTATGTTCAATATCGATAGAACCGCGAAGTTTGATCACATCCTCTGCAGTATATGGACGTGTAATCCCCTTCCAACGTGCATCCATTTCCCAGCTTTCTTGTAATTGCGCTACTCTTGCATCAGTCATTTTAAAATCCTCCTATCAACCTATTAAAGTATTTTTTAAAAATATATTTTTGAAGAGTTAAAAACTCTCAAATCCCTATAGTTGTTGGTAACCTGGAATAGTTAAGAAATCTGCAAAATCGTCATTTAAGATTAAGTTGTCAAACAGGTTAACGGCTTCGTCGAACCGCCCGTTCAAGTAGGCTTGGTCCCCAATTTCCCGCTTGATTTTCGTAAGTTCCTCGGCCTTTAGCTGTTCATATAATTCGGAAGTTAACTTCCGGTTGTCTTTTAAGACGCCCTTTGGATGACGGATCCACTGCCACAGCTGGGCCCGTGAAATTTCGGCGGTTGCCGCATCCTCCATTAAATTATGAATTGGTGCTGCACCGCGGCCTGAAAGCCAGGAAGCCACATATTGAATACCAACATTGATGTTGGTACGGACACCTTCCTCAGTAATCGTACCCGTTGGCACTTCCAATAAATCACTAGCTGTAATGGTAATCTTCTGCTGTTTCATCGTATGGATTTGGTTTGGAGTCGGCATTTCGCGGTTGAAAACCTCCATCGCCACCGGAACAAGTCCAGGGTGGGCAACCCACGTCCCATCGTGACCGTCCCGTGCCTCGCGCTCTTTGTCAGCGCGAACCTTGGCAAATGCCTCTTCGTTTGCCTTGGGGTTATCCTTGATTGGAATCTGTGCTGCCATTCCCCCTATTGCCGGTGCCTTGCGGCGGTGGCAGGTTTGAATCGTAAGTAAGGAGTACGAACGCATGAACGGCACTGTCATCGCCACCTGCGAACGATCCGGTAAAATAACATCATCTTGGTTACGTAGTTTTTTCAAATAGCTAAAAATATAATCCCATCTTCCGCAGTTTAATCCGGCTGAGTGTTCCCTTAATTCATAAAGAATCTCTTCCATTTCAAAAGCGGCCAGGATGGTTTCAATTAACACAGTTGCTTTGATGGTGCCTTGGGCAATCCCGAGCCTTTCCTGTGCGTATACAAATACGTCATTCCAAAGCCGTGCTTCCAAGTGGCCTTCAAGCTTTGGCAGGTAAAAGTAAGGACCGGTTCCTCTTGCCAGCAGTTCCTTTACGTTATGGAAAAAATACAATCCAAAATCGAAAAAGCTTCCTGAAATGGCTCTGCCGTCTAATAACACATGCCTTTCCTCGAGATGAAGTCCGCGGGGTCTGACAATTAGTACAGCTGTTTTTTCATTCAGTTCGTATTTTTTTCCGTCTGGATTTTCAAAGTTAATCGTCTGATTAACGGCATCCCGTAAGTTGATTTGCCCTTCAACGAGGTTCTCCCATGTTGGTGACGTGGCATCCTCGAAATCGGCCATGAACAATTTGGCTCCGGAGTTTAAGGCATTGATAACCATTTTTCGGTCAGTCGGCCCGGTAATCTCCACCCTGCGGTCCTGAAGGTCATAAGGCAGTGGTGCAATCCTCCAGTCACCATTTCTGATGTGCTTCGTCTCAGGGAGGAAAGCAGGAAGCTTGCCGTTATTAATTTCCTCTTGGCGTTCCTGTCTGGACTGTAACAGTTCAGCCCGCCTTGGGCCAAATTTGGTTTCAAGTTCTTCAATAAATTTCAAAGCATCTGGCGTTAAAATACCGTCGTATTGGGCCTTCAAGGCCCCAACTACTTCCATCCCCCTTGTTTGCGTCGACACGAACTTGATCACCTCTTTGTTATAATACAGTAACTATCCTCGTTTTGTATTATATAACACACTTTTAGAAAATGGAACTACTTTTCTGAAAAATTTTAAAAAATAGGTAAAATTCCCCTGAGTAGATAAAAAATCCTTGATATTACTAGATTCTTAACACAATAAAAAAAGCAGATACCTCTTACTCAGGTAGCTGCTTTAAATCATTTGTTCATATAAACGCTGAAACATCACATCCCAGTCGCCGTTGTTCAAAAATTCCGGGCTGACGATGGCTGTTAACAATTTTCTTTTTAAATCCGCATCCTCAACATTTTTCAAAATCCATTGCCGTTTTGAAAAAAGAAATTCTAGATAATCCTCGTACCGGGAGTCAAACTGCTGCTCAAGCTGCTTGCGGATTTGTTTGGCAAGGATTGGGCTTGCTCCTCCTGTGGACACCGCAATGCTTAAGCGGCCCCGCTTCAGATGGGAAGGCAGATGGAAATCAGACTCCTCCGGATTGTCCGCAATGGATACAAGCTGATGCTCCGCCGCTTCTTCCTTCACCAGATTGTTGGTGTGTGGGTCATTCGTGGCCGCTATGATGAGAAACGCCTCCTGGATGTCCGACTTGGCAAACAGCTTTTGCTTCCAGGCTATTTTTCCTTCGTGGGCCAAATGTTGTATAACAGACGTACTTTCCGGGCTAATGACTGTAATGGCTGCTCCCGTTTCCAGCAAGCCTTTTACCTTCCGCTCAGCTACCGTGCCGCCGCCGGCCACGATTACCTTTTTTCCTTCAAGCTTAAGCATAATTGGGTAATAACCGTTCATTCTGCCCCTCCATTATCTATTGGCAGGAGTCTTTTCCGGCCAAGGACCAGTTAAATACTCGACTAGCGCCTCTTTAGTGGCCTTTTTTGGCATGCCGCTACCCAAGAGACCTAGTTTGGCCACTTCGCCCATCGTTTGTTTGCCCATTCCGACAACTTGAACATTTTTCAAAAAGGCTTCTGTTTCGATGCCGAATTTTTGCAAAGCTGTTATAAATGGCTCAACAGAGGCGCTCGAAGGGAAAACGACTGTATTTACATCCGCATCGTCCATCATTCTTTTAAAAATTGAAAAGAACTGTTCATCTACTTTTTTGTCGCTTGTTTTCCAGAAATCAGCGTTTTCATATTTTTGTACCTGGGCCCTGCCATCTCCAACTACAAGCATTTTTCCCCCATCGGACATTTCATCGATCAAGCCTGGAACGAATCCTCGTTCTTTTAAGGCATTGATGGTTTTGATGGAAAAACCGAAAAGGTCTGCTGTAATTTTCCGAATATCCACCCCATGATTCTTTAACGCCGTGAAAAATTCTTCGATACTCTCAGGCGATGTGAATAAGATTTTTTGATAACTGGATATAGTACCCATAATCTCTTCGTTGACAGGTGCTGCGATTCTTTTCCACCTTGGAAATTCTATTACGTCCGCGCCTTGGCGCATCAGTTCCTTCGCTAACTCGCTCTCGCCTTCACTCGTGCGCGCCAGAAGAATCTGCCGGCCATGTAATGGCTTTTTCTCAAACCAGCTTATTTTTTCACGGAGAGATGCGACATACCCTACCAAAATAATCGCCGGATTGCTAAACTTCGCCTCTTCAGCCTTGGCGGCAATATCAGCCAATGTCCCCTGTAATGTCTTCTGACGGCCGAAGGTGCCCCATTGGATTAAAATCACTGGGGTTTCGGCTGGCTTCCCGTGGGCAATCAAGTTCTCACAAATGTATGGCAAGTTTCGGACTCCCATGTAAAAAGCGATTGTATCCATCCCGCGGGCAAGGCTTGCCCAGTCAAGGAGCGGCTTGCCTTCCTGTGATTTATCATGGGCCGTTACGACCGTAAATGATTCCGCATGTTCCCGATGGGTAACAGGGATTCCGGCATAAAGAGGGGCAGCCATTCCCGATGTGATACCTGGGACAATTTCAAATGGTATTTGGTGGTTCGCCAAGGCTTCCGCTTCCTCGCCAACCCGACCGAATACACCCGGGTCGCCGCCTTTAAGCCTGATCACAGTTTTACCTTCCAATGCTTTAGCGACCAAAACATCATTTATATTTTCTTGCCTTAAAAAATGGCGGTCCGGCAATTTCCCCCCGTAAATCAGTTCGCAATTGTCCGGAGCAAACTCCAGAAGCTTCGGGTTGGCTAGCCGGTCGTATAGAATAACCTCTGCCTGCTTGATGGCTTCAAGCCCTTTCACAGTAATTAGCCCAACGTCCCCCGGTCCTGCTCCTACTAAAAAAACTTTTCCAGTTCCCATCGTGCAGCATCCTTCCGTGTTTTCCTTCTATAATACGACAAATATAATATCTTTTTCTATTTCTATGTTAAATATTTTGACATAGCCGGTATCCGGAGCCTGTACAAGCCCGTCTTTTAAGGAGATTTTCCAATCATAGACAGGGCAAAAAACATAATCGCCACTGACAAGCCCTTCCGAAAGGACACCGCCCTTCGGATGTGGACTGCGGTTTTCCAAGGCATAAACATTGCCATTAGATGTTTTAAAGAGGACAATTTCCTTGTCATCGATTTTAATGGAATAACCAGCTCTAGCTTTTAGGTTTGAATAGTTTGCAACAGGTATACGAGTTATTGTTTGCAGCATTTTGCTTCACTCCCCGACCCTAATGGTATGTTTGGTATAATATTTCTCTTGAATCTCTTCACTATGAATGGCTTCATCCCATGGCTCGATATATTTTTTCAAAGTTTTGTCCATCCGTTCGTTTAAGGCTTTGCGTGTTTCCTCGTTTGCCAGGACCCCTTGGATATGCTCCAAGCCTAGGCGCTCTAACCATTTGGAAGTACGTTCCAGATAGTTTGCTGTCTCACGATAGTATTGCAGATAGGCCCCGGTCATTTCCATAACCTCTTCCTTAGTTTTCACAGTACATAACAGATCTCCGGCACGCAGGTCGACCCCTCCGTTGCCGCCGACATAGATTTCCCAGCCGCCATCGATGCCGACGAAACCGATATCCTTGATTCCTGCTTCAGAGCAGTTTCTTGGGCAAGCAGATACCCCCATCTTCACTTTGTGCGGCGTATCAAGACGCTCAAATTTCTTTTCAAGCTCTATGCCAAGTGCCATTGAGTCCTGTGTACCATAGCGGCAGAATTGGGCACCGACGCAGGTTTTGACGGTGCGAAGCGTTTTTCCGTAAGCATACCCTGATGGCATATTAAGCTCTTCCCAAATGCTTGGCAGGTCTTCTTTTTTGATGCCAAACAAGCCAATCCGCTGGCCGCCGGTTAGTTTTACTAATGGAACATTGTATTTCTCGGCCACTTTGGCAATTTTTATTAAATCCTGTGGTGTTGTCACCCCGCCGTACATTCGCGGCACAACGGAATAGGTTCCGTCCTTTTGGATATTGGCGTGCATTTTTTCGTTAACAAGGCGGGAATCGCGGTCATCCTTATACTCGTCCATGTGAATCATGCCGAGGTAATAGTTGATGGCCGGGCGGCATTTGGTACAGCCTTCCTCGTTGTTCCATCCTAAAACGTTCATGACTTCTTTGACACTTGTTAAGCCCTTTGCCTTGATTTCTTCAACCAATTCCTCCCGGCTTAAGGTTGTACAACCGCAAATGCTTGTTTTCTGAGCTGCAGATGCGTCGAATTGGTCGCCGAGTGTATGTTCTAGTATACTTGCGACCATTGGTTTACAGCGTCCGCATGAGCGGCCGGCATTTGTGCAATGGCTGACTTGGTCAAGCGTGGTCAGTCCTTGTGTTTTGATCGCCTCGACAATGGCTCCTTTGGTAACGCCATTACAGCCGCACACCAGTTCATCGTTTGGCATGGAGGCAATGTCATCATCGGAGGTGCCGCTTACACTGCATTCTGACTGAAGAATCGATACGCTGGTTATGCCGCTGATGTCTTCCTGTTTCGTCAGCATCCGGAACAGTTTTGTACTGTCTTTTGTATCACCATAAAGGACAATCCCGACAATCTTGTTATCTCTTATTAGAATCCGTTTATAAATGCGGTCATATTCGTTGTAGGCCATGATTGATTTCGTTGTACCGTCTTCAAAAATTTCCCCCGCTGAGAAAAGGTCAACCCCTGCCACCTTAAGCTGGGTGCCTGTTACTGAACCTTTATATGGCGCCGCTTCAAAACCGCTGATGCGATTCGCCAGGACCTTCCCTTGTTCGTACAATGGCGCCACTAAACCATAGACAATTTCCCTGTGTTCGGCACATTCACCGACTGCGTAAATGTGGGGAACGCTGGTTTCCATAAAGTCATTTACGACAATGCCTCTATTTACATAGATGCCACTGTTTTTGGCCACTTCTGTGTTTGATTTGATGCCTATTGCCATTACGATTAGGTCGGCTTCTACTTCAGAACCATCTTTAAAGCGTAGTCCGGTTACCCGTTCATCTCCAAGGATTTCGACGGTTTCTTTCTCCATTAAAAAGCTCATTCCTTGGGCTTCTAGTTCTGCCTTAAGCATAGATGCTGCAATATGGTCCAGTTGGCGTTCCATTAGCGACGGCATTAAGTGAACGACATCCACGTTCATTCCTAGGTTTAGCAGGCCTCTTGCAGCTTCAAGGCCAAGCAGACCGCCGCCGATAACAACTGCTTTTTTGTATTCCTTTGATGATTTGATCATCATTTCACAATCGTGGATATCACGAAAACCGGTCACACCCTGTTTATCTGCACCTGGAATTGGCAGAATAAAAGATTTCGATCCTGTTGCGATAATTAATTCATCGTACTCCACTTCACGGCCTTGGTCACTGATAACCCGTTTCGCTTCGGCATCAATTTTAACAATCGGTTCACCAGTATATAATTGAATATTGTTTTCTTTATACCAATCCAACGGGTTGATAATGATTTCATCAAAGCTAGTATCACCTTGGAGAATATTTGATAACTTAATTCTGTTATAGTTTGGATGTGGTTCTTCTCCAAAAATGGTGATTTCAAAATGTTCAGGTGCAAGTTTAAGGATTTCTTCGATTGTCCTTACTCCAGCCATTCCGTTACCGATCATTACTAATTTTTTCATTTTGGGTCGCTCCCTATATGTTTTGTTTAGTTATTTTTAATGGTTAATAAGGTTTCATTTATAGTTAAATTGTAAACTCCTGTCTTTTGAAAATTTGTGAGGTTCGTCACAATCTGCAGTTGTTTGTGAATGATTTCACATTATTGTCATAAACAGTTTCTTGATTGATAATATTGGATCATTTTAGTTACGTGGGCTGGAGGTTTTTGTCCTTTAGACGCCTTCTATTGGACATTTTGCTGCTTCAGCTTGGCCGTTTTGTCCTTTAGACGCCTTCTATTGGACATTTTACTGCTTGGGCATGGCCGTTTTGTCCTTTATACGCCTTCTATTGGACATTTTACTGCTTGGGCTTGGCCGTTTTGAGGTTAGTCTAAAAAGTGGACACGTAAAAATGAGATTTAGATTATAATACAATCATCATTTAAAAGGACGTGTT
>NZ_JAGYPE020000105.1 GCF_018343545.2 Neobacillus citreus | reverse complement strand
AAAAACGACAGCAGGATAAAATCGTGCAGAAAGAAAAAATAAAACCAGACAAAAATCGTGAAGCCGATAATCTGCATCCGCGAGCGGGCAAAACTGCCAATCGCCGTCCCCATTTGCAGGAAGATCAGTACCATCACTAAAATACTAAAAAGAAAAATAAAATAACTGCCAAAATCAAGCTGGAATTGGAACTTTAACAAAAGTGCATATAGTAGAAACCAGGCAAAAAGAGGCACCAGGACCACCGTATAAAGCCCCATGTTTTTTCTCAGCAAAAAGCTGCCATAGCTGTCCTGCTTCGTCAACAGCATGATTAAGGTCTTTTGTTCTTTTTCTTGAAAAATCGAAAACGCGCCGATAAATAAACATAATATCGGAATGAAATAAATAATTGTATCAAACAAATTGATTAGCAGAATATAAAAGCCTTTATCGAACGAAAGGTCAGCGGAACGGAATAAAATACTGATTGAAATCAGCACTATGATGCTTAAGCTTAGCCATAGGCCTTTACCCCTTATATTTTCCTTCCATTCTTTCCAAATGTAATGCATATTCGCTGTCTCCCCTTTATCAAGACCAGCACGGCGGCAAGCGCAGTCCCCAACCCGATGAAAATGGCGGAAGTGGAATGTCCGTCTTTTTTAGACACGAGAGGGTGCGGGTCCTTAAACATAACTTCATCTTCATTAAGGCTGGCGTTGATTTTTTCATAGATGGCAATCGCCGGGCTTTTTAAAAAGAAATTGGTTAATTCTTGATCCTCAATCAACTGATGGAGGGCTGAACGGTAGGTTATCGGAAAATCCCCGATGCTGTCCTGGTTTAAATCGGTGAGCGGGAAGGCGGAGCCCCATTCGTTGCCTTTGCCCTTTTGGGTCCAGACATTGTGTTCGCCTTTGCCGCCAATCGTGACAGCAGGGATCGTATTTTCAGAGATTTGGTTTAACGTAAAAATCTGGTCATTGGAACTGGCCCACAGCTCAATTCCGATTTGGTTGCGAATGATTTTATTGTCTTTAATCAGATTCCGCGTTGCTTGGTCAATGTACAAGCCGCGTTGGTTCATGTAAAACGTATTGTGCTCGATATGGTTATCATTGGCCTGCAGCAGCAATAAACCAAATGATTTGTTTCCATAGTTGACGATAAATTGATTGTCTGTAAGGGTAAGGCCATTGGAATTCATAATCGCGGCGCCGCCCTCGTTCATCGTAAACGTATTTCGTTTAAATGTATTTTCATCGGAGTACATATAATGCAAGCCGTACCGGGTATTGCTGATGTTATTGTCGAAGCTTTTATTGTGGCTGGAATAATCAAAGAACATGCCGTCCCGGGTGCCATCAATTGTATTATGGGAAAGCAAATTATTTTCGGCGTACCAAACATGGAGCCCGTTTCCCTGGGCAGCAATTTCACCCTTTCCCAGTCCCTTAATATTGTTATAGCGAACAATATTGTGGTGAGCTTTGCTTAAATAAATACCGTGAAAGGAATGGCGGATGGTAATGTGCTCAATCACGTTGTTATTGGTATAAACCTTAATGGCCGCGTATTCCTCAGAGGAGTTGCGGTCCATGCTGCTGCCAGACACGGTAAGATTTTTCAAGCTGACATTTGCAGCTTTAACGGAAATCACGTTGCCGGTTCCGTCCCCTTTAATCACGGTGTTTGTTGAACCAATGATCGTCATCGGTTTCTTGATGACGATATTGCCCGTATAGGTTTGATTGTCAAGCTTCAATACCGCCCCCTCTTTCATGGAGTCGATTTTTGCTTGCAGATTATCGGCTGCCATCTTTCCCTCAGGTTTGAAAAATAACACTAGAGAAAAAACAAGAAACAGGAGCGCTATTTTTTTCATCTTTTTCGATCCTTCCATACCGGAATTAGTAACAATATAAACGCGGCAATCACGAAGTAAACGCCTGTACCTAGGATGCTATGGGTAGTAAAGTTTGCCACTGTGTTTTCACCGATAATCGGCGGAACAAATGGGTCCATATGGATCGGCGCTTTAGGGTCTAAATTGGTTCCATATTTTTTTAAGGCAGAATGGAGGTCCAATACGCCGGCAAGGCCGCCGATGACAAAAATGCTAATCAATCCGTAAAGAACTTTTTTATTGCGGAGGATAGCTGTAATCAGGGTGAGCACCGCTAATCCGCTAATAAGGTAAATCAAGTATCCCAGTTCTGGGAAATTTTCTTCGCTGAAATTGGACATGCCAATATAGTGGTTAAGCCCATTAATAATATCGATTTCGCCTTTCAGCTTATTGGGATAGACAATAATATTCAATCCTTCGGGATATTGCGGGGCATAAAACAGCATCTTCCACCACGGAAAAAATATTGATACAACCAATAATACGGCTGAAAGTCCAATCAGCAATGCCGAGGTAATAGACAATTTACTGCCTTTGTTACGATCATTCAAGTTAACCATTCCTTTTATGCTTAATAAGGCGGAGAGGCCGCCTCCTTCAGTGCCGGCCCCATAAAGCGGGACCGGACACTTTCCCTGAGACAGCCTCGCCCAAAAGTCGAAAGTATCTGGCTTTTTAAGCGAAGGCCTGTGCTTCGCGGTAATCCGTTAATTTTTTGGTTTAACCAGGAAGTAGCCGTTCATTTCTTGGTGCAGAGCCGAGCAGAAGTTTGTGCAATAAATTGGGAAGGTACCCGCTTTATCAGCAGTAAACTCCATTGTATTGGTTTGGCCAGGCTGAACTTCCATGTTTAAGTCATAGCTGTTGATCGCAAAACCGTGGGTAATATCTTCATCAAAGTCGATATTTGTCAAATGGATGAAGACATGGTCGCCTTGGTTCACTTCGATAACGTCAGGTCGTTTTGCGGCATGGTCAAAAATAAATCTCGAGCGCATCGCAATTCCGTACACATGGACTTCATTGCCATTGCGGACAATTTTGGTCTCATTTTGTTTATAGACGGCATCCTTGTTGTTTGGATCCTTTGGATAAACGTTAATCGTTTTGATTTTGTCGGCTTTAATCATCTGTGCATAGTGCGGCTCAGGGTCAACCGGTGCTGATTGAACGACCTTCATTTTGCCGCTGATATCGATTAACTGCATTGATTCTGGATGAGACGGTCCGACCGATAAGTAGGTGTCTTTGGCAATCTTGTTCAAGGCAATCAGCCATTTTCCATCAGGTGCGACGGTGTCGCCTTCAGCAGCAACAGAGTGGCCTGGAGAATACTGAACAGGCACGCGGTCTAAAGTTTTACCGGTTTTCGGATCCCATTTTACAATTTCAGAAGAGATGAACATGGTTGTATATGCCATGCCTTTGTCATCAAACTGAGTATGAAGTGGTCCAAGTGCGTTTTCTGGGTTCACTTCACGTTCCATTACGGATTCATATTTTAAGATTGGAATGCCGTTGCGGTCGCCGGCAAATTCTTTCTTTTCGATTGCCTTAAAGGCTTTTTCAAATGAGAATACAGTCATCGCAGGAGCAAGCTTGCCGGAAGCGATGAAATATTTGCCATCTGGGGTTACGTCAACACCGTGCGGCGATTTGGCAACCGGCACTAAATAAATGCCGCCCTTTTCTTTTTCAGGGAAAATCATTTTTTGGCCGCCAACATCCTCGTACTTGCCTTCCTTGACCATCTTCTCAAGCTCTTTCCAGTTGAAAAGAACGATGTAGTCGCGGTCAGCCTGTGAGGCATTGACTTCCATTGTAGTTGTTGCTTCTTCCGTATTGTAGGTTGTCATAACAGCCCAGTCTTTTGAACTCTTTTTCCCAGCATCAGAAAGGTCATAGGACCAAGGTGGAAGGGCCACCTGGTAAGCGATGTTCAGCTTTACATTCTTTTCGTCAAAGGTTACGGCTGACATCACACCGCGGTATTTCTGGCTGTAATCATCTAGAGATTCATATTTTTGTCCAAGCGGCACGGCGAAACGTGTCGGCAGGAACATGTACTCGGTATTTTCCGTTACAAACGCGGCACAGTGCGGGCCGGCTGTATTTGGAACATTGAGAATGTCTTTGGTTGTAAATGTTTTTAAGTCAACGACTGCGGCACGGCTGTTGCCGACATCAGTGGCAAACATCCATTTGCCGTCATAGTCGCCGTTTGTTTCCGAGAAAGCAGGGTGGTGAAGGTCACCCCAAGTATAATCACCCATCATTTTCTTGGAATGCTCATCAAAGCCATAGCCTGTAGCGGAATCCGGAGAAAAGACTGGAATCGTTCTAATTTTTCGCATTGAAGGCACACCGTAGATAAACATTTGTCCGGAGTGGCCGCCGGATGCGAATAAATAGTAATCATCTTTTTTGCCAAATGGCACATAAACCTTTTCGGCATTGCTCTTGTTGCTGGCGTTTGCGGCCTCAGTCTTCGTGTTGTTCGACGAAAAATCAGCGAACGACAGTGTTGCTGCAGCAAACCCGGCTAGCAGGCCGGATGCGATTGGAACCCATTTTTTCATTCGGTTAACACCACCTTATTTTTCAGATGCCTGCTTGAGCAGGTCTAGTACTTGCTTTTCTTCTTCTTCGGTTAATGGATTTTTGCCGATAACACCTGACATAACAGCGGATGTAGGCTGTTTTAAGAATTCCTCAATTGGTTTGCCGTGCTTTCCTTCAACGTTTACAAAGGCTTGGGAAAGATCCGGTCCGACTGCACCGCCTTTTATGTTGAGCGCTTCCACGCTATGGCAGCCAAGGCATCCCTTTTTATTAAGGATGTTATCGTCATTAACACTGGAAGTGGCTGCTGTTTCTTTTGGTTTGCTGGAATCATCCGCTGCTTTTTTCTTCGAAACAGCCTGGGCGGTTTGCGGTGCCTTTCCTGAGTCACTGGAGTTCCCCATGATGACATCAAATACTAGATATCCAAGCCCGAAGCCGAGCACAAGGCTAATGGCAAAACTAATAAGAGCTTTTTTCAAATTTGTTCCCCCTCCTTTTCGTCAATTGAACAGTTTCATCCTAATTCATTAAATTTTGTAAATTTGTGACGTTCGTCACACGAAATGAAGGGTTTTTGAACGTTCTGTGAAAGGGCCCCAAAAGCATATATCTAAAGCGTTTTTTTAAAAATGAACGTTCTGTGAAAAACGATTTTTCCATGATGTATTTGCGATTTGCAGTATTGTGACCCTTTTCACTTCTATAACGTGAGAAATAGCTTACAATTAGAGGAAAATAAGCTAGGTAAAGGTGGTGGGAAGGTTGGAGCGCATAAAAAAATTACTGGAGCCGAATTTATCAGTGATTCAGGAAGTCGACAAAGAAGGCTTGCTTCGAAAAATTGAGATTTTTAAAGACTTATCCCCGAAATCGCTAAATATCATTGAAAGGCGGATTCAAACGCTTGAAGTGAAAAAAGGGATGCGGATTATCAAAGAGGATGAGAAGGCAAAAGGGGTCTTCTTCATTCATTCCGGGTCGGTTAAGCTCGCCAAACAGGATGAGAACGGGAATGAAATTATCGTTTGTGTGAAGCAGCAAGGGGATATTTTCGCCGAAGCATGTTTATTCACACGGAAGGAAGAATGTTACCCGGCAACAGCAACGATGCTTGAGGATGGCCGGCTGTTCTTTTTGGATAAGCAAGAGCTCGAGCAGGATCTTTACCAATATCCGGAGCTTTCTATGCAAATGATCCGCTATATGAGCGATGCTTTAAGAGAAATGACCTCACAGTTAAGGGATGTGGTCCTGCTCGATGTTTATGCAAAAACGGTAAAGATGCTGGAGCGGCTCGGACGGAAGTTTAACCCAGACTTCAAACGCTGGGAAGTTGAAATACCGTTAACCGTACAGGAATTCGCCACCGTCGTCGGCACCTCGCGTGAAAGCATCAGCCGTGTCTTCTCCAAACTTAAAAAAGAGGAAATGATTGATTTGAAATCGCGGAAAATCATCATCCTTGACTGGTGCAAATTCTGCACGCTGCTCCATAAAGAATATTAAAAGGAAAGGGACCTGTCACCACTCTAAAAGTGAGATGACGGGTCCCTTTATATATTTAATCAAATTTGTACGTCCAAAAGCGCTCGTTGTTGATCCAGACCATAATTTGTGGGTCTTGGTTTTTTAGTTTTTCGGACACGTCGGCAAACATTAGCTCCGTTTGCGAGCGGTGTGCCTTGATGGCGGCAAGCTTTATTTCGGCGACAGGGCTGATATTATTAATGATGTCAGCTTCACCAAGTTTTTCAATACAATCGTTCGAGAAGGCAACGCAGTGTAAGGTTGGCCGTGCGGCTTCAGGAAGCCTTTCGACAGCGCGGACGACGGCCGCGCCGGTGGCGTCATGGTCGGGATGCACAGCATAGCCGGGATAAAAGGTGATAACCAAAGAAGGATTCAGTTCATCAATCAAGGCGGACATAACGTCGGCCAGCTTTTCTTCATCCTCAAATTCTACAGTTTTATCGCGGTAGCCGAGCATGCGTAAATCTTGGATGCCTAAAGCGCGGGCAGCTTCCTTTAGTTCCGCTTTTCTGATTTTCGGGAGATTTTCCCGATTGGTAAATGGCGGATTCCCCATATTGCGGCCCATTTCCCCAAGGGTTAAGCAGGCGTAAGTAACAGGGGTGCCATTTTTGATGTGGGTGGCTATTGTCCCGGATACTCCAAATGCCTCATCATCCGGATGTGGAAAGACAACTAGGACATGGCGTTCTTTTTCCATTTTACATTCTCCTTTCAGGACTGACGCATGAAACCACTATTCAAAGGGAGTCGGGCTGATTTCCAATGCGACGGCTAGTTTCCCTTCATTGTCATGGCCGGCAAGCAGCAGCCGTCCCAGTTCATCGATTTCAAAATGAGTGATGCCCTCAGCGTAAATCCAGCCAAGGTTAATTTTTAAGCCCACCCGGTAAGGACCTTTTCCGGTGATTTTCCCTATTTCATATTGGACTTTGGCGTTGCGGATATAAGCGCCTGCCGAAAAGAATGATTGATCGCGATGTGATGCGTAGGCACCGTTTGTGGTTTCAAGGTGAATATATACTTCTTTATTTACGAAGCTATTAATGGCTTCCTGTACTTGTTTGGTGTTCACTAGTTCCAAGCTGATTCCTCCCTTCCCGTTATTTCTTATAAAAAATAGGATTTAGTCTACGAGATATTTTTCTTTAAGAATGTAACTATCATACTAAAATTGGATAAAAAATGCGAAATGAATGCTCGGTTAAATATATGTTGATTTCCGCTCCGGGCACTCGCTTTCCGCGGGGAGGCTCCAGTGACCTCTATATCCCGCAGGAGTTGAGTGCCCTCCGCTCCAATCAACAAGGTTGGCGATCATTTTCACATTTTAATGAAAAAAAGAGCCGAACGTCGTGTTCAGCTCTTTAGGAAATTATTCTGCGCAGTCTTCGCAGTATTCGGTTTTGCTTTTTGAGCCGCGGTAGGCGCCGTGCCAGGTTGGGCCGACGTATTCGTTTAGGCGGAAGCCTTGTTCGATGGCTGCGGCGATAAAGTCTTTCGCCACTTCGACTGCTTCAAAGACGGATTTCCCTTTCGCAAGTTCAGCTGTGACCGCGGATGAGTAGGTGCAGCCGGCGCCGTGCGTAAAGGTTGTATTATATTTTGGCGATTCGTAAATTCTGAATTCCTTGCCATCATAAAGAAGATCGACGGCATTTTCTTCAGACTGCAGTTTACTGCCGCCTTTGATAAGGACATTTTTTGCCCCCTGGTCGAAAATTTTCACAGCGGCCTCTTTCATTTCTTCCACTGTCTTCGGCGTTTTCATGCCGGCAAGCTGTCCAGCTTCAAACAGATTTGGTGTCACTACTAAACAGCGCGGCAATAAAAGCTCACGCATCGCATCGGTCGTTTCCGGGTTTAACACCTCGTCCTCGCCTTTACACACCATGACAGGGTCAATTACGACACGCTCTAGCTTGTGGGCATCGATGGTTTTTGCAGCAATTTCAATTAACTCGACCGTTCCCAGCATACCTGTCTTCATTGCATCGATACCGACAGATAGAATGGTTTCCAGCTGCTTTTCAAGAATATCTGATGCAATTGGGAAGACGTTATGATGCCAGTTGTCTTTGGGATCCATCGTGACGATGCATGTTAGGGCGCTCATACCATATACGCCAAGCTCTTGGAACGTCTTCAAGTCCGCCTGAAGCCCCGCCCCGCCGCTTGAATCCGAACCAGCTATTGTCATTACCTTCTTAATGCTCATTATGTACTCCTCCTAAAAAAGGCTTAATAATCACCCTATTATTATAATTCAACAGCAAAAAAACAACCAAAATAAACTTTTGCAATGGTGCAAATGATTTTTTTCGCCTGTCGAAAGAGTTTGACAAAAAAGTGAAATATCCAACTTTTTTACTATTTTAATCAATTTATAGTGATAAAAATTACTTTCAAAAAACTCCTCCAAAATTACTCTATTAATGAGAAATACTCTTCAAAGGTGGTGGGAAAACAATGAACCACAAAAGTTGTCCCGACGAATATCCCATTTCATTAATCATTAATGGATACGAAATGGCGATTTTCCAATTGACAAAATTTGATCTAGAGGATTGGACATATGGCTATTTGTTTTCTGAAGGATTTATTCAGGCAGCAAATGATATTGAGTCCATCGTCATCAATGAAGATATGGGGAGCATTCATGTCACTTTAAGCGCAGCCTTTGATGAAGAGCAAGTCTTTTCAAAGAAGAAGCATTACACAGCAGGCTGCGGCAGGGGCGTCACATTTTTTTCAATGACTGATGTAAAAAACTTCGATAAGGTTACATCAAATCAAATCTATCAGCTTAGCTATCTTTTAAAAAAACGAAGCGAATTTGCTCAGAACTCCCGTTTTTATTTGGAAACAGGCGGCATGCATGGCGCCTGCATTGTGGATGAAGAGGGAAATATCACCATTCGCGAGGATATCGGCAGGCATAATGCCGTCGATAAGATTATCGGACACGCCTTGAGAAACCGCTTACGCCCCGACAGGCTTGTACTTCTTACAACCGGCAGGGTTTCATATGAAATGCTCTCAAAAACAGCTAAATTCGGCTTTCCTGTTATCGGCTCGCGGACGGCCGCAACCAAGCAGGCTATCCAGCTGGCGCGGTACTTAAATATAGAAGTAATCGGCTATTTAAGAGGGAAAATGGCGATGATCTATACCGCGGCAGGACGGGTTGAAAATGATGTAAATCCAGAGCCGCTCTTGGAGAGAAGCTTTGAAGGGGGGAATCAGCCGGTAGAACTATATAGATAAACATAAAAAAATGGGATGTTCTATTCATTACTCTTGGGAAGGAGATTGGAAATGGTTGAAATGAACTTAAATCGCCGGCAATTTTTAAAGCTATCCGGTGCAACCGCTGCCACTTTAGCAGTTGTCGAACTGGGCTTTAATGAACAAAAAGCCTATGCGAAATCAAAGGAATTCAAAATTGCCAAAGCTACTGTAACACCAACCATTTGCTGTTTTTGCGGCGTCGGCTGCGGGATCTTAGTCCATACAAAGGATAACACAGTGGTTTATACGGAGGGGGACCCGGATAACCCAATTAATGAAGGCAAGCTATGCAGCAAAGGAACGACACTCAGACAGTTATACACTTCTGAAAAGCGGATGACGAAACCTCTTTATCGCGCTCCAGGCAGCGATAAATGGGAAGAAAAAGACTGGGAATGGATGCTCGATACCATTGCCAAACGTACAAAGGAAAGCCGCGATAAGTCATTTATCGTTTCGGAAAACGGCGTTACGGTAAATAGAACTGAAAAGATTGCCAGCCTTGGCGGTGCGGCACTTGATAACGAAGAAACGTATTTGGTTTCCAAATTAATGAGAGGGCTTGGCGTTGTTTACTTAGAACACCAGGCACGAATATGACACAGTTCAACGGTTGCCGGTCTGGCACCATCGTTTGGACGTGGAGCAATGACAAACCATTGGAATGACCTGCAGCATACAGATGCAGCGCTAATTATGGGTGCAAACCCTGCTGAGAATCATCCAATCAGCTTCAGATGGCTGACAAAAGCAAAAGAA
>NZ_JAGYPE020000104.1 GCF_018343545.2 Neobacillus citreus | reverse complement strand
TGTGAAAACAAACCAGTGGACGATTGTTATAAGTGTTGTGTTAACATGGTTATCCGGACAGGAATGGTTTTTGTTAGTGCCGTTTGTTGCCGGTATGTCTGGTCTTTTATTCGGATTTAATCCGATTATGCAAATAGCAAAACTATTTTTAAGAAAGGACCCAAAGGCTTATATCCCTGAGGATTGGGAGCAGCAGCAATTTAATCAAAAAATTGCCGTATCGTGTTTGGGAATTGGATTTGTAGGATTCCTGCTGGGATGGAATGGTGTTGGCTATGTGTTCACGATTCTTGTCGCGGTGGCTGCCTTTGTGGCAATTCTAGGTTTTTGCATCGGATGCTTTATTTATTTTCAGTGGAACCAATACCGTTATAGAAGGGCGCAGCAATAAAGATATCTTTTTATGAGGTCTGATTAGTTCGGCCTTTTTTTTGTTTTCTACTTATATTTGACGCTGCCATATCCTTACATTTAAAATTAAATTAAAAATTATGAATTATCATTCATGAGGAGAGTGGCGTTTTTATGAAGCTTGTTTCCCAAGAGACAGAAGCGAAAGGAAAAAATTCTTACAGCTTTGATGAATTTCTCGAAAAACGTGACAACCTTGATTGGTACCGTGATGAACCGTTTTTACAAAAAGCGGTTAAGAAATTTACGGGTTCTCAGCACAGCCAAGTCCACGAAAAACTATTATCCTTTTCGCCAACAGTATCTGCAAAATGGAACCGGTTAGCTGAAAGAATTGCCAGGCCGGAAGTCCGCCCCTACATGCTTCACTTTGATGCTTTTAATAATCGGATTGACCGGATTGTCCGTCCTCAAGAAGTTCATCAATTAGAGAATGAAATTTTTGGAGAAGGTCTTTTTTCCAGAAATATGACACCTTGGGAAAGCTTTGTGAAAAGAATGCTGATTCACCAGCTGGGTGAGGCGGGAGTAACCTGTCCGCTTACTTGTACACATGGTTTAGTGGCTTTGCTTGACCAGTTTCCGGATGAGGATTATCCAGAACTTCAAGATATATTAAATCATACAAAAGAAGGGCTAAATGGCGAATTTGCCATTGGCGCTCAATTTATGACAGAAATCCAGGGTGGTTCTGATTTGCCGGCCAATGTTTTGGAAGCGGTTCCGGAAGGCAAGTGTTATCGTTTGTATGGGAATAAGTTTTTCTGTTCTGCGGCTCATGCCGATTATTCGGTGGTAACGGCAAAAATATCGGGAACTGACAAAGTTTCGACATTTATCGTACCATCCTGGCTTCCGGGGGATAAGGAGAAGGAGAAACGCAACGGGTACGAGATTAATCGGATCAAATGGAAGCTTGGCACAGCCGAGCTGCCAACAGGGGAGATTCAATATAAGGGGGCGCGCGCCTATCCAATCGGTCCAAAGGATAAGGGGATTGCAGTTGCAGTCGGAATTGTATTGACCTTGTCGCGGTTGGAAATTGGGATTGCCTGTGCTGGGTTTATGCTGAGGGCCTCTCGGGAGGCAAATTTGTACAGTGATTTCCGAAGTGTTTTTGGAAAGAAGGTAAAAGACTATCCACTCGCAGCAAACAAGTTGAAACGAATCCAGCATGCCGCTGAGCGAACGACGGCGGGGGCATTCAAAATCTATAATCTTTTCTTGCAGCTGGATAAGCCGCTTAATCCAGGAATTAAATCGGGCCATCCAATTGAAGTTAGGAAAAAGTTATTTAATCTGCGTGAACTTGTCTTGCTGCAGAAAATCTGTGCAACGAATGAGGGGGCGGAAATTTTACGGGAGGCTATCTCCGTGTTTGCTGGTAATGGCGTCATGGAGGAATTTTCGTCGCTGCCGCGTATCTTCCGCGATGTGGTCGTAAACGAACAGTGGGAGGGACCGCGTAATCTGCTGTTAACGCAAATTTACCGCGATTTGGGCAGGGTATCTGATTGGTATTCACCTGCCGAGTTTGTGGCCAGCGTTCTTGAGGGAGCCGATTCAGAGACGATTAAAAAGTTTACGGACCAACTAGAGGACTTGCTGCAAAGACCTGTTTTAGGAGAAGTAAGCGAGGCCTCGATGGAAGCCGCTGCCGAATGGGATTTATTCTGTGATTCATTCTTTAAAACTTATCAGCAGATTGCGCTAAAGGAAATCGAAGATTAATAAGAATGAGGCTGTTTAAATGTGACAGCCTCATTTTTTCATTTGCCCCTTATACTTAAAATGAAAAACAATCATCTTTAAGGCTGACCCAAAATCAAAGGTGGCGAGGATGACCAAAAGGTAGCTGAAGAAGCCCCAGCCATTATTTTGGACATCATCGATAGCAAAATAGGTGAACAGGGCACCAAGTATTAAATAAATCAAACCAGAAAACAAAGGTGAACGTTTCATAGAAATCCTCCGATAAAGTTTTGAACTGCCTCTGACTCACGCATCAGCCGCTCAATGTCATCCTTATAAACCGACTGAACAAGGACGACCATCGTGTTCATGGATACATGGGCGAAAATCGGCACCAGGATGCGTTTGGTTTTTACATAAAGAAAAGCAAAGGTAAAGCCCATCGCCGAGTAAATAAGCAGATGCTCAGGCTCCATATGGACAAGCGCAAAGACCACCGAGCTGATTAGGGCAGAAATAAAGAAATTAAACCGTTTATAAAAAGCCCCAAAGATAATTTTCCGAAACACAATTTCTTCTAAAATAGGGCCGATAATACTCGTTACAAGAATGGCCAAAGGAAAGGCATTAATGATCGTGAGGATTTCCTGTGTATTTTTAGAGCCCAATTCAATCCCAATAAGGCGCTCAATGATGGCAGCCGTATATTGGGCAAATAGGGCAAGGAAAACCCCTAAAATCGCCCACTTTATCGAATGACCGATTGAAGTGTTTCTTTCACTATGGACCCCAGGCTTCATTTCTTTTCTTAGGATAACAAGAATGATGAGAAAGGCAAGGGTGAAACTTGTGATTAGCCAAACCGGTACCACAAATTCCTGCCTCCATCCAAAAAGGCGAAATCCAAACATAAATGCAGGAATCCCGGCAAAGCTGGAAAGCTGCATGGCAATATAAACAATAAGGACAATCCAGTATTCCTTTTTCAAGTCAAAACTCCTTTTCCATCTATTTTTTCCAATCGAAATGTAATCAATCACTATTCTTCATTCTACCTTTAATGACAAATTAGTTTCAATTTTGAATGCCTGCTTTGAAAAGAATTGAATAGAAATATGGATTTTATCCATACTTTATAAGGTGGAAAAAAAGGGTAACTTTTTTTAATAAATTTTATGCATCAGACTTGCAAAAGATTTTTAGATTGATTATTATAATAATTGTGTTAGCACTCATCATAGTCGAGTGCTAATAAATGACCGAATAACACATATTTGAGGAGGTTGTTTGAATGTTAAGACCATTAGGTGATCGCATTATCATCGAACTCGTTGAATCAGAAGAAAAAACTGCAAGCGGTATCGTATTACCGGATACAGCAAAGGAAAAGCCTCAAGAAGGAAAAGTTGTAGCTGTAGGTACTGGCCGTGTGCTTGACAATGGCGAGCGCGTAGCTGTTGAAGTTTCTGAAGGCGACCGCATCATCTTCTCAAAATACGCTGGTACTGAAGTGAAATACCAAGGTACTGAATACTTAATTTTACGTGAAAGCGACATCCTTGCTGTAGTTGGAGAATAAGAAAAATAACTAGCTTTAATTATAAGAGGAGGTTTTTTAACAATGGCTAAAGAGATTAAGTTTAGTGAAGACGCTCGCCGCGCAATGCTTCGCGGTGTTGATACACTTGCAGATGCAGTTAAAGTTACTCTTGGACCTAAAGGACGCAACGTGGTTCTTGAGAAAAAATTCGGTTCACCATTAATCACAAATGACGGTGTAACGATTGCAAAAGAAATAGAATTAGAAGATGCATTCGAAAACATGGGTGCAAAGCTTGTTGCTGAAGTAGCAAGTAAAACAAACGATGTTGCCGGTGACGGTACAACAACTGCAACAGTTCTTGCTCAAGCGATGATTCGCGAAGGCTTAAAGAACGTAACTGCAGGCGCTAACCCAATGGGCATCCGTAAAGGTATCGAAAAAGCAGTTACTGCTGCTGTAGCAGAGCTTAAAGCTATTTCTAAACCAATTGAAGGCAAAGAGTCGATCGCTCAAGTTGCCGCTATTTCTTCTGATGAC
Organism: Neobacillus citreus; assembly: GCF_018343545.2. Lineage (GTDB taxonomy): Bacteria > Bacillota > Bacilli > Bacillales > Cytobacillaceae > Neobacillus > Neobacillus citreus. The sequence continues at coordinate 6,093 of NZ_JAGYPE020000104.1, read as the reverse complement.
AAAGAAGTTGGCCAATTAATCGCTGAAGCAATGGAGCGCGTTGGCAACGACGGCGTTATTACAATCGAAGAATCTAAAGGCTTCACTACTGAATTGGATGTAGTTGAAGGGATGCAATTTGACCGTGGCTATGCTTCTCCATACATGGTTACAAATACTGACAAAATGGAAGCTATCTTAGACAATCCATTTGTATTAATCACTGATAAGAAGATCACAAGCATTCAGGAAATCCTGCCTGTTCTTGAGCAAGTGGTACAGCAAGGCAAGCCATTATTGCTGATTGCTGAAGATGTTGAAGGTGAAGCACTTGCAACTTTAGTACTGAACAAGCTTCGCGGTACTTTCAATGCTGTTGCTGTTAAAGCTCCTGGCTTTGGTGACCGCCGTAAGGCAATGCTTGAAGATATCGCTGCTCTAACTGGTGCTGAAGTGATCACTGAAGAGCTTGGCCGTGACCTTAAGTCCGCAACAATTCAATCTTTAGGACGCGCTGCTAAAATCGTTGTCACAAAAGAAAACACAACTATTGTTGAAGGTGCAGGAAGCACTGAAGCAATCCAAGCCCGCGTGAATCAAATCCGCGTTCAATTAGAAGAAACTACTTCTGAATTTGACAAGGAAAAATTACAAGAGCGTCTTGCTAAATTGGCTGGCGGTGTAGCAGTTATCAAAGTTGGTGCTGCAACTGAAACAGAATTAAAAGAGCGCAAGCTTCGTATCGAAGACGCATTAAACGCAACTCGTGCTGCAGTTGAAGAAGGTATCGTATCCGGCGGTGGTGTTGCCCTTCTTAACGTATACAGCAAAGTGGCTGAGCTTCAAGCTGAAGGCGACGAGCAAACAGGTATCAACATCGTTTTACGTGCGATGGAAGAGCCAGTCCGCACAATCGCTACCAACGCTGGTCTTGAAGGATCTGTTATCGTTGAGCGCTTAAAGCATGAAGAAGTTGGCACAGGCTTCAACGCTGCTAGCGGCCAATGGGTAAACATGATTGATGCTGGTATCGTTGACCCAACTAAGGTAACTCGTTCTGCACTTCAAAACGCAGCATCTGTTGCAGCTATGTTCTTAACAACTGAAGCTGTAGTTGCTGACAAGCCAGAACCAGCTGGTGCAGGCATGGGAATGCCTGACATGGGCGGTATGGGTGGAATGGGCGGCATGATGTAATATCAGCCCCAATATCTAGGGTTTGAATAAATAACATGATCGGAAGCTTCTCGTAAGTTGAGCAAACTTATGGGAAGCTTCTTTTTCCATTTCTTGTGTTACAATGGAAATATAGTTTTCGTTTCAGAACATGAGAGTGGGGGGATCGGAAAAATGAACACTATTCTTACATACTTTGTTTCCCTGTTCGTGATTGTGATCTCAGTATTTACAACTCTTTATATTAAGTCTGAACTAGAGCGGGTGTTACATGAAAAAACAGATACTGTCCCTTTCCATATTTGTAATATAGTAATCATTTTAATGGCTTCTCTTTTGGCTCATGCTGTAATGGCTAAATACGTTATTGGGACTGAATTTGATTTAATTCGGCAATTGGTCATCCACGTATGCATGATCCTCCCAATTTATATATTAGGTCATTTCGGAATTGAAAAATATAAATCAATATACCGAAAATACATGACCACCGAACACCGGAAAGTGGTAGTACTTAACGAAAAGTACTTAAAAAAGAAAAAGCGGTTTAGTAAATTAAATAAGTATAATGCCGTTTCTAAGGAAAAACAAAGAAAGCGGTATTATATTAAATAATCAATTGCAAAAACCACTTCCTATAGCCAACTAGGAAGTGGTTTTGTTGTTGTTATTACGAATTCTTACCTGTCTTTGCTACTTTCATCGCCTCTTTAATATACTCAGCCGATTGATGCAGCCATTCCATTTCTTGAGAATCAATTGAAATTTCCAATTGCTGCTCCACACCATTTCTGCCGACGATGCATGGCATACTTAAGGCAACATCGCCATCATAGCCATATTGTCCGTGTAAGGTGGTGCAAACAGGATACACACTGCGTTCATCCAGCATAACCGCCTTAGCTAGTGTAACTGCGGCCTGTGCAACACCGGCATTGGTCCACCCTTTACCATTTAACACATCAAAGGCTGCCTTTACCACCTGCTGCTTAACTCTCTCACGACTTAATGGTTCTTTACCTTGAAAAACTTGGTCTAATTCTTTTTCGCCGAATCCTTGCACGTTTAAGCGGCTTAATACTGGGAAAGCGGTATGGCCGTGTTCGCCCATCATATAACCTGTTACGCTTTTTGGATCGATGTCATAATTGTCGGCAATGATTTTACGAAGGCGGGCGGAATCAAGCATCGTGCCGGTTCCAAATACCCGTCCCTTCGGATAGCCGAATTCATTTTCTGCTATGTAGACCATAGTATCTAACGGATTTGTAATCAAAATAATGATGGCGTCTTTTGTATATTTCGTGATTCCCGTCATGACTTCACGAATGACCTCTGCATTAACAGCTGCCAACTGGGCTCTGTCCGGCATCTTATCATCTTCGCTTTTCAGCATACTCGGGCCGGCAGCGCAGATAATCACGTCCGCATCGGCACATTCGGAATAATCACCGGAACGGACCGTTGTGTTCGACATATAGGTAAGAGAGGTTGCATGCGCTTGGTCGAGCGCTTCACCAAAAGCAACATCCTTATCGCTATCAATGACTGCAATTTCCGCAAATAATCCTAATTTCATGGCATCTGCCAGAACATATGAGCCGACATGGCCCACTCCTACAACAACTAACTTATTTCTTTTCATTGGTTAACCTCCTAAACAATCAATGTAATTATTTTATCACAATAGGGAAAATAGTTTTTATTTTTTGTTAATTTACTAACTTCTGCCTCATTTCGCTTTGTAAATTTCTTTTGAAAATAAAATAAAAAAAACCAAGAAAATAGGACTATGAAAAATTAGGATAATTTCCCGTTGATTAAAGAAATAACCCCATTTATTGAGGAACATCCATCCATTTATCATCTGAAAGTCTAATTATTATAAAATGGGGATATTCGCCTGAATATCCATCTATTTACATATCTTTATACGCCATTAACAAATGCCAAATATAATCAAATTTGTGGTTCAGAATTTTAATCCTGAGAGGAGAAAAATCATGACAAATGAGAGAGCATTGGACGAACTAGTTAGGAAGTTTACCGAAGATAGTATGAAGAAAAATATTGACCGCCGCAGTTTCCTTCATGGAGCCGGCAAAATAGCGGGGGTGTCCCTGGGACTTGCCATTGCTAATTCATTGGGCGGATTTAAGGTAGAAGCTGCTCCAAATTTCAGTGTCTATCCATTTACCCTTGGTGTTGCTTCTGGCGATCCCCTGTCAGACAGCGTCGTTTTGTGGACAAGACTAGCTCCGGATCCATTGAATGGCGGAGGAATGCCGTCTCATGTCGTTCCGGTCAATTGGGAGCTTGCTACTGATGAAAACTTCCGCAACGTCATCGGGCGGGGAACAGAACATGCTTCACCTAGTCTCGGACACTCTGTTCACGTTGAAGTGAGCGGCCTAAAGGCCAATACGGTTTATTATTACCGTTTCAAATGTGGAAATGAACTAAGCCCTGTTGGAAAAACAAAGACACTTCCTGCAGCAGGTGCCAGTGTAGCAAGCATGACATTCGCATTCGCTTCCTGCCAGCAGTTTGAACACGGCTATTATACGGCCTACAAGCATTTGGCCAAAGAGGACCTAGATCTTGTGTTCCATCTCGGAGATTACATATATGAATACGGCACAAATGAATATCTTTCGCCAACGGGTAATGTCCGTGCCCATCAAGGTGACGAAATAATCACTCTTGAAGACTACCGCAACCGCTATGCCCAGTATCGTTCCGATGAACACCTCAGAGCAGCGCATGCTGCATTCCCTTGGGTGGTGACATGGGATGACCATGAAGTGGAAAACAATTACGCAAATATTACTCCTGAAAAAGGGCAGTCTGTTGAAGCATTTATCAAGCGTCGTGCTGCTGCTTATCAGGCTTATTACGAGCATATGCCGCTTCGCAAGTCGCAGTTTCCTCAAGAAGGCGGCATGCAATTATACCGGGATTTCGCTTATGGTGATTTGGCAAACTTCCTTGTCCTTGATACACGCCAGTACCGTGATGACCAGGCGAATGGCGATGGATCGAAAGCTCATACACCTGAATCCTTAGATCCAAAACGGACTCTTCTTGGTGCTCAACAGGAACAATGGCTGTTTGACAATCTAGGAAACTCGAAATCTCATTGGAACGTTCTTGCTCAGCAGATTTTCTTTGCACAGCGCAAATCTGCAAGTACTCCGCCGAAGTTCAGCATGGATTCATGGGACGGCTATCCGGCCCAACGCCAACGTGTGACAGATTTTATTGCCGGCAAGAACATGGATAACGTAATTGTTCTTACAGGAGATGTTCATGCAAGCTGGGCTAGCAACCTGACTACTGATTATAACAATCCTGATGCTCCAATTTTTGGCGCCGAGTTTGTCGGGACTTCGATTACTTCCGGTGGAAACGGCTCCGATTTGCGTGCTGACACGGCGAAAACTTTAGCGGACAACCCGCACATCAAATTCTTTAATAATTACCGCGGTTACGTTCGCTGCCAGGTCACTCCAGAACAATGGCGCGCCGATTATCGTGTCGTTCCATTCGTGACCGAGCTGGGAGCAGATATTTCAACAAGAGCATCATTTGTTTATGAGAAAGACGAGAACGGGCTTAAGGAAATAGCAACCACTACGGTGCCTATGGGTGTCCAAATGTCTGCAGAAGTGGAAGAAGACCGCCACCGTGCCCACGCCCGTGCGCATGAAATTCAATTGGAGAAAAAGCGCAAAAAAGAAGCCGTTCCTAATTAAATCAAACAGAAAAATGGATGAATGGCACATAGTTATTTGAAACATACTGGTGGCTGCCAATTACGTAAAAAGGAGATGATCCAAAATGCTTTCCAATATCGGTATTCCAGGATTAATTTTAGTGCTTGTCATTGCTCTGATCATATTCGGGCCATCCAAGCTGCCGGAAATCGGCCGGGCATTTGGTCGGACATTAACCGAATTTAAAAGTGCGGCAAAGGATTTAGTATCTGATGACAACAAAGAGGAAGCGAAAAAACCCGCGCTTTCCGCTGTGAAAAAAGAAAACTAATGGAAAGAGAGCAGGCGAGGCTACACGTCCGCTCTCTTTCTGTGTAAAAATAGGAGGGTTCAAAGGATGGAAAACAAAGAGCTGCATCTGGGAGATCATTTAGAGGAGCTTCGACGGCGGGTGATTATCACGTTGCTGGCATTTATTGCTTTTCTCATCACCAGTTTTATTTTTGCGCAGGATATTTATAAATGGCTTGTAAAAGATCTTGATGGTAAACTGGCAGTCCTTGGTCCAAGTGACATCCTTTGGGTCTACATGATGATTGCGGCCGTATTTGCAATCGCGGCAGCCATTCCGGTTGCTGCCTACCAGATTTGGCGCTTTGTGGCACCCGCACTGCATCGTGAAGAAAGGGTGGTAACCTTAAGGTTCATACCTGGGCTATTTCTGTTGTTTATAGCGGGGATCTCATTTGGGTATTTTGTGCTGTTTCCAATCGTTCTCGGATTTTTAACCAAACTGTCAGCTGGACAATTTGAAACGATGTTCACCGCGGAAAAATATTTCAGGTTCATGATCAACCTTACACTTCCGTTTGGATTTCTGTTTGAAATGCCGCTTGTTGTCATGTTTTTAACGAGACTAGGGATTCTCAATCCGGTTAGGCTGGCCAAGGCTAGGAAACTATCCTATTTTGGACTGATTGTCGTATCCGTTCTTATCACTCCGCCAGATTTCCTCTCGGATGTTCTGGTAATTGTGCCATTGCTTGTTCTATATGAAGTGAGCGTATCGCTGTCTAGAATTGTGTACAGAAAAAAATTGCAGCTTGAGGCCGCTCTAGAAAACCATGGCTTAGCAGAAAGCGGACAGTCATATTCATAATGCCTATTGGCTAAGAAAAAAGGTCGCGGGAGAACTGAACTGCCCCCTGTCAAGTAGACAGTG
>NZ_JAGYPE020000103.1 GCF_018343545.2 Neobacillus citreus | reverse complement strand
GGATCTCCTTCTTTAAAATTCAGGACAACTTCTTTATCAGGTTCATTTAACACAACTTGTTCGAATCTTGCAGATTCCGTTAATCCTTTTTGCGCTCTGATAATGGCAACTGCTTTTAGAATCTCTTCTTCAGTTAGCGGCTCTAAAGGGTGTCCAACTTTTTGTAAAACTTGGTTTTCCATTTTATTTCCTCCCTCAAACCTTAATTTTTTAATCTGAGCAAATTTATAAAACTTTCTTCACTATAGGCCCTAATGATAGCGCTTTATTTCCGCTTGTTTTTAAGCTAACGTTTTTTGGTTGATTAATTCTTTCATTTTAGCTGCAACAGCTTTTTTATCATTTTGTCCCGTAATACCACCCCCTACAATAACAAGATCTGGCTGTGCATTAACAACTTCCGGTAATGTATCTAATTTAATACCGCCAGCAACAGCTGTTTTAGCCCTTCTAACAATCCGTTTAATCGTTTGAAGTTGTTCAAATGGATTTTCTCCAGCAGCTTGAAGATCGTAACCAGTGTGCACACAAATGTAATCTACGCCAAGTTCATCAATTTCATATGCACGCTTGGCAAGATCTTTGACATTAATCATATCTACTAAGATCTTTGAACCATGTTTTTTGGCTTCTTCTACTGCTCCCTTAATAGTCGAATCATCTGTCGCACCAAGAACAGTTATGATATCAGCACCTGCTTCAGATGCTTTCATTACTTCATAGGCACCAGCATCCATAATTTTCAGGTCTGCTAAAACAGTCAGGTTAGGGAAAGCTTGTTTTACTTCCATAACTGCCCGAAGACCTTCATTAATTACAACGGGAGTTCCAATCTCTACCACATCAATATATTCTTCAACTTCTCTTACTACCTTGATTGCTTCTGGGATGTTTACTAAATCCAGCGCTAATTGAAGTTTCATGTTTGTCACTCCTTTTTTATTAATTTCAGTAATATTAATATAAATCAAAATTTTCAGATAAAAAAGTATGCACTTTTTCCTCAGATAGTGTCTAAACATATACTATTATGTTTTAAAATACTAAAATTTGTTATTGCGGTGTTATTTGTAATGATCCCAAAACTTATAAAAAATACTGAGTTTCCAACTTTACAACTAAATTGTATCGTGTTTTATTTTTGAAATTATTATTTTTAAAGAAGATTACCTTCGTGAAAATTCAACTAAAAATCCCCATAATAAATTTTTTATAAGAATCGCAAAAACATAAAAAGGTCTACAAAACTAAGTTCTCTAAAATTAGAATTTCAAAAATATATTGTTTAATAAAGAGTTTTCCTTTTACAAATTGATTTTCTGTTATATATTTATAGTTAAACATCGGAATATTCTGACTTTGCTTTGCGTTATTGGTCAAAACATGATGAAATTTGTTGACTTAAATTCTTTAAGCAGAGGAGAATTTATATGGAAAGGATTATCAGCTTAATTGCTACAGTCATTCTTATTTCATCTACTGTCCTAACAGGTTGCAGCAATTCAAAGGTTTCCAGAACAACTACTAGAGTACTAGGGACAATTAAATTTGCAGATCCGGGTTGGGATAGTATTAGAGTGCACAACGAGATTGCAAGAATTATTATCGAAGAAGGGTTTGGCTATAAAACGGAATTAGTTCAAGGTTCTGAGACTGCTTCGCTTTTTGCGATAGGCAATGGAATTATGGATGTGTACATGGAGATTTGGACGGGAAGTTATCCAAAACAATACGAATCCGCAATTGAACATGGCGATATTATAGAAGCATCTGTAAACCTAGACGATACACGACAAGGACTTTTTGTTCCAACTTATGTTATTAAAGGAGATCCGAAGCGGGGTATAAAACCGATGGCTCCTAATTTAAGCTCAATTCGCGATCTGCCTAAATATTGGAGTTTATTTAAAGATCCTGATGACTCTAACAAAGGGCGTATTTATGGTGCAATTCCATTATGGAACGCAAATAAAATCTTAGAAGCGAAAATGAAGGATTACCATTTATCCGACAAATTCAATTACTTTGATCCAGGATCTCAGACAGTGTTGAATGCATCGTTTGTTCGTGCATACGAAGCTGGTAAACCGTGGGTTGGTTACCAATGGAAACCATCATCAATCGCCGGACAGTATGATATTACTGAATTAAAGGATGCACCATATGATGAAATAGATTGGCTAGACGGCTATCGGACAGAATTTCCTTCGCAAAGATTAACGATAGCTGTAAATAATAAGCTTCCTGCACAAGTTCCAGAAGTTTATAAGTTTCTTTGTAACTACTCTACTAACAGTACAATTACGAGTAGCTTTTTAGCTTATATGGAGAAACACAATTCAACTCCACGTGAGACAGCGATATGGTTCCTTAAAAAATATGAAAAGTTATGGACACATTGGGTACCAAATAATGTAAGCAAAAAAATAATAGAAAGACTAAAATAGTTAGAAGTTACATACCTCTTGACAACCAAAACTACTAAGAAAGAATTAATAACCAGGACCAAGGCCCCCCTCCAATGTTTATCTTAGAAGGAGACAATCAAAATGAAGAAACAAATTCCTGTTTTGGATTCTCGTCAAAAAGATCTACTAAGAACACTGCTTCAATCCAACAAAGCTGTATCTATTAAAGAAATTTCTGAAATGTTTAAATTAAGCACAAGAACGATACAAAGAGAAATAAAATATCTCAAATCTATTTTAAAAGTCTATGAATTAAAAATAGAGAAAAAAATTGGAGAAGGTTTTCAATTATCAGGACCATCTGATGGGAAGAAACAACTAAAAGAACATATACAACAGGCAAAAGACCTGATTGCATACACTCCAGACGAACGGCAGGATGGCATCACATACGATTTATTACTTTCTAAAGAACCAATTAAACAATATGTGTTCAGCAAAAAATATGGGGTCACTGAAACAACCATTAGCTCTGACATGGACAAAGTAAGCATGTGGCTTGAAAAAGGAGGAATTAAACTTATTCGGACACCTGGAATTGGTACATATATCGATGGGCAAGAAAAGCAACGTAGGACAATGCTATCACAATTACTCCATAAAGACATAACATTTGAAGAGTGGCTTGAACTTTTTCATAGAAGTAATGAAACGGAAGAGGAAATAGTACAATACAAATTGAGTATGACAATTCGAAATCGTTTATTAAGGTTTGTTGAACCTGACGAAATCTTAGATGTTGAGAGGGTGGTAAATCAAGTTTTAAATGAACAAAATAATATCGAATTAACTGACCGTAACTATGTAAATTTAATCGTTCATCTAATGCTTGCTGTAGAAAGAATTAAAAAAGGAGATGTTATTGATACACCCTTTTTTCAGGATTATGAATTTGATAATGTGATTTATACACTTGCGAATAGAATTGTGGATCGACTAGAAAAAGCACTCGAAATTTCAATCCCCAAAATTGAAACGAATTATATTGTTTTACATTTAGCTGGGGCCCGCCTATCTACGGGAGATAAGATAGATAACTATAATAGTGAAGAATTTACTTTGATTGAATTGACACAAAGTTTTATTCGTGCGATGGAATATTACCTAGAAGAATCATTCGATGGTGATGAATTGCTTCTTGAGGGATTGGTTTCTCACTTTGCACCTGCTCTTACCCGCTTAAAGCACGGCCTTCAAATTCATAATCCGATGCTTGAGAAAATTAAAGAAAAGAACCCAGAAATTTTTGCTGCATGTAAGAAAGCGTGTAAACTTTTAACAAATAAAACAGGCTACCTGATTCCAAACGGTGAGATTGGTTATTTAGCACTGCATATTGGAGCTGCTATTCTTCGTAAGAATGATTCTTTGAAGAACGACTATAAAGCCATCGTAGTCTGTTCAAGCGGTCTCGGAACATCTACTTACCTTGCTTCAAGACTACGTACTAAAATGTCAAATATTGAAGTAGAAGCAATCGTCTCGATGAAACAACTTGACGGATTCCTTCAGAAAAAACCAGAGGTTGATATTATAATCTCAACGATTAATCTCCCTTTTATTAAGAATAAAAATGTCGTTATTGTAAGCCCATTTCTCAATAAGAAGGATCAATTAAAAATTCAACATACACTTCTAAAAGTTAATAAATCACATCCCCATCAAAATAAAGTAAACGAAATGGAGAAGAAATCTCCTTCCTTCCTTTCACTAGCAAAATATGGGGAAGGAATGATTCAAATTTTGCGCAACCTAAAAATCTATAATGATGTAATTGTCCGACCTCCTAGTATTTCTAGTATTCTTAATCTGATTAAGAATACTGAAGAAATAAATGATCATATTGAACTTTCTAATGATCTTGAAAAACGTGAACAGCAAGGAACGTTTGTAATAGGCAATTTAGCGATGGTTCATGCTAAGTCTGTGGGAGTTAACAACTTGGTTGTTGTTGTTTTTCGATTGACAGAACCAGTTTTGTGGCCTACTGAAGATGAGGAGCAACAGTTAATTAATACAGTCCTTCTTTTGGCTGTACCTCAGGATGCACCCAAAGAGCATATTGAAATGATTAGTGAAATTAGTTCTATGTTAATAGAAGAAGAATTTGTAAGCGTTTTAACCGAATCTATTTTTGAGGACGTGAAAAGTTATTTAGAGGATATACTATTGAAGGCTTACGAAATGAAAGCCAAACGATCCATAAAGGAGACTCCCGGTAAATGATGAAGCTAGCCCAATTATTGAGCGCAATCGTTTACCAAAATATTGGGGTCATTTTAACAGCTGGAATTATTGATGGAATCTTTGGCATTTATGGATGGTTGTATAATGACAGGATTTTACTTTTATTGAATCCTATTTATAACATTCTTTTACCAATTTTATTAGGCTATACTGGAGGTAGATTAATAGGTGGACAGCGGGGGGCCGTTGTTGCCGCTATTGTGACTTATGGATTAACACTATCAAGTCCTACCCCAACCATTCTAGGTGCGATGATTATCGGACCACTCGCAGGTTGGGTGATAAAAATGTTAGATCATGTTTTAAAAAAGAAATTACCTGGTGCTGGCTATGAATTACTCATTGGCAATGTATTAGCTGCAATCATTGCTACTATATTCACCATTTTATGTTTCTTCTATGTTGGACAAATATTTTCTTCTATCGCAGATTGGTTAACTAGGCTATTAGAAGCCATTATTCATTCTGGCTTGCTTCCATTAACAGCAATAATTATTGAATCAGCAAAGGTTTTATTTTTTAATAACATTATCAATTTTGGTATTTTAGGACCAATTGGGATTCAACAGGCAAAAGAACTGGGAAAATCAATCTTTTTCTTGTTGGAAGCTAACCCCGGTCCTGGCCTAGGTGTTCTGCTTGCCTACTTAATTAAAACGAAAAATGAGCAAAGAAAGGAAGCGAAACTAGCAATCTTTATTCAATTGTTAGGAGGCATCCATGAGGTATATTTTCCGTATGTTTTAATGAATCCCCTTCTTATAATTTCGCTCATTTTAGGGGGAATGGTCGGAACGTTAACCTTTCAAATATTTAATGTCGGTCTTGTAGGCCTCCCATCTCCGGGCAGTATATTCTTACTTGTCGGATTGGCACCAAAAGAAGATATTTTAGTCGTTATATTAGGTGTATTCCTGGCAGCAACCACATCTTTTTTTTGTAGTATATTCCTTTTAAAACGGGTATCTGATTCCGCCCAACTAAAGGAAAAATATGAAGTTAATCATTTTTTCCATTTTGGAAAGCAAAAAAAGCAAGAAGAAAAAGCAATGCCTGATCCTTCTCCCCTTCTACCCATAAACACTGAAATACCGGAAAAACGGGATTTATCCCAAATTAATAAGATTAAAAACATCATTTTTGTGTGCGAAGCAGGAATGGGTTCTAGTGCGACAGGAGCCACATTTTTAAGAAAGAAACTTGCACAAGCTAATCTTTCAATTGAAGTTGAAAACTCCTCTATTAGTGAAATTCCTGAGTATGGTGACCTCATTATTTGTCACAAAAGGTTCCTTTCAGTTGTCCAAAAAACGGTACCAAATAAAACTTGCTACCCACTTAGTTCCTTTACAAATATGAAATATTATGATGAACTCGTAGAACAATTATACAAATTAATGCCATCACAATCTCAAGTCCAGGAAGAAAATATAGAAATCTAGTAAATTAATAAGAACCTTCCTTCAATTAATGGTGCTAACTTCCCTTAACCCGACGAAGTCTTTGAGCAAAGAAAAGGAAGCTATCCACATATTGGTTAGCTTCCTTTTATGCTGATTATCAGTTTGTTAGTTTTTATTTAATTTGGTTACAATTCCTATTATAAACCTATCATGAGTTTTCTACCGTTGCATGCTGCCATCCTCTTTAAACATTGAGTATCAAATCAACCTGAAATTTCTGTTATTTCTGGTTCTTTATTCTCAAAATCGCCAGATATATGAACTAACTCTTTAAGATTACCTGATACATAAAAAGAACCAACGATTACGATGATTGTACCAATAATTAACTGTAAGCTCACTGGCTGTTTAAAAACAACTAAACTAATTGCGATTGCCCATGCTGCATAAGTATTGTTGAGTGCAGTGCCTCTTGCAGCACCGATTAAATGAATGGCTCTGTAGTATAAAACGTAATTCGTGGCCCCAAGAAATGCAGCTATAACTAGCAACCAAACTACACCAGAGGATAGGACTTGGAAGCTTAATGCATATCCCTTAATAATTGGTATGACTATAATGGCATATGCAAGTGCGGATGTTGTCTGTCTAATAGCTACTGCAATTTCAGGATCAGCATCCTCCCCCTTCATTCCCCAAGCGCAGACTACTCCTTCTAGTCCCCATCCTATGGCTGAACCTAAAGCAAGCAATACTCCAAGAATAAAGTGATGATCAGCGCTTCCATCGGATGGCATATAGCTTAAAATTATGACTCCGGTAATACTTAAAACAATTCCAAGCCAAGTTCTAGGGCCAATTCTTTCCTTTAAAAATATGAAAGCCAGCAGGGCTCCAATTCCTGGAAACAACGAACTGATACTTGCAGTATAGGTTGCGCCGATATAATTGATACCAAGTAAGTAGCACGTCATCCCAACAGGCCCGCCGAATAATGCAGCTAGTGAGATAATCAATCCGTTTCTTGTTTTCATATATTTTAGTACTTCAATAATTTTACCTTTCACAGTCATTAATAAGATCATCCAAAGAGAAGAGAAAAAGTCATGAGCGAAGGAACTTACAAATGGGGCTAATATAATGGCTTCTTTTGTATCGATAAAAGGTGTTTGTGTTAATATGACTCCTATTACTACTGTATTTATTCCCCAAGCTATTGATGACGTAACGCCTACCGCGACCCCTTTTCTAGCTTCTGAGATATTTTTTGCATGCAAATTAATCTACCCCTTTTCGAATTTGGATTATTATTAAAATGTAACTGTTAAATTTTAACTATTTATTTTTTCAAGCAATGGAATACTAGTTGTATAGATTGGATTATTACCTAGAGTTTTCATGTAACTACGTGTAGTCTCTCCCTGTTCATTAGTAGGAGAAAGCATTTGAAGAGCTTCGGATAGATCAATCCGGCGATAAGTTTCTGTTATACGACCATTTACATAAAGTTGCTGGCGCCACTTACGTAATTGCTCTTTTACTTCGTCAGACAACTCATCAGATCGATTCAAGGAGTCCAGGACATTCTCTTCTGCAGCTGGGCAACTAACAATTGTAATATCTTCCTTTTTAACCCTTCCACTTGGTGAGTACGCTAAAGCGCTGACGGTACGATGTTGAGCACTACTAATTGTCTCTCTTAGAAAAGTGGCAGATAAAGGGGAAATGTCTTCAACTAGCAGGCGAGTTATGCCGCGATCATTAATCGCCTCCAATATCTGCTCTGGATCGTCCTCGACCACAACCTCCTTGTGAGGCGGCCAAATATCCATCCAGGAATGGTTCATATGGCGTTGTCCTACATGGAACACAAAGTTTTCAGGATAGATTCGAAGTCTGCCAGGTTCGTCACCTAATAGGGGGCGATGAAAATCGTAGAATCGCGTTAATGCTGACATGAGCAGTGCACTTGCCCCCATCCCTCCGCCAGCTTGTCGTACCACAATCCCAATTCGATCGTTCATATTAAATCCGGGAAATATCTCTTCCAAGGAAGATGGTTTCCCTTCAACTTCAAAATCGAAATGAGCATAGCTCATGATATTAATTGTGTGCATTGTATATTAGCTCCTTTCCCTTTTATCTATCAAAACCTGACGAACGTTGAATAAAGAATTTTAACCTAATTATGTCGGTTATCATTTTCTTACTTTAAAATAGTACACAGAAGATTTTGACTATTTAGTTTAAAAAAATTCTATAGGATAATAAGTACCCTATAGAATTTTTAATTACTTATTTTCTCATCTATCTAGATGCGCACCTGCCCATGCTGTAGTCCCACAAAAGATTCTAGTAATTAGACATGTACAATTATTCTAGTCAAATATTACATAAATAAAGGTTCAGGTAACCTATGTCCTGAATAAATCGCTTCCCCGTCGCTCTCACCATCAAATACAACAGTTGTATCTGGAGTGAAAATAATTACATCGCCAGCTTCTGCTACATACTTTTTCCCTTGGTCATCACGGATTACAAATTTTCCTTTTATAACAGTCTTTACTTCTAAGAATGTATACGTAAATTCAAATTCCTCTCCAGGCTGCATAGAGAAATACCCCAATTGTAAGGCATTTTCTTTTGAAGTAACCGGCACATCAATGATTTGGCTTTTGACCGCTGGAATCCCCAACACATTATTTAATTCAATCTTTTTAAAAGTACCTGCTTTAATTAACTGTACACCTGGCTTTTGACTTAAGTAATTGTAGTCTGTTTTTGTTGCTGTTTTTTCGCTCATCTTCTTCACTCCATTATTTTTTTGTTGTCAGCGCATTCATTTCTAATTTGAAAAAAATAATTATCAGAGTTACCTACGAATTCGCTTTCACAATTTAATTCTAGCATGGTTAAATAGACTTTATATTCCTTAGTTCCCTAAGTTTTGTCGCATTTACAAAGTGACAAAATTGGTTTTGCTGCAGGACGTTTGGTAAAAAAGAAGAAGCAATAAAACACCATTGCATTTTGAGATATAAAAAATCCAACTTTTTGGGTTATCACATTATGCCTTACCTTTAGACGTAATTTTATGACAAAAAAAAACCTGATTTTTCTACACTTGGCAGAAAAATCAGGGCTATTTTTATGTACGCATTGGACATATTGAATGAATCGATAAAACATACCATATTTTTTCCTAAAATTTACGAATCCAAATAAAGGTTCTTTAAAAATTGAGTCGGAGTTAATTGAGTGAATTTTTTAAATCCCTTAATAAAATGGGTATGATCATGATAGCCATTTTCATAAACAATATCTAAGGAATTGTATCTATCGTTCTCAAAAATCAAGGCTAAGGAATTTTGAAATCTAACAATTTCACTAAATTGCTTTGGTGAAAATCCAATATACTCTTCAAATTTCTTTCTTAAAAACCGATCGGAATATCCAGTATCTACTGATAATTGACTGACTTTTATAGTTCCTTTGGATAAATATATTTTTTTTATACAATATTCAATAAGACTCGTATCATCTTTTTCAGTATTGAGTTTTTCTATAAACTTTTCAAAAAAATATACTCTTTCATTAAATGACTTCCCTATAAATATTTGTTCCATTAAAGAGGAATCGATTGGCATAACATCTTCTAAGGGAATTTTTTTACCTAATAAATCTCGCATCGAATAATTGAATGTAAAAATCTTTTGTTCAGGAAATAATCTAACACCAAAATATTCGCATCCTTCTAGAAAATCTAGTTGCTCACTTCGATAATGAGGACTGGTCCAAAGGAAAGTAGAGTAATTCTCTGGACTACAGCAAAATAATAGATCAATAGAACCATCAGGAATTAGTGAAAAAGAATTGACTGATGCCTTTTGGGTTTTAAATTGGTAATACAACGCAATATCTGACCCTAATTTTTTTTGTTCGATGTAATGATCCATCTTATATTGAATTTCAGGCTGAGAAGGGAAAAAAGAAAGGGCTTTCAAAACTTTCACTCCTTTTACTTCTAGATGGACAATCCACAATTTTGCCTCTCGGCTTCTTGTACGAATTTTACTAAATAAAAAATAAGGTGAAGAAGGAATTGGAGTAAGCACAATTCCCTCTTCATCAATCATTTTACTTATGACAGCTTGAATTTGAATGACAGCTTGTGCCTTTTTCTGGGCGTGGAAGGTCTAACGCTGGGTTACCATCAAAGAATCC
>NZ_JAGYPE020000102.1 GCF_018343545.2 Neobacillus citreus | reverse complement strand
CCCCCTTGAATACAGAGCTAAAGCCGCTTAAAATCGTTTTTTTATTTCCACTGTCTACTTGACAGGGGGCAGTTCAATCGTACTGTGACCTTTTTATTTATATGGTGTCCTCTTCATTCTTCGTAAAAGTTAGATTTCCCATTTACCCAATATTCAATCGGACCATCTTCCTGTATACGATATTTTATTTTTTCACTGTCAAAGGCCTTCAGCAAACTATCTTTGGCCAATTCCTGCTTGACATCGAGCTCAATGAAAAATTTTTGGAGAAGGAACGGGTCTTTCGGATTGTTTTCAGTCAGATAGGTGAGAATGATAATGCGTTGTTCGAAAACACCTAGCAGATCCTGGTTATATTCATAAAAACCAGCAGGCACAGCCAATTCCTTTACCTTGGCAAACAGTTCAGCCTGCTTTGTTTTGGCCTCCTGAAGACTAAAGATTCTATTCTCCCGAATATCCCCCAATATCTTCGAGCTTTCCCTATTATATCGTTGCTCCTTTTTTAAATAGGAGATAATCTTTTCATTTTTTGGGCCTGCCAGATTCATCGTTAACATAGAGGAAAACAATATTAGTAGAATAATTCCGAGGGCTGCAAATATCCAGTTTTTATGTGTGTTTGTTTTAGCTGGAATGGGATTTTCGCTCATCAGTTGGTCCCTGTAAGAACCATTTGCTCTCAGTTCCTCCAGCTCTTGTTTGACTTTTTGTTGGGCAGGAGTCAGCACGATAGCACCCCAATTTCTATTTAGACTACTATTATCCTACTACAAAAGTAATAGTATAATCCATTAATTCCCTGAACTGTTTTAATGAAATAATTTTACAAATATAGATATGACACGGAAACTTCATACTTTACGAATTATTATGGAATTTTTTTCTAGTACTTTTGAATTATTATTATATTAGTATTATTTACAATATTCAGACTAAATGGTAGAATTTCAATCAGACTCTTCTGAAAATATAAAAATATGAGTCTATTATTAGGGGGGATACATAGTGAAGAAGAACTACGGTTTAAAGGTATTTTCCAGCATCGCAGCTTCCACATTAGCCGCATCGGCCTTATTTGCAGCGCCGTTTGTTGGGACAAAAGGAGCACCCTTTTCAGCCAAACCAGCGTATGCTGCTGAGGTCCAATCGGCTCCGGTTGATTTGAACATCGTTGATCAGGACAGGCTCGCCAAAGCTTTACAGGAGCGGGGGCTGATTTCAAAGGACGCTTCTTCTCAGGAAGTAACGAAGGCTGTGAAAACCTATATCAAGCTAAAGCAAGGAGAAAAGCCTAGCAAGGCAGACAAGGCAGTTACAAAAGAACAGCAGGTAATGGACAAAAAAGCAAAAGACTTTTTAACCCAGCAAAAGGACAAGCTTTCTGCTCAGCTTAACAAAGGTCACGAAAACTTTAAAAAAGGTAAGCCGACTGGCGCAGTTAAAGTAGACTCTGCCAAGCAGGTAGCATATAACGGGGATGTTCGTGAAGATAAGGTTCTTGTGCTTTTAGTAGAGTATGCTGACTTAAAGCACAATAATGTAGAACAAGAAGCTGGATATATGTACGCAGATGACTTTAACAAAGAACATTATGAAAAAATGTTGTTTGGCGATGAAGATTTCACTCTCTTCAACGGAGACAAGATTAAAACATTTAAACAATACTATGAAGAGCAATCAGGCGGTAGTTACACCGTCGATGGTACGGTGTCCGATTGGTTGACAGTACCAGGAAACGCTGCTGAGTATGGCGGTGACAGTCCAGCAGGCGGCCATGATAATAAACCTGGCACAAAAGGAGCCCGCGGACTTATTAAGGATGCACTAAATGCAGCTGTGGCATCTGGAATTAATTTGGCAGATTATGATAAATTCGACCAATATGATCTAGATGGTGATGGCGACCGTAACGAGCCAGACGGTTTAGTTGACCACTTAATGGTACTACATGCAGGTGTAGGCCAGGAGGCTGGCGGCGGAGTAGTTGGAGATGATGCGATTTGGTCACACCGCTGGACATTAAATGGTGTTTATCCTGTCGCTAACACTACAGCTGCCGTAGATTACTGGGGCGGTAAAATGGCAGCTTATGACTACACTGTTGAGCCAGAAGACGGAGCAGTTGGCGTATTCGCACACGAATATGGCCATGACTTAGGGGCTCCAGATGAGTATGATACACAATATACCGGCAATGGCGATACGGTTGCACAATGGTCGATCATGAGCGGCGGTAGCTGGAGCGGCCATATTGCCGGAACACAGCCGCCAAGCTTTTCACCGCAGGTGAAAGAATTCTATCAAAAAACAATCGGTGGAAACTGGGCGAATATTACAGAAGTAAACTATGATGATATCGATCAAAACGGTCTGGCTGCAGTCATCGACCAGAGTGTAACGAAGTCGAAGAATCCCGGAATCGTGAAGGTTAATCTTCCTGCTAAAAAAGTTCCTGGAATCCAGCCTGAATTTGGAGCGAAATACTATTATAGTACAAAAGGTGATGACCTAGATACGGTAATGGAAACACCAGAATTTGATTTAACAAACGCAAGCAGTGCAAGTTTTGACTTTAAAGCTTTCTATGAGGTCGAAACAGATTACGATTATTTGAACGTAACAGCTGTTGCCAATGATGGTTCAGAAAAAGTAATCGATGTAATCGGGGATGACTCGGACGTGGTCCGCAGCGGTTCAGCATTCGAATCTACTCAAGGTAAGTGGGTGGACAAGTCCTATAACATGAGCGAATTCGCCGGTAAAAAAGTCAAATTGGTATTTGAATATGTAACCGATGGAGGCCTTGCACCAGACGGATTCGCACTCGATAACCTGCAATTAACTTTTGACGATAAGGTTGTATTCTCAGATGATGCAGAGGGAACTCCTCAAGTCACATTAAACGGTTTCGAAGTATCGGACGGCTGGATTAAAAAGCCACATTACTATTACCTGGAGTGGAGAAACTATGCCGGAGCCGATAAGGCCTTAGCATTCTCTCGCGGTGTTAAATATAATACTGGTTTAGTAGTTTGGTATGGTGACGATACATTTACTGATAACTGGGGCGGCGTTCACCCTGGTGAAGGCTTCTTAAGCGTCGTCGATGCCCATCCTGAAGCAATTGTAGGTACCCTGAATGGTAAACCTTCCATCAGTCAAAGTACAAGATACCAAGTGGCGGATGCTGCGTTCTCATTGGATCAGGCACCTGCATGGACGATTGATTCTCCGTCCCGCGGTCTTTTTGAATATCCAGGCCATCCAGGCGTCACAGCATTTGATTCTACAAAAACATATATGAACAATATGATTCCAGATGCTGGGGTAAAAGTTCCGGCGCAGTACCCGCTTAAGGTCCAAGTCATTGGCGAAGCGAAGGATAACTCTGCTGGGGCAGTTTGGGTTCATAAATAATAGTGAGGCATCGGGCATTGCTCGGTGTCCTTTTATGTAAACATACAGTTATTGATATACTTTATCGTTCACACCAAAGCAGCAGGTACACACTCATTCACATTCGTAATTTTGTACGTTTATGAACAAGGGGCAAAGGTTGTTTTTGTGCTTTAAGTATTAATTATAAGATATATAATGGAATATATATTAAAAAAAGTAACTTTTTTGACAAGTATTAATTCGAAGGAAAGGTGTGTAATAAATATGCAAAAGGTAAGAAAGGCCATAATCCCCGCTGCTGGTCTTGGAACCAGGTTTTTGCCAGCTACCAAAGCTATGCCTAAAGAAATGTTACCAATTGTTGATAAGCCAACTATCCAATACATAGTTGAAGAAGCGGTTGCATCCGGCATTGAAGATATTATTATTGTAACAGGTAAAGGTAAGAGGGCAATAGAGGACCACTTTGATTATGCATATGAACTCGAACAAACTTTACTAAATAAAGGCAAATTGGATTTATTGGACAAGGTTCAGGAACCTTCAAAAATGGTGGATATTCATTACATTAGACAAAAAGAACCAAAGGGACTAGGACATGCAGTTTGGTGTGCAAGAAATTTCATTGGGAATGAGCCTTTCGCAGTACTGCTCGGAGATGATATTGTTCAAGCTGAAACTCCTTGCTTAAAACAATTAATGCAGGAATATAATAGGACCCATGCTTCTGTTATTGGAGTAAAAAGGGTTCCGGATAATGAAACCAACCGTTACGGTATAATTGATCCGATTGAACAGGCAGGGTGTTCATATCAAGTAAAAAACTTCGTTGAAAAACCGGAACTAGGTACTGCACCTTCCAACTTAGCTATAATAGGAAGATATATTTTTACTCCTGAGATTTTCATGTTCCTTGATAAACAAGAAGTAGGGGCAGGAGGGGAAATTCAGCTTACGGACTCCATTCAAAAACTGAACCAGATACAACGAGTGTTTGCGTATGAATTTGAAGGAAATAGATATGACGTGGGGGAAAAGCTTGGTTTTATTCAAACAACTATAGAATTTGCGCTTCAGAATGAAGAATTAAGATATGAGCTATTAAAATTTTTAGAGCAAAAGTGTGATATTAAATAAAAATTTAGTAAAAAAACTATATAAATAAAATTTTCCACTAGATTACCAAAGCTCTTTAATGTATTTTTAAAAGAGCTTTGGTTTTTTATTTTTGGAGTCTGACACAAAAAATTCATATAAAAAATTAGGAATACATTTACATTTGATGGACTATTTACTAGACTTGTAGATGATGTATAAATGTCACAAAAGTCAATTTTTATAATTACCAATATTTTTGGAAATATGAGTTCTTTAGAGCTTTTAAAATAATCGAAATCCCTGTTTATTTATAAATGTTTATTGGAAGTTAAAATTGTAAAAAATAAGGATGGTTACGATGGAAAATAAACAAAATAATAACGAAATTACTCAACCTGATTTTTACCATTTGTTAAAAAAAGCATATGATATTGGTTTGAAGGAAGAAAATATTACCTTAACAAGAATATTAGATGAGTTAAAAAATGACTTAAAACATATGCTAGTGAAATAGATTTATGCACAATTAATATAAAGTACATTTTCTTAAGTGATATAAATGAAAAAGGGTAGAATTCTTTAATTATTCAGGACTCAATAGGAGTAAAAGGTAAGTAGTGAAAGAAATGAAGGTCTATCCTTTTTTAATCCAAGTAAATGCAATTGGAGAATGTTATGAAGAAAAAACAATGAACTTGTATTTAACCAATTACATAGTGATATTATCAAAAATAAGTTAACCTTGACTTTTTAAGAGTATAAAAAAACCTATAGGAATTAGCAATTTCAAAATTAGTTAAACTAAATTAATTGCGGATTTACAAGGTGTAATAACTTTGAATCCGCTTTTTCTATGGTTGGAAATTTGATTTATTAGCTGCCTTTTTTTCTGAAATACTTTGATATATTTTTTAATAAAGTTTTTAGAGGTGAATCGAAAATATATAAGTTAAACACAATATAATTAATATAATATGTTAAGTATGGACAGAGAAACTAAAATGAAATATAAATGTCCTTATTTCGCTTTTTTTGAACAGACTTCTTTCTTCTTTAATAGTTGGTTATTATTTGTTATCCTTATAGATGTTGGAAATTCTATCTAATACAATCATAAATTAAACTCGTTGAAAAAAATGGGTATTATTTTGGAGGTTTATATGAAAAATGAACTAAAAGTCATGACGGTATTTGGAACTAGACCTGAAGCTATAAAAATGGCTCCCTTAGTTAAAGAATTAGAAAAGAATAACGATCAAATTAAATCAATTGTAACTGTAACAGCTCAGCATCGCGAAATGCTCGACCAAGTGCTAAATATATTTAAAATTGTTCCTGATTTTGACTTAAATATAATGAAAGACAGACAATCACTTATTGATGTAACAACTCGATGTTTAGAAGGATTAAATAAGGTGTTTCAGGAGGTCAAGCCGGATATTGTACTAGTTCATGGTGATACGACAACTACTTTTGTAGCAAGTTTGGCTGCCTTTTACAATTCTATTCCTATTGGTCATGTAGAGGCTGGACTTCGTACTAGAAACAAATATTCACCGTACCCAGAGGAAATGAATCGTCAGCTTACTGGGGTTTTAGCAGACATCCATTTTGCACCGACCGACCAATCCAAAGAAAATTTAATTCAAGAACATAAAGCAGACGAAACAATATTTATTACAGGGAATACTGCGATAGATGCATTAAAGACAACTGTTAGAGAAAATTATATTCATCCTGTTCTCGATCAATTGGGTAACAATCGATTAATCCTAATGACTGCACATCGACGGGAAAATACTGGAAAACCAATGGAGAATATGTTCCGTGCTATTCGCAGGCTTGTAGATGAGCATAATGATATCCAAGTTGTTTATCCCGTTCATATGAATCCAGTGGTACGTGAAATTGCTAATAGAATACTTGGAGAAAATAATCGGATTCATTTAATTGAGCCGCTTGATGTGATTGATTTCCATAATTTCGCTTCAAGATCTTACCTAATTTTAACGGATTCAGGTGGGGTTCAAGAAGAAGCACCATCCTTAGGGGTGCCAGTCTTGGTTTTAAGAGATACCACTGAGCGTCCAGAAGGTGTTAAGGCAGGAACTTTGAAGTTAGCGGGGACTGATGAAGACACCATATTCAATCTTGCGAATGAACTGTTATCTGATAAAATTGCCCACGATCTTATGTCAAAGGCTTCGAATCCGTACGGTGATGGACATGCTTCCAAAAGAATAGTGGACGCGATTCTTTATCACTTTGGAAGGTTGAAGGAAAGACCAGTGAATTTTTCAACAAATAAACAATGAAGAAATAAAGGTTAAGCATAGCATTCTTTAGACCCCCTAATGTAGTTGATATTAGTCCCAAACTACGTTTGGGGGTTTATTTAAAAATTTCCATTTGAATATTTACCTTGCAGATTTATTTTTGTTATGTTAGTCTTTTCTTTGTGCAAAATATGCTCATTAGAATTCAAATTTAGAGTTTGATTTAGTTTTATTAAAGTTATTTTGAACAAAATATTAGTGTCTTATTTTGTTGTATACTATTTAACTAAGGGGGAGAAAAATGGACTTTATAAATCATTATATAGTGCCCGTCTTTTTAGTAATTCTTGTAATACTTGCTGTATACGTTAACGTTTTGGCTATATATTATTTAATCTTAAGCTTTTTTGGTTTTGGCAAGGCAAAGCGTGACTATGAGATAATTGAAGACCAGACTAGGTTCTTAATTTTGGTAGCTGCTCATAATGAGGAAAAAGTAATCGGATCTACCATAGAAAACTTGAAAACCATTCAATATCGAGAAGACCTTTTTGATATATATATTGTAAATGACAACAGCACAGATAGAACTGGAGAAATTTGCGATGAACTGGGAATAAAATCGGTTGATACAAGCCAAAAGTTATTTCCAAGAGAAGGGGTAGGAAAACCTGCCGGATTGCAATATGCGCTTCGATTTTTAGGATTTGATAAGTTGCCTGAAAAATACGACTGTTTGTTAATTTTGGATGCAGATAATCATGTTGAACCCAATATTTTAAAGGAGTTAAACTCTCAGTATGTTGCAAAAGGAAAACCGGAAGCAATACAAGCTTATCTAGATTCGAAAAACTCAGTAACATCATTATCGTTAGGTTATGCAATGAGTTATTACGTTCAGAACCGTTTCTTCCAGTTATCGAAATACAGGGTTGGTTTACCAAACTCAATCGGTGGAACTGGGTTTATTGTAAAATTGGAATACCTTATGAAACACGGTGGATTTAGTTTCCGCTCATTAACTGAAGATATTGAATTAGAGCTTGAGATTGTTAAGGATAATGGGCGAGTACTCTGGAATCATTTTACTCGTGTTTTTGATGAAAAACCAGATGAACTAAAAATGAGTATAAAACAAAGAACTAGATGGTCACAAGGACACTGGTTTGTTGCGTTTACAAATTTTAAGCCGATGATGAAGAAACTGCTGACGGAAAAAGGGAAGCTTAGGATATTGGACCAATTATTCTATTTGTTCGGAATGGCGAAGGCGGTACAATTATCCATTGTTTTATTAGGAGTAGTTGTTTCTTTTATCTATAGTATTTTGGCTCAAAAATATATGGCCATTCCCGCACTTGGGGGAAGATTAATCCCGTTATTATTCGGATCAAGTATTCTCTCTTTAATTACTTTTTCTTATCAATTTTTAGGTATGATGTATTATGCCATTAAAGCAGATACGAATCATAAGTTCCGTTTCTTTTACATGACTTATTCTTTATTCTATTATGCGTACACTTTCTTTTATGCTCAGATTTTAGGGTTGATAAAGTGGAAACAGCAACATACATGGGTAAAGACCGAGCATAATAAGACTGCTGTTAAACATGAGAGAGAAAATACCTGATATTAATAATTTTATGCTTTTTAACAAGATTATAATGGGGAGGAGGATCGTATGAGGCTTCCTCCCTTTTTATCGTTATTTTTAAAACTCTTCTTGTTGTAATGTTTTTATATTTTTTGGTATCATAGCAAGATGGAATGAAACAATTAATAAGGAAAAACAAGAAGGATCCTGGTTTGGAACATCTGCTTGGAATGAATATAGAAGTGTTCAGGTGAAATTCCCAAGATTATTCGTCTTTACATACAGCTAATGGGTCCATGAACCCATTTACATATTTGAATATTGAAGACATTATATATATAGTTTTTCCGATTAATGCACAACCTAAAATGGGTACTATTTTTTGCAAGGTGTGTTTTTTAAGGATAATATTGGGAAATATAAAATCATTGGTGTTCTCTTTATTTTTTGGGGTATCATTATGTTAGTTAAATAAAATCTTACTTCAAATTAAAGATATCACGGAATAAAAGGTGATAAAATGAAAAACGATATTATGCAAAATGATAATATGAAATTTATCATGACAGTCGGTTATTCCGTCATTGTCTTTTTGGCTTTAATTGAAATTGTTTCTACCATCATTTTTTTTACAGGTGCTTCTATTACCAAATTGAATTTCTGGCTATCACTTGTTTTAACCCTTATATTAATTTTTGATTTATATAAGTCAGTTAATAGAAAAGTTAGTATGAAGATGTACTTTTTAAATGTATTGATTTTAGCGGGTATTTTTATAGTAGGAAGCTTTTTTGCAGCAAGGTTTTATGATTTATCTTACAATGGCCAAGGTTATCAGCAGGAAGCAATTATACAGCTTACACTCAATAATTGGAATCCTATTTTTGGCCATCCCGTTGACGTTATACACGAACTCTGGATTAACCATTCTCCAAAAGGACCATGGATATTATCTGCAGTGTTCTATAGTGTTACGGGCATGATAGAAACAGGAAAAGTGTTTAACTTTGTTTTACTAATCTCCTCTTTCTTTATTACAATTGGTACACTTACAAAGATATTTCCAAACTATCGTATAAAATCTATTCTACTTGCGTTTGTTCTTGCGTTTAACCCAGTTGTACTAACACAATTAACAAGTTTTTATATAGATGGTCAGATTTACTCATTATTACTCATTATCTTTTGTATGGTTTATCAATTATTTGATCAATACGGACTTTGGGAAATTGTTGTTTTATGCTTTTCTATTCTATTGTTGGTTAATATTAAATTTATGGCTCTGGTTTATGCTTGTGTCATTGTACTATGCTATTTATTAGGACTCATCCTGTTTAAAAAGAAAAGTATAATCAAAAGAATAATTTGGCCGGTTGTCATAACCTTTATTATTTCAATTGCAGTTATTGGATGCAATCCATTTGTAACTAATACGATTACGAAAGGTAATCCATTCTACCCTTTCTTCGGTAAAGATGCTGTTGATATTATGACAGCAAACAGCCCGGCTAATTATAATAACCATAATCAATTTATCAGCCTGGCACATTCTTTGTTTGCGAAATCTGAAAACCCTGTTACTCCAGAAAGCAGCAAGAAAAAGATGCCATTTACGATTAAAAAGGAAGAATTAGAAGTGTTTATGGCCCCTGATGTCCGGGCAGGAGGTTTTGGTCCATTATTTAGCGGAGCATTAGTTGTTACAGCATTACTATTTCTTATTTCACTTGCACTAGATTGGAAAAAGACAAGGTATATCATCTTACCAGGAATAATTTTGTTGATATCGGTTTTAGTTAATCCGGAATCTTGGTGGGCAAGGTATTCACCCCAAATATGGGTTGCCCCGATATTAATAGTTATCTTTGCCTTCCACTGCAAAAAGAAAGTTTATTCTCTCTTAGGATGGGGAATAGTGGCAATTATGCTAGTGAACACACTTCTGGTTTCTAAGTACCACTTTACCGAACAGAATAAATATAGCAGGCAAGTTGATGCCCAATTGAATGCTCTTGCTGCACAAAAGAAAGTAGTAGAGGTAAAATCAGGTAACGATTATTCAAATAGAATTCGATTTGAGGAGCGGAACATCAAATACAATATTGTTGATACATTAACTTGTGAAAAAAAGGAATCCTTTCCGTTTTCTGAAACTGAATATTGCAAATAAACATCAAACTGCAAAAAAGGCTAAGTAAACTTACTTAGCCTTCAGACTGTCGACAAATTCGAAAAAATTCGGGTTTGCTGGCAGTCTTTTTTGTATAATTAAGGTATAGAGATTTT
>NZ_JAGYPE020000101.1 GCF_018343545.2 Neobacillus citreus | reverse complement strand
TGAGCCCAGTAGAATACAGAACTCAGGTCCAAAGGGTTGCTTAATATATATTGTCTAACTTTTTTGGTTCACTTCATAAATGGCGGCTTTTGAATTGGAAAAACTCCTTCGATATTTCAAATAAAAAAGAGAATCTTTGGTTTTACAGAACCGCTTCCCTTCATTAGTTTGCATGCCGCATTCCCATATCTGCAGCCGTTTTACGTGAGACTTTGTGGTTAATTAGGTAAATGCTTAACAGAATTAATACTATGCCGCCAAATAGGCTAGCTGTAAACGGCTCGTTTAACATAAATGTTCCGATGACCACGCTGATCATTGGTACAAGGAACGTGAAGGAACCAACCTTGCTGGCTTCACCTGCACTCATTAATTTCAGGTAGGCACCCGTTGCTAAGGTTACACCGAAGATACCCGCATATAGCAGGCTCCAAACAAATGAAGCGTTCCAGTGAATGGCGTGCAGGTTTTCGGTGTATGCTCCATAACCAAACATTAGCAAACCACCGATGATATTTTGGATGGCTACAAGCCATAGGTTATGCACAAGTGCACTAGTTTTTTTGACATAGACAGTGCCGATGGCCCAGCCCATTCCGGTAATGAGTGCAAGAATAATTCCAATTGCAGAAATTTTTCCCGACATCCCTTCAAGACTTACCACGACCACGCCAAGAAATCCAATGACCATGCCTAGAATTTTCTTTGCTGATAAGGATTCCTTCAGCCACATCCAAGCTAGCAAAACCACAAGCACGGGCTGCAGATACACAATAACGCTAAATAAGCCGGAAGGAAGATACTGCAAGCCAATCATCTGGATGCCGTTGAACATAAGGATATTAAAAAATGTTGAAATAAGATAAATAGACCACGTTTTTTTCCATTGGATTTTTCGCCATTGCGGGATTAAAATTAACGCCAAAAAAACCCCGCCAATCACTCCACGTAGTCCGGCAAAAAGCATCGGCGGCGAATAATTGAGAGACACTTTGTAGACCGGCCACATTGTTCCCCAAATCAGAACAACAAAAGCAATGCCAAGGGCCGTCTTTGTTCTGGACAATTGCTCCATTTTTTTAGGTACCTCCCCTAAACAATTTATTAATGATGTAAATTATTTCGCAATTTCCATTCTATCACCTTTTTCAGAATATTGTTTTAATTGTGCTTTTCGATTTACTAAATAAATATGACACAGTGTCATTTTGGTGTTGACTTATGACAATGTGTCACATATAATACTTCTTATCAAGAATTGTGACACATTGTCACACCTCAGATAGGAGAATATTGATGCCTAAACAAACGTTTTTTCATTTACCTAAAGATAAACAAGACACTTTAATTCAATCTGCCAGGAAAGAATTCTCTAGGGTCCCATTACACGAAGCATCCATTGCCAACATTATCAAAGATGCTGGTATACCTAGGGGAAGCTTTTACCAATATTTTGAGGACAAAGAGGATCTGTTTTATTACTTGTTAAGCCGGCTCTCACAAATCAATTATGAGAAATTTGTTTCAACCCTAAAGACTCATGACGGTGATTTATTTAATACGTTTATTGATTCATTTCAATTAATGATCAAATACCTTAGAAATCCGGAGCACCAAAATCTTTTTAAAAATGCTTTTTTAAATATGAACTATAAAATGCAAAATACTTTGGCCAATAACATTTATGAAGAGGATCAGAAAAGACGATATTTAGATATGGTTAACTTAATTAACGTAAGTAATTTAAGCATTAAGGATGAACAAGAGCTACATCACGTTATAAAAATTATAAACGCAGTCACATTCCATAACCTCGTGCAAATGTTTGTAAAGGATTTATCGGATGAAGAAACTCTTCAAAATTATATTAGCCAGCTTGACTTGCTAAAACGCGGGTTATATAAAGTAGAACACCAATGAACTCCCTTAAAGGGATAAAAAGGAGAAAACATATATGGATTCAACATTACAACAAAAGAAAACACCCTATTTAATGCTTGCGATTTTATTTGTCGGAGCATTTGTTTCTTTTTTAAATAATTCACTTTTAAATGTAGCGCTCCCATCAATGATGACAGATTTAAATATTAAAGATTATTCCACTATCCAGTGGCTTGCAACAGGATATATGCTAGTCAGCGGCGTTTTAATTCCTGCCTCAGCATTTTTGTTAACACGCTTTTCGAATCGTCGTTTATTTATAACATCTCTCGCCATTTTCACTCTAGGTACTGCATTAGCAGCCTATGCTCCAAACTTTAGTGTATTACTTACCGGGCGATTGGTTCAAGCAGCAGGTTCTTCCGTAATGGGGCCATTATTAATGAATGTGATGCTAATCAGCTTCCCACGGGAAAAACGCGGAACTGCAATGGGAGTTTTCGGATTAGTTATGATTACAGCTCCTGCAATCGGGCCGACTTTATCTGGTTATATTGTAGAAAATTATGATTGGCGTTTACTGTTCGAAATGATTTTGCCGTTAGCTGTCATTAGTTTAGTATTAGCTATTTGGAAGCTTGAGAATGTAATGGAACAAAATAAAAATGCCAAACTGGATTATTTCTCAGTTGTATTATCTTCTATCGGCTTTGGCGGTTTGTTATATGGTTTCAGTTCTGCAAGCTCAGACGGCTGGACAGATACAATCGTCTTAACCACTTTAATCGTTGGCGCTATTGCCTTAATTGCCTTTATCGTCCGTCAATTAAAAATGGCTGAACCATTACTGGATTTACGTGTCTACAAATATCCAATGTTTGCACTTGGCTCAGTTATCGCGATTGTCAATGCAGTAGCGATGTTCTCCGGTATGATTTTAACACCGGCATATGTACAAAATGTCCGTGGCATTTCCCCGCTTGATTCAGGATTAATGATGCTGCCTGGTGCGATTGTGATGGGGATTATGTCGCCGATAACAGGGAAATTATTCGATAAATTTGGTCCTCGCATTCTTGGTGTAACAGGACTTGTCGTTACAGCTATTTCAACTTATATGCTGGCAAACCTGCAAATCGACTCAAGCCACGCCTATATAATACTTGTTTACACTCTCCGTATGTTTGGGATGTCAATGGTAATGATGCCAATTATGACAAACGGACTTAACCAATTGCCAACGCGCTTGAATCCGCACGGTACAGCTGTAAATAACACCGCACAGCAAGTGTCTGGTTCAATTGGTACAGCGGTTCTTGTTACCATTATGAATTCCGTTACAAAAACAGAAGCTCAAAGCCTAGTGGCTGGCGTAGATCCAACAACCTTTACCGCTGCTTCAAAAGCGCTATTAACACAGAAAGCTCTATTAGCAGGCATTCAATATTCATTCTATGTAGCACTTGGCATAAATATTGTCGCCCTAATCCTAGCCTTATTCGTTAAACGAGTCGATACAAGCAAAGAGTCGGTAAGACAATTAGACCAGCAAAAAAATAATCCTACCAAAGAGGTAGCACATTAATGGTTTGTGGGGGACGGTTCTTCATTTGATGCACAAGAACCGTCCCCATGCTTCATTCTGCTCTCAACATTCCTGCCAATTCTTCCAAGGCGCTCAGCTGTTGAATGCGGTAGTGGCGCCCCTCTTTTTTTAAATAGCCTTTTTCGCAAAATTGCCCGAGCACGTGCAGCAGATGGCGGTATGAAACTCCTAAAAAGTCACATACCGAAACATGTTTTTCCTTATATATTCTTTCATCAGCCGTTTGCAAAATAAATTCGGCAAGCCGGTTTTCAAGCGGGAACGCGAGGCTTTGCGAATATTTTGCGGCCATTTTTGTTGCTTTGGCGCTTAATAACTTTGTCAATTCACGCAAGAATACTACATCTTCTAGCAGCTGTGTGCGGAAGCGATGAAAAGGAAGGGCAAAGCAAACCGTCTTTGTAGTGGCTTGAATCCCTTTTGTATAGTACACATCGTTTAATAATTCCATTTCTCCTACATATTCGTTCTCATTGATAAAGTTAATTAACGAAACTTTCCCATTCAGATGCGTTAAATAAATCTTCGCTTTGCCTTCAATGACATAATATAAAAAATCCGGTCGCATTCCCTCTTGAATAATCCATTCATCTCGTTTATATTCACGCACCTCTACAAACTCGTCAATTGGAAAAGAAAATAAATGGGCAATGGAGTGTTCTTCCAAATATCGTTTCCTTTTTTCATTTTTATAAATTTCCATAATCCACCTCAGAATATGAGATATCTCATATTATTGTACGATTCCACATGATATCATGCAAATCATGAGGTGAAACATTATGAACACACAACGCTGGATGAGCAGCCAGTTTTTTACTTTTTATTTAACTTGGGGCGTCTTCCTTCCCTATTGGACGGGTTGGATGATTCATACAAAAGGAATTTCGATTTCACAAGCCAGTTTAATTATGAGTTTAGGTTTGGTTGTTCGGGGCATTTCCACATTAATGGCGTATCCATATTTTTCGAGGAAGTTCAGCAGTAAAACTTTATTAAATGGGATGGCAATTGGGACATTGGTTTCCATTCTGTGTTATATTCCTTCGAATTCCTTTGCCAGCATACTACTTGTAACGCTGCTAATAAACTTTTTTTACCCTACATTGATGCCTGCTCTGGATACCGCGGCTGGCATCCTAGTACAGAGTAAGCAATTAAAACATTATGGAAAGAGCCGTTCATGGGGGTCTATAGGGTTTGTCGTTGCTGGCATGGTCTTAACAGTCTTTACAGGAGCACTTGGAGATGTAGTCATTTTATGGGCGCTCTTAATCGGTACTATGGTTTTCGTTGGGCTAGGCCTTATGCCAGCACCATTAGTTTTATCTGAAAAACCACAACCGAACCCAACAAAAAAAGCAAGAATGCTGAACTTATTTCGTATCAAACACTTTGGTTTGGTGCTCGTGATTGTGATCTTACTGCAGGCTGCCCATGCAACTTATTACACCTATGGATATATTTTTTTACAAGAAATACATTCACCTAAATATTTAATCGGCGTAATCCTGAACATTGCCGTGATTGCAGAAATCATTTTCTTCTTAATTGCCGATCGGTATTTTCAGCGATTTTCAGCAGGGTCTTTACTAGCACTTTCAGCTCTAGGTTCAACTGTACGTTGGATATTAGTGTTTATTTTTCCAAATGTGCTGGTCTTCTCTATTTCGCAGGTTTTGCATTCACTTTCGTTCGCCATGGGTCATTACGCCTTTATGAAATACTTGATCAAAAATATACCGCACCAGCAGATACCGAATGCACAAGGCATGTATTCAGCACTTGCATTAAGTTGGAGCACAGCGGTATTCACTATATTCGGCGGCTATCTATATGAAATCGAGCCGCGATTCGCCTTTATCGGCATGATTGTTTGTTCCATCCCATCGATGGTGCTTGCTCTTGTATATCGGAAACTTGAAAAATAGGGACGGTTCTTGTGCATCCTATGATGCACAAAAACCGTCCCTTGGTATTTCCTTTGCATTTACTCAATACTAGAATTCGTAATTTCAGCCTCTATCCTGCTCAGGAACTCTTCTGCGGCGCTGTAACCTTGCTGCTTCAAATACCAGTTATTTGCAGCTGCCTCGATTAACCCAGCTACATCACGTCCTGGCTGAAGTTGGATTTCAATGGAAGGTATCTTAACACCCATATAGTCTGTAGAGTGAACTTCTTGATCCAAATCATTATACAAGGCATCTTTTTCCCATCTGGTCAAATTAATATCCAGCGCGATTCGTGTTTCGTCCTGAAAAGCCTTGCGTCCATATAACCGAACCACATTCAGCAGCCCAATACTGCGAAGAGCCAAAAACTCTTTGGTTTTCTCATCATGAGTACCCAGAATCGTTTGATGACTAAGTTTTTTTAGAACAACAATATCATCCGCTACCAGCCGATGTCCCCGGCGGATTAAGGTGTGTGCTGTCTCGCTTTTTCCGACCCCCGAATTTCCGCGAATTAAGACCCCTATACCGGATACATTCATACAAACTCCATGCACAGCAATTTCCGGTGCTAATTCTTTCACCAAATACGCATCCAATTTGGGAATAAACTCTGATGTAATCTCAGGCTTATTTGTCAACAACAAGGGGATGCCCTGTTCAACACAATGTTGATTCAAATAGGTAAGTCCTTCTTCACCACAAGTTACGATAAAGCACGGCGGATGATAATGGACAATATTTCCGATTCGGATTTTCCGTTCCTCTTTACTTAACCTATGTAAATAAGTAACTTCCTTTTTTCCTAAAATTTGAACTCGTTCTGTTGGAAAAAAGTCAAAATGGCCAACAAATTCCAAGCCCGGACGATGCACCCGTGATTGCGTTATCACATTCTGAAGCTTACTTTCACCAGCAAGCACCTTCAATGAAAACTTCTCTACCAAGTTTTCAACTGTTATTTTCTTCACTTCTAAACTCCCCTCAATTAGTCTTTATATAATTGCATTATACTTAGATTAATGGAATCATCATCATTATCAAAATAAATTGTTGTTTCTATCAATCCTTGTCCATGTAGAATACTCCCTCGGTATTACTGGTAAAGGACGAAGAAACATAAGAACCGTCCCCATGCATCACTTTTCCTTTAAATAAATAATCAGCTCGGAACGGCTTTTGAGTTCTAGTTTATCTAGAATGCGGGAAACATAGTTTTTAACTGTTCCTTCTGTTAAAAATAATGTCGCACTGATGGTCTTATTGCTTTTTCCTTGCATAATTTGTTCAACGACTTCTATTTCTCTTGGTGTAAGTATCTTGGACAAGTCTTTCTTTTCCGTGTTAGGTGCCTGCAGAGATTCGGGAACATTCCGGAGGGCCCTGATTAGTTTACTTGTTACATCTGAATGAAGTAGCAGCGTTCCTTCGTGTGCTGCCTTTATTGCCTTAATAATCTCTTTTAGGTCAGAGTCCTTTAGAATAAAACCGTCTGCCCCATTCTTCAGTCCGTTAAAAATATACTCATCTTCATTAAAGGTAGTTAAGATGAGTACTTTCACATTTGGATATTTTTCCTTAACTGCTTTTGTAGCCTCGATGCCATTCATGACAGGCATTCTAATGTCCATTAGTATCACATTAGGCGTCATTCTTTCCAATAAAGCAATAAGTTCTTCCCCATTCGTTGCTTCCCCGATGATCCGAATCTCTTCATTTAAGCTAAGCAACATTTTTAAACCATCCCGGACAATTCCTTGGTCATCTACAATTATCACGTCAATCACTTTTCATCACTCCACATTTGTCACAAATGGAATTTCTGCTTCCACCGCAAAACCGTGTCCCTTGGCCGACACAAACTGAATACTCCCTCTCAATAAATGGATTCGTTCCTCCATTCCCCGCAGGCCGTGGGATTTTTTAATATCGGTACACCCTTCCCCGTCGTCCTCTACTTTCACCAGCGCCTTTTTTTCATTTACAAAAATATCAATATGAAACGTATGGGCATTCCCATGCTTAATCCCGTTCGTAATGGCTTCCCTCACTGTTTCAAAAATCCCATTTTGAATATCGCGGCTTGCGAACTCAACGGTGTCATCGAAAAATAATTCAAATTGCAATCTGCCGGCGGTTTGCAAGCTATCTATTAAATCCTCAATAGAGTCGCGCAGTTTAACCTTATCTTTCCATGCCTGATTATCCTTTAATACGTCAACTGCTTTACGAAGGTTCGTTATGGATGTTTGCGAAATGACTAAGGCTTTCTTCATGACATCCTTTGATTTTTCTGGATTTGAATCCATCATATTATCGGCAAATTCCAGGTGCATTTTTAAGGCGATTAGAGCATGGCCAATGGAATCGTGGAGCTCCTGTGCAATTCTAGTCCGCTCTTTTATTATCGTGATTTCCTTCAGTTTGGCATTTGCCTCCATTAATTCAACATTGAGTAGATTTCCCTTCTCCCTTTCCCTGCTGTTGCTCCGAACAAGGTAGATTAGGGCCATCAAAGCAAAGTAAGGAATTAATGCTTGTTGGATTCCTGCCTTAAGAGCAAACATACCGATTACAAACATGAAAATATGAAGAATGACCAGACCAATTTGTATAGTAGGACGATAAATAAAAATTTCAACGATTGGAAAAATAAAATAAATATTTAGCGGTATATTATTATCAAATTGAATCACATATAAACCGATTGCTATAATACTTACCGACATCGATATATAGTAGATTATACGATTTTTTTCATATAGTTGGTAATAATTTCTGTAAATATCATTTAAATGCAAAATAACCAATCCTATAATGAAAGCCGCCTTTATAGGTATCGAAGAAGGAGACTGCCCCATAATATCAATCGAAGCCATAATGATCAGGATGATTCGAAAAATCATCATGACCGAGGGGGTTTTATGTTTTTCCATGACATAACATCACATCCATCAATTAGTTTCTATTTTAATTGCATTATACTATTCTGCTAAAAAACTGAATAGCTATCAAAAGTCATACAAAAATGAAAAATGGGGACGGTTCTTCTGCATCTGATGCAGAAGAACCGTCCCCATGAAACTTCCCATAAACTTAAACTGATACAGGTTCCTTTTCTACACTACGTTTCTCTTTCGATAAATCCTTCTTATTGTTTACTGGTGCGCGTCCTTTACTTAAGCCAAGTGCAAACGCTGTTGAAGCATGAATTTCGTCGAAAAGCTCTGGGTTGTCCACTAGTGAAATGCCATAAGATGGTATCATTTCTTTTATTTTTGGTTCCCACGCTTCGCGGTGCTGAGGGAAACATTTTTTTATGATCTCGAGCATGACGGAAACAGCTGTTGATGCACCTGGTGAAGCACCGAGCAATGCTGCGACTGAGCCATCTGCTGCAGTAACCACTTCAGTACCAAATTGAAGCGTTCCTTTACCGCCCGCTTCTGTATCTTTAATAACTTGTACACGTTGTCCGGCTACCACGATATCCCAATCTTCGCTTTTTGCATTTGGAATAAATTCGCGCAGCTCTTCGATACGCTGTTCCTTCGATAACATTAGTTGTTGGATCAAGTATTTTGTTAATGGAATGTTTTTGGCACCTGCCGCCAACATCGTGATGACATTATTTGGTTTGACAGAACCTAATAAGTCCATATTTGAACCAGTTTTCAAAAATTTGGGTGAAAAACCAGCAAAAGGTCCAAACAATAGTGATTTTTTGTTATCAATAAATCGTGTGTCAAGATGCGGCACTGACATAGGAGGTGCACCCACCGCAGCCTTGCCATAAACTTTTGCATGATGCTTGTTTACAACCTCAGGATTGTTACATACTAAGAATAGTCCACTTACAGGGAATCCTCCAACATGTTTACTTTCAGGAATACCGGTTTTTTGAAGTAAAGGCAAGGAGCCGCCGCCGCCGCCAATAAAGATAAATTTTGCAGTATGGCGTTCTATTTCACCGGTTTCCATATTCCACACTTTTAATTCCCATAGGCCATCCTCAGTACGTTTAATATCCTCAACTTGATGTTTGTATTTGATTTCAACGTTTTGATTTTTTAAGTGGTCAGTCAACATGCGTGTTAAAGCACCAAAGTTAACATCCGTACCCGAGTCAATTTTCGTAGCCGCTATTGGTTCCTTTGAAGTCCGGCCATCCATAATAAGCGGAATCCATTCTTGCAATTTTTTCGGCTCATCGGAATATTCCATCCCTTGGAATAATGGATTGTTTGAGAGTGCTTCAAAACGTTTTTTCAAGAACTCTACATTATTTTTCCCTTGTACCATACTCATATGTGGCAAAGGCATAATAAAATCATGCGGATTACGGATCAGATCACTGTTAACAAGATAAGACCAAAACTGTCGTGAAACCTGAAACTGTTCATTAATTTTGATAGCTTTGTTAATATCGATTGATCCGTCTGGTTTTTCTACGGTGTAGTTCAACTCGCACAATGCCGAATGTCCAGTTCCTGCATTATTCCATTCGTTCGAGCTTTCCTCGCCTGCTTTTTCAAGCTTTTCAAAAACTGTAATTTTCCAGTCCGGCACTAATTCCTTCAAGAGTGTCCCTAAAGTGGCACTCATGATTCCTGCACCAATTAAGATAACGTCTGTTTCAGTTTGTCTGCTACTCATTTTTCCCATCCCTTATATGCTATGATTTGCAGAAAGGATGCTGGCGCCCATGCTTAAAGCAAACAGCAAGCTAAGGCGCGACTAGTTACACACCTTTTCTGGATCAATTAATTCCTTAATATAGTTTATCACTAATATCGATAGATTTAAATATTTATTACTATAATAATAGTTAGTAAGCTATTTAAAAGCTGGTAAAAGTGAGAAGTCCAACCACAATGCCCTATTTTTATCAATCCGCTTGGCAATCGCTTACACTTTTGTAAAAATACTTTTTACGATGAATAATTATAAACCGCACCGTTTACCTATGCACGGGACTATCTTTCAATTATCCTATTAATATCTTTTCTTCAGCATATCTAAGTCTTGCTTCTTGGCGCTTCGACATGAGCGCGAATGCCATGGTTAATGGCCCAAGGCGACCGATGAACATCATTAAGGTGATTAAAAGTTTTCCATAAGGCGATAAATCCCCTGTGATACCCGTTGACAATCCGACTGTTCCGAATGCCGAAATGGTTTCAAAAAGCAGCTTATTCATCGGCATATCCTCTGTGTAGGTCAGCAAAAAGAAAATCGTGAAGATAAAAATGATGGCTGACACCCCAATGGATAAGGATTTATTAACCAAGCTCCAGGAAATTCTTCTTTTAAAAATATTAACATCGCTTCGATTCGTCAACACTGTCCAAAAGGCAAATATGATAATGGCAAAGGTCGTAACCTTAATTCCCCCACCGGTAGAGCCAGAAGAAGCGCCAATAAACATCAATGCCATCGTAAAAACTTGTGAGGACAGCGTCATATGTCCAATATCAATGGTATTAAAGCCGGCTGTTCTTGGTACGACGCCTTGAAAATAGGAGGCCCAGAATTTATCGTTCCAGCTTAGGTTTCCAATCGTTGCGGGGTTATGAAATTCAGAGATTAATATAATTACTGTTCCCACAACATTAAGGATTAATGTCACGAGCAGCACCACTTTGGAATGAAGGGACAGCTTACGTAAAGATTTTTTCTGCCAGACATCCAAAATGACGGTGAAACCAATTCCGCCGATGATAAATAATGAAGTGATGGCTAAATTGACGGTCGGATCCCCGACCCATTTACTTAGATTGTCTGGTTCGAGGCCAAAACCGGCATTGTTAAAAGCGGATATCGAATGAAAAAATCCGTAATACAAGGCTTTGATCCACGGCATCTCAAATGACCAGCGGATCGCTAAAATAAGCGCCCCTGTTATCTCTACAATTAAAGTTATCATGATGATTTTGGAGACAAGTTTTACCACACCTGA
Organism: Neobacillus citreus; assembly: GCF_018343545.2. Lineage (GTDB taxonomy): Bacteria > Bacillota > Bacilli > Bacillales > Cytobacillaceae > Neobacillus > Neobacillus citreus. The sequence goes on along the minus strand of NZ_JAGYPE020000101.1, from coordinate 2 downwards.
AA
>NZ_JAGYPE020000100.1 GCF_018343545.2 Neobacillus citreus | reverse complement strand
TGTTAGGGAAAATCATTTAAAGGCGGACGATTTCATTTATCCGCTGTTTATTTATGAAGGGGAAAATATCCGTAATGAGGTATCTTCCATGCCTGGAGTATATCAAGTATCGATGGATCACCTCCATGCAGAAATGGAAGACATCGTCAAACACGGCATCAAGGGCGTTTTATTATTCGGTATTCCGGAGACTAAGGATGAGTGCGGCGGCGGAGCGTACCATGACCACGGTATTGTCCAAGTAGCCACCCGCTATATCAAAGAACACTTCCCGGAAGTGTTAGTTGTTGCAGATACCTGCTTATGCGAATACACAAGCCACGGTCACTGCGGTGTTGTTGAAGGCGAAAAAATCCTTAATGACCAATCATTAGACCTGCTTGTAAAAACAGCCATCGCTCAGGCTAAAGCAGGCGCAGATATCATTGCGCCATCCAACATGATGGATGGTTTCGTGGCTGCGATTCGTGCAGGTTTAGATGAGGCTGGCTATACAGAAATTCCAATCATGTCATACGCTGTTAAATATGCATCTGCATTCTACGGACCGTTCCGTGAAGCGGCTGAAGGTGCACCGCAATTCGGTGACCGCAAGACCTATCAAATGGACCCTGCTAACCGCATGGAAGCATTCAGAGAAGCAGAATCAGATGTGGCGGAAGGGGCAGACTTCTTAATAGTGAAGCCAGGCATGCCATACCTTGATATTGTTCGTGATATTAAAAACAACTTTAATTTGCCGGTCGTTGTTTACAACGTCAGCGGTGAATATGCGATGATCAAAGCGGCTGCGCAAAATGGCTGGGTTGACGAGAAAAAGACTGTTCTTGAAATGTTAATGGGCATGAAGCGCGCAGGTGCGGATTTAATCATTACCTACCATGCCAAAGATGCAATCCGTTGGCTGAAGGAAGAAGAATAATATTTTTTGAAAAGAGGGAAAAGGATGCGTTCGTATACCAAATCGATTGAAGCATTTAAAGAAGCCCAAAAATTGATGCCAGGCGGTGTAAACAGCCCGGTTCGCGCCTTTAAATCCGTAAACATGGACCCGATTTTCATGGAACGCGGCAAAGGTTCGAAAATCTATGATATCGACGGTAATGAATATATTGATTACGTTCTTTCATGGGGACCGCTTATCCTAGGTCATTCCAATGACCAAGTAGTTGAAGCGTTGAAAAAAACTGCCGAGTCAGGAACAAGCTTCGGAGCTCCGACGCTATTGGAAAACAAACTGGCCAAGCTTGTGCAAGACCGCGTACCATCAATTGAAATTATCAGAATGGTCAACTCGGGTACGGAAGCTACGATGAGTGCCTTAAGGTTAGCTCGAGGATTTACAGGCCGCAATAAGATTTTAAAATTCGAGGGCTGTTACCATGGCCATGGTGATTCATTATTAATTAAAGCTGGATCCGGAGTTGCTACACTTGGTTTGCCTGATAGCCCAGGTGTACCTGAAGGTGTTGCTTCCAATACAATCACAGTACAATACAATGACCTTGAAGGCGTAAAATACGCTTTTGAACAATTTGGCGATGATATTGCTTGTATCATTGTTGAACCAGTTGCGGGCAACATGGGACTTGTTCCACCACTACCAGGGTTCTTGCAAGGACTACGTGATATTACCACCCAATACGGAGCTCTTCTAATTTTTGACGAAGTCATGACCGGCTTCAGAGTCGGCTACAATTGTGCTCAAGGTTACTTCGGTATCACTCCGGACTTGACCTGTTTAGGAAAAGTAATTGGCGGCGGGCTTCCTGTCGGCGCCTACGGTGGCCGTGCGGATATTATGGAACGCATTGCACCAAGCGGCCCGATTTACCAGGCAGGTACGTTATCCGGAAATCCGCTTGCGATGACAGCAGGCTATGAAACCTTAAGCCAGTTGACACCAGAGCACTACAATGAGTTTATCCGCAAGGGAGATATACTAGAAAAAGGTATTAAGGCTGCTGGGGAAAAATATGGAGTTCCAGTTACCTTTAACCGTGCTGGCTCGATGATTGGTTTCTTCTTCACGAATGAAGAGGTCATCAATTATGAAACAGCCAAATCATCCAATTTGGAATTCTTTGCCGAATACTACCGCCAGATGGCCGATCAAGGCGTATTCCTGCCGCCATCTCAGTTTGAGGGATTATTCCTATCAACTGAGCATTCGGATGAGGATATTGAAAAGACGGTTAAGGCTGTTGAGGTTGCTTTTTCGAAGCTTAAATAGAATTTGTTTTTATAAGAAGGCAGTGGATTAAATTTTAAAATTAGTCCACTGCCTTTTTTATGGTAAAATATGTAACAATAAATTGCTTTTTTGGTAAAGTATAGTAATCATAAGACAATATAGCCGTGGGAAACGAGGTTTAATGGTAATTTAAAAATTTCTTAAGACCAAATCGAAGCGAGAATAAGAGGTGAAGTGGTCTTATAAAAGATTCATAAGACCAAATCGAAGCGAGAACAAGAGGTGAAGTGGTCTTATAAAAGGTTCATAAGACCAAATCGGAGCGAGAACAAGAGGTGAAGTGGTCTTATAAAAGGTTCATAAGACCAATCGAAGTGAGAACAGGAGGTGAAGTGGTCTTATAAAAGGTTCATAAGACCGAATCGAAGCGAGAACAAGAGGTGAAGCGGTCTTATAAAAGGTTTATAAGACCAAATCGAAGCAGAACAAGAAGTGAAGTGGTCTTATAAAAGGTTTATAAGACCAAATCGAAGAGAAACAAGGACTCCAGGGTCTTATAAAAGGTTCATAGGACCAAATCGAAGTAAGAACAAGGGTTCAAGAGGTCTCATAAAAGGTTCATAAAGCCAAATCGTCGTAGAAAAAGTCGTAGGAGAAGCGGGTGCAAAAAATGATAGAATACTATATTGACGGTTCAACCAAGGAACACACCATCGGAGTAGGAATCGTAAGGGTAAACGAATTTGGCTTCATAGAAAAACACCATTTTAAAACTGAGCATATCAATCCTACCTCAAATATAGCAGAAGGCTATGCATTAGAAAAAACAATTGAATTAATAAAAGAAAACTCATCCATAAACATGAAATCATCAACATCTACACCGATAGTCTAAAAATATTTCAAACACTCATGTACAACGAAAACACCGAGTTTACTAGAGGTGATTTTTTTGTCAAACAAGAGTCTAATAGCTACCTCCAACATTTAAGAAGCCTGTACATAGCATTGATATCGAGAAACGCCCAGTATCCTTTATATTACTGCGACAAAACAAAAGCGCCCCGGCCCCTTATTAAAATATTTTTTAAAGACCAAGCAGTAGATAAAAAATATTTACAGGAGGCCCACTCATTAAGCCGGACTTATATTAAGGAAGAACCCGTCCCGATAAAGGTAGAATTTAAAGCGGTTAAAGAGAATACCAAGTGGGTCATAGTAAAGAACGATAAAGATGTTGTCGCGGAAAATAAACGGCCAATAATTGCCCTGTCAGATGCCCTAAAACAGACCGATGCACACACAAAGCAAATCAAATTGTGCCCCCAATTAGAAACTATTTTAAAAAATACAATGAAAAACAAGTTATCTAATGACTCAATGAAATCAGCCATTAAAACAATCGAAGATTATAAATCTTTGATAAACCATTAGAACAATCCAGCTCTCCAATTAGGAGAGTTTATTTTTTTGCCTCTTTTCTGCACAATCCTGCTTTTTTATTCATAAATAAAAATTTCCCCTCATAAAGTGTAAGTGACATAGTGATTTTGCATTAGGAAACGAAAGGAGGAGTCGCTTTGTCCCAGGAGAATCAATCGTACCTAAGATTTTCTGTGGAGGAGTCCCTGTGGTTTAGAAAAGGACAGGAAGTCGAAGAGCTTATTTCCATTTCCTTAGACCCGGATATTACCATCCAGGAAAACGATCAGTACGTCACCATACGCGGTTCGCTGGAGCTTTCCGGCGAATATAAATGCTACAAGGACCAAGAGGAAGGAAATGAAGAGGGCGCTGTCTCACAGAAGTTTGTAGAACGGGTGGCCGAGCGTGAGGAGGGAGTAGCTGAATTTTCACATCGATTCCCGGTTGATATCACGATTCCTAACAATCGAATTCAAAGTGTGTATGATATCGATGTCCTTGTGGAAACGTTTGATTATTCCATGCCTGAGCGCAGCTGCTTAAAGCTGTCAGCAGAGTTGACCATTAGCGGCCTCTATGGAAATGAGCAGCAACAGCAACAGCAGCAGGAGGAAGAGCCTGAACTTGAACTCCTGTACCGCGCAGGAGCCGAGGAAGAGGAAGAGGAATACGAATTCCCTCAACCAACAGCACAAAGCCCGTATCAAAACAATTTCTTATTCCAGACGGAAGCACGTAAACCGCAGGAGGAAGAACAGAGCACAGATGCATTTTCAAAGTTCCCAAACTTTAATTATCAGCCTCAGGAACAAACTCAGGAGCAGCAGGAATATCGGCCGCCTTGGCAGTACCAGGAGTATAATGCCGAAGCAAATGAACCTGCATGGCGTTATCAGGAGAGAAAAGAAGAAAAACAGCCTGTAGAGGTTGAAGTTCAGTTTGAGGAAGAGATCATTGTGGAGGAATCCCCAGCAGTAGTCGTGGAATATGAAGAGGAAAGCTCGTCATCTTCATCGTCATCTGAAGAGGAGCCAAAGCATAAGAAGAAGCTGTTTGGTGCCAAGAAGAAATCGATGACCCTGACAGAATTCTTTGCCCGAAAGGACGAAGGTTCTTCGCAAACAAGGTTAAAGGTTTGTATTGTTCAAAGAGGGGATACGGTAGAAAGTTTGTCTAAACGATATGATGTTTCAGTTCAAAATCTCCTTCGTGTTAACAATCTGGAATTGAACCAGGATGTTTATGAAGGTCAAGTATTATATGTTCCGGCAGCCTTTGCCAAAAAATAATCAGACCTTAGAAGGTGAGCGGGTTCGAACGGGGCCTGCTCTGCTTTCTTTTTATGCCCTTTTGCTTTTCTAAATGAAAGAGAGTGAATTCTCATGAATGACTCGAATAGGCTGGAGAGCCTTACGCCGATTTTGGAGAACTACCAGGTAGAGCCGTATTTTGTAGAGGATTTTGGCGGCATTCAAAAAATTTATTCTAACAAAGGTACCTTTGCCCTGAAAAAAATTCCCCCAGCCTTAGGGACAGATTTTATTCGGCATGTCCATTATCTCTATCAAAAAGGCTTTAACCGGATTGTCCCTATTTATCCCACAATGGACGGCAGATATGCGGTATTGCATGATAATAATCTTTACTATCTCATGCCTTGGATGGCGAATGACCAAAGAGAAGACCACCAGTACAAAAGCCAGCAGCTTTTTCGTGAATTGGCCCGGCTTCATACCCTTTCCGCAAAGGAAATCGAAGTAAACAAGGAGGAGCGGGCCGAGCATTACGAAAAAACCTTGCAGCTGCTTGATAAAAATCAAGAATTTCTTGATGGATACATTGATGTTTGCGAAAAGAAAACCTATATGTCACCATTCGAACTGCTGTTTTGCCTATACTACAATGAAATCAGCCAGGCGCTCCGGTTTTCAAAATCAAAATTTGAAGAATGGTATGAGAGCACAAAGGAAAATGAGAAAGCCCGAATGGTGGTTGTCCATGGGAAGCTTTCATCCGATCATTTTCTTTATGATGAACGGGGATACGGCTTTTTTATTAATTTTGAAAATGCCCGTTACGGCTCACCAATCCATGACCTGCTCCCATATGTGTCAAGGACTTTAAACACAAGTCCGAAACGAAACGATGACGTGATCGGTTTGGTATATCATTATTTTAAATATTTTCCGTTTAAACCGGAGGAAAAATTATTATTCAACAGCTACTTGGCCTACCCAATACCCATCATCCAAATGGCAGAAAAGTATTATCGGAAGCCTCGTCCGAAAAATGAGTTAAAATATGTCCGCCAGTTGCAGCATCGCTATTGGCATTTAAAAAATACCGAATATATTGTGATGCGAATGACGGAAATCGAGAACCAACAAAAAGCAGCCCAAGAGGCAGCTCAGCAGGCAAAAGAAGGAGCCCAATAGCAGGAATCATCTGCACATAGGGCTCCTTAAATAATTTCAAAATAAATGGAAATGGCAATGACGATAAAAAGGGATAATAACAGAACATCAAAAATAGTTGGCAGAAAAATGGTTCGTATAAACTGAAAGATAATAAATGGGACCACCAGCTGTCCGGACAATCTCCGAAACGTTCTAAACCAGGGACGGTGTTTATATTTGTGGAAATTCTTCACCCCAAACCCCCCCTTTCCCAATTTACCCTTATCATATGTATATTCGAAAATTTGTGTGAATGCCCCAAAACCTTTCCAAAAATCACTGAATTAGAAATTGGAAAATAATGTAAATTTTAAAGCGCCTAATTAACATCAATTAAAAAATAATTCTAATTTCAAAATTATGAGCAAGCCTGTGCTTTTAAACATATAGTATAAAATATAAAAAACAAGGATATCCTGATTGACGAAGGCCCTGTTTTTTGGGTAGTATTATATATAATTGAAAAATAAAGCTTTGACAGGGAAGAGTACGGTGAAAGCCAGCTTTTTAGAGAGGGAAATCAGTAGCTGAAAGATTTCCTAAGCGGAGCATCGGAAAGTCGCCCAAGAGCTTCTTCTGTGAACAGGTCAAAAGGCTCCAGTAGTAGAAGACGGATGAAATCCGTTATCCGATGAAGTGCCAATCATCACTATGATTGGAAAAAAGGTGGTACCGCGAAGCAACTCCATTCGTCCTTTTATGACGAATGGGGTTTTTTGTTGTTTCTAGAAAGACAAAGGAGGAAAATTCAGATGGAAACAAAAGAAATTACGATGCCGACCAAATACGACCCGCAAACCATCGAAAAAGGTCGTTATGAGTGGTGGCTGCAGGGGAAATTTTTCGAAGCAAAAGATGATGAGGGAAAACAGCCATATACAGTCGTTATCCCACCGCCTAACGTTACTGGAAAACTCCATTTAGGGCATGCATGGGATACAACTCTTCAAGATATCATCACACGCATGAAGCGGATGCAGGGCTATGATGTTCTTTGGCTTCCGGGTATGGACCATGCTGGAATCGCGACACAGGCAAAGGTTGAACAAAAGCTTAAAAGCGAAGGAAAAAGCCGTTATGACCTCGGCAGGGAAAAATTCGTTGAGGAAACATGGAAGTGGAAGGAAGAGTATGCTTCTCACATCCGCCAGCAGTGGTCGAAACTAGGCTTAGGTCTTGACTACTCTCGCGAGAGGTTCACCCTTGATGAGGGGTTATCAAAGGCGGTTCGTGAAGTTTTCGTTACCCTTTACAAAAAAGGCTTAATCTATCGTGGCGAATACATCATCAACTGGGACCCATCCACCAAAACAGCCTTATCTGACATTGAGGTTATTTATAAGGATGTTCAAGGTGCCTTTTATCATTTAAAATATCCGTTAGCTGAGGGTTCCGGCTACATTGAAGTTGCAACAACACGTCCGGAAACGATGCTTGGGGATTCTGCGGTTGCGGTTCACCCGGAAGATGATCGTTACAAGCACCTAATCGGCAAAACGGTTATTCTGCCAATCGTTGGCCGGGAAATCCCGATTGTTGGCGATGATTATGTTGATATGGAATTCGGTTCTGGGGCTGTTAAAATTACTCCTGCCCATGACCCGAACGACTTTGAACTAGGAAACCGACACAATCTTGAGCGTATATTAGTCATGAACGAAGACGGGTCTATGAACGTAAAGGCCGGCAAATACAAAGGTCTTGACCGCTTTGAATGCCGCAAGCAAATTGTCAAAGACCTTCAAGAACAAGGCGTTCTGTTTAAAATTGAAGATCACCTTCATTCCGTTGGCCACTCTGAGCGCAGCGGAGCAGTTGTAGAGCCTTATCTTTCTACACAATGGTTTGTTAAAATGCAGCCATTGGCAGATCAAGCCATTGCGCTTCAAAGCAAGGAAGAAAAAGTACACTTTGTTCCAGATCGCTTTGAAAAAACATACCTGCACTGGATGGAAAACATTCGCGACTGGTGTATTTCTCGACAACTATGGTGGGGACATCGCATTCCTGCTTGGTATCACAAAGAAACAGGTGAAGTATTTGTCGGCCATGAAGCACCTGCAGACATTGAAAACTGGGAACAGGACAAAGACGTATTAGATACTTGGTTCAGTTCAGCGTTATGGCCATTCTCGACTATGGGCTGGCCAGACAAAGAAGCGGCTGATTTCAAGCGGTACTTCTCAACGGATGTTCTTGTAACAGGCTACGATATCATCTTCTTCTGGGTATCCAGAATGATTTTCCAAAGCTTAGAGTTCACCGGTGAGCGTCCATTTAAAGATGTTCTCATCCATGGACTTGTTCGTGACGAGCAGGGCCGGAAAATGAGTAAATCGCTTGGAAACGGCGTTGACCCAATGGAAGTAATCGACAAGTACGGTGCGGATGCCCTTCGTTACTTCCTATCTACGGGATCATCACCAGGTCAAGATTTACGTTATAGCACGGAAAAAGTTGAAGCAACCTGGAACTTTGCCAATAAAATTTGGAATGCTTCCCGTTTTGCTTTAATGAATATGAACGGTCTCAGCTATGATGAAATTGATTTCAGCGGGGAAAAATCTGTTGCCGACAAATGGATTCTAACACGCTTAAATGAAACAATCGAACATGTGACAAAGCTGTCAGAGCGGTATGAATTCGGTGAAGTTGGCCGTGCTCTTTATAACTTTATCTGGGATGACTTCTGTGATTGGTATATTGAAATGGCGAAGCTTCCTTTATACGGTGAAGATGAGGCGGCTAAGAAAACAACCCGTTCCATTCTTGCCTATGTTTTAGACCAAACAATGAGGTTATTGCATCCGTTCATGCCATTTATCACCGAGGAAATTTGGCAGAACCTTCCGCATTCCGGTGAATCGATTACGGAAGCCAAATGGCCTGAGGTAAAACCTGAGTATACAGATGAAGAAGCGGCACAGGAAATGAAGCTTCTGATGGAAATGATCCGCTCAGTACGTAATATTCGTGCTGAAGTTAACACACCAATGAGCAAGAAAATCAACATGTTGGTGAAAGCTAAGGATGAAAAAATCTTAACGGCTCTTGAGAAGAACCGCAGCTACATCGAAAAGTTCTGTAACCCAGAAGAACTGCAAATGGGGCAGAACATCGAAACCCCTGAAAAAGCAATGACCGCGGTTATTACGGGTGTTGAGATTATCCTTCCGCTCCAAGGCCTGATCAATATTGATGAAGAGATTGCTCGCCTTGAGAAGGAATTGGATAAATTAAATAAAGAGGTAGAGCGTGTTCAAAAGAAATTAAGCAATGAAGGCTTTATGAAAAAAGCACCTGAAAGTGTTGTAGCCGAAGAACGTGCCAAAGAGCAAGACTACCTAGAAAAACGAAATATTGTAGAAGCTCGTATTAAAGAGTTAAGAGGTTAATGAAGCTGAAGGCGAATCCACTTTGGATTCGTCTTGGCTTATTTTTTTAACAAAAGGGGTGTAAGACATGTTTACTACTTATAAAGAAGCCCTTGATTGGATTCATGCAAGGCTCAGGCTCGGCATTAAACCAGGGTTAAAACGGATGGAGTGGATGATGGACAGGCTCTGCCACCCGGAATCAAAAATCAAAACTGTCCATATAGGCGGGACAAATGGAAAAGGCTCAACTGTTACTTATTTGCGTTCTATCCTGCAGGAAGCAGGTTATACAGTCGGTACGTTTACATCTCCTTATATCGAACAATTCAACGAGCGAATTAGTGTTAACGGCAAGCCTATCACAGATCAAGAAATACTTGAATTAACAAATATCATTCTTCCTTTGGCAAATGAATTAGAGGAAACAGACCTTGGCGGACCGACGGAATTTGAAGTTATCACGGCTATGTCGTTCTATTATTTTGCCAATCACCCTGAAATCGATATCGTCCTTTACGAGGTCGGGCTTGGCGGACGATTTGATTCCACGAATATCGTGCAGCCATTGGCGTCGATTATCACAAACATAGGTCTAGATCATACTAATATTCTTGGTAACACGCATGAGGAAATAGCCTTTGAAAAAGCGGGAATTATCAAGGAAAGGACGCCGATTTTTACAGCGGTCAAACATCCTGGAGCGCTTAAGGTAATTGAGGAACAAGCGGAGAAAAAAAAGGCACCAGTATTTCGCTTAAATCAGGAGTTTTCTATTGATGCTCATGAATCAATCTTAAAAGGTGAAATATTTACTTTACAAACAACGGGGCATACGTTAGAAAAGCTTGAAATCACTATGATTGGCCAGCACCAAACCGAAAATGCCGCACTTGCCGTCAGTGCCGTTCAATATTTAAACGAGCATCACGCTATCTCGGTAACCGTTCAAGCCATCAGGAATGGTTTAAAAAAGGCCTATTGGCCGGGCCGCTTTGAGGTTTTATCTGAAAACCCTCTAGTCATCATTGATGGTGCACATAATGATGAGGGAATTACAGCATTGGTTCATGAATTATCGACCCGATACGCCAATCGCAATATCCATATTATATTTGCGGCGTTAAAAGATAAGAAGCTAGACAAAATGATAGCCAAGCTTGACGAAATTGCTGGGCAAATTTCTTTTGTCAGCTTTGATTTTCCAAGGGCAGCTAATGCTAAAGACTTGCTGAAAATCAGCCAATCTGCAAATAAATTCGGAGTCGAAGATTGGCAGCCTTTTATAAAAGAAGAAATTTCTCACCTGCCTCCCAATGACCATGACATGCTTGTCATCACGGGCTCTCTTTATTTTATCTCAGAAGCAAAGCCAATTATTTGTCAATATTTGAAAAATATGACGATTTCTCTGTGACAGAATGGCTATTTTTTGGTAAAATAAAATTATCTTGAATTAATAATAATTGGGTGAGGAGGGGAAGGAAGATGGGGGTTAAACCGCATGTCCAAACAGCAATTTATCTGATCTGGATTATGTTAGTACCAGCTGGAATGTGGTTTACCTATCAAACTTTTCCCCCGCACCTGTCAGGGAATTGGCATGAACTTATTGCCTATTTGGCGCTTATGGCCATTGTGGCGTGTATGCCAATTATAATCAATAACGTGCCCATTTTTCTCATTCAATGGGTGTCTTTTACCGTTTTTTTAATTTTCGGCTTGTTTGTGGAAATAGTATTTACTCAGATTGCAGTACTTGTTTTGCTGCTAAAACTAAGAGTTCCAAAAGAGCAGCTATTCCGCTTGCCACTTAACATGATTATGTTCTTTATTGTTTCAGTCCTAAGCGGTACTGTCTATTATCTGCTTGGTGGCCAAACGGCTCCGCACTTAACTGAAGATAGCGAAGCTTTTTTGTTGGCCATTTTGTATGCGGTGTTAAATTATTTTATTAACCAGATCATTGTTTCTTTCAATCTATTTTTTATCTATAAGCGTAAGAACGCTTACTTTGGAAAAGATTTATTGGTAGAGACTTTAACAACAATTATTACCATTCCAGTCGGTGTTGTTTTATACATACTTTATAATCCATTAAATTTATTGTCGCTTCTTTTTGTTGGGATT
>NZ_JAGYPE020000010.1:81700-123077 GCF_018343545.2 Neobacillus citreus | reverse complement strand
CACTTCTACTATAAAAAAATAGTAGCACAAACCATGGCCTTGGTTTGTGCTACTAATCTTAGTATGTTTGTGCATCATTTGCATGAGAACTGATTTTTTTTTTGAGAGGTATGGGGCGGTTCTAATGCAACATATTCCGGCGCCGATTATTCTTATTTTTTAAAAAATAAAAAATTAGTAAACCTTTTGCTATAATAGTTTAGTCTGAAATCATATATATGTAAAAAATTAGGAAGAGTTATATTTGGCTTTTTCACGGAGGTTTATATGGGGAAAAATAAATATGTATTTTGGGGGCTGGTCATCACGACCCTCATTTCGGCGCTTGACGCCAATATTATGCAGACAGCTAGTCCTACTATTGTCAAACAGCTTGGCGGAATGGAGTTGTTTGCGTGGATATTTGTTGTCTATATGCTGGCAAGTACAGTAACCGTACCTTTGTACGGAAAATTATCGGATATGTATGGACGAAAAAATCTGTTGATGATTGCGGTTGGAATTTTTACATTAGGTTCCATTTTATGCGGCATGGCGAACTCAATGGTCTCCTTAGTTATATATAGAGGTATTCAAGGCCTGGGAGCAGGCGGCATGATTCCACTCTCGATGATTATTGTCGGAGATTTGTTCACGATTGAAAAGCGCGGCAAGATCCAAGCGGTTTTCAGCAGTATTTGGGCCATTTCTTCAATTGTCGGGCCAGTGATGGGCTCCTTTTTCGTCGAGACTCTGACTTGGAGATGGATTTTCTTTATTAATATTCCGATTGGTATAGCAACTGTATTATGTTTGCTTCCTTATAAAGAGCAAACAGAATTTAAGAAAACTCATATTGACTATAAAGGTTTCTTTTTATTTGGGGCTTCGGTCAGCCTTCTATTATTATCTACCAATGTAGGCAACGCCATCTGGTATGTGATAGCGGGCATAATTGGCATGATTATTTTTATTTTGGTAGAAAGAAAGGAAGCGCATCCTTTTTTACCTGTTTCCCTTTTTAAAAATAAAGGCATCCTGATGACGAATCTATTTATGCTAGTGTACTGTTTATCGTTTTTTGGCACCTCTAATTATATACCGCTGTTTCTTCAAGAGGGCTCGCATATGAGTATTTATAAGAGCGGCTTGATTTTATTAAGCATTGCGGTCGGCTGGATGTTTGGCAGTACACCTGCTGGAAAATGGATTATCCGATTCGGTTATAAACGGTTATTTATTATCGGCAGTTTTATTACTGCGTTATCAGGACTTGCACTGTTTATGTTTATTAAAGATTTGTCGTATACGAATTTGTTTTTAATTTTGACAGTACAGGGCTTTTCATTTGGGTTATTGTTTGCAGTCGGCACGATTGCTTCGCAGGAGTTCGCCGAAGCCAATATTAAAGGAGTATCCACCTCGTTGCAGATGTTTTTGCGGAACATCGGTACATCGATTGGCGTTACCGTGATGGGGTTGATTATTAACCATACTGCAAATATTGTAAATGGCATGCAGAATGTCTTTCTCTATGCCTTAATTTTAAGTATGGTCACGGTTGTGCTAAGCTTCCTCATTCCTGCGAAGACTGCAGAATTGAGTGAGGGATAACAACATATGACTAGATAAGAAGGTTACACATAAAAATATTATGTAAATCTAATGGTAAAAGTCCTCATGAATTGTTCCATGAGGACTTTTTTTTATAAGAGTTAACCATGCTCTGAATTAGGTTATTTCTACTTATTCTCGTCCGAACTCCTGACGTCCGGCTTTACCGGAGTAAACTCCTCGGCAGCTTCTGTTTGGAAATGTGGTTGTTGTTGGATAGGCCTCGAGGTATTTGTAAATTGTTTGTTTTTCTCATTCGTAAGAAAACCATGGTAAAAGTATTCAAATAAGGCCACGGCAGCAGCTGAAATAAACGAGGCCCAAATTAGATTATTTTCGTTTGTCAGCATTCGCCCCATTAACCACACCACCAAAAAGGTAACTAGAAAATCCGCCACGGTTGCCAAGAGGTTGGTGGTTTTACGAAGAATCAGTAAATCTCCTACTACATAACTGACAATCCCCAGTACAGCCGTTATCAAAAGGACATCTCCAAAACTAAAATCAAAAAACAAACCGAGAATGATCCCAAGTATAATCAAGCAGGGTATAAACTTGGCTGCCAAACGATATACATTTTGCATCAACGAATCCTCCTTTTTCCTGTAGATTTCCCCTTGAATTTTCCAAATATACAAATACAGAGGAGCCTGCACCTTTTTTACCCAACCCACAATCATTAATTTGCAAAATTTGCAGAAAAATAATTGACTTTACCCACAGAACCTTTATAATAAATTTTAATCAATATAAATCCGATAAAATTAATGCGAATTATAGGGAAAGTGGGGATGCGAAGTGTTTCTTCACATTAATGAGGTAAATAAGCAGTTTCTTAATCAAAATGAGGTAAGTACTGTTCTTTCAGATATAAATCTGGAAATAAAAGAGGGCGAATTTGTTTCGATTCTTGGGCCGTCCGGTTGTGGGAAATCGACCTTATTATCTATTGTGGCCGGGTTGACTAAGCCCTCCAGCGGCGAGGTCCTCTTGAATGGCCAGCCTATTACCAAACCGGGCCGAGACCGCGGCATGGTGTTCCAGCAGCCTGCTCTATTCCCGTGGATGACCGTGGAAGAGAATGTTATGTTCCCTCTCCGCAAAGAGATGAAAAAGAAGGAAGCAAGGGAAACAGCCCACCAATTTTTAAAAATGGTGCAGCTCAGCAACTGTACAAAGCATTCACCGCATGAACTATCGGGCGGAATGCAGCAGCGCGTGGCAATCGCCCGTGCGCTTTCAATGAATCCAAAGGTCCTTTTAATGGATGAACCGTTTGGTGCGCTTGATGAGCAGACACGTTCGCGACTGCATACCGAGTTAGAAAAAATTTGGCTTGAAACACGGAAAACAATCCTATTTGTCACCCATAGCATCAGCGAATCTATTAAGCTATCAGACCGGATTGTTGTGATGGGAACGCGTCCAGGAGTGGTTCTCGAGGATATTCACGTAAAAATCCCAAGGCCGCGCGCAAACCATCCGCAAATGGTGGGCAAATTGGAAGAAAAGATTATGGGATTACTACAATCCGAGATTGATAAAGTTGTGAAAGAGGAACTCGCATATGCAGCAAACAATTAAACGCACCATATTCTTTGCACTGCTTTTAATCATCTGGCAGGGGGCAGTAAGAATTTTTGACATTTCACCAGCGCTAATGCCGGCACCAACGGATGTTTACGAAGCACTTGCCAAAGGTTTTTCTGATAAAACACTAATCTACGATATACTTGCCAGCCTGCGGCGCTTAGCTATTGGATTGTCACTTGCCATCGTAATTGGTGTCGGTCTTGGCATTCTTTTAGCAAAAAATAAAACCGCTGATGAGACTCTTGGAACTTTGATTTTGGCCCTGCAAAGTGTACCGAGCATCGTCTGGCTGCCGATTGCAATCATGTGGTTCGGCTTAAACGAACAAGCCGTTACGTTTATCGTCATTCTTGGCGCAACCTTGGTAATGACCATCAATATGCGGATGGGGATTAAAAACGTTTCGCCTCTATATATTAAAGCCGCACAAACGATGGGTTCAGGGGGATTAGACTTATTCCTTAAGGTTATTTTTCCGGCATCCATCCCATACGCCGTGACGGGTGCCAGACTTGGCTGGGCATTTGCCTGGCGAGCGCTCATGGCGGGGGAACTTTTAAGCAGCGGTCCGGGGCTTGGTTATACACTTAAATTTGCCTCCGATTTTGGCAATATGAGCCTTGTTATCGCGATTATGATCATCATCGGCGTCATTGGAACGATTGTTGATATTACCTTCTTCCAGCGCGTTGAAAAAAATGTCATGCGCCGCTGGGGTTTAGAAACTAGCAATTAGAGATTAAAAGGGGAGAAAAAGATGAAAAAGCAGGTATCTATCATCAGCATTATTCTATTATTGGTATTCGGAGCGCTAGCGGGCTGTGGCTCAAAAGAAGCTAGTTCCGGCAGTTCAGAAAAGGCTGCTAAAAAAGTAGTCATCGGTTATTTTCCAAACATTGATCATGCTCCGGCTATGGTTGCAAAGGCGAAAGGCTATTATGAAAAAGAATTGGGTAAAGATGTAACAGTGGAATACAAAACATTCCCGGACGGCGGAGCATTTATGACCGCTCTTAAAACTGGCGATATTGATGCTGGTTTAGTTGGACCTGGCCCAGTTATGAATAACTTTACAAACGGCGCAGATGTTAAAATCCTTGCAGGTGCCTCTTCAGGAGGTACAGCCATTGTAGCAAGCAAGAAGAGCGGCATTAATTCTGTTGAAGACTTCAACGGAAAGACGTTTATTACTCCAGGCGTTGGCTGTACACATGATGTTCAGATGGAAACATTTTTACAGGATTTTGGAATCTCTTCGGCTCGGATTGGCGGTACATTGAAGCATGTAACCGGTAACCCTGCCCAGTATGCAAGCATGTTTGAGTCCGGAAAAGTGGATATCGCGGCTGTTCCAGAGCCATGGGCATCACAGTTAGTGAAAGACGGCGGCGCGAAAATTATCGTCGACAGCTCTAAAATTTCTTTTGGTAAAACTCTGCCAAACACAATCTTAGTTTCAAGCGGCAAGAAAATTAAAGATGATAAAGATGTTATTGCTAAAATTGTGAAAGCACAAGATGAAGCTATTGCGTTTATTGAAAAAAACCCGGAAGAAGCAAAAGATATCACAATTAAGAGCATTAAAGAGATTACAAAGCAAGACCTTGCTAAGGATGTCGTCGATGCTGCTTGGGAAAATATTCATTTCACGACTGATGTCAATAAAGATGTGATTCAAGAGTTTGCTAACTCTTCCGTAGAGCTTAAATTCTTGAAGGAAAAGCCTGATTTTGCATCATTAATTGATACAGAATTTATTAACTAAAAATGAAAGAAGGTGCTGAGTGGATGCTCGGCACTTTTTTTAAGCAAAAGGGGATTGTGAGAATGAAACGTTTTTTAATTGTATTATTTTCCGTCCTGCTTCTTACTTCTTGTTCGGCGGATAAAGAAAAGAAGGAGAAGGTAGAGTTTCCGCTTAGCATGAAGGTGGAGAGATTTGAAGGAATCAATCAAGACGGGAAACAAGTTGGCCTATCAAAATTAAAGGGTAAGGTCTGGGTGGCTGATTTTGTGTTTACGAACTGTGACACGGTTTGTTCGCCAATGACTGCCAATATGGCCGAGCTGCAGCGAAAATTGGCGGATGAAGGTGTGGACACCCGGCTCGTCTCCTTTAGCATTGATCCAGAGCAGGATCAGCCTGCAGTCCTAAAGCAATATGCGAGTGGAGTGCAGGCTGATTTCGCAAACTGGGATTTAATCACGGGCTATAAGCAGGAGTTTATTGAAAGCTTTGCTAATAAGTCGTTTATGGCCCCGGCAGCGAAGCTAGAAGGGTCAAATCAATATGTGCACAGCACTTCGTTTTATTTAGTAAACAAAAAGGGGTTTGTTGTTCAGAAGTACGAAGGTGCAACGGATGTACCTTATGAGCAGATCATTAAGGATATTAAATCATTACAATAATATTTAGTATAATAATATTATGTAAACTTATATTTTTATCTGAAGGGCACTGCTTAAGCAAGTGCCCTTATTAATGTTATTTTAATATATCCTTAAATTCTTTCCCTTTCTGGACATAGTGGGCACTGGACATTTGCAGCATTTGCAAGTCCTTCTCGGTCAGCTCGCGGACCACTTTTCCCGGTGAACCTAACACAAGGGAGCGGGGCGGAATCTTTATTCCGCCTGCCAGCAGGGTATTGGCTCCAATAATACATTCCTCGCCAACCTCGACATTGTCCAATATGGTAGAGCCCATACCGACGATTGTCTTCCTGCCAATTTTACAGCCGTGGAGGATGGCATTATGGCCAATCGTGCAATCGTCCTCGATGATACAGGATTCAAACATATGTATGGTGGAATTATCCTGGATACTGCAGCGTTCTCCGATAATGATCGGACCGTCATCTGCCCGTAGAACAGCGTTAAACCAAACGGTGGAGTCTTTGCCGATGGTAACATCGCCAACGATATAAGCTCCAGGAGCGACGAATACAGATTCATGAACAGAAGGGGTTTTGCCATTGTAGGGAATAATCATTTTTACCTCTCCTCTAAATATCAGAATATTTTTATATTTCATTATAACATAATTAGTGGAAATATAGGGTAATTGTCCTTTTTAATGAAGCTGTCTTTTAAAAAATGACATCTGTGTCCTGAAATGGAAATGAAAGCGCTTTAATAATTGTCTAAATAATATAAATAGTCTAAAAATATTGACAGACCCTTTTTTCGGTGTTAACCTTATTAAAAATTGATTTATAAAATTGATGACGAGAAGAGTAGGATTTGCTGTTTGTCTAAAGAGAGTCGGCGGTTGGTGGAAGCCGATGACAGGCCTTATCTGAAAATCATCTCTGAGATGTGCTGCTGAAATATTTCCAGTAAGCCGCACCGGGAAGTCCGCCGTTACAATGGAACACGTATATTACAATGTACGGATGATCGAGAGCCGCAGCAAGTTGTTTATTGGATGCTGCGGAAGTAGGGTGGTAACGCGAGCTAACTCGTCCCTATACCAATGGGGACGGGTTTTTTATTGTTTATAAAAGCTGAGATTTTTTCAAACTTGAGGAGGGAAATTGACCATGAGTCAACAGGTCGAAACATTTAATGTGGAGGATATCATCATTGCTAGTCACACCATCAAGGATGTGATTTCGCCGACTCCGCTACAATACAATCATTTATTGTCTGAGCGTTATGGCTGCCATGTCTACTTAAAACGTGAAGATATGCAGAGTGTCCGTTCTTTTAAAATCCGTGGAGCTTACAATCGTATTAAGAGGTTGAGCCCCGAGGATATAGAGAATGGCATTATCTGTGCAAGCGCTGGAAACCACGCACAGGGGGTTGCCTATTCCTGCCACCTATTAAACATTAGCGGGAAAATCTTTATGCCGAATACGACACCAAAACAAAAGGTAAACCAAGTGAAGTTTTGGGGCAAGGACAGCGTCGAAATCGTTTTGGTAGGCGATACCTTTGATGATGCTTACGAAAAAGCAATAGAATGCAGCCGCGAAGAAAACCGAACGTTTATCCATCCGTTTGATGATTATGACGTCATTGCCGGGCAAGGTACAGTAGGTGTCGAGCTTCTAAATGACTGTCATGAAAATATCGACTATTTATTCGGAGCAATTGGCGGCGGCGGTCTAATGGCTGGTGTGGGTACCTACCTGAAGCATTTTTCTCCAGAAACTAAATTAATCGGTGTTGAACCTGAAGGTGCCCCTGGGATGAAGGAATCGGTTTTAAAAGGGGAAGTCACCTCGCTTGATAAAATTGACCCATTCGTTGATGGTGCGGCGGTTAAAACAGTCGGTACGAAGACTTTTAATATCTGTAAAGAGCTTATCGATGATATCGTAGTTGTACCTGAAGGAAAGGTTTGTACGACGCTTTTATCTTTATACAATGAAAATGCGATCGTTGTTGAGCCTACAGGTGCTTTATCTATTGCTGCATTGGATACATATGCTGAACAGATTAAAGGTAAAACTGTTGTATGTATCGTCAGCGGCGGGAACAATGATATCGGCCGGATGCAGGAAATCAAGGAGCGCTCAAAGCTTTATGAAGGACTGCAGCATTATTTTATCGTTAATTTTCCACAGCGCCCAGGTGCACTGCGGGAGTTCTTATTAGAGGTCCTTGGACCAAACGATGATATCAGCCATTTTGAATATACGAAAAAGAACAACCGTGAAACCGGACCGGCATTAGTTGGAATCGAGCTGAAGGATAGAGAAGACTATTTCCCTTTAATAGAACGAATCAAGACGAAAGGTTTTAACTGCAGGGAAGTAAATAAGGATAGTACGCTATTTCAAATGTTGGTGTAAAATTCCGAAAAAAATGTTGAAGGACACCAATATTAATATAAGCAATGTTGTAAGTGGTTCACTTAAAAAGTGGACCGCTTTTTTTATATGTAAAAATATTTATTATTGCAGAGCAAGACAGAAAGGAATATTTACCGAAAAATGACAAAAATTATCGGTAAGGCGGTGGTGAAGTGACCTTATTTAAAAATCGAAAGAGTAAAAATAAAAATAGAAAAAATACATATATGAAGTTTCATAGCGAAATGGAGGAGGAACAAGGTGACAGACCCATCAGCAGTACACTTAGAGAAAATGAGGAATATATTAAGGGAATTTTAGGAGATAATGACGATTTCACCATAAAGCCATTCAAAATTTTTGGGCAATTTCAAGCGGTGCTATTTTATTTTTCCAATATCGTTAATCAAGAGGCCATTAATAAGGATATTTTAAAGCCACTTATGTATTTACCTGATCATTTATTAGGGCGAAAAATACAGCCTGATAATTTGATTGACATCATTATGAATGAAACTCTATATCATAGCCTTGCAGATACTGGGAGGAATACTGAACAATTAATTGAAGCTCTTTTACGCGGAGAAACCGTTGTTTTAATTGACGGTATACCTATAGCAATTCATATAGGAACGAAGAGGATTGAAAAACGCTCCATTGACCAGCCGGAGACGGAGCAGGTTATTTTGGGACCACGGGAAGGGTATATAGAAAATATCTCAACTAATATTATGCTGCTTCGATATCGTCTTCCGACCCCTGATTTCCAAGTTAAATCGATGAAAATTGGCCGTTTGACAAAATCAACTGTAGCCATTTGCTATATTAAAGGAATTGCAAATGAGAAGGTCGTCAAGGAAGTGGAAAAAAGACTGTCTGAAATTGATATAGATGCCATTTTGGATGTGGGTTATTTGGAACAATTTATTGAAGATAACCCCTTCTCACCATTTCCACAAACGCAGTCTACGGAAAGGCCTGACCGGACAGTAGCCAATTTGATTGAAGGGAGAGTCGCCATTCTTGTCGATGGCTCCCCTTTTGCTTTGTTAGTTCCAGTTGTTTTTAATCAATTCTACCAAACAACTGAGGACTATTCGTCAAGATTCTTAATGGGCAGCTTTGTCAGGCTCGCCCGGATATTAGCTCTGGTATTTTCACTTGTTTTTCCGTCCTTATATGTGTCACTAATTTCATTTAACCCCGAACTTCTGCCGACTGAGTTTGCTGTAGCGGTAGCGGGTGGACGTGCGGGTGTCCCTTATCCTGCTGTAATTGAAGTATTAACCATTGAAATTTCGATGGAAATTTTACGAGAAGCAACAGTTCGTCTTCCCAAACAAGTAGGCGGAGCCTTATCAATTGTGGGTGTTTTGGTCATTGGTCAGGCTGCAGTTGAGGCGGGGCTATCAAGTCCTATTACAGTAGTCGTGATTGCATTAACTACGATTGGCTCATTTGCGACACCTGCCTATTCGGCTGCTTTTGCCCTACGAATGCTTAGATTTCCGATTATGATCATGGCATCAATTTTGGGATTATATGGCGTCGTTATTGGGATCATCTTTATTTTTAATCATATGTTGTCCTTAAAATCTTTTGGCGTCCCGTACATGTCACCTGTCTCACCAGAAAATTATCAAGGCATGAAGGATGTTGTAATCCGCAGCCCATTGTGGTGGATGCCAAAAAGGCCGGAGTTTCTGCATTCGGCAAATCGAACCAGACTTGGTAAAAATGAAAATACTGTATTAAAACATAACAAGGTTGGTAACGATCAACGGGAGGCTTCGAATAATGGGGGATCCAAAGGAGATTACAACACTTCAGGCAACAACGATCTTAATTAGTACCATTATCGGGGTAGGAGTTCTTCCATTGCCTTTGTTTGCCGTTCGGGCAGGGGATTCAGGTGCACCATTGGTCACATTATTAGGAATTGGTTTTGCGGCCATCGGCTTATTTATCCTCGCGTATCTTGGAATCCGTCATCCGGATAAAACGATCATTATGTACAGTGAGGATATAGTAGGTAAGTGGCTTGGGAGATTTTGCAGCCTATTCGTTATTTCCTTTTTTTTAGTATTAACTGGCCTAGCAGCACGCGAATTTGGGGCTGTTGTTGTAACGGCAGTATTGAGAGAAACGCCGTTGGAAGTGACCGTAATCGTGATGCTATCTCTTGCATGTATAAGCTGCCGGAACAATATCAATGTGTTTGCATACATTCATAATTTTTATTTTCCAATGATTTTGGCTCCGGCTTTAATTGTCGTGGCCTTATCGCTAAAAAATGCCAACATCCTATATTTACGGCCGATGGTTGGAAACAACTTTAAGGAAATGATGGCTGGAATGTTGACCATTTCTGCCTTGTTACAAGGTTCTTTTATCATAACAATGATAATTCCAGCAATGAAAAAACCTCAAAAAGCCATTAAGGCGAGCTTTTGGGGGATATTCGTTTCAGGAGGGTTATACCTATTAATTGTCATTGCAACTGTCTCTGTGTTCGGACCTGAAGAAATCAAACATCTGTTCTGGCCGACTCTGGAATTGGCAAGAACAACGAGCGTGCCAGGTAATATTTTACAGCGACTGGATGTCATTTTTTTAGCTGTTTGGGTAACAGCTGTTTTTACCACCCTTTTCTCAAGCTATTTTTTTACTATTCATTCTATAAAAGAACTTTTTAGGTTAAAGGACCATAAAGCTCTTTCCTATTTCATCATGCCTATTGTGTTTGTTCTAGCCATGCTTCCTCAAAACATCTTACATATGTATGAGGTAATCCAAATGATTGGCAGAGCGGGTCTAGTGATAACCATCATGTACCCGCTATTGTTATTAACAATTGACCTTTTAAAGGGATGGAGGCAGAAAAAACGTGAGGAATGATTATATAAAAATACTGATCGCAACCATATTAGTCATTCCTTTGCTCAGCGGCTGTTGGGATAGCCAGGAAATTGAAAAACGCGCAAATGTTTTGGCAATTGGAATCGATGAAGCAGATGAAAATGAAAAGAATAAAGAAGAAGCGATTG
The DNA here is from genome assembly GCF_018343545.2 of Neobacillus citreus. Taxonomy (GTDB): domain Bacteria; phylum Bacillota; class Bacilli; order Bacillales; family Cytobacillaceae; genus Neobacillus; species Neobacillus citreus. The sequence goes on along the minus strand of NZ_JAGYPE020000010.1, from coordinate 112,042 downwards.
CTCATTTAGGAAGTAAATTTCCCAATCCAAAGGAAGATATTATTAAATTAACGGCTCAAGTTGCTGTTCCCGGTCGAATTCCATTAGGTCCTGAACAAACAAAAGGTTCAGGAAGTTCTGTTCTGGTTGTTAATGTGATAGGACATACTTTTGAAGATGCAATGCTCAATCTTCAGCAGGAGATTGCTGATGAATTGTTTTTAGGTCACTTACGAATTATCGTATTAAATGAAAAAGTGGCAAAAAGAGGAACACTAAGATTTAACGATTTTCTTAGGCGCAATCCGGAAATTCGAAGAACGGCTTCCCTTGTTGTTTCTAAAGAGCCTGCGGCCACCTATATGAAGCTGTCTCCGGAACTTGAGCGGGTCCCATCCCTTTATTTAGCAGATATGGTTGATAATTTATCAGCTTTGGGAAGATTCCCCTCCAGCTTTATTGGTTTGTTTTGGACGATTCAATCAAGCAAAGGACAGGATCCATACTTGCCCTATTTAGCTATTAAAAGTAAAGAAAATATTCAACTGAATGGTCTTGCTTACTTCAAGGGGGACAAGATGGCAGGAAAGACCACACCTTTAGAAATTGGCATCTACATGGCAATCCTTGGTATAGGGAAAGGAGGGTATGGTGCCTTCGTAAATGTACCGGACACTGATGAAATGGTAATCGTTAGGGCCATAAACCGCAAAACGAAAATAAATGTTAGTCTTAAGGACGGAAAACCACATGTCGTTATCAAAATTCGTTATGAAAGTGAAATTGATGAAAAACAAGGTCCGAAGATTATGCTAACAAACTCGCGCATAATTAAGAAAATAGAAAATGAAACTTCTAAGGGAGTCGCTCAAGCTATTCGAAAATTGATCGCAAAGACACAAAAAGCTGAATCTGACGTGTTTGGATTTGGAGAACATTTTCGAGCGAAACTTCCAAATTATTGGAATGACAAGGTGAAAACCAAAGATAAATGGGAAAAGGAATATAAATATCTTACCTATGATGTTCAGGTAAGTACCCATATACATCGTGTCGGTATGAAAGCAAAATAACTTTGGAAGGGTGTAATGCATGTATATTGGGTTTTTAGGCTATGTCATCGTCATCTTATTTTTAACAGGCTCTTTAATTCTCCTTACCGACAGTAAAGCATATAAAAATGCAAATATGAAAAAGGAAAAAATAGCATCACTCTTTTTGGGCTGGATAAACATCAGTACGGGCATTGCGTTATTGGCAGTACAGTGGATTTCTCGTTATTATTTTTGGTAATGAATGGCGTTAACACCTGCAGAGGTGTAGGTAATGATCATGTTCTAATGAACTTTCTTTCTTTTTGATAATCAAACTCTTAACAAATGAGCTAAATTAGGTATAATATTATCTGTGTATATTTAGAAAATAGACTCCCAAAAGCTATTTTTGAAAAGGTTGAATTGTAACAGCTTTTTCATAAATAATTTTGGATAGATTCAAACCAGAAAGAGAGTGTTCATATGGGTCGTAAATGGAACAATATCAAGGATAAAAAAGCAGCAAAGGATGCAAATACAAGTCGTATTTATGCTAAATTCGGCCGTGAAATCTATGTGGCAGCACGCCGCGGCGAACCCGATCCGGAGGCTAATCAGGGTCTAAAATTTGTCCTGGAGCGTGCCAAGACTTACAGCGTGCCAAGACATATTATTGATAAGGCGATTGATAAAGCAAAAGGCGGTTCTGATGAGAGCTTTGATGAACTTCGTTATGAAGGCTTTGGTCCGAATGGCTCGATGATTATTGTTGATGCCTTAACTAATAATGTTAACCGCACCGCTTCAGAGGTCCGTGCTGCATTTGGTAAAAATGGCGGAAATATGGGTGTCAGCGGTTCTGTTGCATATATGTTCGATGCCACTGCTGTAATTGGCTTAGAAGGAAAATCTGAAGAGGACGTCCTTGAAATCCTTATGGAAGCAGACGTGAACGTTCGTGACGTGGTTGAGGAAGAGGACCAGGTCATCGTTTATGCTGAGCCAGACCAGTTCCACGCTATGCAGGAAGCTTTCAAAAATGCTGGTATAACAGAATTTACTACAGCCGAACTTACCATGCTTGCGCAAAACGAGGTTGAGCTTCCGGAAGATGCTGTTGCTAAGTTCGAGAAATTAATCGATACGCTTGAAGATCTTGATGATGTTCAACAGGTTTATCATAACGTTGATTTAGGGGAATAATAAATGAAAACTCGCCGATTGGCGAGTCCGATAGGACGGTTCATGAGGCGTAGTTGAATTTATACTTTCTTATTAGCCAAAACAGAGGATAACCCAAAGGAGTCGTTATTCAACGACCCTTTGGGTTATCCTTATTGTTTTACAGCCGATAAAATAAATATTGTTGCAATGATGGCGAAGGAGCCAAGCCATTCAGCGGGTCCAAACGAAACCTGCAGCCAAGCAACAGATAAAAAAGCTGCCGATAACGGTTCTGCGGAAGCAAGAAGACTCGCTTCTGATGCATTAATATACTTCATACTTTCCATGTAACAGAAAAAAGCGATGATTGTTCCGAAAATGATGACAAACACCATCGCCAAAAATGACGTCCCGGACCAATCACCATGAAACTGCCATGGTCGATAGACAAAGCTGAAGACGATACCGCCGATCATCATTCCCCATCCAACCGTAATGAGCGACCCCCACTTTGCAAGCAGGCGGCCCGGGTATAGTGTGTAAAAAGCAAGCGCAAATGCTGAAAGAATTCCCCAAGTAAAACCAGGTACAGAGATTGCTAACGCATGAATATTCCCTTTTGTAACTAGCAAAAATGTTCCGCCCAATGCGAACAAGATGGCCATCAATTCAAGCTTTGACGGTAATCTTTTTTTCCTCAGACAAAGGTAAGAAGCTATCATAACAGGTGCCAAGTATTGAAGGACCGTTGCGGCAGCTGCATTATTATACTCAATCGCTGCAAAATAGGTATACTGAGCGGCAAGCATGCCGAAGATTCCAAACAAGACAAGCTGGACCACATCCTGTTTGTTTTTCCAGACATTCCATATATTTTGTTTCGCAACAGTTTGTGCAAAAAATAATAATCCTGTCCCGGAGAGAAGGAGTCGAATGACAACCGTCCAGCCTGAGTTAAAGCCTTTATTGTGAAATAAATATTGGGCAACTGTACCGGAAGCGCCCCAGCAGACAGCTGCGATAATCACCAATATAATGCCCTTTGCCCGTGGATATGGCAAAACTGCACCATGTGAATTCATTTGTATCCCCCCCAAAGGTGTTTCTAAGCTCTCAATCTCTTAATATTACAAAAGTTTCAAACGTTTTAAAAGGGGAATTTGTTCTACCTAACTTCGAATAAACTAATTATTTGATTAGGGACACCATTAGCTGCCCCTGATTTCCATCACACTTTTTCCAGACAAAAAAGCATGCCCTGTAATAAATTTTCCTAACGATTGAAATCCGTATTTGGCATATACATTCTCAACCCGCTCATCGATAGGGAAAACCCACAAGTTCTCCAAGCCTTTTTTCTTTACTTCTTCTTGAAGAAAATAAATGAGGTCGCCGATTAAGCCTTTGCCGCGATATTCTTCAAGTGTGGCAACGTGTTCCAAACGGACTTGATTCCTATGCTCGAATAAACAGGCAGTGGAGCAGGCAGTGCCATCCATCTTAAGCAGATAGCGGCTGAATGATGGATGTTTAAACTCTACGGCAAAGGCTTTTTCCCGCACCCCCCGGCCGCCAAACTCTTTAATTTGGCATTCGATTTCTAATGCATCTGTATAATTGGCCTCTGTAACTCTCTCTATTTGTATTCTGTTTTTTTGCTGTCGTGATGTTAATTCTTTATTCCAGATTTGGACAGGGGAGACGAGCTCTTCATATCGAAAGCCGCTGGCATACAATTCTTTGATTAAAGGTCCTTGATTTTCAATATTGAAGATATAGAATCTTGGGGTCAAGTTTCTTTTTTGATAAAAATCCAGTACCTCTTCGATGACAGACTTTGGATTAGAAGGAGCTTCATGGATATGTGCATGATTGGCGTCATAATAGGCTGGCTGATTTTCATTATAAAACAAGTACCCCCAGGATGTTTCGATTCTATTCGAAAAGGTATCCAGATAAGCAAGGTCTAATTCTAAAACTTTACTAAATAATGAATTCACTTAATTACCTCCCATTTTGTGTATTTATTTCCATTAAATCATAATCAGCGATGGAGAGACTACAAAAATAGGTAAATGTCCATACTCCCATTGTGATTGCAAATATATATCAATTTTATATTGTTAAAGTAGATAAATGATAGCAGTATCTAACAATATGGTTGCAGGTGTCCCTAAGTGCCGAAAAGCTTCAAAGATAAGCATTTGATTTGTTTTGCGCCACGAAAATTGTTATTATACTTCATAAAATTGATGGGAAAGGATGGAATAGGATGTCTTTAGAAAGTGTGAAAGCCCATTTCAAGCAATGGGGACGGGAACAGGATGTGATGGAGTTTGATTCGTCGAGTGCAACAGTGGATCTTGCTGCTGAAACCATCGGCGTTATTCCGGCGCGTATTGCTAAAACTTTGTCCTTCAGAGGGGAAGAAGAAAAAGCCATTCTGATTGTGGCGGCCGGAGATACAAAAATTGATAATAAAAAATTTAGGCAAACCTTTGGCTTTAAAGCCCGCATGTTATCTGCCGAAGAAGTGTTGGAACAAACGGGACATGCTGTAGGCGGTGTATGTCCATTTGGTTTAAAAAATGATTTAGATGTATATTTAGATGTTTCCATGAAACGTTTTGAAACTCTCTTTCCAGCTTGCGGAAGCGCAAAATCTGCAATCGAGTTGACAGGTGATGAAATTTTTGAATATTCCTTCGCCAAGGATTGGGTCGATGTTTGCAAAGATTGGGAAGGGGTAGAGCTTCCGGAAAAGGTAGCAGTACGCAGCTAAAAAGATTTATTCTGTACATAAAATGTTCAAACGAGATAAACTATTTTCTCAGACTAAAGGAGTAGAAAAATCTCCATCATAGTCACGATTTTAGATATGGGAAATCCTTCTATACTAGAGATAAATAAAGAAAACATTAGAAGGAGGAACTTAAAATGAACTTGAATATGTTGTTTTTTACCATAACAATAAAAAAACGTAATGTGACCATGGAAGAGGCCGTACACCAAGAGTTGGTCGATCAGCTATATGAGGAACATAAGGACCGGCAAATTTCCTCGCATTTATTTTTCTAAAATAAGGGAATCTTTCTTTTTCAAAAATCAGGGTTTATAATAAATTTGTTGTTATCTCCTGCGGGGTGTTTCCTTGCAGGAGTTTTTTATATCGAAGCCAAGGGGGCATTTCATTTGGTTTATTTTTTAGTGGGCATTGCCGGGGCGCTAGGTGCAATCTTAAGGTATTGGATAGGGATCTCGCTGTTTAAAGGCGCTTCTTTTCCTTTTTCCACTCTAACAATTAACTTAATCGGGAGTTTTCTGCTGGCGTGGTTCACGACTAATTTGTTTAAACGGGTTTCGTTGCCACCTATGATTACAACTGCGATTGGGACAGGGTTCGTCGGCTCATTTACCACATTTTCCACGCTTAGTGTTGAAACCGTCCAATTGTTTCATGATGAAAAAATTGTTTTAGCCGTATTATACGTTGCTATTAGTGTTATCGGTGGCCTTATAATGAGCCGATTAGGATTTAAATGCAGTGAGGCGGTGCAAAAATCATGACAATTGTCCATTTAATAATGGTCGGATTAGGGGGATTTTTTGGCGCAATTGCCCGTTTTTTGATAAGCAAGCAGTTAAATGCAAAGGCAGCAATTCCGCTAGGAACTTTAACTGTTAATTTAGCCGGTGCATTTCTTCTAGGAATGATTAGCGGGGCAAAGGCCGACCCAACGCTCGCTCTATTATTTGGAACCGGGTTCATGGGAGCCTTTACCACATTTTCTACGTTAAAATTGGAAATGCTAGAATTCCTTTTGAAAAAACAAAAATGGCAATTTTATCTTTATACATTCTTAACCTACATAATCGGAATTTTTCTTGCTTACTTGGGATATTTATTGGGCAGCCAATTTCAATAAAGAAAAAAATAGTTCGGATTAAGTTTACCCTTCCTTCTTTTTAGACAGCATCTCTTTGTCTTTCGTCCCGGGCGGTTGTTCTAGCCAGCTGTTTTTGATCATAATATCGGCACCACTCTTAGCGAATTTGGCAATTTCCAGTGACAGTCGGTCATACGTCTGGAATAAATCTGTTCGCTGGCTGGCTGCTGCTGCAGTTGCATAATTCCCCGATCCGGCGGCACTTAACAGTGCCATATGGTACATCATAAGTTTTTCTGAGAACACTTGTATAGTGGAATCTGTGATTCCAATATCTGAAGATTCAGGTGTTTGTAAATTATTTTCTAGTAAAGTTTGCGCAAAAATCGTGACATGTTTTTGTGAAATTTCTTTGCCTCGTAACATGAACTCCTGAACTTCCTTAGATGGTGAGGTTTGTGCGAAACTAAGAGAGATTTTTGCACCAATTGAATTAGTATGCACATTTAAAAATAAATGAGAAATCTCAATAGCATTTAACGGTCTTTTGTCACCGAATAGATTTAGCCCACTCAAATATTTTTTGCTGTCGATGTAGTCGGTTTCTCCAGGGACCTCAATATATGGAGACCGGACGAACAAACCTTTGCTTAACAAAACCTCCGAACTATTGTTATAAAGAGATGCTGTTTCGGTTAAGGCTGTTGTGAAAAAGGAACGAATGTCTTCCCTGGCGCTCATGGCGACCATACCGCTAAAAGCTAGCATGCCAGCTTTTGCCATGTGATTGACATAGCTTATACAATAAGAGTCAGTATATAGCCTTGGGGCGTTCAAGTTTACATCATTTTCGTTAAAGGCATTAGGTGCGGCAAAATTTTCTTTTTTAAATAGGGTAGTTAAAAAATCAAGGTGGGTCTCGGAAATGCCCAGGGCCATCTGAATAATCTGTTTGATATCCTCATCTTCAAGATGCTTCAGCATATAGGTTAAAACACACTTTGACATGCAATCGTTTATATAGGTGGTCCAAACACAGGCAATTTCAGATGCTGTAAGCTTAATATTGGCATGATTCATTTACATGACCCCATTTCACAATATGTCATAGTTATATTATTTACAAAATTTCCTTTTTCATGAAAAAAGCAGGAACAATCCTTCTTTGTTGGAAAAATTTTAGAGATTAAGTTACGGATTCACATATAAAAAATCTTAGATGTGAACTCAAGTTTAATTGGTAAACTGGTATAATCAAAGATATCAGATTAAATGATTTTAGTAGGGTCAGCTTTTGGAGGGGATTGGCAATGCTTGAGATAATGCCTGTATTGGATCATAAAAGCCCAACGCCTTTATATATGCAGCTTGCGAACTTTATCAAAGATGAAATTTTTAAAGGTAATATTAAACCTCTGGAAAAATTGCCATCCAAACGAAATTTGGCTAATTATTTGGGACTAAGTCTGAATACGGTTCAGTCTGCCTATGACCAGCTTTGTGCGGAAGGGTTTCTGGAAAGCCGTCCGCGTTCAGGTTTGTTTGTTGTTGAGCTGCTGGAGGATTTAATGGTAAGACATGATAAGGTGGAGCCTGTAAGGATGGTTGAGGAGCTGACGGATCCTGCTGTAAAAATAGATTTTAATTCGGGAAAGGTCGACCTTGAACATTTTCCATTCAGTTTATGGAGAAGGCTGTCGGTTCAAGCCTTATATGAGGATAAGGGGGATTTGTTTTATACCGGCAATCCGCAAGGGGAAAGGCTGCTTCGCGGGGAAATTGCCAAGTATTTATTTCAGTCTAGAGGTGTTCGTTGCAAAGCTGAGCAAATTGTTGTTGGTGCGGGAACACAGGTATTGATGGGACTCCTTTGTTTAGTAATCGGCAGGGATGAAATTTATGCCTTGGAGAACCCTGGATTTCACCGGACAAGGGCAGTTTTGCAAGATTTAGGTGCCAGAACTGTTCCGGTTCCTTTGGATGAAGAAGGGATTGCTGTAGAATGTTTGCACGGGAGCGGCGCCCGTGTCGTGTATGTCACTCCATCCCATCAGTTCCCGCTGGGAATGGTTATGCCAATTGCTCGACGAATGGAATTGTTGAAATGGGCAGAAGAAAGGGGCGGATACATTATTGAGGATGATTACGACGGGGAATACCGATATAAAGGAAAACCGATTCCAGCTTTGCAAGGGCTGGATTCATCCGGTAGAGTTGTTTATTTAGGCACTTTTTCAAAGTCGTTGATACCATCCTTGCGAATCAGTTATATGGTCCTGCCTGAAGAACTGTTGGCCAGGTACAGGGAGCAATTCACCATTTATAAACAAGCAGTCTCCCGGCTCCATCAGGATACGCTTTATCGTTTTATGCACGACGGCCATTGGCAAACCCATTTAAATAAAATGAGGACACTTTACCGGAGAAAGCAAGCCTTCCTGATTTCAGCGATTCATGATTTTATGGGTGAATGGGTGAAGGTAATCGGTGAAAAGTCGGGTTTGCATATTGTTTTGGACGTTAGGAATGGGATGAGGGAGGAGGAGTTGGTACGGAGGGCGATGGCTGCTGGAGTAAAGGTGTATCCGTTGTCTGTCTATGATGCGGAGTTGGCTGGCGGGATGGATTCCAAGGTTTTACTTGGGTACGGCGGGCTGTCAGAGAATCAAATTAAAGAGGGGATACGGGTTCTGGCTGATGCATGGGGCTTTAAGGAATGCAGATGAAGGACAAAATCGAGTAGGAAATTGTCCTTCACTCAACGGATTGGGAAGTTCCTCCATATGCACTACCGTTATAAAACTTTCTGTCTGTATTTATCGCGGGGTCACTGGTTTTACCGAGATAGCAGGGGAAAGAGAAGTAACAATACAGCCCTCTAGTTGATTTGGCTTTATTAATCCCAGTTCGAGCGCCGCTTTTATTTTTGAATCATCGGGCTTCTTCACCAATTGGATGAGGTCGTTCAATTGCATTTCCTCCAACCTTTTCACCGTTTCCGCCTCATGGAATTTTTCCATTTTGCGAATTTGCCTTTGCAATTTAAAACCACTCACCGTAATTTCGCCTTTCATGTCCTTTCCTACTAAATTATTAAAATAGCTTTGAAACACTTCCTTTAATTCATCCATTTCCAGTTCGATTTCTTTTTTCTTCTTGTTTAGTTCGTAATATTTGACTAACATTTCACCTGTAATCAAGGAATCATTGCTCTTAAGCATTTCCTCGCCCTCCTCTACGAACGTACATTCTATTTTATGGGATTTTCCAACAGATTAGTACTTAGGTGCAATTATTTATTTTTAGACAAATTTTTGTATTTTTATTTAAAAATTATATGATAGAATAATATTATATTGGAATATTCTAAATTTTAAAAAGAGGTGAAAAAAATGAATGTACCTTTAATACTTCCGGAATTTTTAGATCGTGCCGTTTCTCTTTATGGAGACAAGCAGGCTGTTTTTTGCGATGAACGCCAATTTACATATGCCGAGCTGAATGGCAGAGTAAACCAGCTTTCTCATGGGTTAAGGGAATTAGGTGTAGAAAAAGGGGAACGGGTTGCATATCTTGCGCCAAACACTGTTGAAATGCTTGAAGGTTTTTATGGAATTTTCCAGCTTGGCGCCATCATGGTGCCGCTCAATATCCGCTTGAAGCCTGAAGATTACTTGTTTATTTTAAACCATAGTGAATCCAAAGTACTGTTGGTTGACCAGGACTTGTACCATTTAATCACTCCGATTAAAGAGCAGCTCGAAACAGTCAAACATATCATTGTTCAATATAAAGATGATCAAACCGATGAGGTGGATTATGAGAAATGGCTGGCAGGCCACCCATCAGGCAATTTCAATCGTGCAGAACTTGATGAAAATGACGTCTGCAGCCTTCTTTATACAAGCGGTACAACAGGAAACCCTAAAGGAGTTATGCTGACACACCGCAATAATTATCTTCATGCATTAAGCACGATGCACCACTTGCGCGTGAGCGACCGAGATGTCTATCTTCATGTTCTTCCGATGTTCCATGTGAACGGCTGGGGCTCGCCATTTTATTATACGGCAAATGGTGCGACACATGTTTGCTTGAAAAAGGCTACTCCTGAATCAATTTTTCAGGCCATCCAGGAACATAAGGTGACAGTGCTGCACATGGCACCAACAGTGCTGAATTCTTTGCTGCAATACTATGAAAAAAATAAACCGGCAATAGAGCATGACGTTCGCGTGGTTATAGCGGGTTCTGCACCGCCGCCAGCGTTCGTGACCCGCGTTGAACAAGAGCTTGGCTGGGAGTTTATTCAGGTGTACGGAATGACAGAATCTACGCCTCTTAGCTTGGTTTCAACAATCCGATCGGAGCTTACACACTTGTCACCCGAAACGAAAGCACGCATCAAAGCAAAAGCGGGTTATCCAATGATTGGTTCTGATGTTAGAGTAGTCAACGAGCATGGAGAAGAGGTAGCCCATAACGGTCAGGAGATTGGTGAAGTCGTCACAAGAAGCCACGGTGTTATGCTTGGCTATTGGAAAAACCCGGAGGCGACCATGGAAACAATCCGAAACGGCTGGCTCCACACGGGTGACATGGGAACGGTCGATGAATACGGTAATATCGAGATCGTTGACCGGAAAAAGGATATTATTATCAGCGGCGGAGAAAACATTTCTTCCATTGAAGTGGAAGGGGCGCTGTACGAGCATCCTGCGGTATTAGAGGCTGCCGTCATTGCAGTTCCACATGAAAAATGGGGCGAAACTCCCCATGCATATGTAGTATTGCGCGAAGGTGCTGAAGTCAGCGAAGCGGACATCATTTCGTTTTCCCGTGAAAAATTGGCTCATTTTAAAGCGGTTACAGGCGTCACCTTTGTAAAGGAACTGCCAAAGACTGCCTCTGGAAAAATCCAAAAGGTCCACCTTCGTAATGAATACTGGAGCTCAAAAGGTAAAACAGGACGGTTCGTTAACTAAAAAAAGGTTCATAGAATTAATAAGCGGGTTGGATCTTTGTTTCCAGTCCGCTATTTTATATTTTCTACAAGAATGTCATGCTACTACTTTTTCATAAAACCCTAATATGAAACTCCCATTGTCGGGAGTTTTTTGCTTTTTTAGGTAAATTTTCCTTGTAAGAAGCAGTTGGAATCACTACAATATATCTAGGAAAAAATTGGTTTTAGACTGGGGGAGTCTGAGTGAGTGAGAATCGAAGATATGATATTGATTGGCTGAGAAATCTGGGAATCCTGCTGTTATTTCCGTTTCATTCAGCGAGAGTATTTGATTATTGGGATCCGTTTTATGTGAAAAGTGGGGAATTAAGCTGGGGGCTTAGTTGGTTCATTGCCGTAACTAGTTATTGGTTTATGCCGCTGCTCTTTTGGCTGGCAGGGTCAGCGAGCTGGTACGCCCTAAAGAGGAGGTCGAACCAGGAATACATAAAAGATCGCGTGAATCGATTGTTGATTCCCTTGATTTTTGGCGTTTTGTTTATCATTCCGCCACAGGGGTATTTTGCGAAATTAAATCACACAGGAACAGCAGGGAACTATTTCACTTTTTTAAGAACATTTTTTACTGATTTCACTGATCTATCCGGCTATTTTGGCACCTTCACACCGGCGCACCTTTGGTTCATACTTTATTTGTTTGTCCTTTCGCTTGTGGCGCTGCCGGTTTTCAACTTTTTTAAAAACCCCATGAGAAAAAGCAAACATGAAAAATTTAATCAAGTATGTAGCAGGCCACCTGTATTTTTCCTACTATTCATTGGTTTGTTTGTGACACAGGCACTCCCGGCACCAGGCGGTCAAAATCCATTCTTTTTCTTGTTCATTTTTATAATGGGCTTTATTACTTGTTCCCATCAAAGCTATCAAAATATGTTCAATCGAATTCGCGTGAAGGGATTGGCAGCACTGGTTGTTTTGGTTCCGGCATGGGTTATCTTGCTGCAAATGAATCAGGACAGGCAGATTTTTCCAGGTGTGGATATACTTATATCTATTTTAAGAACTTTCAATGTTTGGCTGACGCTTGCGGTGATTTTGGGTTTCGGTCACAAATTTTTGAATTTTTCTCACAAGGCTATCCCGTACATGAATGAAGCAGCATTCCCTATCTATATTATTCACCAGAGTGTGTTAGTTGTCATAGGTTACTATGTTTTAAAAATCAATCTTGGTATGATTCTGTCGTTTTTCCTCATTATGGTCCTGACTGTGCTTATTTCTTGGCTAATATATGAGTTTATCATCAAGCGGACAGCCATAACGAGATGGATATTTGGTGTAAAGGTGAAACCGAAACAAGATAAACAAATTTATTCGGATAGTGGATTAAGAAAAAGTTAAAATGGTATAAAATAAACCGTATGAGACAACCCTGATTATGTTAATAGGTGAAAGAGAGTGGATTATAATGAATAATTTAACAAAGTTTCAAATTAAAAAGCCTGCCAAAGATGTATTTGAGGCCTTTGTCGATCCTTCGAAAATCGGGAATTTTTGGTTCTCATCGAGTTCAGAAAGATGGGCAGCGGGAAAGACCATCAAATTGGAATATGATTTGTACAATGCGCAATTGGAAATTAAAGTTGTTGAAGTAGAGGAGAATAAAAAAATTGTCTTCCTTTGGGGCCCGCCGGAGGACGAACATACCGTAACCATCAGCTTAAAAGAAATGAATTCTTCCAGCACGATTATTGAAATAATGGAAGACGGCTTTCAAGAGAATGACACTGCCTTAATACATAATATACTGGACAATAAAGAAGGTTGGGTATTTATGCTGACCTGTTTAAAAGCTTACCTGGAATTTGGCGTGAATCAATTACGGGGCGGATTACAGAAATAATCATAATTCCTAGGGATTTTCAAGGAGAAATTTCATTGACTAAACAAGAGGCGTTTAATCTGATTGTCTTGATTGAAAGGGTATATCCTCTTTTTGTGGCAAAAAATGAAACGGTCCAGCAATGGTTTAGCGTTTGTGCCGAATTAGATTACAAGTCCGTACTTGGAAGTATTTATGAACATATTAGAATAAGTCCATATCCCCCTGCAATTAATGATATTATTTCTGAAAAATGGAAAAGTAACAATTGGATGAATGAATATCATCTCAAATTATCATAAGAAGTAAAAAAGTCCGGAACAATAAACCGGACTTTTTTTAATCACATATACATTTTTATGTCATTTGAGGATGGGCTAATTTAGATTTCCGTTTTTTCCTTAAAATTCGCTTTTCAATATAATAAGTAGGAATGATGATTACTGCCCAAATCGCAAAATAGTTAAGAACTACGAGAAATGGGTTGCTTGATCCTCCATGTCCTTCTTTAGCATGGAATTTTTCATTTCGAAAATCTCCATTAGGAGGTCCTTGCTTTGTCAGCGCAGTTGAGTTCTCTGTATTTATCGTATTTCCATTATTAGATGTTTGAGTGCTTTGCTGCATTTGCATCGGTTTGAACTCACCCATGCTTGATGTAGCTGTTGAAGCGAACCATTGAATTCCCCCTGCTAAAATAGCGAGTGACAGGACAACGGATGCAATAACACCTTTCCTAAGTATCCCTTCCTTTGTTTTAAATGCCTTTTTACAGATACTCATTACCCACTGCCAATGTACACCAACATGAAGTCCAACAAATGCAAGTGTGGCATCAGCAGATAATCCATGTAATTCACGAATAGTGTGATTTCCCTGAATGGCGAGACTTGGTAATACAACCCTAGAAATTAATATGCCAGTGATAATAACACCTGCCATCGAAATTAACAACAGTACGTTTAAAAGATAACTAAATCGTGTTTTATTAGGAAGCTTCGGGTCAAAGATCTTTTTCGTTGTATTAACCACCCAGCGATAGTTCAAGCCGATGTGTACTAGAATAGCGCCCCCAATTACCAGGCCGGCAATTTCATGAAACGGCAGTCCATCTAATACTCTTGGATTCATTAGCAGCACAAACGTGATGGCCATCAACAAATCGAGAACAATTTTTGTATAATTCTTTTTCATCTTAATTCCTCCAAATTCATTCACCTTAACTTTTTCCCATTATGGTGCGTGAACCTTAAGAAATCCTTAAGCCAAAAAATAAATCCTTATTTTTGAAAATAGAACTTTTCATTTTGGGGGAATAAAAATGACTATCAAAAATGAATCCAATTGAAGTACAATAAAGTGTACCATAAATAGGAAAAAGGGAAAATAAAAGGGGGAGAGGTGCATCAATGAACCTTATCAAAGCCACAATCAAAGAACTAGATGCTGTAACGGAGCTTTTTGATTTATACAGACAATTTTACGAGCAATCGCCTGATACCTTAGGAGCACGGGAGTTTATAAAGTCGAGAATATTAAATGGGGAATCGGTAATTTTCATCGCTTATGATGGTGGGGAGGCGGTTGGCTTTACGCAGCTGTATCCAACCTTTTCATCAGTTAGCATGAAACGGTCTTGGATTTTGAATGATTTGTATGTGAAAAAAGAATACCGTGGCAAGGGTGTAGGTGAAAAATTAATTAATAAGGCTATTGAAATGGCACAGGATACTGGAGCAAAAGGTGTACTGCTTGAGACAGCCTCTGACAATATTCCGGCGCAAGGTCTTTATGAAAAAATTGGCTTCAAAAGAGAAAGCCATTACTTTTATTATTTTTCTATTTAGGGGTGTATGATTTATCCACCCCTTTTTTAAATTATTTTTCAACACTTTTAGTCAATTGTTTGATGGTCTCCTTATCACAAATGACAAACAGCTGGGCATCATCGGGAATCATTTGGTCCAGCTTTTGATTAATGTGCATGTCGCCACGGTCGGCTACTAACGTTGCCCCTTTATTAAGCAGTTCAAAAAAAGCATCACGGTACGTTTTCCATTCCTTCTTTTTTGGAATTTCATACATGGAATCTCCATACTGTGTACTCATTAATTCTGAATACATATGGGTAACGCCATGTGAGAATAAGGAGCGGACGGCAGCGTGCGAAATCATTTCCTGGGTTGGAATAAACTCATCGACCTGAACATGTTTGAACAATTGGATATGGTTTTCATTGATAACTTCTGCCGTGACATGAATATCTTTTTTTAATTTTTCCTCAAGCGTTGTGATCGCGGTCGCCACTAATAAGGTTTTGCCATCCACAAGAAGAGGGTCTTTTGTTAAAAAGTTATCCTGTGCAATCTGGTCAGCAAAAATAATTACACCCTTAGCTTTTGGAAGGTTGGCGTTTAGGAGCGTTTCCTCGTCGGTCGCATCACCGCGGACATAAAACAGGTGTTCCTCGGTAATTGGAGCTTTTTCTAAATTATCAATAATGACTATATCCGTCTTTTTGTCTGTCTTAAGAATTTCCTTTACGGCTAATTTTGTTTTCGGGCTCCAGCCAATCAGAATAATATGATGTTTCCCTGTATATTTCATTTTTCCTCCAACCTTAAGCTTATCAATTACGTATACGGTATTAATGACTTTACCAACAAATACACTTATTAACCCAATGCCGGTGATATAAAGGAAGATGGTATAAATTTTTCCTGCATCTGTTACTGGCGCATAGTCACCGAAACCTACAGTTGCCAGCGTGGTTAATACCCAATATATTGAGGTAATGTACGATTCAAAGGTTTTTGGTTCTATCCAGAAAATCCCAAGCGCCGCCAATAATATGTATAAAAGCACAAAAGGGACTAATATTTTATCCCTGAGCATAATTAAATGATAAAGAATCTTTTTAATCTTCATCCCCACAAGCAACCATCCCAGCCAAAAATCTACATTTATAAACTTTATATTTCCCAAACTTCGCCAAATAAGTATACGAATTGAAAACGGTCAGGCACAATTTTAAAGTAGGATCAAAAAATATAAAACCCCCATTCCTAAATAGGAAAAAGGGGGCATTTTTATTTGGAAAGCATTTCATCCAAATGTTTAATAATCGCTTCACGATTGCCGGAAATCTTTTCTTCTCTTAGCTGGTCTTTTTTCAATTTGTTTTGAGATTTAGTTAAAATCTCTTGTTCAATTGATTGAGGGACGACAACTACTCCATCGGCATCTCCAACAACGATGTCACCAGGGTTTATCGTGACTCCGCCGCAGGAAATCGGCACATTGATTTCACCGACACCTGCTTTGCCGCTTGCAGCGACCGCCGTTCCTCGGGAGAAAACAGGGAAGTTTAATTCTTTAATACCCACAATATCACGGATGACACCATCAACCACTAAGCCGCCGATTCCGAGGGTCTGCATCATGCCGACAACAAAATCGCCGGCAATGGCACGGTATTGGTCTCCTTTGGCATCGACAACCAAGATATCACCCGGCTGAGCGTTACGAATCGCTTTTAAAACGGCCAAATTATCACCGACTGGGATTTTGACAGTAAAGGCCCGCCCTGCAAGCTTGTACTCTTCTTTAAGAGGTTTAATGGATGGGTGGAGGTTATTTAGGCCATCCATTCCATCGGAAATGCAGGTTGTCGGCAGATTCTTAAATTCGATTAATAGGTTATCCATACTAGCGATTCTCCTTTATGTAAATTTTCCTCTATTATACTACTATTCTAACAAATTGGAATATTAGCAAAGTATTAGTTTGAGAAGGACATAAAAATGGCCGTCGGCAGAAAAGCCAGACGGCCATATCGATATACTAAATAAAACTGCTTTTTCCTGACCAACTGTCACTGATATCTTGGTCATATACCGTGCAAATTGGAATATAAAGCGGTACAAAGTCGCCGTTTTGCTCTCCATAGCCTTGATTCCGTTTATAGGAAACAAATTGGTCGATAAATAGATTGGGGCCCATGTTCATGACGGAGGCGTGGTCGAAAACATTAATTTTTATATCACCAAGATTGATGTTCATTGGTGCAAAGATCAAAAGGTTCACCTCGTTGTCGATTAAGTTTTTCGTTCATAAATTTATACAACACTGTTTTTGACTGTTCCACTATCATTAATGTCTGGATCAATTACATAGTTAATCGGAATGTTGACAGGGGAGATATCACCGTTTTGTTCGCCGACTCCTTGGTTTCTTTTATAAGATAGAAACTGATCGATAAATTGGTTCGGCCCAAAGTTGATGACAGAGGTATTATCCACTGCGTTAATCTTAAAACCAATGAAATTAATGGCCATAGGTGCAATATTCAAACCAATCACTCCTGTTCAATTTTTAGGCGTGCGGCCCCGGCTTGGGTTCGCTTTTAATCGAAGGCATATCAATCATTTCATCATCAAATATGATTCCGATAGGAAAAACGGTTGTAGAATCATCGGCCATCTGCTGGCCGAATCCCTGATTTTTCTTCCCAACTGTATTGATTCCCAAATAAATATTTTGACCAAAGGAAACAGCGCTCTTATGGTCAGGTGTGCCAACTTTTAAATAACAAATATTCAAATTTGTTGGAATGAAAACCAATCATCTCACCTCTAAAAACAAAAGGTATCAACAAGTCATTGCAATTTAGTGGGGGGCCCCTGGTTATTTGTTGATGGTATTTTACATTGTATTCACTTTATATGTGATACAGACCATTTATACGGATGGGTTTTCGGACAAAAAAAGAAAGTGGCTTCCGGCCACTTAAAAGAAGGAAAAACTTAATGGGTTAGTACATCATATGACAGAATGTGGACGTGCATATAGGCAACTTGTCCATAGTCGGAAAAAATGTGCGTTAGCATATTTTTTGAATGAGATCAATCGAGTTGTTTTTTGGCGAGTTTACAAGCGAAGAGACCTCGTATGCTTCCATCTGATCTTTATTAAATGACACCAGGAATTGATTAAGGAAATTCGTATCCGTAATCGAGGGGTCAAGCCATTTATGTTCGTCCTCCGGTTTTAAAATGACCGGCATTCGGTCATGAATATCCTTCATCAATTCGTTCGGGGCAGTTGTTATGACAGAGCAGGAAAAGACAGATTGCCCTTCGGGGGATTTCCATTTATCCCAAAGTCCGGCCATCGCAAAAAGGTTATCATCCTTCAGTTTAATCCGCATTGGTGTTTTCGTTTTATCATCATTTCGTTTCCACTCGTAAAAGCTATCCGCAATAATAAGGCAGCGCTTTTTCTGGAACGGCTTTTGGAAGCTTGGTTTTTCTGTTAAAGTTTCTGCCCGAGCATTGATCATTTTATGACCAATCGACATGTCCTTGGCCCAGGGAGGAATCAACCCCCATTTTAAAAAGCCCATCCTATTGGACGTGCCATCATTGATGATTGCCAATACCAGTTGAGAGGGGGCAATGTTAAAGCTTGGCAAATAATTTTCCTCGTCAAGGAAAGCTTGTATATCGAACCGGTCAAGAATCTGATCAATTGTTGCTGTTAAGGTAAATCGCCCGCACATACTTTTCACCTCAGGTTCTTAAGTTAGGTTTATTGTAGCAAAAAATCAAAAAGGAAACCTCTTTTACAAGAGATTTCCATTCATAATCAATTTGTCCTTCGGGCAAAGTCGACGAACCGAAACTTATCGGGGCGGTGCCGGGATTCCGTGTATTGAAATAGACTGGCATCATCCAGGTATACAAGGTTTTTAATAACAACGATGTTATGAAAACCATCAAGATCCAGAAGGGCACGGTCCTCATCCGTCGGTTCTTCGACCACTATTTCTTTTTTCGCAAAACTGATGGTAAGATTCAAGTCTTCTTCCAAATACTCATAAATAGAATCTGCGCAAATTTCTTCTGTTAATTCTGGAACAAACTTTTTATTTAGGAAGTCCTTATCTAAAATGATCTTTTCTCCGCCGATTTCTCGTGTCCGCACGACCTTCCAGACCTGATCTTTCCCGGACAGCTGGAGTTGCTGGCGAATATAGCCGTCCGGTTTCATTAATTCCAACTCATTCACGATGGTTCTCGGTTTCCGGCCCATTTTTTGGCCAAGCTCTTTAAAGCTGACTAGTCCGGAAACAGGGAAGTCGAACTTGGAGACATCGATGACGATGGAACCTTTGCCGCGGACTTTTTGAATATATCCATTTTGCGATAGCAAATTTAACGCTTTTCTGATAGTTTCCCTTGATGTCTGGAAGTGTTCTGTTAATTCATTCTCAGAAGGCAGGAGCGTCTGAGGTAGGATTTCTCCGCTTTTAATTTGTTCGACAATCGTATTGTAGATGGTTAAATATTTGTTTGTCATAAAGACATCACCAATCACTTCTTCATAAGGTAAACGATGGACTCATATGGCCGCAAATGAATTTGGCTCCCAAGTGCAGCTGAATCCTCATAATTAGAGATTAACATTTCACAATGTTCACCATCAAGATGTAAGTGAGATGGGAGAGTGACCGCTTTTTCTTTCCCGTAAAAATTAACTAGAACAAGCATTTTTTCAACGCCATTGGAACGAACATACGCAAAAACCTCTTTGTCATCTTCTAAAATTAATTCAAAGTCTCCGTCTGTTATGATATCGTGATTTTTTCTAAGCTGAATAAGTTTTTGATAATAATAGAAAATAGAATCGTGATCTTGCATGGCGTTTTCGGCATTGATATCAAAGAAATTTTCCGCTGTATTAATCCATGGAGTACCTGCCGTAAACCCAGCATTGCGGCTGGAATCCCATTGTACCGGTGTTCTTGAGTTATCCCGTGACTTTTGCTTCAAGATAGTAAGGATTTCTTGTTCACTCATTCCCTCGTTTTTCTTGATTTTAAAAATATTCAAGGATTCTACATCACGGTAGTCCTCAATGGAATTAAAGTTCGGATTGGCCATTCCGAATTCTTCCCCCTGGTAAATATAAGGGGTGCCCTGCATCATGTGGATCGCAGTGGCTAGCATTTTCGCTGATTCTTTATGGTATTTCACATCATCCCCAAATCGCGATACCACGCGTGGTTGGTCGTGATTGCACCAGAAAAGGGCATTCCAGCCGCCTCCCTTAATCATTTCTATTTGCCAGTTAGACAGAATCTTTTTAAGGGCATCGAAATCGAAATCCGCATTCGTCCACTTATCGCCATTCAGGTAATCAACCTTCAGGTGATGGAAGCTAAACACCATATTTAATTCTTCCCGTTCGGGTTTTGTGTAATCGATGCAATGATCAATAGAGGTAGACGACATTTCACCGACCGTTATTAAATCATAATTTGAAAAAACCCTTTCGTTCATCTCGTGCAGAAACTCATGGATTCTTGGACCATCAGTGTAAAATTTGCGTCCGTCCGTTTCATCCTGCGGGAACTGCTGGTTTTTTGAGATGAGATTGATAACGTCAAGACGGAAGCCATCGACTCCTTTTTTAAGCCAAAAATGCATCATTTCATATAAGGCTTGGCGGACCTTTTCGTTTTCCCAATTGAGGTCCGCTTGGGTCACATCGAAAAGATGAAGGTAATATTGGCCAGTCGTTTCGTCATACTCCCAAGCAGAACCGCCAAATTTAGACTGCCAGTTGTTTGGCGGTGCTCCGTTTACACCATCCTTCCAAATGTAGAAGTCACGGTACGGGTTATCTTTTGAGGATTTTGACTGCTTAAACCATTCATGTTCTGTTGAGGTATGATTGATGACAATATCCATCATGATCTTTAAACAGCGCTTATGGGCTTCATTCAGCAACCGTTCAAAATCATCCATTGTGCCATATTCGGGATATATGCTGTAATAATCGCTAATGTCATACCCATTATCTCGCTGTGGCGATTGATATATAGGGGTGAGCCATAGAACATCGACACCTAATTTTTTCAGATAGTCGAGTTTTTCAATGATGCCTTGAAGATCTCCGGTACCATTACCGGTTGTATCCTTAAAGCTTTTTGGATAAATTTGATAAACGACTGCATTTTTCCACCAAGCTGTTGACATTTTTTGCACCTGCCTAATGTATTTAATGTGAAAAGGAGGGAGCTGTTCTCCCTCCTTGATTGGAGTTATTTTTTCAAAGAAAATTTGTTCATTCCCGTTTTTGCAAAGATGGTTGTTAACAGGAATGGAACAACAACGGCAATGACCATGCAGACAGCAAACATCGCCATATGTTTTGCTTGTATCGATAAGATGCCAGGAAGACCACCGACACCAATTGAGTTAGCCATAACACCGCTTGCTACAGATACAACGCCTGCAACCATGGAACCAATCATGGCTGCTAAGAATGGGAAACCATATTTCAGGTTAATACCAAACATTGCCGGCTCCGTCACCCCAAGGTAACATGAAATGGTCGCCGGGATTGAAACTTGCTTTTCCTCTTCGTTTTTACGGTTGATGAAAATCATCGCAAGAACGGCTGAACCTTGAGCGATATTGGATAAAGCAATCATTGGCCATAGGTTTGTACCGCCAAGCTCACTCATCAATTGAAGGTCAATTGCGTTTGTCATATGGTGTAAGCCTGTTATGACTAGTGGAGCATAAGCAAATCCAAAGATTGCTGCAAACAACCAGCCGAAGGAAGAGGTTAAGCTTGAATAAACCACATGAGAAATGCCTGAACCAATTTGCCAGCCGATCGGCCCTAAAATTGTGTGAGCAATTAATACAGTCGGAACCAGTGCAAAAAATGGCACAACAATCATCGAAATTGAATTTGGCACTACTTTACGCAGTCTCGTTTCAAGGAAGCCTAAAGTTAAGCCAGCTAGAATCGCAGGGATTACTTGAGCTTGATAACCAATCATCTTAATGTGTGCAAAACCAAAATCCCATGTAGGAATTTCTTTCGCTCCCGCAACGGCATAAGCATTTAGCAATTGCGGTGATACTAAGGTAATTCCGAGAACGATACCAAGAATTTGCGATGCGCCCATTTTCTTGGCTACAGACCAGGTGATGCCGACAGGGAGGAAGTGGAAAATCGCCTCACCAATCAGCCAAAGGAATGAGTGGACTCCGGCCCAAAATTGAGAAACTTCTACAATTGTTTTTGTTCCATCATCTAATAGTTTAATGTCGCCAATAATATTTCGGAATCCAAGGATTAAACCGCCGACAACAAGGGCTGGAATTAATGGTGTGAAGATTTCGGCTAAATGCCCCATCATCCGCTGCAGCCAGTTTTGATTTTTCTTCGCTGCAATTTTTGCTTCTTCTTTTGAAGCGCCTTCAACACCTGCAATTTTTTCGAATTCATTATAAAAGCTAGAAACTTCATTTCCAATAATGACTTGAAATTGGCCAGCTTGGGTAAATGTACCTTTAACAAGTCCGATTGATTCAATACTTTTTACATCGGCTTTCGATGGATCCTTTAAAACAAACCGCATTCTAGTTACACAGTGAGTAACGGCAGCAATGTTTTCTTTACCGCCAATATGTTTGAGTAATTCCTTTGAAGGATCTGTGTATTTACTCATCTGATTTCCCCCTAACGAATGGGTAATACCCATTTGTTTCCTATATTTTTATCAAACCCTTAATTTTATACAGGTTTTGTATGAGTTTACCTGTTGGTTTCTACCTGTATATACAAGTTTTGATTACGTTTTCATTATGACTTGTATATACATGTTTGTCAATAATGAAATTTTATTGGAAAAGTTAAGTAAATGATGGGGAGGGTTGGTAAAAAAGTATAGTGTTTTCCTGAATTTTTAAAATACTTTTAGTCTTTAACACTTTAAACTATTGAATGAATTTTTAGAAAATGTTACACTATAGTTGTTTAAATTCTTCTGAGTTTAGACCTCCTAATTTGAGACTTAGTTGTGACCGCTAGGTTCTCGCTTTGGCCCTTGACTTTGTTCAAGGGTCTTTTTTTAAATGGAATTTTATGTGTATGATGATAGAAAGTACTTTATGGAGGTTGTCCATTATTGGAATTTAAAACAATTGACTACTTTGATGAGGCTATATGGGGTAAGGTTTTTCCTATTTATGAAGAGGCTTTTCTTGGTAAGGGAGCAAAGCCGGAGAAGATTATCCGAAACATGTTCAGGAAGAAGCTTTGTTGTTTGCACGTGGGATTTTTGGATAATCAGGCAACGGCAATGGCAATCAGCGGAAAACTTGCTGGAATATCTGCGTTATTAATTGATTACCTCGCTGTCCCAGAGGAGTATCAAAACCAGGGAATTGGTAAAAACATGGTTACTTATATTAAAGAATGGGCGGCACAGGAAGGCCAATGTGAGAATCTTGTTATAGAGGTTGAATCTGACCAGACCGACGAAAACCTCGCAAGAATTCGCTTTTGGGAAAAATGCGGCTTTATCATAACTGATTACATTCATCATTATATATGGGTACCTGAACCTTATCGGGCCATGTTTATTAAATTAGGGCCTGACACTGCGCTGCCTGATAGCGGTGAGGAAATTTTTAAGTATATTGGTGCTTTTCATAAAAGGTCGTTTACCGGTTCTTGAAATCTTTAAAAAGGAAAAAACAGCACCTAGAGGGGCTGTTTTGTTTTAGTTTAGCAGCATTAATCTAAAAATCTATTTTTCCATTCCGGTTTTGGAAGCATGCAGCTTTCTGTTTTTCCGAACCACTTATATCGGTTGCTGGCAATTGTTTTATAAAGCCGGTCACGAATGGGGAGGGGGATGACGAACAGAACAGCGAGGAGTCTCCATGCCCCTGAAAGATCCTTACAAACTTTAAGTACTGCCGTTGATTCAAGGTAGATTTTTTCATTTTCTATTAGCACAAAACTGTTCATCTTAGGGGGTAAGGTGAATTTCTTGAGCAGGTTTTGTCCGGCGACACCTTGCTGGGATGCAAATTTGAATTGGCCTGAGGAATCCCTTTTTATAATAAATTGGACGCTCTTATTGCAAAGATTACAGACCCCATCATACAAAATAATTCGTTCCATTTAGACCCCCACTTATCCATTCACACTTTGTTTATATCGATAGCTTACCATAATATTGGAGCGGTTTCTCATTGTTGCTTACCAGAAATATCATTATTTTCCGAATTTATCTTGCAGGATAACGAATTTAATCGTTATAGTTAAGTTTGTATAGAGGAGGTAGAATATGTGGGAAAATTCTTTAACGAAGTTGCTGGAAGTTAAGTATCCAATTATTCAGGCGCCAATGGCTGGAGGGGTGACAACTTCGGAATTAGTTGCCGCTGTTTCCAATAGCGGTGGGCTCGGAATGATTGGCGCGGGTTATTTAAGTCCAAGTCAATTGAGGCAGCAAATTCATGAAATTCGTGAGTTAACTTCAAGTAATTTCGGTGTGAATTTATTTGTTCCAAGTACTTATCATGTCGATGAGGATAAGATTAACAATGCCAAATCCGTTTTAATACCTCTGCAGGAGGAATTGGGAATAGAGGGTAATCCAAGTCTCCCTAGTTTCGAAGAAGACCTAAAGAAGTTTCATGAACAGGTGGATATCATTATCGAAGAAAAAATCCCAGTGTGTTCCTTTACCTTTGGGCTGCCGTCAGCAGAAATCACAGCCAAACTTAAACAGAATACCATTATCCTGATTGGAACGGCCACTACAGTACAGGAAACAAAATTGAATGAAGAAGCAGGGATGGATGCGGTTGTGGTCCAAGGGATGGAAGCGGGCGGACACCGCGGAACGTTTTTAGGCGGGGACCAACAAAGTTTAATCGGTTTGATGTCCCTCCTTCCACAAGCAACTGACAGTGTACGTATTCCGATTATCGCGGCAGGCGGGATCATGGACGGGCGTGGAGTTATGGCGGCCAAATGTTTGGGCGCCTTAGCAGTGCAAATGGGGACAGCCTTCTTGGTATGTGAAGAAAGCGGAGCCAATAAACTGCATAAGCAGGCAATTTTAGAAGCGGAGGAGGACCAAACTGTTTTGACCAAAGCCTTTTCCGGTAAAATGGCTAGGGGGATTAACAATCGGTTTATCGAAAAACATGAACAAATGGAGGATCATCTACCAGACTATCCAGTGCAGAACGAACTGACAAAGGCAATTAGAAAAGCCTCGGCCGCCAAAGGAAACCACGAATATATGTCACTCTGGTCCGGACAAAGTCCAAGGCTGGCTAGAAACATAACCGTGAGCAAATTAATCGGCAGGATAATATCAGAGGCTGAAAAACTTCAAACAAAGTTATAACTTTGAAAAAAGGCCTACCAAAAAAACAACAAGGCTGAATCAGAAACAATAAGAATATG
Organism: Neobacillus citreus; assembly: GCF_018343545.2. GTDB lineage: Bacteria > Bacillota > Bacilli > Bacillales > Cytobacillaceae > Neobacillus > Neobacillus citreus. The sequence goes on along the minus strand of NZ_JAGYPE020000010.1, from coordinate 86,836 downwards.
ATTCAGCCTTTCTTAATTTTCCACGGGCGGTGCCTGACACCACTTTATTTTGTGCCTAGAGCTTGTTTACTTTGCGGGCAGATGGGCACAGATAGTTGCTACGTCATGTGGAGGGTTTTGATGTGATGGAGGTTGAGGTAGACTGGGTCTTCTTTGGCTGAGATTAATTCGACGAAGTTGTTTTTTATGTTTTGGATTTTGCCAATGACATTTTCGTTTTCTCCAATGTTGAAGACAACCAGTTCTCCTTTTAGTTTTTCTATTTGGATTTCGAATGATCGAGCAAAGGTGATACTGCTTGGATTAACAGGTAAATTGGAGTTGCTTAGGCCATAAGGTCTTTTATTATTTGTGTAAGGTATAAGCCATTTTAAATGATTTAATGAGATAAACATGGTTTTATAAATAGGTGAGTAAAACACAAAATAATTGTTCATGATGCTGATAATGTAACCATGCAGTGCTTGTTTACTTGTAACGTAGATTTCTGTAAAAATACCCTTCGCAGATGTAAGGATTTTTCTTAAAGAGATATCTTCATTATGATTATAGATAGGGGTAGGTTCATTACTGATTGTGATTTCCTCAATTTCATCCTGTTTGAGATACTGCCAGTTTTGTATATGAATGGTAGGGATATAAAGATAATCAGTCCCGTTAAACAATACACACAAATCACCGCCAACATCAATCAGCATGCCGCTTAAAAGTTTCTTGCCGGCAATTTCAATTTTGATATATTTTCCAATTGCTTCTTTAAAATTCATTTCACACACTCCTTTCCAAAGAAGTGACGTTTACAAAAAGAGAGGGGCTTCAACATACCCTTTCAATAAAAAAGTGGATGAACATAATGGACCCCAGCTCACTTTTGTAAAAGGGGATTAGTGTGGACAATTAAAATGGTTGAATGATTACTTGATATTGTCATAAATAATAAACAGCTTTTTTTATTAATAAACTCTGAATCTCTTTATTTTTGCAGGTTCAGCAAACGAGTATGAGTTCTTGCTGGAGCCAGATGCGATTTCGGCAAATGGTAAAGATTTCACCATCGATCCTGACACGATTTCACCCTCGAATGGGGAAGGATTTACATTTGAACCGACTGCTCCTTCACCGGCAAAACGGGAGGATTTCTTTTCCTGCTCGAAGGCATTCCATATAAATCTCTTTTCTTTTTGGCCCTTTTCAAATTTTGTGGTAGCAGATGGGGATTGCGCGGTTTCTGCTGTTATTTTATCTTTTAATTTGGCTGGAGCGGTTTCCGTTGTTTTCATTTCTTTCTTATTTCGTGATACAGCTTCCGATTTTGTTTTTTCCTTTGTTTTAGCAGCAGTAGTATCAGACTTTGCCACTTGTTTTGCCTTTTGCTCATTTTTTTCTTTCGCTGTTTCTTTTTGTGAAACAACCTGTTTTGTTTTCTCTTGATTTTTAGATTTATTATCATTTTGATTATCGCTGTTCTTTTTTACTACAGTCTTAAGCAATACTGGAGCTGGTTTTTCCTCCGGTTTTGATTCCTCATTTCCGGAACTTGAATGACTTTCATCCTCTTCAATATTTGCGACCGGGCTTTCCAATTTAAATGGCTTTGACCAGCCTGCAAGCTCTTGGTCCGCCGCCTGATGCTTATCATCATTTTCCTTGATTTCATCTTTTTCCTTGATTTCCACTTTTTCATTTTTTTCAGAGTGTGTATCGGCTTTTGCTTCAGCATCCTTTTTATCCGATTTTTGGTTACTATTATCCTTTTTAGCAGCTGCTTTTTCCTTCGATTGTTCTTGTTTGTTTTCTGTCTTGTTTTGTCCTTCTGCTGCTTCCTTATTTTCCGTGGCTTTTTTTTCTTCTTTTATAAATCCTTTGAGAATATTGGACACATAGTCTAATTTTAATAAAATTCGTTCTTCACCATTAATCAAAGTAACAAAATCTGAATCTACTTCACTAAGCACGCCGCTAAATCTTTGCTTATGGATACTTAGAATCGTGACCCAGGTGTGTTGAAATGAATTTAATAAAGCGATCAAGCTTTGTGTTTTTTGAAATGGTGTCTTAGAATTTAGAACTTTAAAGTCTCTTGTATTCTTCGTAATGGCCTGAATTTTATCAATTCGGTAGTAAAAGATAAATTTCTGGTCGGTTTCTAAGACAACATGGTCTTCTTCAACGCCAAGCAATTTACCTTTATAAACTTCCTCACCTACATATAGATTCACATAGAAGCCTTTTAGCAAATCTAAAGCAGCAGTAAATTTCTCTAATCCCATTATTCAGCCTCCTAAAGAGATTATGGGTCGCTCCTCATAGGAGAAGCGACTCATTTTTAATCGTTACTTTCCTCTCTCGAACCTTCATCTTCCTCATTCTCATCTTCATCATTGCTCTCGTCGTTCTTACTGCCGCCGGATTTGCCCTCAAGCAATAAACCATAACTAATGTTTCGGATATGCTTCATAGAAAAACGAACGACCTCTTCTTTCACAATTAAAGAAGCAATATCTTTACTTACATCATTTAGTACTCCTTCTAAGGCTTCAGTTCCTCCGCGGTTAATTCGTATCCATTGATAACGAATACTTTCTAATAGTTTGACAAAGTTTTCGCCAGTTTTGTATTCGAAGTTCTTTGGAATATTCACACCGAGTTTCAAAAGATCCCTTGAACTCTCAGTCACACTTCTAATATGATTGGTTTTGTAATAAACCACGCCATCACTTTCAGTTAAAAGAACAAAATAATCTTCAAAAACGGCCAATACTTTTCCCATCCTGGATTCAGGGCCACCCCGATCGACACGAATCGTTTTGCCCACATATTGCATCATCGACTCTTTATTCATAACCCATAGTTTCCTCCTTATATTTAGATAAACATTTACACTGCATCTATATGTATCATGGGATGATGTTGTACTAATAAAGTAGCCTTTTTTTAACAAGTACCTGAAAAATAGGCAAAAAAAATATGGTCAAAAACCATATACTTAAGGCCTAAATTAAAATAGAAAGTTCGCTGCTAAGATAGGCATTTCTATTTCGAATAAACTCAAAAAAGACATTTTTTTCCTCGTCCAGTATTTCCTCATCCAATTCAATATAAGGATCTAGGCTGATGTAGGGTTTTATTTTTTCCAATAGCTCATTGATAATCGGTGCTTGAACCTCTACGGTAAAATCATTATCTAAAATAGAGGATAGAATTTCTTTATATCTCGATTTAAATTCCGGGAAGTGTAGAATTCGCCCAGTTAAAGTGTTATATCCTGTAACGGGGACGTAATCATAATCAAGGAGCCGGCCATGGAGGTTTCTTCCCCAGGTACCGTCATAGTCCCAAGGGCTGATTTCGTATAAATTTGTTTCTCCATTTTTGTAGAGTGCATAATTATGGATAAATCCATCGTAGTTTTGTGTACAGACCACGCCACAAAGCCATCTTAAATATTTGTCTACATCCAATATATTGACGATTTCTCTTTTAAAATCCTCATTTTTTAGCACATTTATCATCGCAATGAAACTCCGTAAATGTTCCATATCTTCTTTATTGCCATATTTTAGCGTATACCCCTGGTCGAGCCTCTTTTTTGGTTCATTTTTTTTCGTTATTAAGGAGAAGTTCGCTCGATTATTGGTTGCGTAAATAATGGCACCATCCGGTAAATTTCTTTTTTCCAGGAGGTATTGGTCTAATGATTCTATTTCTAAGTAAATACCTTTACAATATCCGTTAACGTATAAAAGTATATGGCGTGAGTGAGGAGATATAACGCCGATCCGATCAAAAAAATCTAGTGATAGTTTGTTCCTGCACAAGGATATATCTGAGAACTCGGCATTAAGATGAAGTTCATGGGCGCCATTCTTTGTAAATGGCTTTTCAAATACAATCCGGTAGGATCTCTTTTTCTTATCTCTAATTACATTGCCGCGGTACGAAAGGCTGATTTTATAGCGATTGTTTCCAATCTTTAACACAGCTGGGACTAAATCGTCATTCCAAATATCATATTCCAATTTTCTTAACCATTTAGGATTTATTAAAATTTCGTATTTTAACACTTTAATACCCCTATACCATATTTTATCTAGATATATGCAATATATATTGGAGGTGTGTATTTGTTTCCTAAATGACTTTTAGTTTTGAAAAATATATATCTGTCTATATCAAAACAAACGCCAATTTCATAAATTGAAAGAGAAAATAAATTGTATTGGAAAGTGGTGTATAAATGGTGTTAAATCTTGGCGTTGAAGAATTATTACAACAAGCAGAAGCAAATGGTGTACTTGCATTTATGCATAATAATCCTGCTGGTAAACATAAGAAAGGCAAAGGCGGAAAGAGTCATGGAAGTACCGGCAGTCATGGAAGTACCGGCAGTCATGGAAGTACCGGCAGTCATGGAAGTACCGGCAGTCATGGAAGCACCGGCAGTCACGGAAGCACTGGCAGTCACGGAAGTACTGGCAGCACAGGCTCAAAGGGCAGCGGTAGTTCTGGCAAGTCTGGCAGCAGTGGAAAAGGCCCGTTGAAAAAACATAAGAAGCATGGTCCTGGTACAAAGAAACATCACAGCAGCGGAAGCACTGGAAGCGGCGGCAGTAAGGGCAGCAGTGGAAGCACTGGATCACATGGCAGTACCGGCAGCAGCGGTAGCACTGGATCACATGGCAGTACCGGCAGCAGCGGTAGCACTGGATCACATGGCAGTAAGGGCAGCAGTGGTAGCACCGGATCACATGGCAGCAGTGGAAGCAAGGGCGGCAGCACCGGCAGTCACGGAAGCAGCGGAGGATCAAGTGGGGGTCGAGGCCCTGGTCATCATAAAAAGCATAAAAAACATAAAAAACCTGGCCCTGGTCCGAAAAAGCATGGCAGCCACGGAAGTTCAGGAAGTGGTGGAAGCCATGGCAGTTCGGGAAGCCACGGCAGCAGTGGAAGCCATGGCAGTTCAGGAAGCCACGGCAGCAGTGGAAGCCATGGCAGTTCAGGAAGCCACGGCAGCAGCGGAAGCCATGGCAGTTCGGGAAGCCACGGCAGCAGCGGAAGTCATGGCAGCAAAGGAAAAAAGGGCGGAAAGGGTAAAAAGAAATAATAACTCTGTAAAAAATGTATTTTATGAAAATA
>NZ_JAGYPE020000010.1:0-81600 GCF_018343545.2 Neobacillus citreus | reverse complement strand
CATGGCAGCAAAGGAAAAAAGGGCGGAAAGGGTAAAAAGAAATAATAACTCTGTAAAAAATGTATTTTATGAAAATATGAAATAAAATCCGGTACTTTTATCCATAGTACCGGATTTTTGTTTTTCTTCTTCTGTATCCAAAGTCGGCAGCTGCCTACATAATAAAAGGAAAAATTATTTAGTCTTTTGCTGATTTATGTGAGACCGAGATACTCGTTTAGGTCAACCAGTCAAGGACAGGCGTAAAATAAACCATAGGACGAGGGGTGGGATAAACAATTTCAAATCAATAAAACAATTTGCAAGGATGTGAAATTATTACGATATATGACCAATCGACGGTTATCATTACCATACTAGCTTTTTTATTTACTATGATAATGATATTTATCCGTCCAAAAAATATGAATGAAGCCATTCCTGCTTCCATTGGAGCGGTGATCGTTTTTTTAAGCGGAAGTGTTTCTACGGCGGACCTAGTAGATATTAGTTCAAAAGTAACGGGGGCAGCCATCACCATCATAGCCACAATCGTTATGGCGATTGTATTGGAAAGCATCGGATTTTTTAGCTGGACAGCAGCTTTAATGTTAAAAGTTTCAAAGGGTTCTGGTGTCCGTCTATACTGGTATACTTTACTGCTTTGCTTTTTAATGACACTCTTTTTCAATAATGACGGCAGCATTTTGATTACCACACCCATTTTAATCTTAACGCTTAAGAATTTAGGCTTAAAAGTACGGCAAATGATTCCTTACCTTTTGAGTGGTGCCCTCATTGCGACGGCCTCAAGTGCGCCAATCGGGGTCAGCAATATCGTCAATTTAATTGCCTTAAAGATTATCGGGATGGACCTTTATATGCAGACGGAAATGATGTTTGTGCCAGGTGTTCTTGGATTAGTGTTTCTATCCTTACTGCTCTATATGATTTTCAAGAAGGAAATTCCTCAACAAATTTCCCCACATTCTTACTGCATTCCACTGCAAAAAAATCGACTCTATCACCCGTTGCAAAAAAATAGCGATGTTTTGTTTAATGAAAAAAAGAAATTGATGATCAATATGCTCATCTTCGTATTCATAGTACGAATCAGTTTATTTGTTGCTTCATATCTTGGCATTTCTGTATCATTAGTGGCTGTCTTAGGCTCCATTATCCTGCTAATCTGGAGATGGGTATATTTAAAAATCAACCCAAAAGATGTTATTGGTAAAATTCCATGGCATATCTTAATTTTTGCATTCGGCATGTATGTTATCATTTACGGATTACACAATATTGGACTGACCAATTTGTTGCTGGTGCATCTAAAATCGATCGTAAATGACAGCCTGTTCCATGCCAGCTTGACGATGGGTGTGATTACGTCAGTGCTCTCGAATATTTTTAACAATCACCCGGCTTTGATGATTTCTACATTGGCATTAACAGAAATGGGCTTGGACCCATTAATCATGAAAACTGTTTATCTTGCCAATATCATTGGCAGTGATATCGGGTCGCTCATTCTGCCGATTGGAACGCTGGCAACCCTTATTTGGATGCACATTCTTAAAAACAATAAAATTCAAATTCCTTGGATGGAGTATATAAAGGTAACAATTCTCGTTATTCCGCCGACATTAATTTTTACCTTAATCAGCTTATACCTATGGCTGTTGCTAGTTTTTGTATAAATCCATAAGCTTTAAAGGTACATGCCTAGTGCATGTACTCAGGTTGTCGAGAAAGGTTATTTTTCTCGGCAATTTTTTTGTCTAAATCTATATTGATTGTCTCTGCAACTAGGCGGGAATGGGAATTCTTTGTTTCGGCTGCACCCCGGACCGCCTGCCGGAACTGCTAGAGGACGCGTTGCTGGGGATGGTTTGAACGGGTGGACAGGTAAGAATAAGCAGGTTTAAGTTTGGAGGCAGTACTGGCTGTTTTTTTTCAGGCTGGTGCATCTTTTTGACAATTTTGTAGGATTTATAACGCCCTTGGTGTGGGGGTTTTTGGTAGTTCGGTTGTTATGGGGTGTTCATAACTCCCGAAGCATGGAATTTTTCGATGGTTCGGTTGTTATGAGGCGTTTATAACGCCTGAAGCATGGGAGTTTTGGTAGTTCAGTCGTTATGAAGCGTTCATAATGCCCGAGGCGTGGGGGTTTTTGGTAGTTCGGTCGTTATGGGGGCGTTCATAACGACCGAGGCGTGGAACTTTTCGATGTTTCAGTCGTTATGAGGCGTTTATAACTCCTGAATCGTGGGAGTTTTTGGTAGTTCAGTCGTTATGGGGCGATAATAACGACCGAAGCGAGGGATAATTTAAGGTTCGGTCGATATAAAGAGTGTTTAGGCTCCCAACCCGGTACCGATTTCTAGAGTTCGGTAAGATAGAAGCCCGCTATGCACCCGTACCAGTTTCGATTTCCAGAGTTCGGTAAGATAGAAGTCCGCTATGCTCCCCAACCAGATTCGATTCCACACGTTCGGTCGCATAGTTCCCCGCAATACACAATCCAGTTCCGATTTTCCGCATCCAGTATCCTAAAACAGTCCAAATCATTTTTATATGCAAGTTACCACAAGTAAAAAGCTGTACATACATCGCTCCACTCGTCGTTGCATACAATTTTATGATAATGAATTTAGTTGCCATAAATACAACGAATACGAGGGTAACCAATATAGCATCCGATTACTCCTTAATTAAATTTATCAATAAGGAGAGAAAAAGAGTGGTTTTCAATAATTCTCCAGATTTCATCCAACAAATGTTGAGTATAGATTATCAGGTCAAACAGGAAAGTGAAAATGCCAGTAAAAATTTCCTAGTAACGGACTCCTTGGCAAGTCGGGATAACCTAATTGCCTATTTGTCTTTACGGAAAAAATTAACGTCAGAAATCAGCGAACAATTAACAAACAGAGGATTGGCAGCACTTGACCACTCGGAGCCCCATGTATTATATACATTAGAAAAAATATTAAAAAACTTGGATGCTCAGGTAATTCCATCGACAAGCCTCCACGCTCCGACACCGGAAGCCGCAAGGCAAAACGTGCGACACCGCACCTACGGACTCTTTGGAAACACCAATCCTGGCCTGCAATCCTCCATCATGGTCACCTTGGATGTAAAAAGTATCCATGAGCCCGTCTTAATGGAGAGTTTACTATTAAATGGGATGAATGTTGCCAGAATCAATTGTGCCCACCATCATCCGGAGGTTTGGTTGCAAATTATCGGAGCATTGCGGAATGCAGAAAATAAACTGAGGGACGAAGGTAACTATCAAGGCCGGACATGCAAAATTTTCATGGATTTGGCTGGCCCAAAGGTGCGGATTGGTGACTTGCAATCCGCTAATATTTTTGTCAAAAAAGGCGATACATTAAGATTATATCTGGATCCTCAGCAAATAGGACATCCGCAAACAACAGATCAACCTGCTGGAGTTCCGGTGACGCTGGTGAAAGCATTTCGAAATGTCCGTGCCAAAGACCGAATTTTCATCGATGACGGAAAAATTATGGGAATTGTTCACCACGTAACAAAAGAGTACGTGGAAGTTGAAATCCTGTCACCAGCAATCGCTCCATACCAGGTCAAACAAGGGAAAGGGATAAATTTACCTGATTCACTACTTAGCTTAAATGTTCCTGCCCTAACTGAAAAAGATATTCAGGATTTAAGCTTTGTCACCAAACATGCCGACATCGCAGGTATTTCCTTCGTACATTCACCGCAGGATTTAAGAAAATTAAGGGTGGAATTGAATCGAAAAGCAGCAGGGGATTTGGCTGTTGTAGCAAAAATTGAAACCAAGGATGCCATTCATCAACTATCTAGAATCATCATCGAAGGGTTAAACTTTAATAAATTTGGGATTATGATTGCCCGAGGTGACCTGGCCGTAGAGGTTGGCCCCGAAAACCTGTCATTTGTTCAGGAAGAAATCCTCACGATCTGTTCTGCTGCTCATGTCCCTGTTATTTGGGCAACGGGTGTTTTAGAGAAACTGACGAAAAAGGGAATAGCGGCACGGTCGGAAATTACCGATGTGTCTCAGGCAAAGAGGTCAGATTGCGTCATGTTGAATAAAGGTCTTTTTATTAATGAAGCTTTAATTATGCTGGCAAAACTGTTAACAGAAGAGTCGAATTTTCCAAGGAAAGATATAGCTTTTGGAAGTCATATTACCCAATTTGGGGTACTTTAAAAAGGGCCGCAACCATATTCAGCGGCCCTGAACTTATGAATTAACACCTTTTTGATAATACTTCTCCATCATTTCCTTTGGTACCATGCTTCCACCAGTCGCCCAAACAATGTGCGTACCTTGGCTGACCTTTTCAGATAACCCATGCCTGCTCAGATAATCTGAAGCCTCACCAGCCAGCCACACAGGACCATTCATCCCGGCTAATGCAGAGGGTTCTAGATAAATATTTTCTGAGTCTGCCAAATCCTTCAGCAGTTTATACAGCCTCTCATCACTAACCGTATAAATTCCACTTAAAAATGGCTCGATGATTTTCCCGACAAAGCCGGAAGGTCTGCCGACAGCAAGTCCATCTGCGTCGGTGAGATTATCTAGTCCAATATCCTGCACGGAAATTTGGTCATGAAGGCCTGTCATCATTCCCAGCAGCATACATGGGGAATGAGTGGGTTCGGCAAAGAAACAGTGAACATTATCTTTAAACAGTAGCTTTAGACCGTAAGCCACACCGCCTGGCCCACCACCAACACCGCATGGCAGGTATACAAATAATGGATGATTTTCATCTACAGTTATCTTTAATTCTTGTAATTGATTTTTTAACCGCAAGGCAGCAGTCGCATAACCTAGAAATAAATCTTGGGAATTTTCATCATCAATAAAATGACAGGACGGGTCAGCCTCGGCCTGTCGTCGGCCCTCCTCGACCGCTTTGCTGTAGTCCGATTCGTATTCAACCACTGTTACCCCTTTTAAACGCAGTAAATCTTTTTTCCACTGTTTGGCGTCCGCAGACATATGTACAGTAACGTTAAAACCTATCTTTGCGCTCATAATACCAATGCTCAAACCGAGATTACCGGTGGAACCGACTGCAATCGAATATTGCGAGAAGAAATTACGAAATTGGTCACTGTCCAAAACCGAGTAATCGTCATCCATTGTTAAAAGCCTTTGACTCAAAGCTAATTTTTCCGCATGTTTTAAAACCTCGTAAATACCGCCTCTAGCCTTAATGGACCCTGAAATAGGAAGATGGCTGTCACATTTTAACCAAAGATCACCCGAAATTCGCTGCCCTAAATCTTGTTCCATTTTTTGTTGCATGCTTGGAATTTTTACTAACGGAGATTCGATTATGCCGCCTGTATTCTGAGTTTCCGGAAACACTTTTGCAATATAGGGAGCAAAGCGCTCCAAACGCTTTTCCGCATCGTCAACATCAATCCATGTTAACGTACATTTTTCGATTCCCGTCTGATATTTCTCAAGCTTGCCATTCGACCAGTATACTTCCTGATAGTTTGAAAGACGATTAAGCAGCACCTGTTCTTGACTACCCATCCGATTATAAAACTCTTTCTCCATGTATATCACCCTGCCATCTATAACTTATCTTAATTATCTTTTATATTAACAAAAAAGATATTAAAATATCAGCTTGAAAGAATGAAAAAGACGATCTATTTTTGCAAATAGATCGTCTTTTATGGTGGATTACCATATTAACGGTATTTATTAATAAAAGTAACCGCCCATAAAGCTTGCACCAACAATAATCAACAAAATAAACAGAACTACGATTAAAGCAAATCCTGCTCCGCCGCCGCCGCTCATACATATCACCTCCAACATCCTTTACTACAGGGTATGTCTGAAGGTTTTGCGGCGTATAGACAAACATGTATTTTTAATGCGGATTTTTACATGATTAGTTGTGCTCGTGATCACGGCTTTCACGGGATTCCTCAAACTCAGGAGCGGCGCCCATAAAGCCAAATGGGCCTGTTGGCCGGATTTCTGCTCGGAACAGTGCTACGATTTCGAGAATCCTAATGATAATTCTGCGCCGTGCAGCCATTCTATTTTGCAGGACAATAATATCTGAACCGACTAAAAGCAGCCTTCCTTCAAAATTTCCTTGAGTTGTAACAACATTTACTTCTTCATTTACTAATTCATGGGCAAATTGATGAAATGTATTATCGCTCATTCGTCTATTCATCTCCTCTCAGGTATAGTAAATGCAAAACATAGGAAAATGGGATTGTCTTTTGAAAAATTTTTAAGGGGGGTGTTTATAAATGGAAGTGGACCAAGAAAGCGTTTTGTAAGAATGGGAGTTTGTCCAACCAAATAGTTCACATCTGAATATGAATACCTATAAGGCAGGTGAGAAAAATGTATTTGGTCGGTTTTTATTCCCCGAAAGCAAAATCAGGTGTAACTGAACTGTCATTATCGATCTATAATTGGCTTAAGACAAACACAAATTTATCCGTCGCTTTTATATCATATGGGAGTCTAGAAAAGGAAGATTGTTCAAACGAATTGATCCATGAGTTCGCCAAACTGACATTAACGGAACAAAAGCGAAAAGTCAAAGCGATGAAGAAAAAACATGATATTATCATTTATGATGCTTCCAGCAAGCTATCTGAAGGAGTTTTAAAGCTGTTGCCGATTGTAGACCGGTTATTCGTCGTGGGGGAGGAACATAAGGATTTTGCAGTAAAACTACATCAAATCATCCAGTTTGATAAAATTTTTGATAAAAGTGTGAAGAATTTCATCACCCATTTAAGCGGTAATAAAACATTTATCCTTCAGGAAAAAAAGGAAGACCGTGTCATCGGCTTTAATCATTCCAAAAAAGAAACAAATGAAATCGGGCAAATGATTTATACAGACTATGTAACCCACTATCTCCATGAAAAATTTATCGAAAAAAATGAAAAGATTCTGAGGAAAATAAGAAAATTACCAAAAGAAGACTTGTTTAATGGTTTATATGACATGGGCATTGACTTTGAAATAGCCCTGCTGTTTCAGAGGTATGTGATTTTGCGCGAGTTGTTAGGACAGGACTATTATGAAGCCCTCGAAGATCTGTTTCCTCTTTTAATTCATTCCCCCTTTGAAGAGATATTAGAAAAATTCCAAAAAGAACTGTACATTATCTCTAAATAAACGAAAAATTCATATGTAATAAAAAATATAATGAGCGGAGCTGTGGAACTCCGCCTATTAGGAGACAGTATCGCTTTCAATATATGTTTCAAAAGCTGGATGATATTCTTTCTGATAATGCTGCTCTGGACAGGATTTTACGACAACTGAGCTTAATAAATTGGATTTATGTGTTTCCAACTCTTTATTGCATTTCGGACAATGTTCAACGAAAAGGTTTTTAAAAAAACGCATCACGCTTTAGCCCTCCTATCCATTAATTCCTATAGTTATACTATGAATTATACATTATCTCCCTTAAATATCAATAGTTAACGTTTATTTTTATCATATGAGGTCATAAAAATTAGGTGAATATGGAAGAGTTAAATCATGGAGAAATGCAACTAATTTTAAGTAGGTTGACAATATACCTTTGCGGGTATAATATAAATCATGTCAATGCTTGTTTTTATTAGGAGGTAAGCGATTTGGACTATAATGATCAAATTAAAAATAGAGTCAAACGTATTGAAGGCCAGTTGCGCGGAATATTAAAAATGATGGAAGAAAACAAGGACTGCAAAGACGTTATTACCCAACTATCTGCTTCTAGAACTGCCATTGATCGTACAATTGGTGTTATTGTAAGCTCCAATTTGGTGGAGTGTGTAAAAAAGGCAGAAGAGCAAGGGGATAAAAACATGGAAGAACTAGTAAAAGAGGCCGTAAATCTACTCGTGAAAAGCCGGTAAAAAGAGTGGAGGTGCCCTCTTTTATTTTTTTTTGAAAAATACCCATATAGGTATTGATGTTTGGTAAGACAAACATTTCTTGTGCAACTGGGCATCAACCTGTAATATTTATTATGGGAAGGGACTAAATTGTTCCTTACTTTTAGGGGGCAGTCATGGAAATTAGTTTTATCATTACAGTTTTTATTATCGGATTTGTAGGTGCATTTCTATCGGGTATGTTGGGAATAGGCGGGGCCATCATAAATTTTCCGATGCTTTTGTATATTCCTCCGGCGCTTGGTATCGGCCATTTTACAGCACACGAGGTTTCAGGAATAACGGCCATCCAGGTATTTTTTGCCACAATCGGGGGTGTTTTAGCCTACCGGAAGGGCGATTATTTAAATAAAATTCTTATTGCCTATATGGGGATCAGTATTTTGCTTGGTAGTTTTATTGGGGGATTCGTATCTTCGCAATTGCCCGAAAGCGGCATAAATATTGTATACGGTATTCTTGCTTTAATTGCTGTCATTATGATTTTTATCCCGAAAAAAGGGATTGATAATATCCCGCTCGATCAAGTGCAATTTAATAAATGGCTGGGGGCAATATTGGCATTTATCGTCGGGATTGGAGCCGGCATTGTGGGGGCAGGAGGTGCTTTCCTCTTGGTGCCAATCATGCTTGTTGTTTTAAAGATACCGACCCGGATGACCATCGCCTCATCATTGGCGATTACCCTTATTTCATCTATTGGTTCGATTACCGGTAAAATCACTACCGGTCACGTCGACATTTTACCTGCGCTGATACTGGTTGTGGCCAGTTTACTGGCGGCTCCACTTGGTGCTAATGCAGGGAAGAGAATGAATACAAAAATTCTGCAAATGATAATGGGGATATTGATTTTGGCAGTGGCCATAAAGGTATGGATGGATATTTTATTAAAATAAGGACCGCTATTTTAGCGGTCCTTATTTCTATAATCATAATATTTTAATATCTCTGTCTTGGAGGTGGGCACTTCTTCGCTTATATTTCCATCCTCGTCTTTATAAACCTCATACTCCTGATAAGTTTCAAGAATATAACCATCCTTTTTTTCACGTTTCACCAGTTTCTCTACCATCTCCGGCATGTCCTCCGGCGGCTCTACGCTGGCTTGAACCGCATGGACCGGCTGATCAGCTGTATAGGACAATTTTTTGTTTATAAAAGAATATGGTGAATCCAGATAGGCACCTAAACCAATGGTAATTAGCAAACCGCAGGCAGTTAAGTAGGTTTTTATTTTCATGAGTTCCGAGCTCCTTTAATAAATGAATTCTCGTAACCCATTTTATGCTCGTCCGATGAACATATGCCTTTAGCTTTTAAATGTTTGCAGGTTTCACACGTGGCCTGAAAAATAAAAACATGAAAAATGCCAGGATGGTGATTATAGCACCTGAAATATAAGGTAGACCAATCGCCAGCGAAAACAGCCAGCCTCCAAGCGGCGGTCCAATAATACGGCCCAACGAGTCAAAGGATGACAAAAGCCCAGTTGAACTTCCATGTCCTGCGGATGATGTCTTCGTCAGCAGTGAAGAAACACTTGGCCGAATTACGCCATTTCCTAATCCAAAAATGGTTAAATAGATTGCCGCTGTCGTAAAGTTATCTACAAGTAGTATAAGCCCAAATCCAATGACAGAAACAATCATTCCACCTTGAATAACGGCACTTTCTCCATATTTCTTTGTTAACCTGCCTACAAGTCCTCCTTGTACCAGCGCGCCGCCAAACCCCATAATCATGAAGATATAGCCCAGTTGTGTTGAATCAAGACCCGCTTTTTCAGCAGCAAAATAGGCAAAAGTGGCTTCCAAACCTGAAAGGGATAAAGAAATGAATAATTGTACGAAAAATAAGACGGAAACTTCACGGGTAAAGGCTTTCCAGATCGATCTTTTTTCTTCAGAAGTCTGTCCTGTTTCGTGTTTTGACTCCTTTAACAAAAGAAATACAAGCACTAGGGTGATGGCTGCGGATCCGCTAGCAAGGAAAAAAGGCATACTCAAGCTGAATTTAGAAAAAATACCGCCGACAGCCGGTCCAAAAACAAAGCCAAGGCCAACCGCAGCACCGATAATGCCCATTCCTCTTCCGCGGTTTTCTTCTGTTGTAATGTCGGCAACGTATGCCATTGCCGTTGGCATATTAGCAGATGAAAGCATTCCTCCTAATATTCTGGCGACAAACAGCATCCAAAGCTCGGTTGAAATCGCTTGAATAAAGAATGAAAGGGCAAGACCGGTAATCCCTATCATCATGACCGGTTTTCGGCCAATGCGGTCAGATAGGCGCCCCCACATTGGTGCAAAGATCAGTTGCATCAAGGAATAGACCGCCATTAACAGCCCAAGTTCTGTCGGATTCGCCCCCATTTCCTCCGCATAAAACGGCAGGACCGGGATGATGATGCCAAACCCGACCATTACTAAAAACATGACAACAAATAGAATCGGTAAAGCAGTCTTTTTCTGCAAAGGATGTCAACTCCTTCAATTAAATCCAAATTCCACTAAATGAAACTCAATACCCATTATCACTCAGCATGCTAATATAATGCAACCATCATTTCTTGCTCTTCCTCATCCTTACAAAAATGTAAGGTTCACTTCCATTTTCGTAAGGATTGATTATGGAAAAAAAGCCATTAATTTCCTATGATAAAACTAAGGATTTTAGAAATGGGTGATATATATGGAATTAATATTAGAAGCTAAAGGGATAAATAAGGTGTTTGGCACAAAAAGGAACTCTTACACCGCTTTGCACGATATTGATTTGAACATTACTAAGGGAGAATTCGTCGGAGTCATGGGACCATCAGGTGCAGGGAAATCCACATTACTAAATGTTCTTTCAACCATCGAGAAGCCATCCTCCGGCCTCCTTCAATTTAATGGTAAAAGCCTGACAAACATGAAGGAAACAGAGCTTACTGATTTCAGAAGAGATCAAATGGGGTTTATTTTTCAGGATTATAACCTCCTAGATACTTTAACAGTGGAAGAGAATATTCTCCTGCCGCTTACCTTTAGTAAAACTCCGCAAAAGGAAATGAAAAGAAAGGTTAACGATTTGGCACGAAAGTTCGGGATTGAAGAAATTTTGGAAAAGTTCCCGTATGAAATATCAGGGGGACAGCAGCAGAGGACCGCTGTATGTCGAGCAATCATCGGCCAGCCAAAGATCCTATTTGCTGATGAGCCTACCGGCGCACTGGATTCAAAGTCAGCCTATTATTTGCTGGAAACTTTATCGGAACTACATAGGGAGCAGGCGGCAACCATCCTTATGGTTACCCACGACCCTTATGCCGCAAGCTTTTGTTCTCGTGTTGTGTTTATCAAAGATGGAACTCTTTTCACCGAAATTCGAAAAGGTGAGCACTCGCGAAAGCATCTTTTCGGGCAAATTCTAGATATTCTCTCAAGTATAGGAGGCGGGCAATATGACGCTCTCTAAACTTGCCAGAAAGAATATCATCCGAAACATACGCCAATATTTGCTCTATCTTTATTCGCTGGTCTTTAGTACGGCTATTTATTTTACCTTTGTTTCATTCCAAGACAATCAGCAGCTGTTAAGCAGTACTGTAACAATTGGAAAACTGGAGTCTGCTTTTTTTGCGGCATCGATGATTCTCATGATTTTCTCAGGTTCTTTCATTTGGTATTCCAATTCGTTTTTTACCAGGATGCGGAAAAAGGAAGTCGGATTATACGCCTTATTTGGTATGAGTAAGAAAAAAATCGCCTTGCTGCTTTTTTATGAAAATATGATCATTGGGGCACTGGCTTTAGTGATAGGTATTGGCGCCGGAATATTGTTCTCCAAATTGTTCATGATGATAATTTTCAAGTTAATGGGCTTTTCGCTGCAAGCGTCTTTTTCGGTATCAAGCAGGGCGATGCTGCAGACGATCGTGGTGTTTCTTATCATATTATTAGTGACCTCCATCCATAGCTATCGATTAATCTATCGATTTTCGCTTGCCGAGTTATTTAAAGCTGACCGTAAAGGAGAGAGGCTTGCGAAAGGCTCTATCATAACGAGTATTTTAGCAGTTGTCCTGATTGGTGTTTCCTATCTATTATTTTGGAATCCGGAGAAGTTCACGATAATTCACAATACCGGAATTAGATTTGGCACCGCGGTATTTTTCCTTGTGGCAGGTTCTTACTTTTTTATGAATTCCCTAGCAGCCTATTTGTTAAAATTGATGAAGAGGCTGGAGAGGGTTTATTTGAAAGGAAAAAACCTGCTTGGCATCACCAATTTATTATACCGGTTTAAAGGAAATGTCCTTATCTTGACCGTAATCTCTCTATTAAGTAGTGTGACACTATTAGCATGCGGAACCATTCTTGGTTTTTATTATCATATTGATAGAGTGACAAATGAGCACTTTCCCTACAGCTATATGTTCAATATGAAGGATGATGAAGTAAACAAAGAAATTGCAGCTTTGATTGTAAGGGCCAGTGAGGATAACCCCCGATACCAACTCAACCTGGAGTATCTTCCTGTGGAGGCTGATTTGAACGGCATGGAAAGGGTGCCAGATTTTTTTCAAACCATGCTGATCTCCGAAAATACATTTCAGAAACTAATGGAGAAAAGGGGGAGACCGGAATCCCTTCACTTAAAAAGAAATGAAGCAGCGGCCTTTTATGATGGAAATCTGGATGTAAAATCCGATCCTTATTCTGGAAAACAACTTGTTCTTAAGGCCGGACAAGAGTTAACTATTACTACCTATAAGCTATTTTCCCTGCTTAATCAAGGGGAGATGTTGTTCCCGTTGGTTATAAGTAATGCTCAATATGAGGAGCTAAAAGAGGGGATTTCACCACAGTATTTGCACATCTATAAATTGAAGAATGAGAAATCGCTTGAAAAATTAGATTCCAAGTTAGAAAAGATTGTAAGGCCGCTTCAGTTTAATGACAATCTCCCTATCTATTCGAGTTTTTATGATAAATATCATAACGGACTTGAAACCTATGGACTATTAATCTACATCTGTGGTTTTCTTGGACTTGTGTTCATGGCCGCAACGGGAAGCATTATTTATTTCAAACAGTTGATGGAAGCAGCATCCGATAAGGCCAGATATCAAACCCTCAGAAAAATCGGCATTCCGGAACAGGAGATTAAAAAGACGGTGGCAAGACAAGTAGGATTTGTTTTTGTGCTGCCATTGCTGCTTGCTGTCAGTCATAGTGCAATGATTACTTATTTGCTATCCGAATTTTTACAGATTCCACTGCAGGTTCCATTTATGATTTTTCTTGGTGCATATCTTGTTATTTATCTGATTTACTATTTGATGACTACTGCTGGTTATGTGCGGTTAATAAAAACAAGCTCATGATAGTTGAGCTTGTTTTTTCACATTTGATGGATATTATTCACCGTTTCTGGAAAGTGAAGGATAGCTTTTGTTCCGTTATCCGTGGCAGATTCCAATATTAATGTATGTCCTAACTTCTCTGCTGTCTTCTTTGCTAGATACAGTCCCATTCCTGTTGATTTTTGAGGGCCTCTGCCGTTTTTTCCGGTAAATCCTTTTTCAAAAACACGGGGAAGATCTTCAGCGGGAATCCCGATACCAGAATCACGGATGATAAGATTCCTTGACTTTGGGTCTGCGATGATAGTAATCTTGCCGTTTTCTTTCGTATATTTTAAAGCGTTCGATAGAACCTGGCGAACTATGTAGGTCAGTCCTTTTTTATCGCTCAATACAGTCAGTGAGGAAACCTGTAAATCTAGTTTTATCTTTCTGCCGATGAAAGACTTGGATTCTCCAATGATTATTTCCTTCATCAACTTTTCCAAATCAATCTCCTGGATTAGATAGTCCTTATTAAAATCGTTAAGGCGGGAAAAGTGGAGGGCCTGTTCCACATAGCCTTCGATTTTATCTATTTCTTCCTGCATGCTTGGTGAATCGATTTCCGTCTCAAGCAGCAGGCGGCTGACGGCAATTGGGGTTTTTATTTCATGAAACCATTGCGTCATAAATTCGAGCTGTTCCTTGGCCGCATCGTTTCGTTCATGTATTTGTCTTAAATATTGTTCCTCTAACTGTCTTAACACCTGGCTATAAATTTGCTGTTCGAAAGAGGCGGAGGCAGGAATGCTTTCAAAATCCTGAGACTGCCATTTGCGAAGTTGTCCCTTTTTCCGATAAAAACTACCGATAAAATATAAATTATACAAAAAGGTCGCCAGCAAGATGAAGTAGAGCAGGCTACTATATGAAACCCTCAATTGTGGTTCAACACTGATTATGATAGAAATAACGCCAAGAATTGAATAAAAGGTAATAAGCTGCCATTTTTGATCTATAAGGTAATATCTGAATTTCATGGAATCATATATCCTTGCCGTTTTTTCGTTTCGATAAAATCGATGAGACCCAAATCTTCCAATTTTCTGCGCAGACGTGCGATATTAACGGTTAGCGTGTTATCATCTATAAAATTTTCACTTTCCCATAGGGCTTGCATGATTTCATCGCGAGTTACAATGGTTTCCTTCTTTTTCAATAATAAATAAAGAATCTGAAACTCATTTTTGGTTAGGTCTATTTCGCTGTTATGGTAAGAAATATTCCCCTTATTTAGATTAAGAATTAAGCCCCTATGCTCGATAACTTCTTTTTCCTCTTGCTGATAGGTGTAAGTCCTTCGCAAAATAGCATTCATCTTGGCAGTCAGTACCTCTAATGAGAAGGGCTTCTGGATAAAATCATCGCCCCCCATATTCATGGCCATGACGATATCCATATTTTGATTTCGAGAGGAGATGAAGATGATGGGCACATTGGACAGTTGTCTGATTTTGCTACACCAATAAAAACCATCATAGATTGGTAAATTAATATCCAGCAGAACAAGGTGGGGTTTAACTTCGATAAACTGTTCATCCAGGTTCTCAAAATTTGTTATCTTACTAGGTTCAATCCTCCATTTCAATAGGTGTTCAGAAATAATATCGCGTATTTTTGGATCATCCTCTACAATCATAACCTTAAACAAGATATCCCGCCCCTTCCATATGATTCTATTATACAAGGGTGAGGATGGATTTGGAAAAATTACCTTATTGAACAAGGGGAGAACATTTCAACATACCGCGCCTAATAATCAATGGCTTTTTAAACCAGAGAATCATGAAGGCGATGAGCAAGAACGACAATTTGCTGTATACGGAATTGAGAGGGCAATTAGAAGGCGGAATCGGCCAGACATTGACTGTCTGGAAAGCAGGCAAAGAAATGAATTCCTTCCGAACTGGAGGTATGCATAACTTTGCAAGGAAGTTTTTTAGCTGGGTGTTTTACAGTGGAAAGGTTCAATCCTACTTTTTAACAAGGAAAGCAAACGGACAAATCCCGACTTATGAAGAAGCGGCAGAAATCGTAACCACCTATGGCCGACATTTTGATGCCGGTAAGCTAGTGAGAAAGGCCCAACAGCCGAAGGATTTAGACCATAAAAAACCAAGCTGAGTTATGCTAGCTGTTTATTAGCTGAATGATAGATTATTTTTAGCAGATGTTTAGCCCAGTGTATAAATGATAGAATGTGATTGTTTTTAACCAAAAAAGCCGCTGATCCGATGATCGAGCGGCCGTAATTTCGCTATTTCACTGTTTTCCGCGTACTTTCCGATGCAAAGTCCGCGATGACAACAAGAATCATATAGCAAAGCAGCAGCAGGGTAATCTGCGTGTATTGGAAATAGCTCATGGCTAGTTTAAAATCCATGCCTAGACCGCCTGCACCAACGAATCCAACGACAATCGTAGTCCTCATAATTACTTCCCATCGATATAATACATAGGTCAGAAACCTTGGCAAAACAATGGGAAGAATCCCGTAAAACATTGTCTCAATCTTAGAGGCACCGGATGCAGCCAAGTTGCGAATCGGCCGTGGATCCATATCCTCAATTACCTCTGCCCATAGCTTTCCTAGAATTCCGAAATTGTGCAAAGCAAGGGCAAGCGCGCCCGGCAAAATACCCGGTTTTAAAATGAAAATAATCATCATCGCCCAGACCAATTCCGGAACGGAACGGGAAAAAATATAAACGAGACGGACCAGACCGTATAGCGGCCAATTGTACCATTTTTTCGAAATGGTCAGGTTACCGCTCGCAATATTACGCGCCGCTGGAATCACTGTTAAACAGGCTGCAATGGTCGAAAACCCAATCGCCATTACGCTCATTTCAAGCGTCTCATAGGTCAGTTTTAACGCAGAAGCCCAGCTTTCGGCATTGAAAAAGGCAGGATTGTTTTCATTTAAACCAATTAATCCTCCAAAAAACTTTCCCGCGTATTCCGCATTTTGATCAGAGAAAAGGTCAAATATATCGGCATGGTCGATAATATAAATATATATCCACGAACCTGCAATCAACAATGACGCCAAAAGAGCGGCACGCCAGCCTGAACTGAAACCACGCTGGCGCTTTCGATCTGTTAAGCTTTTGCGGACAAAATTACTCCAAATATCCACAAGTACAACCAAGGCAATTAAATAAAATACATAGGTCCAAACTTGGTCGTATTTCAAATCAGCAAGCGAAAGTTGAATTTGATAGCCAAGACCGCCGAGACCGACAAAGCTCATAATTGCCGAAGAACGAATCGAGCATTCAAAACGGTACATCGTATAACTAATCATATCAGCCCAAACTAACGGCAAATACCCGTAAAAGAGGACCTCAAGTTTGGAGGCCCCGGCTGCCAATAAAGCTTTTATTGGCTCTTTGGGTACATCATTTAGCATATCGGCGAAAATTCGGCCAAGAATCCCGCCGTATGGAATTGCTAAGGCAAAAATGGCAGCAAACGGTGAGAAACCGATGGCAGACACGAACAGCCACGCCCAAACCAGTTCGTGAATCGAACGGGTAAATCCTAATATTCCTCTGAAAAATACCTTATTGGCAAGTCTAGATGCCCGTGAAGATGTTAACGTCCCCGATGCGAGGACGCCGACAATAAAAGCATAAATAATGGCTAGAGACATTCCTGCTACGGCATATGCCAAAGTAATCCAGGCGGCTTCAAGACCTTTCGATAAAACCTCACGGCTCAAATCCGGTTGAAAGAGACCTTTAAAAATTTGCCCCAATGTTGGAATTCCGCCAGCATGGTACACCTCATCTGCATCCCATTTGACCGAAAACAAACTCCATCCGAAAACTGCCAACAAAATCAATGAAAGAATAAATCGTTTATGGAGCCGAAAGGGGGAGTTCCATTTATGCATGGCTCGAATGCTCCTTTAGACTGTACAGTTCGGTTAACATTTCATCGGTTACCTTTTCTGTCGGCAAATCAAAAAATATCGCACCGTTTTTTAAGGAAATGATTCTGTCAAAATATTTTCGTGCATATTCAACTGAATGTAGGCTGGCAATTAGCGTTTGGTTATCCTCTGAAACAATTTTAGTGAGCATCGACAGAACGTCATCAGCCCGTGCAGGGTCAAGGGAGGCAACTGGTTCATCTGCCAAAATAATCTCCGGTTTTTGAACCATTAGTCTGGCCAATGCAACACGCTGCTGCTCACCGCCGGAAAGGGTAGAGGTGATTTCATAAGCTTTATCCGCGAGACCGACACGTTCAAGCGCGCTAAGTGCCGCATCTTTTTCCTGTGGGACGAGCAGAGATATCAATGATTTCACGGTTCCCCATTCCGCTAATTTTCCCGCCAAGACGTTATGGATCACTGCTAGCGGACCGATTAGATCAAATTGCTGACGGATAACCCCAACCTTTTTCGCGAAGGCTTTTCCTTTTTTATAAGAAGAAATGTTCTGGCCGTCAATGACCATTTCACCACTTTCCAAAGGTACGAGGCGGGCAATTGAATTTAACAGCGTCGATTTTCCGGCGCCGCTTGGGCCAACCAATGCCACCAGTTCCCCTTGTTTAATGGTAAAAGAAAGGGAAGATAAGGCTATCTTCCGCTCAAAATGTTTTGTTAAATTTTTTATATCAATCATGATTTTTGTAGTCATAGATGACAAACACCTACTATTTAATAATCTCTAGTTCTTTGGCTACTTTTTCAATTTTGCCATAGTTTCCGTTATTTGTTTCGATAAACTTGTCGGTTTGGAACAAATCAGCCATTTCTTTTGGCTCTCCATTGAAAGAAAGGAGGGCATCCTTAATTTTTTGCTCTGCGCCTTTGCCAAATTTCTTGTCGATCTCTTTATTAATGGTCCAGTTATAGTCATAGTAAGGAGGTGTTGTATAGAATACCTTTACCTTGTTTGTATCCACTTTACCTTCTTTAACGGCTGCTTCCCAAACGGAAATATTTAATGCACCCGCCTGGAAGGAACCGGATTCGATTAACTTATAGGTTGTGTCATGTGAGCCGGAAAAATTAGGCTTACCATTAAAGTCTTTGTTCGGGTCAATGCCCGTTTCTGAAAGGAAATAACGTGGCATTAAATGGCCGGATGTTGAACTTTCACTGCCAAACGTAAATGATTTCCCTTTTAAATCCTTCAAGGAATTAATGCCGGAATTAGGCTGGGTGATAAACACTGATTGGAATTCAGCATCCCGCGGCCGTTGAACGATGGATTTAGCCTCAGGGACAAGGTTTCTAGCCTGAACACTTGTTAATCCGCCAAACCAAGCCATGCTGATTTCACCGCGCTGGAATCCTGTTACTAAAGCGGCATAATCGACAGAAGGAACGAACTCTACCTTTAGGCCAGTTTTCTCGTTTAAGTATTTAGCGACTGCATCCATGCCTTTTTGCAAGTCGGCGGCATTTTGGTCCGGAATGGCTCCGATTTTAAACACTTGATCTGTTTTTTGTTCTTTCTTGCCTTCACTAGATTTTTCATTATTGTTTTGACCACAGGCGGCTAATGAAAATACCATCATCACCAGGATCATTACAGAAAACCACTTTTTCATAAAAGATACCCACCTCAATTGTCAATTACTAAAAAATGAATAGAAATAAATATTAACCTTCCTAATTATAAGGAAATGTTAGTACGTAATAAATTCAATTTATCGATTTATTCTATGGATTAGTATCGATTATTCAAATAGATAAAAACCCTGTCGGTCTGACAGGGGCACAAAATTTCAATTTATACAGTTTGCTGTGACGAAAAAATAGTGTCAGAAGAAATGAATAGGTTTTGATTTTGGAGGCAATTTAAGGAAAAAAGGATAAATGTATGATTGGATTAATTATCGCCATCCTCATTTTTAATTTTATCGCTTTTAAGGAAAATAGGGTTTTAACTGCCAATCAAATTGTTCACATTTGGTGCTTTACAATTGCCTTTCAAAGCACCTTCGATGTTTTGGTAGAAATTAAATACCACGCCTACTGGTATTTTGGTAAAGATGTGGAATGGGCTGGCATAATTCCGCATTTATTTGTGGTACCACCCGTTAACATGATTTTTTTAAATTGGTTTCCTTTTAAAGGACCTTTTGTTAAAAAAGTATCCTTTATCATTTTATTTGTGATTGCGATCTTAGTTTACGAGATGATTACTCTATTTCCGGAACCTTGGGGCTACTTCCATTACGGCTGGTGGAAGCTTTGGCATGCTGCCATTTTAGACCCCATTTTGCTTTTAATATTATTGGGGTATTATAAATGGATATGCCGGTTGGAGAAAAGGTCGATTTGCTAACAATAGGATTGCATAGAGAGGCAGAGAAACGCTCTCTCTTTTTTTATTTTATTGATGAATTTGTATAAACAGGCTTGGCTGCTTGTACATACTCTAATAAAAATGACAGTCGTACAAGGAGGGAAGGCGATGGGCATATTGAAGGATGGTATCAGCATCGGAACCGTATCAGGAGGAATCGTAAACTTTGGCGGGGCAGTGATTATTTCACCCATTTCGATTACCAATACTGTTTCAGGTTCAGGCTCCGGAAATACGGATCCCGGTGGTTCAGGAAATACGGCACTTACTGCCGCAAGCAATCTGCTTCAATCAATTGCGGATAATCAGGGATTATTGGGTTCGGGAAATACGAGACAATCTAGAGCAGGAAGTGCAGGAAATAGAGGTAAAAATATGGCGGCAAATAGAAGACGGGGCCGATAGCAGCCCCGTCTGATTATTTTTATGATACTTTTAAGCCTTTTGCTGTTTGTGCTTGAGTCCGCTTAGCGGGTTTGACGACATTGAAGACAATATTTAGGAAGATGGCTGTTAAGCTGCCAGCGACAATCCCGCTATTCGTAAGAATCTTAACACTCTCAGGAAGATGTGCAAATAAATCAGGAACGGTAGTTACACCTAAGCCCACTCCAACAGAACAAGCAATGATCAATAGGTTCTCCTGTGAAGAAAAGTCTACCTTACTAAGCATCTTGATTCCAGAAGCAATGACCATCCCAAACATAGCAACCATTGCTCCGCCAAGTACAGCAGTCGGGATAACTGTTGTTAACGCCGCAATTTTCGGTACAAACCCTAGAAAAATTAAAATTCCGCCCATTGTATAAATAACGCTCTTATCCTTAACACCAGAAAACTGGACAAGCCCGACATTTTGCGAGTAAGTGGTGTACGGGAATGAATTAAAGAATGCCCCAATCACACTTGCCAATCCTTCTGCACGATACCCTTTCACTAAATCCTGTTCCGTCAACTTTCGTCCCGTGATATCACTTAAGGCAAAATAAACACCAGTTGATTCCACAAGACTTACTATTGCTACAATAGTCATCGTAATGATCGGTGCCAGTTCAAAAGAAGGAGTTGCAAAATGTAAAGGTGTTACCATATGAAACCAGGATGCATCACCAACTGCAGAAAAATTAACTTTTCCCATGAACGATGCAGCAATCGTACCTGCTATCAAGCCTAATAATATAGAAATAGCGCGTATGAAACCTTTAAAGAAACGATAAAGAATAATGATAAATAATAACGTACCAAATGCCAGCGCAATGTTTGAAATCGAACCAAAATCAGGGCTGCCTTGACCGCCGGCAACATTATTCATTGCGACAGGAATTAGTGTCGTTCCAATAATCGTCACAACTGAACCCGTTACGACTGGAGGGAAGAAGTGAATCAGTTTACCAAAGTATTTCGCAATCAACATGACAATTAATCCGGAAACTAGGATTGAACCATAAATAGAGGACATGCCATACTGATTTCCAATGGCAATAATCGGGCCTACTGCCGTAAATGTACAGCCAAGGACAATCGGAAGACCGATCCCAAAATAACGATTCTGCCATACCTGTAATAATGTAGCGATACCGCTTGTTAATATATCAAGAGAAACTAGATAGGCAAGCTGTTCGTTCGAAAGATTGAGGGCACCGCCAATAATCAGCGGAACAATAACTGCTCCTGCATACATAGCGAGAACATGCTGAATTCCAAGGGATGCTGTTTTAAGTGTTGAATTTTTCATTATACTAGCTCCTCTACTTTTTCAGATTTAAAAGTGACTTCACCGTTAGCGAGGGAAGCAACACGGGCTAAAGATTCAACTCTTATTCCTTGGTCGCTAAGCATTTTTGCACCGTCTTGGAAGGACTTTTCGATGACTATTCCTACTCCGGCCACTTCGGCGCCACTTTGGTTGACAATATCAATTAACCCTAAGGCTGCCTGACCATTGGCAAGAAAGTCATCAATAATAAGAACTTTGTCCTCAGCATTTAAAAACTTTTGTGCAATCGAAATCTCGTTAGTTTCCTGCTTTGTAAAGGAATGAACAGAAGCAGTGATCAATCCTTCGGTTAATGTGAGTGATTTTCTTTTTCTGGCGAAAATAACTGGAATATTGAACTGTAGGCCCGTCATGACTGCAGGGGCAATGCCCGAAGATTCAATGGTGACAATTTTGGTGATTCCCTCGTCCTCGAAGCGCTTCGCAAACTCTTTGCCAATTTCAAGCATTAATTCTGGATCAATTTGATGGTTTAAAAAAGAATCAACTTTTAGGATTTGATCTGATAAAACTTGCCCGTCATTTTTGATTTTTTCCTGTAATAGTCTCATGTTGTACCCCCATTTTTAAAAATAAAAAACCCAAAGGCCGTCCCCACATCAAATTGAGTGAGGTAATGGCCTTTGGGCTTAGTGTCCGAAAGGAATAGAATGGAAGTACGCTTAAAAAGAAAAGCATCCGTTCTCATTACCCACTCATAGTCGAATCGTTTACGGCAATTCGGTAGAGACTTGCGGGCCATATTCCCGCGATTATATGAGTGAAGCCTTATTGAATTCATTTCAAATTATATCACGGTAAATCGAGAAATCAATCACTTTTTTCGCAAAAAGCGAATAATGTGCTAATTATTTTTTTGCTTTGTTCGTCTTTTAGAAACCCTTCACGTAAGTATCATAGAAGGATTGAACAATTAACCTATTTCAGTTACTATTAAAATGTACGTATATATCAGAAAATTGTGAAAAGGTAAATAAATATCACTAGGGGATACTAACCGGTTAGGATGTTTGGCCCCAATCATAATTTTCATATAAAGAATAATTGGAGGAATGAAAGATGGTTGAAAAAATCCGCCCATATTGGCCAGCTGATGTACCTGCCAACTTTACCTATTTACAAGGTGAAAAACCACTTTTTGCTTATTTAGAGCAGCATGGGAACGAGCGCCCAAATGACACTGCCTATATTTTTTATGGACAAGAGGTCACTTGGGGACAACTCTTGGAGTACGTGAATCGCTTTGCTGGCTATTTACATAAAAAAGGGGTTAAGAAAGGCAGCTGCATCGCCCTTTATTTGCAAAACTGTCCGCAATATATTATTGCTCATTTCGCCATACAAAAACTAGGTGGAACGGTTGTGCCGCTGAACCCAATGTTTAAAGAAAATGAATTGGCCTATTATTTCGAAGAAGCACCAATTGAAGGGATTGTAGCTGGTGCAGAAATTTACCCTCTTGTCAAAAAAGCGATGGAAAAGTCCCGCAGCCTTAGCTTTATCGTGACTGCTAACTATCAAGATTTTCTCCCAGACCAGCCTGAATGGAAGTTTCCAGAAGAATTGCTTGTACCAAAACACCACCTCACAGAAGCAGATGATTTCACCACGATCCTTCAAACTGAAAATCCTGACGAACATACTGAGCAAGTTGATTTGTGGAATGATATTGGGTTAATGGTCTTTACCTCCGGAACCACCGGACGCCCAAAAGGAGCTATGCTCTCATTTGGTAATGCCCTTTTTAAATCAGCAGCCGCTACCCATTCAAACGTTATGAAGGACGATGAAATTTTATTGGCAAGTGCTCCATTATGCCATATTGCTGGTATGTTGATGGGGTTAAATTCAACCATTTATTCGGGCAGGCCATGTGTGTTATTTACTCGTTTTGATCCGCTTGCAACGGTTGACGCCATAGAAAAGTACCGTGTTTCCTATTGGTATAGCATCGCGCCGATGAATTGGGCCATTTTACAAATTCCAGGCATTGCCGAAAGAGACTTGTCCAGTTTAACAACCAATCTGGCCACCAGCTTTGGAGTTCAGGTCACACAAGAGCTTTCAGACAAATGGAAAGCGGTTACGAAGGGCTGCCCGTTATACGAGGCTTCCTATGGTTTAAGTGAAACTCATACATGTGACACGTTTATGCCAAAGGATAAAGTGAAGTTTGGTTCCTGTGGAATCCCTACTTTTGATACAGAAATTCGCATCCTTCATATCGAAACAGGTGAGGAAGTGCCTGCAGGTGAGCAGGGTGAAATTGTCGTGAAAAATCCGGGTGTGTTTAAGGGGTATTTAAACCGGCCGGAAGCAACAGCCGAAACGCTAAGGGACGGTTGGGTTCATACTGGTGATATCGGACGCCTTGACGAGGATGGATATTTGTATTTCATGGGACGAGTAAAAGAAATGATAAAAAGCTCAGGCTACAGTATTTTTCCAGAAGACGTCGAAGCACTTCTCAATTTACATCCGGCTATTCGCCAATCAGCCGTTATCGGCGTGCCTGATCCTGTAAAAGGAGAAGTTGTCAAAGCATTTGTCGTACTGCAGGATTCGAATAAGGAAGGCTTGACTCCTGACGCGATCATCTCATGGGCAAAAGAAAACATGGCTGCGTATAAATATCCACGTTATATAGAATTCATTGATCAGCTGCCGGCAACATCATCCGGAAAGGTATTGCGAAAATTATTAAAAGAAGAGTAGGAGATTATACAATGGAGTTATTACAAAAATTATCAAAGGATTTACAGGAAAGAAAAGAAGCGGCACTTTTAGGTGGTGGTTGTGATAAAATCGCTGCCCAGCACGAACGCGGACTATTAACTGCACGCGAAAGAATTGAAAAATTTGCTGATGCAGGGAGCTTTATGGAGCTTGGCATGTTAAATACATCTGATGTAAAGGGAGCCGAGCATAAAAGCTATGGGGATGGACTTATCATTGGTGTCGGTAAAGTGAATGGCCGGTCAGCCGTCATTCAGGCCGGGGACAAGACTGTTTTTGCCGGGACGGAAGGTGCCGTTCACATGCGAAAATCCAAAAGTATCCATGAGTTTGCGGTTAAAAACGGCCTCCCAATGTTTGCACTGCATGAAGGCGGCGGATTGCGGATGCCGGATGGAATGGGTTCAGACGGTTTCAGCGATAAGCTTTTCCCGCGTGAGATGCTGACAGTTCACCGCCAAGTACCGACGATGACGGCCATCTTGGGAGATAGCTTTGGAGGTCCTACATGGACTGCTGTTTCTTCCGATTTCGTCACCCAGCTGCAAGGAACCTGTATGGCGATTGCCGGACCACGGATGCTTGAGCTCGCGAACGGGCAGAGGATGATACCGGAAGAATTAGGCGGGGTCGATATTCATAACCGCTTTACCGGGCAAATTGATGATGATGGGGCAACGGAAGAAGACTGCTTTGACCAGTTGAAAACCTTTTTTTCATATATGCCGCAAAACAGTGATGAACGCCCGCAAATGAGACAGACGAATGATGATCCATACCGCTTGGTGGATGAAGTTTTCAATATACTGCCGCAGCAAAACAACCGCGTCTATGATATGAAAAAAATTATTGAAACGATTGTTGACGATAGCATCTTTTACGAATATCAACGGAAATTCGGCAAAGGCTTAATTACATCGTTTGCCCATTTGAGCGGGCATGTGGTCGGAATTATCGCCAACCAGCCAAACCAATTTGCGGGGGCACCTGGACCGCATGAGTGTCAAAAGGCGACTGAGTTTATTTGCCTTTGTGATTCCTATCATATCCCGCTGATCTTTCTGCACGATACCCCAGGTTTCCGCATCAGCAGCGAGGCGGAGAAGGCAAAAATGCCAACAAAAATTATGGTCTGGAATCAGGCGTTGGCATTATCGACTGTACCGAAAATCTCCGTTGTCATCCGTAAAAGTATCGGTGCTGCATACGGGAATATGTGCGGTCCGGGCATGGGCGGTGATTTAGTGGTCGCGTGGCCTAGCGCGGAAATTAATTTTACTGGACCAGAAGTGGGGGTGAATGTCGTGTTTGGCCGCGAATTGGCCCGCGCTGAAAATCCAAGCGAGGAACGAAAAAAACTTTTGGAACTTTGGTCATTTGATAGTTCACCATATAAAGCAGCAGCGAAGCATTTGATTGACGATGTCATCCAGCCCAATGAAACACGAAAATTCCTGTGCCAGTCACTTGAATACTTATTAACCTCAAAGCGTGAAAAAAGTGAGAGGCTGCTAGCGACTTGGCCGACAGGTATATAAACTTTTGGAACCTTTCCATTTTGGAAGGGTTCTTTTTTTTGCGACTCAAATGGGCAATCTAATAAAAAATATTTTAAAAAAATGTCCACCTGGGGTGAACATTCTTGTGGAAATGTGATAAAGTATAGTAAATGAATCCTTTTATAACAGGGTTTATAAGGAAAATAAATGTCCGCCTCAGGAGGACAATTGTATTTTTAAAAAATACATAAACATCGTTTTTCATGATAAAGGAGGATTTTATATGTCCAGTAAAAAGTTAGAGCATTTTTTAAATGAAAATCTTGAGGATTTAAAGGGAAAAGGCCTATATAACGTCATCGATCCGCTTGAAAGTCCAAATGGACCGGTGATTACGATTAACGGCAAGGAACTTGTCAATCTTTCTTCCAATAATTATTTAGGATTAGCAACCGATGAACGGTTGAAAAAAGCTGCTGCTGAAGCGCTTGAAAAATACGGAGTGGGAGCAGGAGCTGTTCGGACTATTAATGGAACTCTCAAGCTTCATCTGGAACTGGAGGAAAAATTAGCTGAGTTTAAACATACAGAAGCAGCCATAGCTTATCAATCAGGTTTTAATTGTAACATGGCGGCTATTTCCGCTGTCATGGATCAAAACGATGCGATATTATCAGATGAACTTAACCACGCCTCTATTATTGACGGATGCAGATTGTCAAGAGCTAAGATAATTCGATTCAACCATTCTGATATGGAAGATTTGCGCGCCAAAGCCAAAGAAGCAGTCGAGTCTGGTCAGTATAACAAAGTGATGGTCATTACCGATGGCGTTTTTTCGATGGACGGGGATATCGCACTGCTGCCAGAAATCGTGAAAATTGCTGAGGAATTTGACTTGATTACCTATGTAGACGATGCACATGGTTCAGGTGTACTCGGTGATGGTGCAGGGACGGTCAAACATTTTGGACTTTCCGATAAGATCGATTTTCAAATTGGTACTCTATCAAAAGCAATCGGAGTTGTCGGCGGTTATGTTGCTGGAAAGCAAAACTTAATTGATTGGCTGAAGGTTCGCAGCCGTC
Source organism: Neobacillus citreus (assembly GCF_018343545.2). Taxonomy (GTDB): domain Bacteria; phylum Bacillota; class Bacilli; order Bacillales; family Cytobacillaceae; genus Neobacillus; species Neobacillus citreus. The sequence goes on along the minus strand of NZ_JAGYPE020000010.1, from coordinate 54,820 downwards.
CGTTCTTATTTTCCACTTCCCTAACACCTGCTGATGTGGCTGCAAGCAAACGTGCAATCGAGATTTTAATGGAAAGTACTGAGCTTAATAAAAAGCTTTGGGAAAACGGAAACTATTTGAAAAAAGGATTAAAGGACTTGGGCTTTAATATTGGAAACAGTGAAACGCCGATTACTCCATGTATCATTGGCGATGAAAAATTAACTCAGGATTTTAGCAGACGGTTAAATGAAGAAGGGGTTTATGCGAAGGCGATCGTATTCCCGACCGTTCCTCGCGGGACAGGACGGGTCCGCAATATGCCGACAGCTGCCCATACGAAAGAAATGCTTGATAAGGCCATCGCCATTTACGAAAAAGTCGGCAAGGAATTAGGAATTATTTAAAGATTTTACTGACAGAGGATGATATAGATGAAACGTATATTAATAACGGGTGCTTTAGGGCAAATTGGTTCAGAGCTAACCTTAAAGCTGAGAGATATTTACGGGGCTGACAATGTCATCGCCACCGATATTAAGAAAAACAACAGCGAAGCGGCATTAAGCGGTCCATTTGAGGTTGTTGATGTGACCGATGGGAAAACAATGGTGGAGACTGCGCGAAAATATAAGGTGGATACGGTCATGCATTTAGCGGCCCTATTGTCGGCCACTGCCGAAGCAAAACCAGTTTTCGCTTGGAACTTGAATATGGGCGGACTGTTAAATGCGCTAGAGACAGCTCGCGAAATGAATGCACAATTTTTCACCCCAAGCTCAATTGGTGCTTTTGGTCCATCAACACCGAAAGACAATACACCACAGGATACGATTATGCGCCCTACCACCATGTATGGTGTCAATAAAGTAGCCGGTGAACTTTTGGCGGATTATTACTTTGAAAAATTCGGTGTTGACACACGCGGTTTGCGTTTCCCTGGATTGATTTCCTATGTGGCACTCCCTGGAGGCGGTACTACCGACTACGCTGTGGAAATTTATTATGAAGCAGTAAAAAATGGGCGCTATACATCGTATATCGATAAAGGCACCTATATGGACATGATGTATATGCCGGATGCATTGAATGCCATTGTGGATTTAATGGAAGCGGATGGTTCTAAGTTGAAACACCGCAATTCCTTTAACGTGTCTGCGATGAGTTTCGACCCAGAAGAAATCGCGGCAAGCATCAGAAAATATATACCTGGATTCAAAATGAATTACAATGTCGACCCAACTCGCCAGAAAATTGCGGAAAGCTGGCCAAACTCTATCGATTCCAGTGCGGCTAAGGAAGAGTGGGGCTTCAAATTCGACTATGACTTAGATAAAATGACGAAAGATATGCTTGATAAATTAAGCCAAAAATTTCAATTGAAAATCCCAAGTTAAAGAAAAACAGCGAAGCTCTCAAAGCTTCGCTGTTATCTTTTCACATAGATTAATTTGTCATTTTTCTTGGTTACTCGACCAATGATGGAGGCTTTCGCTAATCCACGCGAATGCAAGTTATCCATATACCGCTTTGCATCATCTTCGGCAATCGATACAAGTAATCCCCCTGAAGTAATCGCATCACATAAAACAAGCTGTTCTTCAGGAAGAATGTCCTCGTACACAACGTCATTAGATAACCATTTATGATTAGACTTAGAGCCGCCTGGGACTACGCCATTTTTCGCTAATTCGATGGCCCCTTCAAGAATTGGCACCTGGTTAAATGAAATTTCAAAGCTCACATCACTCCCTCGTGCCATTTCACTTCCGTGTCCTAACAGGCCAAAGCCGGTTACATCAGTCACAGCACTAGGAGTAAATGGGAAGAGCTCTTCAGCAGCGGTTTTATTCAGCATTGCCATTGTTTCTGTCACGGCTTGTTCTTGCTCCGGAGTTACGGCATTTCTTTTAATCCCGGTTGTCAAGATTCCAACGCCAATTGGTTTTGTCAATATAAGGATATCTCCTGGCTTTGCACCGACATTTTTCCAAACTTTTTCCGGATGGACAATTCCTGTCACGGATAACCCAAATTTCGGTTCCTGATCATCGATGGAATGGCCGCCAACCGTGAGGGCCCCAGCTTCTTTAACTTTATCTGCAGCACCGCGTAAAATATCTGCAAGCATATCCGCTCCGAGTTTTTTTATAGGGTAGCCGACAATATTCAATACAGTCTTCGGTTCTCCACCCATCGCGTACACATCGCTTAATGAATTTGCGGCTGCAATCTGGCCGAACATATACGGGTCGTCCACAATTGGAGTAAAGTAGTCTACTGTTTGAATCAGCGCAATCGTATCCGTTAATTGATACACACCCGCATCATCGCTAGTTTCATTCCCGACAAGTAATTCGGGAACAGGGTCTTGTTTTGGTAAAAGACGCAAAACTTGCGTCAGGTCCTCTGGACCAATTTTACAGCCTCAACCAGCCTTAGTTGATAAAGAGGTTAGGCGAATCTTTTCCTGCTCACTCATTATGTACACCTCCCATTAAATAGTATACCTATTATACTAATTGGTGCAAAACATTTGCGGAATAATAGTTGAAAAGATAAAATGTTTCTACCATATACATAATGAAAAGCAGGAGGTCATCAATGAAAAACTTTCATGTAATTGTTGAATTTTGCATGCAGTGAAACTACGCACCAAAAGCCGCGAGTTTCGCGGAGGAACTAATCACGCATTTCCGGCGTGATATTTCAAAATTGGAATTGATTCCGGCCTCGGGAGGAATCTTCGAGGTTACCGTGAATGGGGAAAAAATCTACTCTAAAGATGAAATAGGGTTATTCCCAGATACAGAAGACATTATTAAAATCATGGAGTCAAAATAACAAAAACCCTCACATTCAACTGTGAGGGTTTTAAATTGCCGGTAATTTTATTATGTAAACTGTGTAATAAAAAAGTAAATCAAGGCAGCGTAATATACCGATTTTTTCCTGAACCATTATTTATTTTTGATATAAAGATCTCTAAAACATTATTTTGAAAGGAAGCGTTTATACAATGATTAATTATAGAGAAAGGAAAGTCAATTGTGCGGGTCTTTTTTGGATGTCGTGATGAGAATGTGTAAGAATGTTTTTGCGCTGTAATGATAAGCTGTGTATTATCAGTTTTTACTTTAATCTCCGAACTGACATATTCATCTAATGATGCCTCAACAATCCAATCTGTTTCGGTTTCGTATATATCAATTCTGAATTGATATAAATCGCAATGGGTTGTAGATGGATCCAAAAAATAATTTGTTAACCATTTTTCCATTTTTTCAAAATCTACTACAGAATTTCGAGGCAGGTTTTTCTTTTTCAAAATATTATTCCTCCTTACACGTTTCATTTTATTCAAGGAGCCGAAAAATGTTAAAAATGCTATAATAGGACAAAAGAAGGATTTTAAGGAGATATTTATTGCATGAAAGAAACCTTGCGGAGCATTCCACCTGTACATGAGCTTCAACATCACCCACAGTTTAAAGTGTTGATTGAACAAAATCAGCTTGATGCAGCAGCCCTGACTAGTCTTCTAAAAGACATTCTGGATGAGACTAGACAAGCAATCATCCACCAACAGTGGCTAGGGCCATTGCCTGGAACGGAATCGTTTATTGATGAAATTTTTCAACAGCTGCAATATAAAATTAAAAAACAGCTTTCCTATACATTAGAAAAAGTTATTAATGCAACAGGCACGATTTTACATACCAACCTTGGCAGGGCTAGGTTAAGCAATGCCGCTATTCAACATGTAGTGGAAGTAGCTCAAAACTATTCCAATCTTGAATATAAGTTAAATGAAGGGGAACGTGGTTCTCGCCATAGTCATGTTGAAGCCTTGATTAAAGAGATTACTGGGGCCGAAGCGGCGATGGTCGTGAATAATAATGCTGCTGCTGTTTACCTCGTCTTAAGAGCCTTGGCCAAAAATAAAGAGGTCATTGTTTCAAGAGGACAGCTTGTTGAAATCGGCGGATCGTTTCGAATTTCTTCGATCATGGAGGAGAGCGGTGCGACATTAATCGAAGTTGGGACAACCAATAAAACTCATCTTTATGATTATGAAAATGCGGTGACGCCCGACACGGCTATCATCATGAAAGTTCACACCAGCAATTTTAAGGTAATTGGTTTTACAAAATCGGTTGAGTCAGAGGAATTAATTCAGCTTACAAAAACCCGTGAAGATGTCATTTTCTATGAGGATTTAGGGAGCGGTGCGTTATTTGACCTAAGAAACCATGGAATTGGGGACGAGCCGGTAGTCAAAGAAGTAATCGGATTGGGTGCGGATGTTGTCACATTTAGCGGGGACAAGCTGTTAGGAGGCCCGCAGGCAGGAATTATTGCTGGGAAAAAGGCAATTATTGACCGATTGAAAAAACACCAGCTTGCGCGAGTGGTGCGGGTGGATAAAATGACACTTGCGGCGCTTGAGGGTACATTACTAGATTATGCCCGTGGTGAAAAGACAATGAAAAATATTCCGGTCATCCGTGATTTATTAATTTCTGTCAATGAATTAGACGAAAGGGCAGCAAACTTTGTTACAAATTTGTTACAAAGGACAACTGCTTTTCAGGCAAATATTTTTCAAGCTACAAGTCAGGTCGGAGGAGGCACTATGCCGGATGTGGAATTGCCTGCAAGGGTTATAGCCCTACGGCATGAATCCTTAACGGCCGAGCAGCTTGGTAGGAAGTTAAGAACGGAGTCCAAGCCTGCTATCATTGGCAGAATTCAAAAGGATGAATTTTTGGTTGATCTGCGGACTGTTACTAAGGAGGAAGAGGAGCAACTGCTAGATACATTGTTACATATTTAAGAAAAACGAAAGCATCGTTTCAGTGGATTCTGAATCGATGCTTTTTTTCGATTTAGCTAATCGTTAAATTACATATCATGGCTTGAATTATGTTTTTGACGCGTATGGTTGCGATTTTTCACTTTTTTCGACCCGCTTAAAGGCTCTGGCTGGCCGGATTGTTTTGGGGCATTTCTGCGCATATCTGTCCCGTCATTTTTGTTGGTCATCATTATCCCTCCTCATCAGTTAGGATGCGGTCAATCATTCTTTTTATGTGCTGAATATTTTTTTTTGTTCTGTACAATTTAATGGGTAAACAATTTAAGGAGGAATCCTAAAGATGCAAAGAAATCCTTATAACAAGAATAAACAGGAAGCTTTTCAAGCTGCTCAGCAGGGGTTTGAGAATGCACAGGGACTTTTCGAAACGATTGTCAGCGACAGTGCTAGCTATGGACATCAATTAAAGCATTTGAAAAATGAAGTAAATGAGGCGTATCAACAAATTGAGAATGCACTCGAAGTGGCTTCTGAAACACAAAGGGCACAGCTTGAGAGATTTCAGCAGGATTTAAAACAAATTGTAACTGAGGTAAATGATTTTCAATAATAAGAAAAAGCGGGAATCCCGTCCCGCTTTTTCAATCCATTTCAAGCAATGGAAGCATCTTTATTGATTCTTTTTACGTTTTTTATTGTTTCGTCTTTCCATTTCTGTAAGGGGTTCATTGGCCATCTCTTCATTATAGCCTGCACCCATACCTTGCGCGCCAGCTGCATTCATTCCTGGTATGACATGCTTCGCCTTTCTTTTTGCCATTAACCTTCACCTCCTGTTAAAATTACTATCTCCATTCGGACGAAATTAATGACAAATAAAAGTTTTTTTGCCATAATGTAAGAGGGAATCCTTCGGATGGCAAAAGAAAATTTTACATAGGTAATGATAGTTTTTTCAAAATATTCCGAACAAATTACATAAAAAACCATAAGAAAAACTTATCAATCACAATAACTTTCTTGTTATTTACTTATGTAATCGGTTGTATTAAGATTATTTTTGTGAGAAAAGTAAAAGCCGGATGGGGATTTTTCAACTTTTCGATTTTTGTATTTTTATGACGTATAAGGGGGTTACTACCATGGCGAAAAATGATGTGTTTAACGCACGATCTTCCTTTGACGTAAACGGCAAAACTTATCATTATTACCGTCTAAACGCTTTGGAAGAAGCAGGCATTGGCAACGTGTCCAAATTGCCTTATTCCGTAAAAGTATTACTTGAATCCGTGCTCCGCCAATATGATGGCCGTGTTATTACAAAAGAGCATGTTGAAAATCTTGCAAAATGGGGAACAGATGAACTTAAAGAGGTAGATGTACCTTTCAAGCCTTCCCGTGTAATCCTTCAGGACTTCACTGGTGTTCCTGCAGTCGTTGACCTTGCTTCCTTAAGAAAAGCAATGGCAGACCTTGGCGGCGACCCAGACAAAATCAATCCTGAAAAAACTGTTGACCTTGTTATCGACCACTCTGTACAGGTTGATGCATATGGTAACGAAAATGCATTAAAAGTTAACATGGATTTAGAATTCGAACGTAATGCTGAGCGTTACCAGTTCTTAAGCTGGGCACAAAAAGCATTCAATAACTACCGCGCAGTTCCTCCTGCAACTGGTATCGTTCACCAAGTTAACCTTGAGTACTTGGCTGATGTTGTTCATGTTGCTGAAGTTGACGGCGAGCTCGAAGCTTATCCAGATACACTTGTAGGTACTGACTCTCATACAACTATGATCAATGGTCTTGGCGTTCTTGGCTGGGGCGTTGGCGGTATCGAAGCAGAAGCAGGCATGCTTGGACAGCCTTCTTACTTCCCAGTACCAGAGGTTGTAGGGGTTAAATTAACTGGTGAACTGCCAAACGGTGCTACTGCTACTGACCTTGCATTAAAAGTAACACAAGTTCTTCGTAAGCATGGCGTAGTTGGCAAATTTGTTGAATTCTACGGACCAGGCGTTCCTTCATTACCGCTTGCTGACCGTGCAACAGTTGCGAACATGGCTCCTGAATACGGTGCAACTTGCGGATTCTTCGCAATCGATGAAGAATCACTTGGATATATGCGCTTAACAGGCCGCGATGAAGAAGCAATCAAAGTTGTTGAGGCATATTGCAAAGCTAACGGCTTATTCTTCTCACCAGCTGATGAGCCAGTTTATACTGACGTAGTCGAAATCAACCTTGCTGAAATCGAAGCAAATCTTTCTGGTCCTAAGCGTCCGCAGGATTTGATTCCACTTTCACAAATGAAGGAAGAATTCGTGAAAGCTGTTTCTGCTCCTCAAGGCAATCAAGGCTTCGGCTTAGGTTCTGATGAGCTTGAAAAGTCGGCAACCGTTAAATTTAACAACGGTGACGAAGCAGAAATCAAAACAGGTGCTGTTGCGATTGCTTCTATCACAAGCTGTACAAACACCTCTAACCCATATGTTCTAGTGGGTGCAGGTCTTGTTGCGAAGAAAGCTGTAGAACTTGGAATGGAAGTTCCTAAGTTTGTAAAAACTTCTTTGGCACCAGGATCTAAGGTTGTAACTGGTTACCTTCGTGATTCCGGCTTACTTCCATACCTAGAGCAAATCGGCTTCAACCTTGTTGGTTACGGCTGTACAACATGTATCGGTAACTCCGGTCCATTAAAAGATGAAATCGAAAAAACAATCGCGGAGAACGACCTATTAGTTACATCTGTTCTTTCCGGTAACCGTAACTTCGAAGGACGTATCCATCCGCTTGTAAAAGCTAACTACCTAGCATCACCACCGCTAGTTGTTACTTATGCATTAGCTGGAACAGTTAACGTTGACTTTGAAAAAGACCCTATCGGAAAAGACAAAAATGGCAACGACGTCTTCTTCAAGGATATCTGGCCAACTACTGCTGAAGTAAATGAAGTAGTAAAACAAACTGTTACACCTGAGCTGTTCCGTAGAGAATACGAGAATGTGTTTGGCGACAACGAGCGCTGGAATGAAATCAAGACAAGCAACGAGCCATTATATACTTGGGATGAGGATTCTACTTACATTGCAAATCCTCCATTCTTTGAAGGTCTATCTAAAGATCCTGGTGAAGTTGAGCCATTAACTGGACTTCGTATTGTTGGTAAGTTCGGTGACTCTGTAACAACTGACCATATTTCACCTGCAGGAGCGATCGGCAAAAATACTCCAGCTGGTAAATATTTATTGGAAAAAGGCGTTCAGCCACGTGACTTCAACTCTTACGGCTCCCGCCGTGGAAACCACGAAGTTATGATGCGCGGTACGTTCGCAAACATCCGTATCCGTAACCAAATCGCACCTGGCACAGAAGGCGGCTTTACAACTTACTGGCCAACAGGCGAAGTTATGTCCATTTACGATGCTTGCATGAAGTACAAAGAAGAAGGCACTGGCTTAATGGTTCTTGCTGGAAAAGACTACGGAATGGGATCTTCCCGTGACTGGGCTGCAAAAGGTACAAACCTACTAGGCATCAAAACTGTTCTTGCTGAAAGCTTCGAACGTATCCACCGTTCAAACCTTGTATTAATGGGCGTTCTTCCACTTCAATTCAAAGAAGGCGACAACGCAGAATCACTTGGTTTAACTGGCAAGGAAACATTTGAAGTTCAAGTTGATGAGAACGTAAAACCTCGTGACCTTGTAAAAGTTACTGCTACTGCTGAAGATGGCAGCAAGAAGGAATTTGAAGTAGTTGTACGTTTTGACTCTGAAGTTGAAATCGACTACTACCGTCACGGTGGAATCCTGCAAATGGTTCTTCGTGAAAGATTACAAGGCTAATCCTAGAATAGAAAAACACCATGCGTGAATGCGCATGGTGTTTTTTGCGTTTTCTTATATTTGTCCAAGCACCTCACTTATTAGCACCATATAATATCACATAATACCTATCGTGTTTTTACGAAAATCAGAAAGAGGAGTGAGTAATATGGCATGTGGTTGTGGCAAGTCATCTAAACAAGTAAGACCCAATAATGTAAATTATTATTCGCCGAATCGAAGAAATGTTTATAGAAGGCAACCAGATAATTTGAATAAACAAGAAGGTCAAAATCAAGTACAACAAGATAATAACAAAAACCAGAAGTAATCCATAAATCCTCATTTAGAATTTTGTTGACAATTCTGCTTATACTTGCTTAAAATTGGATTAATCAATCGTAAAGGAATGAACAAAGGACCGATGAAGTTTTAATCTTATTTTTCAGAACATGATTCGAATAAACGAAAAATGTTGAACCTGAAGAATGGGATAAGTCTGTCCTTTTTTATGTCCTGATTATAAGCTGCTAATAACCTTCACATAGGTTTATTTTGTGTTGCTTTAATAAGACATTTCACTCTCTTCAGGTTCATGGAGGGAGTTTTTTTATGAACAAAAATTATGTTATTTTAAGTGTAAAAGGATTAGAAAAGAGTTTTCACTTACGAAGAATTATAGATAATATCCAGTTTGAAATAAAATTTGGCGATAGAATAGGTCTTGTTGGATACAACGGCAGCGGCAAAACGACATTGGCCAATCTCATCTTGGGGAAGGAAGAATCGGATCGGGGCCACATAGAAAAATCACCTGGTCTGAAAATCGGCTACCTATCTCAATCAATTGATTATGAAGTAAATGATTTTCAGGAATCCTTAAAAATACGTGAGGTTTTTCAGCTCGCCAGCGAGTTAGGATTGAAAAAGGTTCAAAACTGGCAGGATGAAAGGCTAGAGCATTTAAGCGGCGGCGAAAAGCTAAAACTTGTTCTTTCAAGTATATGGGCTTCAAAACCGGACCTGTTAATTTTGGATGAACCGACAAACCACCTAGACTTTAAAGGTGTTAATTGGTTAATTTCTGAAATAGAAAAATTCCCGGGTTCTGTTTTGATAATCTCACATGACCGGCACTTTCTTGACCGAACGGTTAACCGGGTTTTTGAGTTGGAGGATGGAAAGCTTCAGTTTTACCAAGGTGATTATAGTGAATACCGTAAGGAGAAGGAGCGTAAAAGAGCGAACCAACAGCATCAGTACGAAGTGCAGCAGCGCCAGATTGAGCGGGTAGAAGAGCAAATGGACCAATTAAAATCCTGGTCGGATAAAGCGCATAGAACCTCCACAAAAGAGGAAGGTTTTAAGGAATTTCACCGGGTCAAAGCAAAGAAGCGTGACGCACAAATAAAGTCAAAAATGAAACGACTGCAGAGTGAACTGAGCAAAAACAGGGTAGATAAACCTCTGGAAGAAACAAAGGTTCAATTTGAGTTTGACAGCTACGGAAAAAGAGGGAAGCGTATCATTGAGGCAAAAAAACTTTCCATGGCTTTTGATGGCAGATACCTTTTCCGAAATTCCCAATTTTACATTAATTATGGAGAGCGGATTGGACTCCTTGGCGAAAATGGCTGCGGGAAAACAACGTTAATAAAAATTTTTATGGGATTGGTTTCACGGACCGACGGAGAATTGTGGAAGAGCGATTCGTTAAAAATTACTTACTTAAGCCAGGATGTTGCTGATTTACCTGTTGAAAAAACAGCAATCGAAGCATTGGGATTAACAGACCGGGATCACATTTTTAAAGCAAGAACTATGCTTGCCAACCTGGGGCTTAAGGAACAATTTATTACAAAACCTATTGGCACGTTAAGTCTTGGTGAACGGATCAGGGTTAAGCTTGTTGACATGTTATTGAAAGACTACGATGTCTTAATTCTGGATGAGCCGACTAATCATTTGGATTTGCCTAGTAGAGAACAGCTTGAAAAAACATTGTCTGAGTTTACTGGGACAATTATTACAGTTTCACATGATTATTATTTTTTAAATAAACTTTGTAATCGGCTTTTGGTGTTTGAAAATCAGCAAATAAAACGATTTGAAATGGGCCCGGAGGAGTTTTTTAATAAAGAGAATAAAAAAGATGAAGGGGACCAAAAAGAAATCCTAATGGTGATTGAAAACAAAATTGCCGCAGTACTAGGGGAGTTGGCACTTATTAACCGCCAAGATCCAAAGTACCCTCTATTAGATAAAGAATTTAATGAATTGTTAAAACTGAAAAGGAATCTGATTGGGTAACGGCCTCAGGGCTCTTCCCTTAACTGTCACAAAATCGCAAAATGTATGCTTTGTTTCAACTGAGTTTATAGTGTAAAATCAGGGTAATTGGATTATGAATAAAGGAGAGATTCGGGATGATGAAGAAAGTCATTGCTGCCGTGTTATTGATTTCGTTATTAACGGTAGCAATTGTCCAAGCAGTAAATAAAAAGGCAGATAAACCCGAAACCGCAAGCCCAACTGCAGCTGCTCAAAGCGGCCCGTCAATCGGCGCCAAAGCACCTGATTTTGAACTAAAAACATTGACTGGAGAAACCGTCAAGCTATCTGATTTAAAAGGTAAAAAAGTTATGCTGAACTTTTGGGCGACTTGGTGTCCGCCATGTAAAGCTGAGATGCCTGATATGGAACAGCTTCATAAAGAAGCAGGTGACGATATAACCATCCTAGCAGTAAATATCGACCCGCAATTGGATGTTCAAGGATTTGTGAATGAATATAAAATAACGTTCCCAATCTTGCTTGACGCTGAGGATGCGGTAAATGAAAAGTATCAAGTCCTATCAATTCCATCAACATATTTTATTGATAGCAAAGGAGTCATTCAAAATAAATTCGTTGGTTCCATGAAGCTTGAGGAAATGAAGGAATTTACAAGCAAGTTGAAATAAACGTTGGATTAACTATCCAGCGTTTTTTTTTCTAAAATAAATAAAGAATTAAATTTTCAAAAAGTTGTAATAATTTAAACCGTTATTGGTGATAATAACTGTTAGAATAGGACATAAGGAAGGTGATACAAATGAGAAAGCCAAGAAAACGTTCTTTTGCAGAACTAGTATCTGAAAATAAATCACAACTTTTAAAAGACCGTGCTGCAATGGAAAAAATTGAACAGCGCATTGAAGCAAAGCGCCTCGGTAAAGCTGAGTAATTAAAAAAGTTTACCATTCATTCATCTGCCCCCTTTGGACAAAATGTTAGTAAGGGGGGATTAAAAATGGGTAAAGGTTATCAAACAAAACGTTTTAGGCCGGACCATATCGGTACACAACCGCAAAGTGCCGGTGGAAATAAGGGTAAAAAAATGCAGGATACTTCCGGCCAACACGCCCAGGTTATGCAAACAAAAGGCGAATAAATATGGAAATCCCAGACCCGTGTGCATACTTGCGCAGGGTCTTTTTATTTTGATAATGCAATTTTTTCTGTGATATTTTTTAGCCATCGATACAAACTATATCTGTAACATGAACAATTATTTAGGAGGAGTTTACATGCCTTATAACAACAAACCAAATCCAGATGATCGCAGCGATAATGTTGAGAAACTGCAAAACATGATTGAAAATACGATTCAAAATATGGAAGCGGCTGAAGAGTCCATGTCTTTTACTGACAGCGAAACACAGCGCCAGCAAATTCAAGAAAAAAATCAGCGCAGGCAGGAAAGCATCGAATCTTTCCGTTCAGAAATTAAGGATGAAGCAAATAACACCCAAGGATAAAAAAGAGAAGGACCAGTTCAATCAAGGACGGTCCTTTTTTGATTCGCAAATTTTATGTTATCAAGCCCGATATGTTAAGATAGAAGGGAATTTCTTATGAAGAGTTGATCCTATTGAAACATGAAATGAACCAAATAAAGAATTGGAAAATGGAACTTCAGCAAAACGGAACTATCAAGGATGAAGGGCCAATTATTGCTGCTTTGGAAAAAGAAAGAAATCCTTTAATCTTATCGGACCTATTGACCACAGCGGCATTATCAAGACTTGGACGTAATAACCAGGACAGCATAGCCGTCCCAATGCTAAAAAAAGCTCTGCAGTTGGACCCTGCTAATAAAAAGGCAAAAGAATATCTTTTTCAAGCTGGCTGGAAAAAAATGAAGGATATTCTCGCTCCACTCATCTTTCCACCAATAAGGGAAACCGATAACCGAACGGCAAAAAAGAAAATTGCTGAGGAATACATAGAAATATGTAAAAGCTTTTTAACCAAGGCAGAGGACGCACTGCATGATCTTGAATCGAAGTCTGGAACCCCTTCACGGATGGATCAGACTGAACCCTATCATCAGCTATATGTATTATTATCCTTGGCAATTGAAGAAACCGCCTCATTATTAAAGGCTGCCGAGGAATATGATCAATCGATTACTGGTGTTTTCCATATCTCCGTCTACTATGAGGATTTAAAAAATCATTTAGCCAACCTCGAAAAAATTAAAGGAAAATGGCAGGAGTTATTTGTTGAAAATAACCCTGAAAGCCGGTCTGAAAAAAAGGCGTTGGAACAGCTGAATGATATGGTTGGTATGGCCACGGTTAAAAAAAGAGTAAATGATTTCTATCAAGTGTTAAAATACCAAAAACAGCGCAAAGAGCTTGGCTTTAAAATAAAGGATGAATTCAGCCTAAATATGATTTTATCCGGGAATCCGGGTACTGGAAAAACAACGGTCGCTCGGCTGCTTGCCAAAATCTATCATGAACTCGGCGTCCTCCCACAGGAAAAAGTGGTTGAGACCAACCGCTCGCAGCTTGTCGGATCCTTTGTCGGTCAAACTGAAGAAAACGTCCGAGCCGCAGTGGAAAGGGCAAAAGACGGCGTGTTATTTATTGACGAAGCCTATAGTCTGAAGCGGGAAGGCCAGAATGGAAATGATTACGGACAAGCAGCCATCGACACTTTGGTTGCCTTGATGACAAGTGAGGAGTACGGTGGGAAATTTGCGGTAATATTAGCAGGATATACCGAAGAAATGCGTAGCTTTTTAGAGGCTAATATGGGACTTCGCAGCCGGTTCCCGCAATCTAATATGATTCATTTACCAAATTATTCAAATGAAGAGTTGATCCAAATCGCCGAAATGGCGGCTGCTGATAATGACTATTTGCTAACAGAGGAAGCAAAGGTGGAAATCAAACATCGTCTAGATCTCGAGCGGGTGGACGAATCATTCGGAAATGCTAGAGCAGCTCGTAATATCGTGTTGGATGCCATTTTTAAAAAAGGATCAGAAAACAAGAGCGAAGATGAAATTTTGAAATTTATCCTTTTAACAAAGGAAGATTTTCTTTTAGATCAGCCCGAAGGTAAAGAGTCCCCGCAGGATCAGCTTGATGCCTTGATAGGTCTTGGGCCATTAAAAGAAGAAATTCGTTCATTAGTTTCATTTGTAAAAATGCAGCAATACCGTCGCAACAATGGTCTCCCGACCGTACCCATTCAACTACATTCCGTTTTTACCGGCAATCCAGGAACAGGAAAAACTACTGTAGCTAAAATCTATGCCGAGTTGCTAAAGGAATGCGGTTTTTTAAAAAGAGGTCACTTAATTGTCACGAGCAGAGCGGATTTTGTGGCAGGATATGTAGGCCAGACGGCCGGTAAGACAAAAAAGAAAATTAGGGAGGCGCTTGGCGGGGTCCTGTTCATTGATGAAGCCTATGCCCTCCTTGGGTCTACAGCAGGAGACTTTGGAAAAGAAGTAATTGATACGCTTGTTGATGAAATGACCAAGCATAATGATAATCTGGTTGTCATTTTAGCGGGTTATCCTGTTGAAATGAATGAATTATTGGAAAGCAACCCGGGGCTCCGTTCAAGGTTTAAAAAGTTTTTCTTTTTCCCTGATTATTCACCTGAGGAACTGCTGAAGATTATCGTTTCCTATGCTGGAAGTTATCAATATAAACTTACAGAAAAAGCTAAAGGTATGCTTATACAGTCTATTGCGAAGGAAGCTTTCAAAGGAAACGGACGGATGGCAGCAAACCTGGTTGATGAAATGATTCAGGCCCAGGCCAAAAGATTAATCAATATAGAACACAGCGAAAATCTATTGGAAAAAGCACAGCTACTTGAAGCGGAGGATGCAGAGGCGGCGCTTAAAAAGATAATGTAAAAGATACGATGAAGGGGACGAGAAAGAAATGGAGAACTATTTTATTTCTAAAAGGGAAATACATCTGTACTATGCGGACACAGATATGATGGGCGTAATTTATCACGCCAATTATCTGAAGTTCTTTGAATTGGGACGGACAGCGTTAATTGAAGACCTTGGCTATAACTATTTATCGATGGAGGAAGCCGGTTACTATGCGCCGGTTTATGATATTCAAATCACCTACAAAAAACCATTACGGTACGGCGATCAAGCATTCGTAAAAACCTGGGTCGCCCATAACGATGGAATTAAGACGATTTACGGCTATACAATCATAAATGGAAATGAGGAAGTATGCGCTGAAGGTACTTCGACCCACATTATTGTGAAAAAAGAAAATTTCCGGCCGACATCATTTAAAAAAGCATTTCCGGAATGGCATATGAAATACGAGAAAATAAAGAAACGGGACTAATCACAGACCCAGGAGGTAATGAGGTTGGCGTTTGGCATTAAAAAACGGGACATTGATGAATGGAAAAGAAAAATTGATTCTGGAGAAATCGCCTTTCTTACTCATTATTGGCTTGATGACCGCTTCCCTGGCTATAAAACTGTCACAAAGGTCGGCTGCGAGGATTTGGATAAGCTGGCTGCCTGGGGCCAAAGATATGAGTTAAAGAAGGAATGGATCCATCACCGCAAGGATGGCTATTCTCATTTTGATTTAATCGGCCCTAGGCAAAAGGGAATTTTAATTCAAGAGGGACAGTTAGAACATATTTGGGAACATAAAGAAAAAGGCTTACTTGAATAATAAGTGAGCCTTTTTTTCGCTAATAAGTATAAAATTCTCTCGAATTTTATACTTAACGCATAAATTCAACTACGCCTCTGTCTTCGTCCTAAGGGACTCGCCAATCGGCGAGTTTTCATTTATATAGGAAGCACCATCAACCCGCTGATCAGCAGGAGAGCGATTATCGATGCATGAATGAAGATGGAAGGATAGATACTTTTTGTTTTTACCGTAATAATAGCAAAAAGGAATCCGATTAAAATAAACAGGATGGTTAATGTGAAGGTTTGGCTAAATAATGAAGTGTTGAAGCCAAAGGCGATGCTTGTCATGATGACCCCTATTTTATTGCCTGCAGTGAGTCTAAAATGGGGAAGGAGAAGCCCTCTCCACAACACTTCCTGCAATACAGCATAGGTAATCGAGAACAATAGAATATATAAAAAGGACTGCCCATTGACGGGCATTTTGTTCATATATAAAAGGGTGGAAAAGCTTAATAAAATAATGATAGAAAGTATTATATAAAAAACTTGGGCGGATGAAGAAATAGATGGCCTCCCAAAGTAGATGGACATTTTTCGCTTAAAATTAATTAAAACATAGTGAATCATGAAGATTGGGATTAGCAATAAAAGTTGATTAAACATCACAAAAGAAAAGGCAGACAATCGAAAACGTTCAAGGAATTGACTAGCGTAACCGACCATCAGATTTCCAAGAAAAAACGTTATCAGGACCCACGTGAAAACTCTGCTTTCTTCCTTCAAAAAGGCAATGAACAGCAGCAATACAATCATGCAAGCAAAAAATGGAGTAAATATGCCTCTTGTGTAAAGAAAAGTCATGATCATAAATATAAAGCCTAAAATGATGCCAATGACATTTTTTTGCAGCACCATAAATCCCCCCATACGCCTTTTACTCAAACAAAAAGGCCCCGACCTATCGGAGCCATTGTACCATATGCTGCTGGATTTCTTGATATTTTTGCTCAGCTTTCGAAAGACCAAACGTCCCGGCTGACTCAAGCGGCACCACACGATAATCTCGATTCGTATTCCTCGTTACAAATGTAGGATAAAATTTAGGATTTGAAAGTACAAGTGTACTTCCTTGTTCCGTCGTCTGCTTAGTAACCTCAACTTCGGCCATTCCGCCAATATCTTTATAATCACCGTATTGGGCGGAAATGAAATTGCCTAAAGAATAAACTACAAAGGTTTTTCTGCCGTCTGGATTATTAATCCATTCCATCGGCTGAAGAACATGCGGGTGGGAGCCGAAGATGATATCAGCCCCTTCTCCTGCCAAAAATCGGGCTAGATCTTTTTGGTCGGTGGTCGGGATTCGCTGGTATTCATTACCCCAATGAATACTTACAACTACCACATCTGCACTGTCTTTTGCACGATGAATTTCTTCTTGCATATGATCACGGTTAATCATGTTGACTAGATAGTCTTTTCCTCTTGGTACAGGTATTCCGTTGGTTCCGTATGTATAGGAGAGAAATGCGAGCTTAATCCCGTTTTTCTCAATAATTCTTAATGTTTCCCTATCCTTTTCATCGACAAAGCTGCCGACATAGGGGAGACCAATCGCATTTAGATAAGCCGCTTCCGACTGAATCCCGCGTTCACCCTTGTCCAATGAATGATTGTTTGCATTGGAGACGATATCAACACCGTTCATAGCTAATGCATCGGCAACCGAGTGTGGACTATTAAAGGTCGGATAACTGGAAAGTCCAAGTTCTGTGCCGCCAAGAACGCTTTCTTGATTGGCAGTAAGCACATCAGGTTTTTCTAAAAGCGCTTTCACATTTTCGAACATTGGGTCGAAATTATAGCTCGCCCCGTTAAAGGCATCCTGATATACAGGGCTGTGGATTAGAATATCCCCGATGGCACCAACCGTTATTTTTTGTGTCAACGAATGCTGGAGGTTTTCCATGGGCCGGGACTTGTGAATTGTTGTTGCGTAAACTTTTGCGGTATGATTAGATTGGCTTTGTTGTTTAATCATAAGGACAGTGGCAAGGAGAGAACAGCCAATAATAATCAACAAGGACGGAATAATGGATTTTTTCATCATATTCTTCTCCTATTATTATTTTGGTTTAATTGTTCTGTGTATCTTTTTATTCTTTGATAATACTATAAATTATTATCTGGCAAATTAAAACATATTTTGACAACATTTTTTTTAACGAGGATGTGATTAAATTGTTTAAAGTAACGGAAGCGGCTTACCGAGTATTAATTAAAACCGTTAATAACGAGAAGAAAACGGTGGATGAGGAACTTTATTTGCGTTTAAGTATGGGAATTGGCTGAGGGGGGCCAAAGTTAAATCTGTCTCTGGAGGAGCGGAAAATTAAAGGAGACCTCACCTTTGAGTTTGAGGATCTGATTATAATCATTCATGAAAAGGATTTTGTGTATTTTGACCATACAAAGCTAGATTATGTTGAAGATGTAATGGGCAATAAAAAATTTCAATTGTTAAAGGTATAATTGAAAACTCGCCGATAGGACGAAGACAGAGGCGTAGTTGAATTTATGCGTTAGGAAAAAAGGCGGGACCCTAAACGGGCTCCGCCTTCTTATTTAATCTTCTATTTCCTCAAAAAACTGGATTAATTCTTCAAAATTTCTTGTGACCTTGACGGGAGAACCTTCACTCGTTTCCCCGGATAAAAATTCAATTATAAACTCGTTTACGTCATTGCTATCGGAAACAACACTATTGTAAACATAGTCCTGGGCAGTTTTTTTCATCTTGTTTCCCTCCAGTCAGTAAGCTATCTTCCTATTTTTATTTTACTTTATAAAATTACTTACTGAATGGAAGGAATATGAAATTTATATGAAAATTTAAAAGGAACCAATGAGGTTCCTTTACAGCCATTTTATTTTCGGTTCTGTCTTATTCACGATTCTACGAATATTAGCACGGTGCCGGTAAATGACGAACGATGCCAACAGGGTGATTACGATAAGTAAAGGAATGTCCCATTTTTGTACGAACCCCATGGTAATGACATATATAATACCGATAATTCCAGCGATCATTGATGATAAAGAAACATATTTGCTAATGTAAAGACTTATAAAGAAAGCTGCTACCAGAGTCACGAACAAGATTGGGGCACTGAACAAAATGACGCCGCCAGATGTAGCAACCGCTTTACCACCCCGGAACCCCGCAAAGATGGGATATGTATGTCCAATAACAGCCAGTACTCCTGGAATCAGTGGGTTCATATCAACATGAATCAGATAGGGCAGTGCTGCTGCTAGGGTCCCTTTTAAAATGTCAGCAATGGTAACGGCTAATCCCGCTTTCACTCCAAGTGTTCGAAATGTATTGGTTCCCCCTAAATTGCCACTGCCATGCTGGCGAATATCGGTTTTATAAAAAACTTTCCCGACAATTAAGCCAGAGGGGATGGAGCCAAGCAGGTAAGCAAGGATTAGAACAACGATAATTTGAATCATTAACTATTTCTCCTCCAAAAAAAGAATCCAGTTCTTCTATTTTACCATGTTATTTTGAAAAAACACTATCTCTTAAATAGTTTATGAGTCAAAACTCCTATAAAAATGTCTTTCCATTTCATATGTCATACCGTACGATAGTATCTGGGGAGGAACAATATTTATGGCTCGAATAGAATATCAAAAAAGTAAGCCAATTTCACCAAAATGGCTGCTGGGAGGATTGGCAGGAAGCATTTTCCTGATTATTTCCTCAATTTTTTTATTTTTCTATCCTTTTGCATCAGAAGAGAAAAAGGTCTATTTTAACGGAAGCAGCCCTATTTTATTTAAAGGGGCACAGCAAGGCAATGCTTTAATTGAAGGGAACAATATATATGTTCCATTCCATTTTTTAAAAGAAAGTATGGACCACTCCATTACCTACGATGAAAAATCGAAATCCGTCATTATTACTACTAAAGATAAAGTCGTGCAAATGCCGACCGATTCGTTAACGTATTTTGTCAACGAAAAGCCTGTTTCTTTACAGCTTTCGCCTATCAAATCGATGGAAGGCGATATCTATCTGGCTCTTGACTCCATTCTTGCTTTTTACCCGATTCAGTATCATAGGCTTCCACAAACCGGTGCCATTTGGATTCAGCAAGACGGGGAAACATATCAAACTGGAAGAATTATAGATAAAGATATCAACGGGGAAAAGCTCAGGCTTCGGACAAAAGCTTCGTGGCAATCCCCTTATACTGCAGAAGTGAACCAAAAGGAAGCTGTTTCAATCGAGGGAGAAAAGGAAGATTTTTACCTTGTCAGGAAGGCTAACGGTATCGGCGGCTATATCAAAAAAGAGTATGTGAAAAAAGAGGAATCCGTGAAAATTTCGATTGTCCGTGAAAGTAAATCATTTCAACTGCCGAAAATAACCGGGCCAATCCATTTGACATGGGAAGCTGTTTATACAAAGAATCCAAATGCCGCTGCGATTCCTGAAATGGCTGGAATCAATGTGGTTTCTCCAACTTGGTTCTCATTGGCGGGAGAAGATGGTTCCATCAAAAACCTAGCATCATTGGAATATAGCAAGTGGGCCCAGGCAAAGGGATTCCATGTGTGGGGAGTGTTTTCTAATTCCTTTGACCCGGTATTAACAAACAAAGCTTTTAAGGATTTTGAAACCCGACAGAAGATCATTCGGCAATTGCTTTATTTCAGCCAAATGTTTCAGCTGCAGGGAATCAATTTTGATATCGAAAATGTGAATCCTGAGGACGGACCAATGGTTACACAATTAATAAGGGAGGCAGCCCCATATTTGCATGAAGCGGGTTTAACTGTATCGATGGATATTACATTTTCCGCCGGTGAGAATAACAATTGGTCCTCTTTCTATGAAAGGTCAAAGCTTGCCGACATTGCGGATTATTTAATAATCATGGCCTATGATGAACATACCGCAGCTACCGGCCCTGGCAGTGTGGCGAGTCTTCCTTGGGTTGAGCGCAATTTGCAAAACCTGCTGACGGAGGTGCCGAAGGAGAAACTTATATTAGGAGTTCCACTGTACGCCCGGCTATGGAAAGAACAAATGAAAGCTGATGGTACGAAAGAGGTCATTGCTCAGGCGCTTTCTATGGAGAAGGTGAAGGCATGGCTGACCGAACGAGGATTGCAGCCTGCCTATGATGAGGAAAGCGGGCAAAATTATGCGGAATATTATGATGAAACAGAGAAGGCTAATTATAAAATTTGGATTGAAGATGAAATGTCCTTAAAGAAGCGGGCTGAGATGGCAGTGAAATATCAATTAGCCGGAGTCGGAAGCTGGTCAAGACTTTTCGCTGACCAAACGGCATGGACTGCTCTTAACACCCTTCCAGAAAAAAATATCACCAAAAACGAATAACCGGCATGTGCCGGTTTTTTGTTTTTTTATCCAATAAATTAGGGAGATTTAAAGGCAAATTCTTTACAGAAATATGGAGAATTTTCAAACCATTTGTTAATTCGTTGGAAGGTATGTATCTGTTTTTCTATAATTTAGCTAAAATAAATATAGAAACATAAAGAATAACCGGCCAATATTAATCCACTTGGTCGGTTTTATATATCTACCATGTTCACTAAGGGGTGAAAAAACATGAGGAATGAAAAGGAAAATACAAAATATCAAGAGCTGGCGGAAAAATATGAAGCAATCAACAAAATGTTAGAAAACCGGTTACAAGAGGAAATCGCCAAGAATAAGGAAAAAGATCTTATTTTAATCCAGCAAGCAAAAATGGCAGCGATGGGCGAAATGATTGCTGGCATCGGCGGCCAATGGCGCCAGCCTGTAAACAGTTTATTAATGTTAATCCAAGATATCAGAGCTGCCTTGGAATATGGTGAAATAAACGGTCAATACGTCGATCGATTTACGAGAGAAAGCATGATTCAGCTTGAAAATATGTCGAGGACATTTAATGATTTTCGGAAATTCTATAAGCCTAATCTTGAGAAAAATCTGTTCTCTGTCAGTGAAGCCATTGAGGATGCGTTGTCAATCTTTTCAATTTGTCTCAAAAACCACGGGATTCAAGTGGAATTTATGTACAGGGGACAGCAAATAGCTTACGGGTACCCAAATGATTTTAGTCAAATTGTCCTAAGTCTTTTAATGAATGCCAGGGACTCTTTCGTGGAGAAAGACATAAAGAACCGAAAAATTATCATAAAAATTTGCGAATCAGATAAGTGTATTACGGCAGAATTTAAAGATAACGCAGGGGGAATTGAACCTTTCTTGCTCGCTAAGGTATTTGACCCTTATTTCACATCGAGAAGACATGGAACTGGACTTGGGCTTTATATGTCTAAAACCATGCTGGAAAATATGAGCGGCAATATTTCTATTGAAAATAATGGTGAGGGGGTCAGTGTTTCCATTTCGGTCCCTAAGGTTACTTCCGCTGTCAGACCCGAACTGAACCCGATTTAAGTTGGCTTCCGATTCGTTGGAAGCTTTTCCATTTTATCTAATAAAAAAGTATAAGTGCAACTACGCCTCTGTCTTTGCTCTTAGGGGCTCGCCAATCGGCGAGTTTTCTTTATAATTATAGTAAATTAAGATACAATAAGAAAAACAAAGTTTGTAGGAGTGAAGGTAATGGCAGTAGAATATCCAAGCCTTGAAGAAATGGGTGCTATATTAAAAAAAGCGAAAAGGATTGCTGTGGTAGGTTTAAGCGATAAACCTGACAGGACTTCTTATCAAGTGTCCGAGGTCATGCAAAAGGCGGGATACGAGATCATCCCCGTAAACCCGACAATCGATGAGGTGCTCGGTGTAAAGGCTGTAAAATCATTAAAGGATATTGAGGGCCATGTAGATATTGTCAATGTTTTCCGCCGCTCCGAACAATTATTCGATGTGGCAAAGGAATTTGTTGAAATCGATGCCGACGTATTTTGGGCCCAGCAAGGACTCGAGAATGAAGAAGCCTATCAATTTTTAAAGGAAAAGGGCTACACCGTCATTATGGACCGCTGCATTAAGGTTATCCATGCTTTAACAAGATCAAGATAACATGAAAAAAAGCTGCTAACGATACTGGCAGCTTTTTATTTTTTCTGTCCAAAATATAGGGGAATTAACCGTTCGAAAGACGATTGTTTAAAATTACTTATTTGCTAAATCGAAATAAATCGCTAAAATAAAGCATAGACGCCAAATGAACTTATGGTAAAATTAAGTAATGAAACGTTTGTTCTATTATTGTTTACGGAAAGAAAAATACATTTTTTATAGATAGCAGGAATGTGTTTTTAGAATTGTTTTCTTTTTGTAGGGATGAAAGGGGTATTTTTAGTGGCAAGAAATCAACAAGCTTTTGAATACAATGATGATGCCATACAGGTACTAGAGGGACTAGAAGCAGTCAGAAAGCGTCCTGGAATGTACATTGGCAGCACCGATTCACGAGGACTGCATCATCTCGTCTATGAGATTGTCGATAACGCTGTCGATGAAGCGCTTGCAGGCTTCGGTGAACACATCATTGTCAAAATACACAAAGATAATTCGATCAGTGTCGTCGATAAAGGCCGCGGGATGCCGACGGGTATGCATAAAATGGGGAAACCGACACCGGAGGTAATCTTAACAGTACTGCATGCCGGGGGAAAATTCGGCCAAGGCGGATATAAAACAAGCGGCGGTTTACACGGTGTTGGTGCTTCTGTCGTTAATGCATTGTCAGAATGGTTAATCGTAACCATTAAGAGAGACGGCTTTGTTTATGAACAGCGTTTTGAGAATGGCGGTAAGCCTGTTACAACACTCGAAAAGATCGGCAAAACCAACCAAAGCGGAACAACGATCCATTTTAAGCCTGACACCACAATCTTTTCGACTACCACTTATAATTTTGAAACATTGGGTGAACGATTACGAGAATCTGCCTTTTTATTAAAAGGCTTAAAAATAGAAATCATCGATGATCGAAACAATCTTCATGAGGTTTTCCATTACGAAAATGGAATAGAGGCTTTTGTTGCCTATTTAAACGAGGAGAAGGATTCTCTTCATCCTGTATTCAGCTTTGAAGGCACGCATAATGGCATTGAAGTCGATTTCGCCTTCCAATTTAATGATGGCTATTCTGAAAATGTTCTGTCATTCGTCAACAATGTCCGCACAAAGGATGGCGGTACCCACGAGGTTGGTGCTAAAACAGCGATGACGAGGGTATTCAACGATTATGCGCGCAAGGTTGGTTTGCTGAAGGAAAAGGATAAAAATCTTGATGGTGCCGATATTCGTGAAGGATTATCCGCGATTGTTTCCGTTCGTATCCCTGAAGAGCTATTGCAATTTGAGGGTCAGACAAAAGGGAAATTAGGGACAAGCGAAGCACGGTCGGCTGTTGATTCTGTTGTTTCCGAGCATCTTTCTTACTTTTTGGAAGAAAATCCGGACATCAGTTCCCTGCTTGTTAAAAAGTCGATTAAAGCCTATCAGGCACGGGAAGCGGCCAGAAAAGCGCGTGAAGATGCCCGAAGCGGGAAAAAGCGCAAGCGCACTGAAACAGTATTGTCAGGGAAATTGACACCTGCCCAATCACGCAACCCGCAAAAAAATGAACTCTACTTGGTGGAGGGTGATTCCGCCGGGGGATCAGCAAAGCAAGGCCGCGACCGCCGTTTCCAGGCTGTATTGCCGTTAAGAGGTAAGGTTATTAACACAGAAAAGGCCAAGCTTTCCGACATTTTTAAGAATGAAGAGATTAACACGATTATTTATGCTATTGGCGGCGGAGTCGGTTCTGATTTCAATATTGAAGATATCAACTACGACAAAATCATTATTATGACAGACGCTGATACGGACGGAGCGCATATCCAGGTTCTTTTGCTGACGTTCTTTTACCGCTATATGAAGCCGCTTGTAGAAGCGGGCCGAGTGTTCATCGCCCTTCCGCCGCTCTTTAAAGTCAGCCGCGGCACAGGCAAGAAAGAAATCATCGAGTATGCCTGGAATGAAGATGAACTGCAGACAGCCATCAAAAAGGTTGGCAGAGGTTATATTATTCAGCGTTATAAAGGTCTTGGCGAAATGAATGCCGACCAGCTTTGGGAAACAACGATGGACCCAGAAACTAGGACCCTGATTCGTGTGAAAATTGACGATGCTGCTCGTGCAGAACGCCGGATCACCACGCTAATGGGCGATAAAGTTGAACCGCGCCGCAAATGGATTGAAAGTAACGTCGCGTTCGGATTGGAAGAAGACGATACGATTTTAGAAAATGAAAATATCTCTGTTGCAGATGAGGGGGTTGAAGGATGAGTGCAAGTGAAAAATTCCGCGACTTACCTCTAGAGGACGTCCTTGGCGACCGTTTTGGCCGCTATAGTAAATACATTATTCAGGACCGCGCTTTGCCAGATGCTAGAGACGGTTTAAAGCCGGTTCAGAGAAGAATTTTATATGCCATGCATGTCGAGGGCAATACCCATGACAAAGGCTTCCGGAAAGCCGCCAAAACCGTTGGTAATGTTATTGGTAACTACCACCCTCATGGCGATTCGTCTGTTTATGAAGCGATGGTGCGGATGAGCCAGGACTGGAAGGTTCGAAATGTCCTGGTAGAAATGCATGGAAATAACGGTAGTGTTGACGGGGATCCACCGGCAGCGATGCGTTATACTGAGGCGCGGCTTTCGGCAATTGCTGCTGAACTATTGCGTGATATCGAAAAAGATACTGTTGATTTGATTCCTAACTTTGATGATACATCTAAGGAACCAACCGTTTTGCCGGCAGCGTTCCCGAACCTGCTCGTAAACGGATCAACAGGGATTTCAGCCGGTTATGCGACTGATATTCCGCCGCACCACCTGGGTGAGGTCATTGACGGTGTCATCATGCAAATGGATAACCCAGCCATCACGGTCGATGAATTAATGACAGTAATAAAAGGACCGGATTTTCCAACCGGCGGAATTATCCAAGGGATCGACGGGATTAAAAAAGCTTATGAAACTGGTAAAGGAAAAACCATCGTTCGCGGGAAAGCGGAAATTGAAGATGTCCGCGGCGGCCGACAGCAAATCGTAGTCACAGAAATTCCATACGAGATCAATAAAGCCAATCTCGTGAAAAAAATCGATGAATTCCGCCTCGACCGGAAAGTCGAAGGAATCTCAGAAGTTCGTGATGAAACAGACCGAACCGGCCTTAGAATCGTCATAGAACTTAAAAAAGATGCCGATGCAGCAGGAGTTTTGAACTATTTATATAAAAACAGCGACCTGCAAATTTCCTACAGCTTTAACATGGTCGCCATCCATAATAGACGGCCAAAACAAATGGGGCTTCGCGAACTGCTGGACGCCTATATTCAACATCAAAAAGAAGTCGTGACAAGAAGAACAACATTTGATTTAAACAAAGCAAGAGACCGTCAGCATATTGTTGAAGGCTTAATGAAGGCCTTATCCATACTTGATGAAGTGATCGCTACGATTCGGGCATCAAAAGATAAGCGTGATGCAAAAGATAACTTAATTGCGAAATACGCGTTCACAGAGCTTCAGTCAGAAGCAATTGTCTCTTTACAGCTTTATCGCTTAACAAATACCGACATTACGGCTTTAAGAAATGAAGCAGAAGAATTGGCCAAAAAAATCGAAGAACTGACTAGCATATTAGAAAGCGAGAAAAAGCTTCTTTCCGTTATTAAAAAAGAGTTAAAAGAAGTGAAAAAACGCTTTGCTGATGAACGCCGTTCGAAAATTGAAGCAGAAATTCAAGAGCTGAAAATCAACCTAGAAGTTATGGTGCCGAGTGAAGATGTCATTGTGACGGTTACTGAACATGGCTATGTCAAACGGACAAGCCAGCGTTCTTATGCCGCTTCCAACGGTCAGGATTTTGCCATGAAGGAATCAGACCGAATCTTAGCTCAGCTTGATATGAATACCCAGGATGTTCTGCTCCTATTCACGAATAAAGGGAATTACTTATATTGCCCAGTTCATGAACTTCCTGATATCCGCTGGAAGGACATGGGTCAGCACATCGCGAACATTATTCCAATTGACCGCGATGAAGATATTGTCCAAGCCATACCAGTAAAGGATTTTGAGACAAACGCGTTCCTTGTCTTTATCACCAGAAACGGTATGGTTAAGAAAACCGAACTAAAGCAATATCATGCCCAGCGCTATTCCAAACCGCTGGTGGGCGTGAATCTGAAAGATAATGATCAGGTAATTGATGTCCATTTAACAGATGGTACAAAGGAAATATTCCTGGTATCACATTTAGGTTATGCCTTATGGTTTGACGAGGAAGAAGTAAGCATTGTTGGACAGCGGGCCGCCGGGGTGAAAGGAATAAATCTGAAAGATGGCGATTACGTGGTTGGCGGTCAGGTGCTTGATCCAAACAGTACCGAATCCATTGTCGTGGCCACCCAGCGCGGTGCATTGAAACGAATGAAACTACGTGAATTTGATAAAGCATCCCGAGCAAAAAGGGGCGTTGTGATTCTTCGTGAACTAAAAGCCAATCCTCACCGAATAATGGGCTATGTTGCTGCTAAGGATCAGGATGAAATATTTATACTGACAGAAAAAGGCTATATTGAGACAATAAAAACTTCAGACATAAAATTTAGTGACCGCTACTCCAATGGCTCTTTCATTCTAGATGAAGGAGTAAATGGAAAGGTGACAAGAGTTTGGAAGGTCGAAGGTAAAGAAATCCCAGCTGAATAAGATTTTCATAAGGACCCTCTTAAAAAAGAGGGTTCCTTTTTTCATCTTTTTTCCATTCTTGGGCATACTAACTAATAATCAGTATGGGGAGGGATTAAAATGAAAAAAGAAACGCTTTTAGCTGTTTTTGCTTTTTTTATGGTTTCGCTTTCTGCCATTACAGTTGTTTATGCCATTGAAGAAAAAGCAAAAGTGATTACGATATCGAAAGAGGAAGAAGATATCACAGGTGATGGAAAAAACGAGGTTATCCAATTAAAGGGGGAACCCTACCAGGATGATGAAAATAGTTACCTAAAAGAAATTTTCATCGAAATAAATACTTCAAATGGGAAAAATACGACAATTCCATTGGAAAGTGGAGCAAAAGCAGCACTGCAGCTGGCGGATATTAATCATGATGGTGTTAAGGATGTATTTGCCACTGTATATACTGGCGGCAGCGGCGGTATCGTCGATACATTTTTATTTACGCTTAAAGATTTTCAAAAAAAAGATCTAACAGCCTCTGAGCCTCTTGATATGGAAACTCATTTTTTAGATGGCTATAAAGCAGAAATCAAAATTATCGCTACAGGTAAATCCTATCTTTTCGACCTAAGAGATCGAAAGGATTATTATAAAAAAATGGGGCTTTATCGAAAAGGAAAACTGAATGAACCAACCGAATTAATGGTGAATCCTTTTAACAGTCTTGAACCTATCCAATTAGATGGGGGAAAATTGGGGTTAAAAGGTATTCAAAGAGTTACCGGAATTGCGAATGCAGATACCATTGCATTTGTGGAGTCTATCTGGTCCTACTCAGATGGAAAATGGAAATTAGTTAAGGTAGAAGTAAAAAAAGAAGAGGTTTAGGATAAAAACACAGGAAACCCCTGTGTTTTTTGATTGACCGAAAAATTGTATACGAATTATACTTAGGTTGGTAAATAAATTAGTAACCTATCTATTTTGTAGGAGGTGGAAAAAATGACAGATTATAATGCAAATACCACGCAAAAACTTCTGAGGGCATTTTCACAGTTTCGAAAGTCCGGATGGCATGATCGGCAAATAGCCGGTTATAATCCCAGTGAAATCAAGGTTCTTATGGCAATAAGGCATGAAACAAACGAGGAGAAACCGGATATGAAGGTTTCTGAGATTAGCAGTATTCTTAGGGTTACATCGCCAACTGTCACACAGATTATTAACAAGCTAGAAAAGGACAGTCTTGTTGAACGGAACATTGATCCGACTGATAGGCGCGCTGTCAATATTCACCTTACAGATAGAGGCATCGAAGTAACTAACGAGGCTAAAAAAGCTTTTACCGAAACCTTTGCAGGTTTAATTGATTATTTAGGGGAGGACGACAGTGAGAAGCTTGCTGAGCTTCTCAATAAAGTTTTTAACTATTTCGAGCAAACCTATCGTCAATAAGGAATGGAGATGTCCAAAATGCTTAAATTAGCAAAATTCCTAAAACCATTTCAGTTCCCTGTTATGTTTGTTTTGGTATTAGTGCTTCTGCAATCCTTGTCTGAACTGTATCTGCCGACATTAATGGCCGATATCGTTGATAAGGGAGTAGTAACCGGCGATACACATTATATTTGGAAAATTGGCGGGTTCATGCTCCTCGTCGCGGCAGGCGGCATGATTTGCTCTGTCAGTGCCAGCTTTTTTTCCGCCAAAGCCGCTTCAGGTTTCGGAAAATTATTGCGAAGTAAAATCTTTTCCCATGTCGGCGATTTTTCCTTACAGGAATTTGATCAATTTGGAACAGCATCACTCATCACGAGAACAACAAACGATATTACGCAAATACAGCAGGTGTTAATCATGATGCTCCGAATGATGGTCATGGCTCCAATGATGTGCATCGGCGGAATCATCATGGCTTTATCCAAAGACACCAAACTTTCTTTAGTTCTCGCTGTGGCGATTCCCATATTAATTATCATTATCTTAATTGTACAAAGAAATGCCATTCCATTATTTAAAGCGATGCAGGTAAAACTAGATAACCTAAACCGCGTTTTACGGGAAAATTTAACTGGAATTCGTGTGATTCGTTCCTTTAACCGAATCGAGCATGAGAAGAAGCGATTTGACGAAGCCAGCTGGGATCTTACCCAAACCGCGATAAAGGTCAATAAACTGATGGCCGTCATGATGCCGACGATGATGATTATCCTAAACCTGACTACAGTAGCGATTATCTGGTTTGGCGGCATCCGCATCAGTAATGGGCACATGGAAGTGGGAGACATGATGGCCTTTATCCAATACGCGATGCAAATCATGTTCTCCTTCCTGATGTTATCGATGATGTTTGTGATGATTCCAAGAGCTTCTGTATCAGCAGTAAGAATTATTGAGGTGCTAGATACAACGGCTGATATTAAAAATCCCTCAACTCCCCGTCTCCCAGTAAGCAGCAATGGGGAGGTTGAATTTCAAAATGTCAGCTTTTCCTATCCAGGAGCTGAAATGCCTGCTATTTCGAATATTTCTTTTAAAATGAGGCCAGGTGAAATCACCGCGATTATCGGCGGAACCGGCTCAGGTAAATCAACGCTTATCAATTTGATTCCTCGCTTTTATGACGCCGGCAGCGGCAAAGTGTTGGTTGATGGAACAGATGTACGAGAAATGACTCAGGAATTACTTCGCAAAAAAATTGGCTTTGTCCCGCAGCAAGCCGTTCTTTTTACTGGAACTATTTCGGAAAATATACTATACGGCAAAGAAGAGGCATCGGATGAAGAAGTGCGGCATGCCGCTGAAATTGCCCAAGCGGCAGAGTTTATTAACGAAATGCCTGAAGGCTACAACACGCTGATTGCCCAAGGAGGAACAAATGTTTCGGGCGGGCAGAAACAGCGTTTATCCATTGCACGTGCGCTTGTCCGAAGACCGGAAATCTTTATTTTTGATGACAGCTTTTCCGCTTTAGATTTTAAAACAGATGCCATGCTTCGGGCGGCATTAAAAGAACAAACCCAGCAATCTACAGTATTAATTGTTGCCCAGCGCGTCAGCACCATCATCGATGCGGACCAGATTATCGTCCTTGATAATGGCGAGATTGCTGGAATTGGTAAACATAAAGAGTTGATGGAAACCAGCAAAGTTTATCGTGAAATTGTCATGTCTCAGCTTTCTGAGGAGGAAATTGCATGAGTAAAGATTCACAGAATCATAGACCTCAACAAGGACCGGGTCCTCGGGGACCAGGCGGCGGATTTGGTCCTATGGGAATGGGTGCCCCAGTTCAAAAAGCAAAGGATTTTAAAGGAACACTGAAGCGGTTAATTACCTATTTAATGCCATATAAAATGCAGCTTATAGCGGTTCTCATCACGGCCATCATCAGTACTATTTTTGCCATAGTCAGTCCAAAAATCATGGGGAAAGCGACAACCAAGTTGTTTGAAGGCTTAATGATGAAGTTTAGAGGTGTACCTGGTGCAAAAATTGATTTTGAATACATCGGGCATATCATTTTATTATTAATTGGGCTCTATATTTTAAGTGCTGTTTTTGCATACATTCAGCAATATATTATGGCGGGAGTGGCACAAAAAACAGTTTACCAGCTTCGTAAAGAAGTAGAAGAAAAGCTAAACCGACTGCCATTAAAATATTTTGATGCACGCACCCATGGTGAAATCCTTAGCCGGGCAGTAAATGATGTCGATAACATCAGCACCACCTTGCAGCAAAGCTTAACCCAGCTGATTACCTCAGTGGTTACCTTAATTGGTGTAATTGTGATGATGCTTTCGATTAGTCCGCTAATGACATTGATCGTGGTGGTGACACTGCCGCTTAGTTTTATTGCGACAGCAAATATTGCCAAACGTTCACAAGCCTATTTCAAGGGACAGCAAAAGGCGCTTGGCCAGCTAAACGGACATGTTGAAGAAATGTATACCGGCCATAAGATTATTAAAGTATTTGGCCGCGAGCAAAAGTCTATGGATCAATTTGAAGAAATCAATGAAAGACTTTATCAAGCTGGCTGGAGGGCGCAATTTATGTCTGGGTTGATTATGCCATTCATGTCGTTTATCAATAACATCGGTTATGTACTTGTATCTGTGGCAGGCGGAATATTGGTCACAAAAAAAGCGATTGAGATTGGCGATATTCAGGCATTTATCCAATATGCCAGACAATTTTCCCAACCGATTACCCAGACCGCGATGATTGCCAACGTGATTCAGTCAACGGCGGCCAGTGCAGAGCGGGTGTTTGAAATCCTTGATGAAACAGAGGAGATTCCGGAAACTGCCACAGCAAAAAAGCTAGCTGATCCAAAAGGCGAGGTGAAATTCGAGGATGTTTCTTTCGGATATAAAGAAAATGAATTATTAATCGAGGATATGAACATTGAAGTAAGACCTGGGCAAAAGGTTGCCATCGTTGGTCCGACCGGAGCGGGTAAAACAACACTAATTAATCTATTAATGCGTTTTTACGAAATCAATTCCGGTAAAATTTTGATTGATGGAATCGATACACGGGATATGAAGAGAGAGCACCTGCGCGGCTTATTTGGAATGGTGCTGCAGGATACATGGCTCTTTAACAGCACAATTCGTGACAACATCGCATATGGAAGGGATGGAGCAACAGAAGAGGAAATTGTTGCTGCTGCACAAGCTGCTAATGCAGACCACTTTATCCGCACATTGCCTGACGGCTATGATACCATCTTAAATGAGGAAGCTTCGAATATTTCTCAGGGGCAAAAGCAGCTATTAACGATTGCTAGGGCGATTCTTGCAGATCCGGCGATGTTAATCCTTGACGAGGCTACAAGCAGCGTTGATACACGGACCGAAGTCCAGATTCAAAAGGCGATGGATCATCTGATGAAGGGACGCACAAGCTTTATCATAGCCCACCGACTATCAACGATCCGAGACGCAGATATTATTCTAGTCATGAACAATGGCCGAGTCATTGAAAAGGGAAATCATCAGGAATTGTTGGAGAAAGACGGGTTCTATGCTGATTTATATAATAGTCAGTTTTCTGGTGGACGTATGAAAAATGCAGGATAAATTTACAAAAAAGCGCTAAGAACTGCTTTCCTAGTGAAGCAGCCCTTAGCGCTTTTTTTGTGCAATTAGATTGAAATAGCCGGCAATCTATTTATTGTCGGCAAATGGATTGAAACTTTTGTAGCTTATTTCAATGGGAGGTAAACGCGGAAAAGATAAATATTCATAAATGGTTTATGGCGTAATTGACATATACTATTAACACTAAGGAGATGAAAAAATGGAAGAAGATTTTTATTTCTCAAAAAAACAATTTATTAAAGGTTTAAAGATGCCGAAAAGTATAGATGGCTTGATGATGAAAAGAGGCGATGTATCACTCGCTAAGATTAATGGTGAATGGAAAAAATACACAGAATCTGTTCCAAGAGGAAGAAAACCATTATCAAATCATGATGATCTAGTTTTGATTGGCTACGGTAACGATGTTGAAATTGAACGTGAAAAGCTTTCACAAGAACAAATTGAAAATTTGATTATAGAAATGGAAAATAATCATTAATTCAAAATACTAAACAACGAACAATGGGCATCAAGTCCATTGTTTTTTTTACTAACAGATCAGGGGAAAAGTGTTGACAGTGACTAAAAATAGATGATATAATTAAAAATTTTGTTATTTTGAATTCGTATGGTATACTTAAGATGTACTTAATTTGGAGGTGGTTAGTTGTTTCAAGTTGGTGATTGCATCGTTTATCCAATGCAGGGAGCAGGAGTTATTGAAGCAATAGAAGTAAAGGAAATTCAAGGTGAAAAACAGCAGTATTATATAATAAATATGCGAATCAATAAAATGCAAGTCATGATCCCTATCGCAAAAGTAGAAAAATCAAGAATTCGTTTAGCTACCGATTTGATTACACTTGAAAACGTATTGGACATTTTTTATCATGGTGTAACCGATACAACCCTTTCGATGAAAGAAAGATACAAAATTAATTTGGAAAAACTTAAATCAGGTAATATCCAAGAAGGCGCAGAAGTTGTACGGGACTTAATGAGAATAAACAAAAATAAATCGCTTAATTCAAGCGAAAAGCAGATGCTGGAGAGTGCACGAAGGATTTTTATCAGTGAACTTGGTTTAATTAGAGGTATAACTGAAAATCAAGCAATAGATTTAATAAATAACAAGGTAGGATAAATGCTTTATTTCAAAGTTTAACTTTTACGCCTAATCTATAAGAAACCCCTTTTGTTTAAAAGGGATTTTTTCTTATGCTGATTAAAGTATATTGTAGAAATTTCTTTAAAGGGAGGTAGAACAAATGTACGAGGCAAAAGGTTTTCAAAGTACTGACTTTGCAGAACTTATACGGGTTGTTAATGATTTTCTTGGTACATTAGAGGAAGGTAAGCTGATAGATGTTAAATACAATTCTGTTCCTCTTGCTGTAAGCACACATACAGAATATGGGGTTTATCCAGATACAAAATACACCGCAATGATTATATTAAAGAAATAGTCAGTTCAAACAGTCTAACAATATGATAAATTTTTCGCCTTCTTGCAATTTTTTACAAAGAATGCGATAATTAAAAAGAATTATTTTTGTTCGGTGTAAATGATTGGTATAAGTTTGAACTTTTCGTCTTGATCATCACTGAGAGCAAGGATAGTATTACATTGTGTGTATTTACACACTAGGAGGCAACACAATGGAAAAAGGTAAAGTAAAATGGTTTAATGGCGAAAAAGGCTTCGGATTCATCGAACGTGAAGGTGGAGAAGACGTATTCGTACATTTCTCAGCGATTCAAGGCGAAGGCTTCAAAACATTAGATGAAGGTCAATCAGTTACTTTTGACGTTGAGCAAGGTAACCGCGGACCACAAGCATCAAACGTTCGTAAAGCTTAATAAAACCAAAAGAGGCTGTCCCAAAAGTGAACTTTTAGGGGCAGCTCTTTTTTATTTAATTGCTCTATTAAATTTCCACATAACTTGATAGCTGACTCCCGTTATTATCCCTTATTAAAAGGGGGGTAGGCAGAGGGGGAAGCAGGAATAGACCAGAGGGAATCATCAAGAACTGTTGGCACAAGACGGTTTTTGTGCAGCATTTTTTATACTATTTAATAATTAAAACAGGGCAATGCGCTAGCTGGGAAACTTTCTGGCTGACGCTTCCCAGCATTAACCCTTTAATATTTCCCAACCCTCTGCTTCCTATGACAATCAGCTGATAGTTAAATTCATCAGCCTTTTTGACAATTTGAATAGCTGGTTCCCCCATTACAAAATGGACTTCGATTTCAATACCTTCTTCTTCTGCAAGAGTAACCGCTTGTTTTAATAGAACATGACCCTTGGTCTCTTGGGCAGCATAAATATTATCAATTGTTTTTATTGGCATCCCATCGACAATTTGCACATTTTTCTCCACGTGGATAACACCAATTTTAGAATATCTTTCCTTAGCAAATTTTAAAGCAGTTTGTAATGCTTTTTCACTCATTTTAGAACCGTCTATTGCTACAAGAATGCGATTAAACACAGGATCATCCCCAATAAATATATTTTTTTTGAATGTTTTAAGTATACATTATTTTTTTGAAGAATTTGCTTTTACCGAAGAATAGCAGCTTTCTGTAATAATTGAGGATTTCTACCTATTTATAGAACCTGCAATTGTTTATCACAAAGAGGGAGGAGGGGGGCATTTTTCAAATCGCTGATGGGTAAGCAAGATCTCAACAATTATACAATTGTTGGTTTTTTAGATGAAACTAGCTAGATATTTTTAGGGAAGAGGCAAACCAATAAGCAAAAATATAAGTTCAAACATAAAGTTAATTTTATCGCAAATTTATTATTTATTAGGGGGCTAAAGTGATTTAGCTGCAAATTATTAACTTCTGCTGCGAATCAGGAGAGAAATATGAGTAAATGTACGTATTCAAAGAATCTTTTATCAATAAATTAATTACTGAAAAAATAATAACTAAAAATTTTGTTTCGTCTCACTATCTTAAGTATACTCTGGAATTGAGATATCATAAAAATAATTTACTATAAATATATTATGTAAACTGGTAAATTAAAATAAAACAAGGGGGAGGCTGCTATTTAATACAGCCTTCTTATCATTTTAATCTATTTGTTCCTTCGGCATATCCATCTTATCAACAGCAATCTTTAAGTCATCATTCTTAATATGCGTATAAATCATCGTAGTTTGAATCGATGAATGACCTAATTGCCGGCGTAATTTTGGCACATCATTGATTTCCGCATGATATCTGGTTGCAAATGAATGCCGTAATTTATGAACTGATAATGATGGTTTACCGAACGCAGTTGCATATTTTTCAATTAATTTTTCTACTGAACGTGCTGTTAGCCTTCTTGTTTTGCCTTTTGGACCTATCGGAGCAGCCACAAATAATGCTTTCATATTTTTATCAACATGGTATTTAGGAATCCTGATTGCCAGGTATTCCTGTAAATCATCCATGGCCGTTTGGCTAAAATATACAAATTGTTCTTTATTTCCTTTGCGAATTACTCGTGCACTATACTTACTGAAATCAATATCTTCAAGATCTAAACCAATTAGCTCAGAAAGACGTAATCCAGAACCTAAAATCAACGATACAATCGCGGTATCACGTTCTTTATTTAATTGATGAAAATTGAAGATTTTTTTGTTTTCTTTATTGATTTCTCCGTATTCATGAGCGACAAAGAGACGAAATCGCTCATATTCATCCCCAAGCAGAATTTTACCTTCCATTTTATTTGCCTTTGTTTCCAAACTTTCCTTAACTTCGTTAAACTCTATTTTTGCCATGACATTACGATTAATATAGGGTTCCAAATCCGGTGTTTCCGCGATGTTTTGCAGGTAATTAAAAAGTGATTTCAACGCAGATAATTTACGGTTAACGGTTAATTCTTTGTTATTTAATTCGTAATGAAGAAAATTTAAAAATCCTTCGACTTCAATGACTGTCATTTTCTCAAGACGTTCCAATGGAATTTCTTTTATGCTGCCGGACCATAATTGCTCAGTAATCATCCAGTTAAAGAAGATTTTATAGTCGTGACAATAGTTGAACAACGATGCAGTAGAAAGTTTTCGTAATTTATGATTTATGTATTCTTCAACATACCAAGGGAGTTCATTAAGCATTGCCTGAAGCTTTTTGAAATTTTGCTGTTTTGCTGGATTTACCATAATAACACCTCTACTATATTTTAACTTCCTAGGATAATTTCGTCAAATTTATATTTTACGTAATTATGTAGAGGTCGACTTGGAATGGTTTCCTTGGTGCCCCACTGGTTGTGTTCAAGGACATAAAACTCTAATGCAGTTCCTTACAAATCCACCTTCAATATCATTTTAATAGGTGCTCTTTCTGAATCATAGGCAATCTATGCAGTTTTCCTCTTTCATGCGTAGTTTCCAATTATCTGCTCATACTTATATCAAAGGGTATTTTGGTAAGTGGTCGCACCAAAAATCCTTTCGTTTGTCAGGTTAGATTGAGTTTGCACATCATTTTTATTTCTTGTACCGAAAAAGGATAATTAGGAGGCGATTTTATGAAAAACACTGTTTTGATTGCCCTAGCCATCCTAGTGATAGGAATTGGTGGATTTTTTGTACTCAGCAATGTGCAAGACCAGAAAGAAGAGGCACAAGAAACGCCTGCAAAGAATGAAGCCCAAGAAGGAAAAGGAACGGTATCCAAAGTGGACGGTGAATCCATCTATAAGAACACCTGTGCAGGCTGTCACGGGGATCAATACCAAGGCGGAGTTGGGCCTTCTTTAAAAGGAGTGGGTTCCCGTTTATCGGATAAGGAAATCGAGGACATCATCCAACATGGCCGAGGAGGTATGCCATCTGGCTTGGTGTCCAAAGAGGATGCACCAGCAATGGCTGCATGGCTGAAAACATTAAAATAAGTCCGATGAAAAAAATAAAAAGGGAACTTAAATGAAATCAAGTTCCCTCTCTCCCGTTTTTGCCTATATTTACTTAATTTCAAGCGCATTGTTTCCATGAGCCAATTCCTCCCTCCCTTCTTGTTCAACCTCCTCTGATTGTCTGAATTTCAGTAATATTATTAAACTTGGCTCGATCTCCATGTCCTCCTCCCCTATTTCAGCTATGTTTGTCATTTAGATGTCCAAACGTTTTAATGCCAACTTGCTCCAGCAATCAATCCATGATAGCCAATTATTCTAAACGATGTTAAAATAAATGAAATTCATCTAGAAGGAGCAACATGCATGCATCAAAAAATATCATTTTCAACATACGCAGTCATTGGTACAATGCTGTTTGGTATGTTCTTTGGGGCAGGAAACCTGATCTTCCCTATTCAGATGGGACAGGTTGCCGGTACTAACTTTTGGCCAGCTTTAATTGGTTTTCTTGTAACAGCAATTGGTTTGCCATTTATGGGGATCTTGGCATTCGGGCTATCCGGAAGTAATGGACTTCGTGAATTAGCAGGTCGGGTCCACCCGAAATTTGGAGTCGTCTTCGCCATGGCTCTATACTTAACCATTGGACCTTTTTTTGCGATTCCACGTACAGCAACAGTACCTTTCGTAGTCGGTTTCGAACCATTTATTAATCCAGAGCACGCCAGCTTATATCTTGGGCTTTTTAGTTTCGTATTTTTTGCCATTGTCTATTATTTCTCATTAAATCCTGCGAAAATTATTGACTATATTGGAAAATATCTAACACCTGCATTTTTAGTATTTTTATTTTTATTAATTATTATCGCAATCGTCAAACCTATGGGACGATTTGGAGCACCAACGGGTGATTACAGCCAATTGGCCTTTATTACTGGTTTTAAAGAGGGTTATAACACGATGGATGCCCTTGCTTCATTAGCATTTGGTATTGTTGTCATCAATGCTATTAAAGGACAAGGAATCACCGACACGAAGACAATTGCAAAAGCAACTTGGAAATCAGGCATTTTCGCTATGGCACTAATGATGCTGATTTATGGCCTCATTACGTATATGGGGGCATCAAGCATATCTGCCATCGGTACATTCGATAATGGTGGATTAATCTTTGCTAAGGTAGCCAATCATTACTTTGGCGAATTCGGTGCGATTCTCCTTGCTATTATTATTGTTCTAGCATGTTTAAAAACAAGCATTGGGCTCATTACCTCATGTAGCGAATTTTTCAATAGTGTTTTTCCAAAAGTAAGCTATAAAATGTTCGTACTTATCCTAAGTCTTGTGTCATTTATAATCGCCAATTTTGGCTTAAATAATATTATTCAATACGCTGTTCCAGTATTAATGCTATTATATCCTTTGGCGATTGTTCTGATTTTGTTGACGCTTAGCTCATCATTATTTAAACATAAGCAAAGTGTATATGCAGCGTCTATGTTTCTTACTTTTTGTGTGAGTTTCTTCGATGGATACAGCACGTTAGTTGGAAGCTTACCCGGAGCGACCATTTCTTTATTCGAAGCTATTAAAGCTTCGTACATTGAATATTTACCGCTTTATAGTATTGGTCTAGGATGGATATTACCAGCAGTGGTTGGTGCGATTATCGGCTATTTCTGGCCAATGGGTTCCAAAAAAGCTGTAGTTCAATAATACAATAAGACCACCCAGTAAAATGGGTGGTCTTATTTATTTTAGGAAAGCTTCACTTTTAGAAACTCTTATCATTTCACTAGGAAAATATTTTTTAAAAAAGTTTTCGACCCTTACATGTAAATTTTTTTGATACCAATCTGATAATCCGTGCTCTTCAAATACAGCCGGCATTCCTAACCTCGCCGAGCGCTTTCCCATCAAACCATCACCAATACTAAGCGTATCAATCCAAATATGATCCACCCTGCTATCCAAAACTTTTGGGAAATCCGGGGTAAATGGCAAAACGGGAGAAATCGAGGCTTGGGTGGATATTCCGGCATCGTGAACTTCTTTTAACGCTTTTAACCGCAATTTAATTCCAGGTGCATATGGTGCAAAGATTTGCTTTACATCTTCCCTATCTGTTTCAATCGTCATGGAAACAAGGGTATTACATTTGTCCTTTAATTTTAACAATAAATCGATATCTCTTGTGATGAGTGGGCTCCGTGTTTGGATTTGAAGAAAATCAGGCGGGTTTTCCAGCATTTCTTCCAGTATGGCCCGTGTAATACCTGCTTTTCGTTCCATTGGCTGGTACGGATCTGTTGCAGAAGACATAAAAATATTCACCGGTTTGTTATTCTTGCGAATTTTTATCATTTCATTCCGGTAATTCTCCGCTGCATTTGTTTTAATGTCTAACCATTCTCCCCATGGAATTCCTTTAAATCGTTGCATAGGCATTTCCCTTACATAACAGTACCTGCACGAAAAGGCGCAGCCACTATATGGATTCAATGAATGTGTAAACCCAACATCCAAATACCCATTTGCCGCTGTAAGGATTTTCTTAGCAAATGTTTCTTTCGTATTGATCTCCATACGCGTTTATTTCTCCTCCCTTCACTCCAGTGTATCAACTTATCTCCAGCTCCTAAACATTCTGTTCCATTAAGTTGATAAGTTCATGTCGATAAAAACAAAAAAGACCTAGATAGGTCTTTTCTACTAACAGCATGCACCCGTATTGCCAATCAAAGAAATGCCTTTTCCATCTCCGCTTCGGTCTATGGTTAAGCCTTCTGTATTAGGTTCAATGATTGGGTCGATTGCGACTGTGATTTCGTTTATTGTGACGATTATATCGTCTGCATCCGGCTCATCCAGAGCCAGTCCAATTCTTGGCTCACCTCAGCCATAGCCTTCAAAAAAGATACGAATGTTGTTGGCATTCTCTTCCTTGAACACTTGTTTTAACAGATCACGAGCTTGGTCTGTGATGTTCATGTTCATTTCCTCCTGTTTCATAATCACCTTTTTATTTTAACCTATCGCGGTGTTAGAAAGTAATAAAATGCTTAAAAATTTGACGATAATGTGTTTACTTTTCTAAAGTTTACTAACTTGTCAAAATTACCCCGCTCCGTATAATAAAAACCGTTATAAAATAGAATTGTAGAAATTAATATACTGCTAAGGAGGAAAATGAAATGAAAAAAATAGCCACAAGTGCTCTTACCATCATTTTGTTACTGGGATTAGGAACTGGCGTTTTAGCGGCCAGTGACCAGATTGCATGCAAGGTGGGAGATTTCAAAGAAATGCTCCCGATGATGCAGGAAAAACACCCGCAGCTAAGTGAAAAACAATTAAAAGAAATGCATAAAGATTGCGTAACTCAAATGAAAAAAGAATCAAGTACTAATTGTATGATTAACAATTAATTTAAAAAAGCACGTTCTAAGAAGAAGGCTCCCGCTTAGAATGTGCTTTTATTTTCAATAGCCTAGTATTTATTTCATGCCATTAATCAAATCTGTCATCATCTCTTTATCCATTGGACCAACTATTCTTTTATGAATGATCCCATTTGTATCGATGAAATAACTTGTTGGAATCGTAATGGCATGATATACGTCAGCTATTTCTCCGCTTTCATCAAGTAAGACAGGAAAGGTTAAGCCGTAATCCTTCACGAACTGTTCTACCCTATCTGGATTCTTCTCTGATGTGGTTAGATTTACAGCAACAATTTCAACATCTTTCCCTTTTTGTTCCTGATAGAAATCTTTCATATGAGGCATTTCCGCTTTACATGGCGGACACCAGGTTGCCCATAGATTTAAGATTACCTTTTTCCCTTTAAAGTCAGACAGTTGAACTTGTTGCCCCTCTATATTCTCCAATTGGAAATTGGGAGCTTTATTTCCTTCTTTTATTCCAATTTCATCAGAATTTTGGTGCACTGTCTGCCCTTCTTGTACAGTTTTATCAAGCTTGGTTCGTGAGAAAGCAAAATCATACATTGTCCATCCAATCAGCCCTGATAAAGCAGTTACTGCTAGGATTTTTTTGATAAGCGGATTGGGAATATTTATTTTTCGTCCTTTGAAAACGAAATAGATAAGGGACCCAATCATGGC
Source organism: Neobacillus citreus (assembly GCF_018343545.2). Classification (GTDB taxonomy): domain Bacteria; phylum Bacillota; class Bacilli; order Bacillales; family Cytobacillaceae; genus Neobacillus; species Neobacillus citreus. The sequence goes on along the minus strand of NZ_JAGYPE020000010.1, from coordinate 13,370 downwards.
AAGAATCAGACCCTTGCTTCCTCCAGTAAAATATAACAAGGATAATGGACTTTTCATCACAATCGATGGTTCGAGAATGATTAGACTTCCCTTCCAAATAAAAAATCCTAAAATAAGTGTATTTACCAACAAATCAAATACCCTCTTATGTAACTCCGCTTCATGTGTTTTGCTTACCCAAAATTTGATGACGAAGAGGCCAATCAGTAAACCAACCCCGAGAAGTAGCCATTTTACCGAAATAGCTAGTGAACCAATTTGTATTACTTGCATAGCGCCCTCCTTTTTATAGCTTTTACTTATTATACTATAAGGGGTATATAAAAAGGGCTTAATAAGCCCTTTTTATCATAAAATTTCCATCCACGTCTTCACTGCAGTGGCCAGGATTAAAACCCCCATGATTACCTGCAAAACCTTAGTATTCACTCTTTTTCCGGCATTTGCCCCTATTGGAGAGGCAAAGAGACTGGCTGCTACCATGATGATTGAAGGTATAATTGGCACTTGTCCCGTAGATATTTTTCCGGTGACTGCACCGATTGATGAAATAAGTGTAATGGCCAAAGATGAGGCGATCGTCATTCTCGTTGGTATTTTTAGCACGGTAAGCATAATCGGCACCAATAAAAATGCCCCTCCTGCACCGACAATACCAGCGCCAATTCCTACAATGAAAGCAAACAAAGCAGCAAGCCATTTGTTAAAATTCACTTGATCTAGCGGAATATCATCTACGCCCTTCTTAGGTACAAACATCATAATCACGGCAATTAACGCTAAAATACCATATACGATGTTGATTCCGCTTTCCGGCATATGAGTGGAACTGAATCCCCCAATAAAACTTCCTAGTAAAATACTAATGCCCATATAAGCGATCAATGTTTTATTCAAAAATCCACCCTTGCGGTAAGCCATTACACCGCCAATTGTGGCGAAGAAGACTTGGATGGCTGTAATTCCGGATACCTCGTGTGCTGAAAAATGGCCAACACCCAATAGAGCAGGAATATACAACAACATCGGGAAATTGATAATGGCGCCGCCTATTCCCAACATCCCTGATATAAAAGAGCCGACGAAGCCAATTAGGAAAAGCGTAATGAGTAAACTGATATCCATGATGTCCTCCTTTTTAGGAAAGTGACCTCTAATCGGAAGCCTTTATTGTTAATGCCAAGCACTCATACCGCCTCTAACATTAGTTACTTTATAACCCAAATTTTTTAATTGTTTACTTGCTTTTTGGCTTCTCATGCCACTTTGACAGATCACAACCACTTCTTTTTCTTTCGACAGTTCTTTCTCAGCTTTCTGTGCTAGTTGGTGGAGGGGAATATTTTTGAAGCCTTTGATATGGTTTCCTTTAAACTCTCCTGGTGTTCGGACATCAACAAACTGTTTGTTATTATCATTTAAGATTGAATTTAACTCCGCAGTTGTAATATGCGTAACACCTTTTATTGGCAGGAACCGTTTAATGATAAAGATTATAAATAAAGCAATGATGATGTAATTTAAATATTGCATGGAAACCTCCTAATATTTTATACCTATATGGGTATTTGGATTTATAAAAAAATATGAAGATCTACTCTTTCTCATTAAAATTAATTTAACAGCATTTTTCTATTGTGTTTTTCTTTAAAATAAATTTGTTTGGTTTAACAATGGTATAGTTTACAACCTTAAAACCCTTTTTCCTTAAAAAACGTATTCCCATATTTTTTTCAAGAAAATTGGAAGCTACTAAGTAAATCTGCCTTTTGGGAATTTCATTAAAATGTCGTTCAAGGTAAGCTATGGGGATATTTGTTGCTCCTTTGATTTGATTTTTATCAGATTCATTATAGTCTCTGACATCTAGTAAAGAAACTTCATCTAACTGAAGATCCTTTAAATGACCCGATGAAACACCAAATACCGGGAAATATCTTTTATACACAATATAGATAAATACTAGTATAGGTAAAATCAAAAATTTCATTTAGACCCTCCAATTCAAGAACAGCACTGACATCCTTTTATGTTATACCCACAAGGGTATTGTGTCAATGATTTTATTTGTATTGGAAATAGGAAGCCTCGTTGATCGAGGCTCTTTTTGTCATCCAATTTAAATACTGTTCTTTATGCAATTTATTAAGCGATCTTCTATGTCACCTGCAAATTGTTTCATCTTATCATCTTGTAAAAGACTAATAAGTGCTGTTGGTTTAGGCATGCCAATTTTTGTTTTTCCTTGGCTTTCATAAACAACAATTTTACACGGCAAAAAATATCCAGCCATTTCATTATCAGTTAACACTCTTTGCGCCTCGTGTGGGTTGCACACCTCCAGCACCTTAAATTCTTTATCGAACTCCAGCCCTTTTTCCTGAAGCTTTTCCTTGATATCAAACTTCCACAAAACACCAAACTTTTCTGTCTTTAGGTTTTCCTCCAAAGCTTGAATGGCCTCATCCATATTTTTATCTGTAACTACCGTATAATCAAACATTCGTTTCTGCCTCCTTCTGTTTTTCTATTTCCGTTTTTAACCCACCACGTACAGTATTCCATATTTTACATTTAACAATTACCAAGAATCAAAAGAAAGAGCATGACCTTAAAATGTCACACTCTTTAGAAAAAGAATCACATAAACGCTTTATATATTAGGTAAATGGCTCCTGCCAGGAGCCAAACTAACGTGCCTGGTCATATAGGTATCGGTTGTTTAACCTGTTTACCATTTCCGGAAACATTAGTCCTGCTAATTCCTCAAGATCCAGTTGTGTTGCAATCGTTTATTTGCTTTTTGTCCTCATTCAAAGTTAAAACACCTCTTTTTATCGAACCGCACAACGGTTAGGACCGATTTCCATTTCCCTCTGCTGGTCAATATCCGGATTGATTTTTCCCATATTGGTTTCACGGATTTCCTGATACGCGTTTGGCTGCGGCGGCAGGTTTTCCGTTACCATCTTTCTGAATTCATTTTCATCCTCTATATTAAGGCCATGGTTTTTGGCAAACAGTACTCCTAATTTTTCTGATACACTGCCATCTTCGTTTAATTCGTCAATAATCATAAAATGGGCCGGAAGAACAACCAGTTCTTCTGATAATTCTTTATATCGATTATATAGAGTTTCTCTTAAATCGCCAACCCAATCTTCTGCCTTTCCAGCAAGGTCAGGACGTCCGATTGAATCGATGAATAAAATGTCACCTGAAAGCAGGTATTTGCCATCCACAACAAAGGAAGTGGAACCGATGGTATGACCAGGAGAATATAGGGCGTTGATATCAATTGTTGTACTTCCGATTGTCACATGATTACCATCTTCTAACGGTTGATATTCGAACGTAACTTCCGTTGCATCCTTTGGAGGCAGCCAGTACGTGGCGCCTGTTGTCTCGGCAATTTTGCGGCCGCCAGAAATATGGTCAGCATGAAGGTGTGTATCAAACACATGAGTAATGTTTGCTCCGATTTCTTTGGCGAAATCAAGATAAATATCGGTCATCCTAGTTGCATCAATCAGCGCTGCTTCGCCGCCCGAAACTACCATGTAAGACAAACAGCCTTTACCAATTCGAACAAATTGATATAGATCCCCTCCATCAGTTAAGTCTCCAACTTTAACAGGCTCTAGATGCTCACTCCAAGTTTTCATGCCACCTTGTAGGTAAGAAACATCGAGGCCAGCATCAGATAGCATTTCCGCGACCATAACGGAAGACCCTTCTTTCGCACAAACGACTAATACTTCTTGATCAGTCGGGATACTGTCTAGAATTTCTTCTACACCATCAAGTAATTCGAAATATGGAATATTTAAGTACTGGAAGTTGTCACCCTCAATTTTCCAATCTTGAAAGTCAGACTCATTACGGACATCGAAAATAAACAGTTTTTCTTTGTTAAAAACTTTTTTCGTTACTTCCTTTGCTGTCATCACAGTTACTGTCATCCTCTATTACCCCCTAAGGTATATTTTTCCCTAAAAAAATTAATTATTTAATCCGGTTGTATTTCCTGTCCATTTACTCATACCGGGTATGACGTTCATTACCTTTTTAAACCCTTGTTCCGCTAATTTTTGAGCAGCAAAATCACTGCGGCTTCCAGTCCGGCAAATTACGTAAATTTCATTTTCTCTATTTAACTCAGATAAACGCTCATCTAATTCATCTAAAGGAATTGATAAAGCCTGTGGAATATGGTTAAACACGTATTCTGCCGATTCTCTTACATCAACTAAAATAATATTGTCATTGGCAGAAGCAAGTTTCTTTTCAAGATCTTCGTTATTTATGACATTTGGATGTTTTTTCTCAATTGTTTCATCATTTGAAGATTTTCTCAGGTAGTGCTTTAACACGCCACCTTCTTCAATAGTCCCCAAATATTGGTGGCCAGTGCTTTCAGCCCAAGCTTTCATATCTGCTTTTGAGCCTTTATCGGTTGCTAACACTTCGATAACTTGCCCTGCTTCAAGGTTATTCATTGCTTTTTTCGTTTTCACGATGGGCATTGGACATGCCAAGCCCTTAGCATCTAATACGACATTTGCCTTCATGTTTGTCATGATTGTCCTCCCGTTTTACCTGCAAGGGTATTTATTGAAAAAATTATTCCACTTTACCTTCCCAAGCCAGCATTCCGCCGGCCATGTTAATAACGTTAAAACCGTAGCTTTCGAGAAATTGACTGGCACGGCCGCTTCTTCCACCGGAACGGCAAACCATGATATACTCTTTTGATTTGTCTAACTCATGCATCCGAAACTCAACCAGACCTAATGGCATATTGATGGCACCAGGAATTTTGCCGGCCTTCACTTCATCTACTTCGCGAACATCAATAATGTTTAATTTTTTTCCTTGGTTTAGTAAGTTTTCTACTTCTTTTGCAGTAATTTCTCTCATTGCGCATCCCCCTATATAAACAGATTTACATTACCATCTTCGGCATCTGCCAAATACGCAGCCACTCCTGCATATTCGATGTGATCCATTAGCTCCTCTTCCTTTAGCCCCAATAAATCCATTGTCATTGTACAGGCAACAAGTTTTACATCCTGTTCTTGGGCCATTTCAATTAATTGCGGCAGTTCCAGGGCATTATGTTTCTTTATTACATCCTTGATCATTTTCTGACCGAATCCAGCGAAGTTCATTTTAGAAAGACCCATTTTATCAGCGCCTCTTGGCATCATCTTTCCAAACATTTTCTCCATAAAGCCTTTTTTCACAGAAATAGTTTCATCCTTGCGGAGAGCGTTCAGCCCCCAAAATGTGTGGAAAATGGTGACTTCATGATCATATGCCGCAGCCCCATTTGCAATAATATAAGCTGCCATTGCTTTATCGTAATCGCCGCTGAACAAGACAATCGTTGTTTTTTTCTTTTCTGTCATTGTAAACCTCCTGTTATTTATACCTGCAAGGGTATCTTAATGGATAAAAAAATTTATCCTTTTTTAATCCAAAACTTTAATACGCCATTTTCTTCTTCAAAATTTAATACTTCGTGTCCACCAGACTTGGCCCATGCTGTTAGGTCATTTTTTGCACCTTTATCTGTTGTATGGATTTCCAACACTTGACCTGATTCCAACTCATTCATTGCCTTTTTTGTTTTTACGATTGGCATTGGACATGCAAGTCCTTTTGCGTCTAAAACCTTTGTAATATTCATTAAAGAATGCCTCCCTGTTGTCTATTTAATTACCTATATGGGTATTATTATTTTATTTTGAAAAATAAAAGAGGGCATTAACCCTTTTCAAATTCATATTTGCTTTCGAACAATATTGATTCTATACCCTAATAGGTATATTGTCAACATATTAATTTTAAAAAAACTCACTTTCAATTAAAGGAAAAGAAAGTGCGTTTTCTTTTTAACGTTTTTATTTTTTTTGAACCCAAAATTTAATGACTTTATCATCTTGTTCTGTTTTTAAAATGGTATTTCCGATACATTTACTATACATCTTTTAGAATTTTTTGTATAATATGAATATTATCGTTTTAAACAAACGTTCAAAAAATATATATTATTTAAAATTTGATTGAGATTAGTGAGGTGTACATTTTGTTAGATATAAAAAAGGACTGCAGCTTGGTCATACCGATTTCGAATCCGGAGAAGCTTGGAGGGTTAAAAACGGTCAATTTTTTTCTTGTTAAACAAGAAAAGTCGTTATCATTAATCGATGCTGGGTATAATACCGACTCGCATTGGGAGGCACTAAACCTGGCATTGAATCAAAATGGCTTGGTTTTACAGGATTTAACCGAAATAATTTTAACACACCATCATATTGATCATGTTGGTTTGGTAGACAGAATTGTCGATGCCCATCCCATTCCCGTATATGCTTCTCCCCTTTCCATTCCCCGCTTAAAAAGAGACAAAGATTTTATGGAGCTGCGGGTTGAATTTTTCGAAAAGCTTTATTATGAAATGGGATGCGGGGAAACCGGTGAGAAACAAATTGCTTATTTAAAGAAAGCCTTACTGCGTAATAAGGGTAAAGCAATGCGTGCAGAAATTACAGCAATAACAGACAATGAATTCCTTGGTTTTACTATTTTGGAGGTCCCTGGACATTCCCCTGATCAGTTGGCATTTTTGGATCAACAAAGAAAGCAGTTATTTGCCGGCGATTTATTAATTGAACACATTTCAAGTAATGCCATTGTTGAGCCTGATGAAAACGGAAGTAGATTGCCGACCATTAGTCAGCAGATTGATTCCTTAAATAAATGTGCAGCTTTCCATATTGATTCTGTTTTCCCTGGGCATGGAGCGGTCATTCAAGATCCGAAAGCACTTATTCATAAGCGATTAGAGCGGATTGAAGAAAAATCTGAGCTCATCTTGAGATATATCCAATCCGGTCATTCTACAGCCAATGAAATTGCGCAGGTATTATATAAAAATACCTATAATGAACAATTTTCTTTAGTTATGTCGGAAATTATCGGCCATCTGGATTATTTGGAAGCGAAGAAGAAAGTAACAATGAAGAAACTGCAGAGTATTTGTCACTACCACGTTACAGTATAGCCTTACCTTAGGTAAAAAGTACACTCAGTTAAAATACTAGTTTAGCATCTAAAAGGATGATATTATTGATATATCGTCTTTTTTAGGAGTGAAAACATGAGTGTACATAAGGATTTAATCAAGCATGCAGAAAATCAGAATAAATCGTATCAGGAGTTTTTGGCTCTAGATCAGCAGCGGGAAATGTATATTGAAGAAGCAGTTGAATTATGCAAACAAGGTAAACCCTTTTCTACTTATAAAATTAATGAAGTAACAAATAGAATGAATAAGATAAATTTACGGATTATATCAATCAGAAAAAATGTTACACCTGAAATGGTACAGGAGTATGTGAATAAATTACGTTAGCCACAAAAAGACACTTTCCCAACAAGTGAAAAGTGTCTTTTTGTATCTTAATCCTCGTCCTCTCTCCCTAGCCGTGATTCCTTTACCAATTCGATCGCTTCCTCTCGGTCAGCCACTTGAAGTTTATTTAAGATGTTTGTGACATAATTAGATACTGTTTTTCCGCTTATATTTAACTTCGCGGCTATCCCAGAATTGTTCAAGCCATCAGCCATTAGGTAAAGCACCTCCCTTTCTCGTTCCGTCAGATCAGGAAAAGCCTCCTTCGGTGCTGCGGGGCGTGCCATCGAAAAATAGTCAATCATTCTCGAAGCGATTCCCGGGCTAAAAATAGCCCCTCCATTCCCCACTGTTTTAATCGCATTTAATAAATCGTCTTTCTCCGCATCTTTTAGGACATAACCTTTTGCCCCAGCCTTCATGGCTGCAAAAACAGAATGATCGTCCTGAAACATTGTTAATATTAAGATTTGAGTATTTGGATTATCTTTCATGATCTCTCTGGTTGCTTCGATTCCATTGCAGCCTGGCATTCTTAGGTCCATTAGGATAACATCTGGCTCCAATTTTTGAGCAAGCTGGATTACTTCTTCTCCAGATGTCGCTTCACCCACAACCTCTATTTCTGGTGTTGTCATAAAGAGTGTTTTCACACCATGCCGAAATAATGGATGATCATCAGCAATTAGGATTTTAAGCTTTTTCATCTCTCTCCCCCATATTATCGGAATTTACCGGTAAAGATACAGCTATCGTTGTTCCGCCGTATTTATTTGTCTCAAGCAGGAAACTACCGCCCAGTTCATTTACTCTTTCTTTCATTGACCCGATTCCAATGCCTCCATTAATGGAATCTCTTTTTCGTGATGTAAGGAGTCCAATCCCGTCATCATCCACATTTATCTGCAATCCTTTTCCATTTGCAGAAATACTAATAATGCAGTTTTTTGCTTTAGAATGCCTTACTACATTAACAATCGCTTCTGTCGTGACACGAAAGGCAGCAACCTCTACTGCAGCGGGTAAAACAGTCATAGTTTCGGGTACGTTCAATGTAAAGCTGATTTTTTCCGAATTGCTAAAGGACAACGCCTTTATTTGCTCATGAATGGCCCCAATCAAGCCCATCTCATCCAATGTTGGCGGACGTAAGTCATAGACCAGGCTGCGAATTTCTGAAACAGTCTGGCGTATAGTGCTACGCAATTCCCCTAGTATTTCTCGAGTGGCATTCGGATTACTTTCGACCAGGTCTTCAGCTGCTGCGGCAGTTAAGGCAAGTGCAGCGAGCCGTGGTGCCAGCCCATCATGAAGATTGCTTCTAAGCTTCCTTCTTTCTTCCTCTCTAGCCAAAACAAGATTTTCCCTAGATTCCTGTAAATCAGCAGCCAGAAGCTTTAAACTAATGGAAGCTTTTGCGCTATGAACAACGACGCTTGCTTGGCGGACAAGCATATCCAAAAATTTTCGGTCGGAAACAGTGAGCGCTTCACTAGGTGAACGTGGTGATAGTTTCAAATCGCCCATTTCTTCTCCTCGATATAGTAATTTGTACGTTAGTGGAATCCCTTTATCATTGCCTTCCTCTGCCGTCATAATCACCTTTCCATCTTGATACACGGAAAGTGAGGCATATGGAAGCTTAAGCGAATCTCTGATTGTCTTCACTACCAAAGATAATACGGAATCAGGCTCCATAGGGTTTTCCAGTTCCTGTGCCAACCTAAGCAGGACAGAGTATGGGTCGTCATTTTCCCCATACATCCTTCTGTTAATAAATCGTTGGACCCTTTGCTTTATCGGAGAAAATAAAACCGCCACGATCCCTGTCGCAATTAGGGAACTGATTAAATGGCTATTCGTTTGCAGCAGTAACCCGGAATACCAAACAGCCAGGACATAAAATATAACCGTACTCGCTGTCATGATCCCATATACTAGTGTACGATTGACGATGATATCAATGTCCCAGAGACGATGCTTCATCATCGCTATCAAAATAGCAGCTGGAATCAGAATCATGAAGGTGTGAACCGCAATTTCTATATAATACAATTGATATGGGTCTGAAGATATTGATTTTTCCGTACTTACAAAAATGGCGGTCACGCTAAATAATCCAACAAGTGCCATGACCACGCCGTAAACTACCCATTTAGCTTGCTGTTTTTCCAACGGCGCCATTACATATCTGTAGCGGTATATCTGTACAAAAAGAAGACTGCCAATCCACAGAATAAACCAAGAACCAAATCCCCATAGCTTTGATACATACTCTAAATCAACATATGTATCTGGAAAAATCATTCCTGGAACACGCAAGATGATGAGCAGAAAACAAAGGTATTTGGACCATTTCGGAGCAAATCTTCCATTTGGAAACAGAAAAAAGAAAAGGATAAAAGCTGCCATGCCGCCTGCTCCAATTATATTAACCACATAAACCAATAACGGTGAACTGAGTTTTATCCCCTCCATTATTGGTGTAAAGGTTCCTCCCAATGAAACAAGCATAAAACTCCCAAGCATCCCCATAAGCTCAGTTGATTTTTTCCAAAATAGAATCAATCCCGCCGTAATAAATACGATACCAAACAACACATAAATGCTAACATATGCAAATGAGTATTCGGATGGACTTATTCCTTGAACCGCAAGCCACTTGGTCCCAGGGGGAGGATTATAAAAAGCTTCACAGGATTTGCTAATACATTGGTCTTTTATATAGTGATAATAGACTGGGATACTTATTGTAAAGAGGATTATAGTAAGCAAAATAAATGTTAACAATCCCCACTTTGTATAGACATTCCATTTTGCGTTGGATTGATTTTGAGAAGCTTTCATGATTATAACGCTCCTGTTCATCTATGATAGGAAAATTGTAGCAAAAATCTGATTTTTCTGTAAATAATTATTTTTATTCCCTTCCGATTTCCTTGTTTTCGGGAAAAAAACCCTCTATCGGCCGGGAATTAGTGGGATGGTATGATTCATGTGAAGATAATTAAATCAAACAGGAGGAATGAAAAATGAGTATTCCAAAGGGATATCTTAAGTTTAGCGGGATCATGTTATTGTTAGGGGGAATTATGGGATTTACGGGACAATTAATTCATTTGGGTGATGTTCCTGAATCGGTAAAAGATATTCCCGATTTCCTAAAAAGTGCTGTCAATATTCACGTTCTTTTAGCCTATGCATCTACGTTTATTTTAATGGGGCTGCCTGCATTATTTTTAAAACAGTCTTCTGGATTGAAATGGTGGGGCTGGCTTGCCTTTCCTCTTCTCTTCACCGGTTTGATGCTTGAAATTTTTCATGGTCCAGTTCAAATTATTGCCTATCCGATTATCTTTGATTTCGTTCATACTTCAGCAGACCTTCAGCATGTCAGCGATCTTCTTAACAATATGGCTGTTGATAAATATCCCCTTCAGCTGGCTATTTTCATCCCACTCGTTCCAGGAATTCTTTTAGGTCTATTATTGTTGGGTATATCTTCATTAAAAGCAAAAGTTTTACCGAAAGCGCCAGCTATCTTTCTCTTAGTTGTATTGGCCATTCAAATTGTCAGCTTTATCGTTCCAGTTCATATTCACTTGCTTGAGATTTCTTTCGCCTATATTCATCTAGTCTTTGTATGGTTTGGCGGTGTCTTGGCATTTAATAAATCAAAATCTCTTGCTAGCCATAATAATGAGATGATTCAAATCGAAAAATAGTGTTAAAAAAAGACACCTTCCGATTGGAAAGTGTCTTTTTTCTTCTAATGAAAAATAGCCGCTATGATTTGGTCATATGACATCCCGCTATCAACAGTATATGTACCTGGTCGTAATTTGTTTTGCAGTCCTCTCGCCTCGATATCTTTTGAGAATTGGAAAGCATCAGGAACAAGATTAGCTGATACTAGCATTCTCCCGACATCAATGCTTGTCATGCCGTCTGCAACATTAATGACTGCTTGTGATACATTTTGCTGCTGTGCATCCGCTGGAGGGGCAGCCTCTTGTTGAGCCGTACCGTTTTTCGCGGCATCTAGATTTTTGTTATACTCATCTTTTGTTTGCACAATATATCCTGCGTCGGTAAGCTGCTTTTTCATTTCATCCTTTGATACAGAAGCCTGATTTGATGCTGGCTGTCCTGCCGCCTTTGAAACATGGCTGTCACTTGAAAAATAAGCAATGGTGCAGATACCTGTCGCCAATAGAAGACCCGCTGAAAAACTGCTGATTAGGTTAACCTTCATTGGCAACCAGTCTCCCTTCAGCTTGTGATGATTGGTAAACAGCGATAATCTGCTTGACTTCATTTTCGGAAACCTGTTTTTGTTGAGCAATGCTATCAATGGAGTATTGGCGTCTGTATAAGTCTAGTACTTCACGTTTTAATACCTTTTCCTCCGTGGATAGCTGAACTCCCGTCTCTTTTGTGACAATTTCCAAATCAATTTCCATGTTGCGAAGCGATTCTTGCATCCCATTTATTTCTTTCATCACAGATATATGAACAAGGTCAATTTCTTTATGGTTTTTCTTAGCAGTTTGCCGTTCTTTCAGGATTGAGAATATCAGCAGCAAAATGGATACAACAAACAAAATGGTTAATGTCCATTCCATTAAGACAGTCTCCTTTCACATTCTATTAGTATCACAAGTTCTTATTATACATCCCAAACCTATATTTTTCGACTCCTATTTTTCAAACACAACAAAAGTCGCATGGATTTGACAAAAAGCGCCATGCAAAGAGATATTTACATAAAAAAAAGGAAAATAGTTCATTATAAATATGAATTGATATGAATTTTGAAAGGAGATTTTATGGTGCAAACCAATCAAGTACCGATTCCCGAACCGCCTCAGGCGATCACAACCAAAGATCTTATGTATTTAAAAGATGCCATGTCTTGGGAGCTTCTCGCATTTAAAAAGCTACATTTTTTAGCTGAGCACGCAACTAATCAGGATGTTAAGCAAGCTCTCGACCAAGCAGGGCAAATGCATCAAAAGCACTATCAAAAATTGCTGTCTCATCTACAAGTTAATAATAATGCTGTATTATCCAGCATGCAAAATGCGCAGCAGCAACAACAGCAAATGCATTAGAATGGAGGTATTTAAAAGTGCAAAACCAGCAAATGCCACAGAATCAACAAATGCAGCAAGGTCAGCAAATGCAGCAGTCTCAGAATCCTAACCAGATTGCCAATCCACAAACAGGCCAATTACCGAAAGTAAAAGGTCCAGAAATGAACGATCGTGATTTTTTAAATGATGCACTAAGCACCTGCAAATATATCACAGACAGTTTAAACATTGCCGTACGTGAAGCAAGCCATCAGCAGCTGCATGCCGATTTATTGCAAATGTTAAATGAAACTCACCAGAGCAGCCGGGAGTTTTTCCAACTGATGTTCCAAAATGGATGGTATAAACTTGAGGCTGAGGAACAGCAGAAGGTTAATCAAGCCCATCAGCAATTTAGCAATTACTCAAGCCAGTTTCCGTACCCGCTTCAATAGAATAGTCATCGGCATAAATAAACGGGCAGCGCGATCACTGCCCGTTTCCTGTTACTTATTTAAAGTTCAAACTCCCATTCATCACGTAAATGCAAGTAAAGTAACAGGAGCAAGTTTTCAAGTTCTATATCACTGTGTCCAGTTGCTTCCACACCGATTTTTGGAAGCATAATCTCAGCAATTTGCCCGGTTAGTTGGTTCCGCTCTGTAACTGGAAGCTGGACAAAGCGATCGGCATATGTTCGAATTAACTTCCAGTCCTTCATTCCTAACGATCTTAGCGCCCATTCATCGAAGATTAAATCGTCTTTGGAAAGACCCCTATTTTGAATTTCTTTCACAATTCCAGATGGCTTTTTCTTAGCTTTAGTACCCCGTTCATGAACCACAACCGTCCCAGCAACTAGGTCACCTAGTCGC
>NZ_JAGYPE020000001.1:349569-354085 GCF_018343545.2 Neobacillus citreus | reverse complement strand
CTAAATCTCATTTTTACGTGTCCACTTTTTAGACTAACCTCAGAAGTGTCCGAACCTGAGCAACCTTCGGACAAAACCGATTGAAAAAAGGGAGGAAGTGTCCGAATCCCGGTTAATCGTAAAGCTTGAATCCAACAAGTTGGATTCCGAAATACAACTTAAAAAAACCGAAAAAGGGCCGGCATATGCGGACCCTTCTTTGATTCAATTATATGTTGGAAAATGAGCATCATGAATGTGCCCCGGCTCTTGTCTTTCATTTAGCTCTGCCAGTGCTGCCAGTAATACTTTCATTTGTGTTACTTTATCATGAGGCTTTCCCAATGAATGGCCGAATTCGAATCCAACTGGATGGATCGCACGAGGCGGCCTCATCAAACTGGATTGTTCAACGTCCAAGGTAATTAATGTTGTCGGAATTCCCTGTGATTCAATGCCGCGCTGCACTGTAACTACAGTGCGATGACAGAGCGGTCAGCCGGCAGTTAAGAGTACTGCATCCGCTTTGGAACGGACGACTTCTTTTACCAGCGCGGGAATGGTTTCATTATTAATTTTATTCAATCTCATGGAATAGCCCATCATTGTTAGATGTTTTTCTGCTACTCCGCCGATGTCTCCATCATCAACCATTTCCCGTAGGCGGTCGATAGGGAAAACGCAGTTAATATCCTCGTTAGGAGCATCAGTATTATAATGCTCCTTTGGGGCAGCATGGGTGACCATTAAATCCTTGGAATCAACATCTCCTGGAATAATGCGGAAGGTCGCATCTCCTTCTGACGGATTCGTGTTAAAAGGTTCCTGCTCCTTCAAATGGACGCCAGAAGTTGAAACAATCATAATGGTCATTTCATGAAGCGGTTTACTGCTAGGTGTATATGGGATGGCTTTTCTTGAGAGTTCCATACCCATCCTCCTTATTTTACTCTCTTTAATATCATTTAAAGTTTTCTTAGTACATCAAACAGCTCTTCATTATCAGGCTGCCGATCAAGTGGATGGACATCAATCCACTGTACAATACCTTCTTTATCAATGATAAACAGGGCACGTTCGGAAGCCCCGTATGCAGCCTCGCCTTTGTTTTTGCGAAGGACTCCATATTTTTCCGAAACTTCTCCATGCGGATAAAAATCGGAACAAAGCGGGTAGGAAATGCCGCCAATTGATTTTTGCCATGCATCATGACTGTGGACACTATCTACTGAAATACCCAAGACCTGGGTATCGAACTCTTCAAAACGAGGTAAATCATCCTCGTAAGAAGGCATTTGCGCGCCTCAAACTGGGGTCCAATCTAGTGGGTAAAAACAAAGAAATACATTTTTTGTTCCGCGGAATTCGCTCAAAGTAACCCTGCGGCCGCCATGTGCTTCCAAAGTGAAATCAGGTGCCTGGTCACCAACCTTTAAGGTGCTTGTTTCCGTAGCTCCTTGTGGCATGTAAATCTCTCCTTTCCAGTGATTTTTTCACGAACACCTTTCATTATTCCCATGTCCCATCTACCTTATCCCAAAATTAATTAATGGCAGAAAAATAGGTGCTTTTTGAAAATATGACTAAATGAATAAAATAATCTGGGCACGACATTCATTGATAAAATGTCGTGCCCAGATTGCCAAGATAAAGTTATGCTTTAATCGTTACGATCTCTTCGCCAAGCATTTGTGCCTGTTTTACCTTTCTAAATTTAACAAAGGAAATAATTCTCCAAGGAACAACATAGCCGACAGCAACAGTAAAGAAAAGCATACTTAGACTGATTGGATCGATGCCTGAAATAAATTGTCTTAATGCGATTCGAATTACTAGAACGGCAATCAGTGCGATAAAAAAGGTTTTATTTTTTTGTGCATAAATCTTTCTGTCATTACGAATTTCATAGTTGGTTGTAAAAATAAGCGGCACTGCAAGCAATACTCCGATTAAAGCTGCAACGCCAATTTCCCAAACTTTTAAGTGCAATTGAAATTGCAAAAGTGCAGAAAACCCCGGAAGTAAAAAGACCATCGGGAGCAATATTTTGATCCCCGACCCTTGAACCGGACGAACCATCGCCCTCGTACGTCTCCAAAATACCAATCCAAAAATCACAAAAAATATTCCATACATTGCTAAACCGTTCATTTTTTCATTCTCCTTTTCTGGTGAGTTTATTTTGAATTTCATTTTGTTTTTCTTTTCTTATTTACAACTTGATTATAAGGTCACCGGAAATTCGAATATAGTCACCTTCGTCAACAGTGATATATGACTTTAGTCATTATTTTTTTAATTTTTCAACGTTTGTTAAGGAAATGTCACACTATTGTATGAAATACGCAACTCAGGAAAAAATTTAATATGCACCCTTTTAAGTTAAAAAAGCATTTAAATAGATTAACTCCATACGTTCCAATAAGAAAAGGTTGTGAAAACCATGTCAGAAACAGATATGTCAAAATACGAGAAGAAAATTGATATTCGCAACATCCATATTGAAGACATAGATGATATTATTGCGCTGGGTAAAGTTTGCTTCCCCAACATGGACCCATGGAAGCGGGAGCAACTGCTTAGCCATATTCGAATTTTCCCTGAGGGGCAGATTTGTGTGGAATATGAGGGCAAAATCGTAGGGTCCTGTTCAAGCCTTATCGTCAATTTTGACGAATACGACGACCAGCACACCTGGGACACCATTACAGACCATGGGTATATCACGAATCACGACCCAAGTGGACTTAATTTATACGGCATTGAAGTGATGGTCGATCCTGAATATCGGCGCATGAAATTAGGCCATCGTCTTTATGAGGCTCGAAAGGAGCTTGCCGTTCGTTTAAATCTAGAAAGCATCATTATTGGCGGACGAATCCCAAACTATCACAAATACAAGGATGAAATGACAGCAAGGGAATATGTGGAGGAAGTGGAGAAGCATAACATTTATGATCCTGTATTATCCTTTCAGCTTCTGCAAGGCTTTAAAATTAAACGGATTAATACAAGCTACCTTCCAGACGACAAAGCGTCTGATTCAATGGCCACCTTGATGGAATGGAATAATGTCGATTATCGGCCAAAATCAAAGCGTATTTATCGTACATCATTCCCCGTTAGAATTTGCGTCGTCCAATATATGATGAAGAAAATTGACTCTTATGAGGATTTCAGTACACAAGTGCAATATTATGTGGACGTTGCCGCTGATTTTGGTTCCGATTTTGCGGTGTTTCCAGAAATATTCACGACCCAATTGATGTCCTTTCTTGAAGAAAAAAGGCCAGACCAGGCAGTAAGGAGGCTTTCGACCTTTACAGATCAATATATAGAACTGTTTACGCAGCTTGCTGTAAGATATAACATCAATATAGTCGGCGGAACTCATTTTATCGAAGAAGATGGAGATATTTACAATGTCGGTTTTCTTTTCCGCCGGGACGGCACGATTGAAAAACAATCGAAGCTTCATGTGACACCTAACGAGAAAAAGTGGTGGGGAATCGCTGAGGGAAATGAGATCAATGTATTTGATACAGATTGTGGAAAAGTTGCAATCCAGGTATCCTACGACATCGAGTTTCCTGAACTCTCACGAATTGCAGTTGAAAAGGGCGCCAATATTATTTTTGTCCCCTTTAGTGCAGAAGATCGGCAAAGCTATCTTCGCGTACGCTACTGTGCCCAGGCCCGTGCCATCGAAAACCAAGTTTATACCTGTATTGCCGGAACTGTGGGCAATCTAACCCATGTAGAAAACATGGATATTCAATATGCACAATCTGGTATTTTCTCGCCGGCCGATTTTGAGTTCGCAAGGGACGGGATTGTCGGGGAATGTGATGCTAACGTTGATACCGTCGTGGTTGGCGATGTTGACCTTGAGAAATTGAGACGCTCGCGGAATTCCGGTTCGATGCGGCAATTACGTGACCGGAGACATGATTTGTATCGAATTGAATGGAATGGCTTATCAAAAAAATAAATTAAAGGTGCATATACTACGGGTGATGAATAATGCCATGTCAATCGAGTGACGAATTAAAGAGATTAGTGGAAGAAGCAAAACGATGTACGAAAGATGGGAAAGTCGCAGATTATATTCCCGAGCTGGGTAAAGCAAATCCTCATGCGTTGTCGATTGCGATAAACTATCCAGACGGAAGATGTATCTCTGCAGGAGATATTGATAAAAAGTTTACCTTGCAAAGTGTTTCAAAGGTTATTAGCTTAGCATTGGTTTTAATAGAAAATGGCTTTCACTACGTGTTTGAACGGGTTGGGATGGAGCCAACCGGTGACCCGTTTAATTCAATTGCAAAGTTGGAAACCATGGCTCCAGCCAAACCATTAAATCCGATGATCAATGCCGGGGCACTTGTCGTAACTCATATGATAAAAGGGGATTCAGTAGAGGAGCGGTTCAATCGGTTATTAGGCTTTATCCGGGAATTGGCGGGCGACCCTGCCATTGGCTATAGTGAGACGGTAGCCCGGTCGGAGTTTGAATCGGCTGACTTAAACCGGGCGC
>NZ_JAGYPE020000001.1:178258-349469 GCF_018343545.2 Neobacillus citreus | reverse complement strand
ATTACTGAGGATGTTGAAACATTATTAGATTTATACACCAAACAGTGTGCGGTAGAAATGAATTGTTTGGATTTAGCAAGAATTGGGATGATTTTTGCAATGGATGGCGTTGATCCACTTAACGGAAAAAGAATTATGCCTGACGATGTAGCGAGAATTTGCAAAACATTTATGGTTACGTGCGGAATGTATAATGCTTCCGGTGAATTCGCCATAAAAATAGGCATCCCGGCTAAAAGTGGGGTATCAGGCGGGATCATGGGGTCTGTACCTGGTAAATTTGGTATTGGCATTTTCGGTCCCGCTTTGGATGAAAAAGGGAACAGTGTGGCTGGACTTAAACTACTAGAAATTTTGTCAAGAAAATATCGGTTGAGCATGTTTTAAGCGATTCCTTGTTGTATAGTTGATGTAAGAGTAAGTTTTAATAATTACTATAAAATGAGGGATTGTCATGAATAAGATTTCTAATATCTACTGCGTCGGTCGAAACTACGCTGAGCATGCTAAGGAACTGCAAAATGAAGTGCCGACTTCTCCGATTATTTTTTCCAAACCTACTCATGCCTTGGCGGAAGCTGTTGGTCAGGAAATTTTACTGCCTGGAAATCGAGGTTCTATCCATTTTGAAACAGAAATAGTGATAAGGATAGGAAAATCCTATGAAAAAGGGATGAGAGTAGAGGAAATAGTCGACAGTATGGCCATTGGCATCGACTTTACCTTACGGGATGTTCAGAGTGAACTTAAGAAAAAAGGCCAGCCATGGCTATTGGCAAAAGGGTTTCCGAACTCAGCTATTGTGAGCAAATTCATCTTCTTTCCAGGGAAAGAAGAAATGATGAAGACCGATTTTTCTCTTCTTATAAATGGGAAAACGGTACAGCAAGGGAACATAAAAAATATGATCTTTGATTTGCAGACCATAATTGATTTCATCGCCCTAAACTTTGGATTAGGGGAAGGAGATTTAATCTTTACGGGTACTCCTGAAGGCGTTGGACCAGTAAGGGACAAAGATCATTTATCATTACTTTGGGGAACTTCGGTTCTTGGTGAAAGTATTATAAAACTAAATTAAATTACTTAACAGGCTCTAAGGAACACCTTGGGCCTTTTTTGACAGTTTTTTAAGCCTGCGCATGGAGTAGGACTATTCTTGTCTTGTTATCTATTGAAATATAACCGTACAATAGATTTCGCTAGTATTCGATTATCCTCAAAAAATGAATATAAGGAATGTGCACTATGAACTATACAACCGAACGCACGAGACGCCAAATCATCCAAAGCTTTATTCATGTTCTGCAAACGAAACGATTTTCGTCCATCACGATTCAGGAAATATGTGATGATGCCTTAATTCATCGCACCACGTTTTATCGTTATTATGAAGATAAATACAGTTTACTCAAAGATTTTATTTATCATTTATCTGAAGAGATTATTCATTTGAATAAAAAATCGAATGCTGACCCATTTAAATTACTTGTTGATTATGTAGAAAAAAATTCTGTGTTATTTGAAAATACTTTATTAGGGTCTGATGGACATATTTTATTCAAAAGCATGGTGAAAATTGCAAGTGATATTATACGGGAACATTCCAAAACAGAAAACGATCCCATTTCTAAAAAGATCAATCAGTCGAAGTATCCTGATGTCATTTGTGACTTATATGCCACTTCATTTATGACCATTTTACAGAATTGGATGAGTAAAGAATATAATTACCAGAAAGACGAGTTGTTCGAAATCTTTAATCAGGTGATGAATTAATAATACAAATTACTTTAAATGTATTATTTTAACACGCTCGTTCTTTTTTGCTCTTTGAACCCATCTTTCCACCTTGCTATAGTGACTATTGTGAAAAAGGATTTTTTGATGTTTTATACTTTCCGGGAGAAACGAACAGGGAACTTAAGCATTAAAAAACAACATGGGAGGGAGCTGCAAGGTGAAAACAATCATAAAAAGACGTTGGGCAATATTTGCCATTTGGTTAATTGCGACCATATTGCTTACGGCCATTCAACCGGATATCAATGCCATATTGCGACAAAAAGGACAGCAAGGAACGAGTAATGACAGTCCTTCAGCCATCGCAGACCAGATCCTGAAAAAGATGGAGACCACTAAAGGTACAAACAACATTATCGTTTTTTACGATAAACATAAAATTTCTAATGATGACATGAAAAAAATTGGTGATGCTGTAAAGGCCATAAGCGATGACAGCTCAGAGCTGGGTATTGCAGACATGATTGATCCTTTCAGTATACCTGAAGCAAAAAGCTCTTTAATTTCTAAAGATGGTACCACACTGATGGTGAGCTTCAAGCTCGATAAGAAAGCAAGAGAAATTGATGATATCAAAAAACAACTAGACAGCAAGCTTAGTAAAGTACCTGTTGAATATTATCTTAGCGGTGAAGATTTTATCAATAATGATTATTTGAAGGCATCACAAGCAGGAGTCGAGAAGAGTGCGGCATTGACCGTTATTTTTATTTTAGTTGTCCTTATCCTTGCATTCAGGTCAGTAGTTACACCTTTTATTTCCTTAATAGCAGTAGCCTTTTCCTATTTATGTTCGATGGGAATCGCCGCTCAATTAATTGATAAAGCAGGGTTTCCGATAACGAGTCTGACCCAAATGCTTCTTATACTCATTCTTTTTGGTATCGGTACAGATTACAACATCCTTCTTTTCAATCGATTTAGGGAGGAACTATCCCATGATAACTCGATTGATGATTCCATCGTAATCACCTATAAAACGGCGGGTAAAACGATTGCGTATAGTATTCTAACGGTATTTATCGCGTTTCTTGCTCTCGTTTTTGCCGAATCACCAATTTATAAATCCGGTGTGGTTGTCGTCATAGGTGTAACCATACTATTGCTTGAAATTTTGACCTTAACACCATTCATTATGAAAGTTTTGGGCAAGAAGCTCTTCTGGCCTTCAAAGAATGTATTGGGCCATAAGGAAAACAAGTTCTGGGGGAAAACATCCTCCTTTGGAACAAAGCATCCTATTATAACAGTCGTTGTATTACTTTTGATCATAGGGCCAATGGTGTATTTACATCAGGAAAAGCTCAACTTTGATACCATTGGAGAACTTGGTAATAAATATCCTTCTTCCAAAGGATTTAATATTGTGGCGGAACATTTTGGCAAAGGCCAGGCAATGCCAGCTACTGTTGTCATTGAAAATAATAAAACACTAGATAATAATGAGTCACTTGCCGTCATTGATGACTTGACCGAGAGACTCAAGAGTATTAATGGGGTTAAGCAGGTTTCTTCAGCAACACAACCTCAAGGAGAACCAATTGCTGGTTTTTACGTCGACAGTCAAATGGGGTCTGTAACGGATGGTATTTCAAAAACTCAAGATGGTGTGGATCAAATAAATGATGGCTTGAAGCTTGCTCAAGAAAAATTGGGTTCTGCGGACTTTTCACAGGTTAACCAAATGGTGGATGGTACAGCAAAGCTTCAAGAAGGTATGACCGCACTAACAAATGGATTAAAGCAAATCCAATCCGGAATAGATGGTGGATCAAGCAACTCCCAAACGATTATGAGCGGCATTGCTGCCATCCAAACGAATTTGTCAAAGATGAGCAGTGGAGTAGCGGTGTTAGCAGATAATTATGGAAAAATGCAGGCTGGCTACGCTGAGATGGGAACCCACTACCAAGGTGCAGCACAGGCACTGCTTGGTGTAAAAAGCGCACTCACGCAAATGCAGACCATGGTGGATGCTTTAGGCAGCAGTTATTCAAATTCGAGTAATGACACCAATTACCTAGCACTAAAGCAAACAATTGATCAGGTATCATCGTCTTTAAGTCAAATTACACCTGAAGGAATCAACACATTAAATGAAAATTATAATGCAGTAACGGCTGGTTTCGCTACAGCAAATAATAATCTTGCCAGCATGAGCAGCGGCTTATCCCAGATGGCGGATGGTTTGAAAAAGCTGGAAGATGGCCTAGGGAAAGCTTCGTCGGGAATAGGTACAATCGTAACTAATATGAATAGTGTTACCAATGGACTTGGCCAGATGAAGTCAGGTCAGCAGCAGCTTGTAGCAGGTCTCAATGGATTCAGTACGTTTGGACAAAAGCTATCAGAAGTAAACGGTGGTTTACAGCAAATTTCTGCCGGTTTAGGAAAGACGAATGGTTTCTTAACACAGTTTAATACAAGTAAAACCTTCTTTATCCCGAAGGAAGCATTGACGGATGAAAACTTTAAAAAATCATTAGACGTGTTCATGTCCAATGATCGAAAAATTACGAAGATGACGATTGTGTTAGAGAATGACCCTTATTCTAAAGATGCTTTAAACACGATCAATAAGATCAATAAAGCTGTTTCCAATGGACTAAAAGGCACAAATCTTTCACATGCCATGTCGGGTGTGTCAGGACCAAGCGCCACAACGAATGATATGAACGATATCTTGAGCCGTGACTTGAATAAAGCAACCACGATCGTCATTATCGGAGTATTACTTGTCTTGTTCTTAGTCATACGTTCGTTCTGGACACCAGTTTTCATCACTGCGTCCCTTTTAGGAGCCTATTATACTGCAATGTTTATCATTAACTATATTTTCATAGATTGGCTGGGATATGCCGGTATTTCTTCCTTTGTTCCATTCTTCTCTTTCATCATCATTGTAGCCTTGGGAGTGGACTATAGCATATTCTTAATGATGCGCTATAAGGAATATCAACAGCTGTCGCCAAAAGAGGCAATCGTTTTGGCTTCCAGACATACAGGTGGAGTCATTATATCGGCAGTCATTATACTCGGTGGCACCTTTGCTACACTAATGCCATCCGGAATTATCCTCTTGGGTGAATTGGCAATAGCCGTCATCACAGGTCTTGTCGTCCTATGCTTTATCCTGCTTCCGGTCTTTTTGCCAGCGATGATTGCCCTGCCAGAGGCCCTTGCCCATTTATTTTCTCGTAAAAAGGAAGATGAATTGAGCTTGGAGGAAAAAGTAATTTAATAAGTAGGTAGAGGGTCCCGATGGCAAATGCTATCGGGATCATTTTGTAACCCTTATTACGACATTTTTTGATCAGGTGATAGGACTTTTTTAGTAAAAACCATGCTTAATGTGGATTTATGTAATAATAAGCAGGAATTTAAGTTTTAAAAAAGAAATATAAAAGATATGTAGAAAGATAAGGAGAAAAACTGTTTTCAACCATTCTATTAAGGTTTGAAAGAAGGTGTATGATATGATGGATCATTTTTTTGCAGACTATAAAAAATTTATTGTAGTACCGGAAGATGAAAAAAAACGCAATGAAGTATTTGATCACAAAAACTATGCAGCATATTATATACTAACACTGTCTTTATTTGATCCACGAGTATCGTGCTGGAGAGATGCGGGTAAATTTGAAATAGATATTGATAAAAGTATCGAAATGGTACTAAAGGACTTCAATGAAAAGCAGCGTGAGAGGTACCATCTTCAATTACTGGAAGTAGATAAGTCAAAAAACTATTTTATCTTAGCCCTTTCTTCAAAAATAAAATTTACATCAGAGGAAGAAAAGGACAGCATTTCTTTTATTATTGATAGAATATTAACGAACCCTTTTTATGTTAGGCAAAGCTGGTTCAACCTAATTGGAGAAAAAGGAAGAATCGCGCGTAAACTATTTAGCTGTTCGTTTAAGGAATATGTGCTTGAAGATTCAACCAATCCAAATAGGGACGAAAAATATGAAAACATTAGTGAATTTCCTAAACCAAATGGAGAAATTAAACTGCTTAAAAATTCTTTAAAACGAGATATTCTCTAAGAAAGAGTACCTAGATAATGATGAATTATCTAGGTTTTTTTGTGTGTGGAAAAAAATAACTTATGTTACTCTTTTTCTGAAATTACCCACCCATCAGGTGTCTTTACAATATGATAAACATCTTCATTGAATTCTTTTCGTAATTCTTTATATTCCTCATTTTCAATTTTAATCTGTGTTTTTTTTATATGTTTTACCGGAATTTCCGGTTTCTCAACTTCAAACACCAAATCTTCAATCATAAAATAGGTTCTTTTACGTTTCATGAACGAATTCCCCCTTTTAGGTTTCTTATGTATAGAATTTGCCAAAAATGAATAAAACCCTATAAATCCTATGTAAAATTTTTGTAAAGAGCGCAGATTTACACTTAATTAACACAATAAATACAAGAAATAAATATTAGCTTGTTAAACTACTAACTGTAAGTCTAGTAAAATCTGTTCAAAAACTACTTTCACAAGAAAGGTGATTTAGAATGAAAAAAAGAAAAACATTTGGGCCGAAAAGAATACTTTCAGCTTCTTTAGCCTTGACCATAATGGCAGTGCCGCTGCTTTCCTCACAAGTGAATGCAGCAGAATTACAAAATAAAAATATACCAGTAAACGTTTTATCAAAGCAATCCAATAAAGACTTTGTAAATTTGCGTCTCATGGAAACGACTGATATTCATACAAATCTATTAGCTTATGATTATTTTAAGGATGCCCCTTATGAGAAGGTAGGTTTATCCAAGACTGCCACACTCGTAAAACAAGCAAGACAAGAAGTGAAAAATAGTATTTTAGTAGACAATGGAGACTTAATCCAAGGTACTCCTCTAGGAACTTACAAAGCAAAAATTGAACCAATAAAAGAGGGTGAACTACATCCTGCCATTAAAGCCATGAACAAAATGGGTTACGATATGGCTACACTCGGAAACCATGAATTCAATTACGGCTTGGACTTTCTAGATGAAGTATATGATGATGCCAACTTTCCCGTTATAAATGCAAATGTATATATGGATGATCATGATCAAAATCCAGAAAATGATATTAATAAATATACTCCATTTCGCATTATCAATAAAAAGGTAATCGATGAGAGTGGTAAAACCCATGTGATTAAAATTGGTTATATCGGATTCGTTCCTCCACAAATTAGTGACTGGGATCAATCCAATTTAGACGGTAATGTCATTGCCAAAAATATTGTTGAAACGGCAAAAAAATTCGTCCCACAGATGAGAGAACAAGGGGCTGATATCGTCATCGCTTTGACGCATTCTGGATTTAACAGTGATAAGGCAAGTACGGAAAATGTGATTTACTCATTAAGTGAAGTACCTGGCATAGACGCCATTACTTTTTCTCATACTCATAAGTTGTTCCCTGCTAAGTCGGAAGCAGCTCTCGATAGTTCGTTTTTAGGTGCTGACAAAAAACCTTTACCAGGAGTGGATAACGCAAAGGGTACCATTAATGGTGTTCCTGCAGTCCAAGCAGGTTACGGCGGCGGTTCCTTAGGACTAATCGATCTTCAGCTGAAGAAAGAAAAAGGCAAATGGTCTGTGGTTAATTCGCAATCCTCCACCCGTGAGACCTATAAGGATGTAAAGGATTCTGCTACCGGTAAGACGAAAACAGAGAGCACTGTTAAGCCTGATCCAACTATTTCCGATCTGTTAAAAGCCGATCACGAGGCAACCGTTAACTATGTAAATACACCAATCGGTAAAACAACTGATGATATCCACAGTTACTTTTCATTAGTTCAGGATGATCCTTCTATTCAAGTTGTAACGAATGCTCAAAAATGGTATGCCGAAAAGTACATCGCTCAAAGTAAACCAGAATATAAAGATGTGCCAATCCTTTCTGCGGGAGCCCCATTCAAGGCCGGCGGGAATGGGCCTGCAGAATATACCGAAATTAAAAAAGGGGATTTGACCATCCGAAGCGCTAGCGATTTATACCTTTATGACAACACGTTAAAGGCGATAAAGGTAAAAGGCTCAGTGGTTAAAGAATGGATTGAAATGTCTGCCGGGAAATTCAATCAGATTGATCCGGCAAAAACGGACGAGCAGCCCCTATTAAACCCGACGTTCCCTGGTTATAACTTTGATGTCATTGACGGTGTACACTATCAAATCGATATAACAAAACCTGCAAAGTACGATTCAACTGGAAAAATGATTAATCCAGATGCAAGCCGTGTTATTAATTTGACTTATAACGGCCAACCGGTGGAACCAAATCAAGATTTTATTGTTGTGACAAACAACTACCGTGCAGGTGGCGGCGGTAACTTCCCGGGTCTAAAAGGAAGTGAACTAGTAGTCGACTCTGCTGATGAGAACCGTCAAATCTTAATGGATTATATCTCTGAAATGAAAGAGATTATGCCTACTGCTGATAACAATTGGTCGATTGCTCCAATCGATGGCGGTGTTAATGTTACGTTTACTACATCTCCTAATGCAGAAGGCTATATTAACCAAGGCAGCAATATCACTTATACAAACAAAACAGATGACAAGGGTTTTGGAATCTTCAAGTTAAATCTAAGTCCGATAAAAGTACAATTACTAGGTTTAAACGATTTACATGGGCAGCTTGATACAAGTACAAAAGTTGGAACAGAGCTAGCAGGTAATATGAAGTACACAGCTGCGGCGATGAAAGTTCGTAAAGCAACAAACCCTAATACTTTTTTAGTTCATTCAGGTGATATGATTGGCGGAAGCCCGCTTATCTCCGCACTTTTCCAAGATGAGCCGACGGTTGAAGTGATGAATGCGATGCATTTTGATGTTGGTACACTAGGGAACCATGAATTTGATGAAGGAATCGCAGAATTACAGCGCATGATCCATGGCGGTGACCATCCAAAAGGTAGTCCTGGTTATAAAGGGATGGATTTCCCGGTAGTAGCAGCGAACGTGTATGATAATTCAACCGGAAAATTAATTACCGAACCTTATGCAATAAAAGAAATTGGCGGCAAAAAGATTGGATTTATCGGTGTCGTGACACAAGAAACACCTAATATGATTGTTTCTAAAGGAAACGAAAATCTTCAAATCACTGATGAAGCAGAAGCCATAAACAAATATGCGGCTGAATTAGAGAAGCAAGGTATTAAAGCGATTGTGGTGCTCGCGCATAATCCAACAACCCAAACAGGTAATTCAGATTCCTATGATGCTTCAAAAATTGCTGAAAATATCGATGATGAGGTAGACGTTATTTTTGCTGCTCATAACCATGTCGGGGTTAATAAAGTAGTAGATAACAAGCTTATCGTTCAGGCTTATTCATATGGCTCTGCTTTTTCCGATGTCGATCTTGAACTTGACCCAGTAAGCGGGGACATTGTGGACAAGAAAGCAGAGATTGTAACGGTATTCCAAAAAGATTACCAACCCGACCCAGAGGTATCTGCGATCATGCAAAAGTATGAGGAAAAGATTGCTCCAATTAAAGCAGAAGAAGTTGGGGAGTCTAAAACAACTTTAGATAAAGCTTATCCTAGTGCAGTAACAGGCGATTTTGCACTTGGAAATATGATTGCGGATGGAATGAAGGCCGAAATGAATACGGATTTTGCTTTAATGAATGGCGGCGGTGTCCGGGCAAATCTTGATGCGGGGACAGTAACGTTTGGCGACCTTTTCTCAATCCAGCCTTTCGGCAATGTGTTAAATAAAGTAAAGCTTAGCGGTTCAGATTTGGAAACGGTTCTAAATAACCAAATTACTCCGTTTACTGAGACAGATGGGACACAAACATACAGATTAGATTTTCATGTTGCCGGTTTTAAGTACACATGGGATGGAAATACAGGTAAAGTCGCAGATATCTTCTTGCCGGATGGTTCAAGGATTGACAAAAATAAAGAATATACAGTGGTTGTTAACAACTATATGTACGGTAATGTCAAATATGGTATTAAAGATCTTGCAACAGATTTAGAAGTTGGCCCAGAAGATCTTCAGGCAACTGTTAATTTTGTAAAAACACTTCCGAAACCATTTGAATATAAAGCGGAAGAGCGCATTAAACAATTAATTCCATTGGCTATTGCACAATAAAATGAATAAACTCAAAAAAGTCTTGGTTTAGGAGTTCCTAGACCAAGCTTTTTTTGACTGTTTTTTAATCCTGATTGATCTATAATTTTTAAAGACTAATGAGGTGTTTGGAATGGAAACTATCTTTTTATCTATCTATTTAACTACGATTATTTATACTCTTCTATATATTAACTTACCTATTATGCATGGCGATGATTACAAGGGGATGGATTATTTTCACAATAATGATTGGTTTGAATGATTGATATTTGAGACAGGAATCCAGTGATCAAGGCCTGATTTAATTGTGAGGAATTTGCTGCCTGCGTCCAGGGATTAAAGGTGTCAGAGAAAATATAACCGTCAGAAGTATTGTTGGTATGTTTTTAGATCACTCGAGGATTTACTATTTTTATCATTAAATAAGTTGTATTGGCGCATAGAGCAAGAAAAGCGGCGAATAATACAGTAGATGGAGCTTGAGTCTTAGACTTAGGCTTCTTTTTTTCTTAGTGGTTAATTATGAAATTACCCCCTCCTTGCTCAAACATTAGCGGTGCTAAGCAGCGGAAACGCCTGTTTCATAATAATAGATACTAAATCCCACTCCATCCACTTACAATTCAGGAAAATAGTAGGATGTTATTTTTATTTATTGATAATAGAATAAAAATGCAATAAAGATAGTAAATATACATAATTAGGGGGTAAATCAATGAAAAAGAACAAAAAGAAAAAAGCCGCAGCAAGCTTGTTGATTATTAGTCTAGTGTCTACTGTTCCATTTTCAGCTGGTTATGCTGAGGGGCAAAAGTGGACAAACGTTAATACATATGAAGAACAAGATGGAAGCAAGTTTAATAGTGAGAACTATGATTTTGTTAAGTTCTCGCAAATCGGCACGAAGCTAAAAGATATTGAGAAACAATCCAACCGTGTGAAGGTTGAAGTCCGTGGAACATCAGCAGACGGGAATCCTCTTTATGTTGTCACCATTGCAGACCCAACCACACAAGGAAAATTTGGTAAAATACAAGCATTACGGAAACAAATGTTTAAAAATCCAAGCAAGGCTCAAGACTGGATTGCCGCCAACCCGGATTTTAAAGTTCCGATTATGATCAATGGTTCAATACATGGAACAGAGTTTGTAGGAAGCGATGCAGTTCTTCAGTTAATTGAACGCTTTGCGACACAGGATGATCAAGAGACAAAAGATATTTTAGCTAACAATATACTAATTTTTAATGTTGTCCAAAATCCTGATGGTCGTGTCAATGCTACCCGTTTTAACGGTGAAGGAATTGATTTAAACCGTGATTTTATCACGCAATCACAGCCGGAAACGCAGGAAACGGTTGAGTTGATTAAAGAATGGAATCCAATGGTATTCCTTGACACACATGGTTATGTGAAAAATTATGCTCCAAACCATCAAGGCTTAATCGAACCTTGTACACCACCGCATAATCCAAACTATGAATATGATTTGTATAACAAATGGGCCTATCAGCAGGCTGAAGCAATGGAAGCCAACATCATGGGCGATAAAGCTAGTTTTAAAGGGACACTTTATCAGAGCATGGAAGGTGTTTATGTTCCACAGCGCGATGATGCTGCAGGTTGGGATGACTATCCGCCAATTTTTACTCCGATGTATGCGATGTACCATGGTGCTTATGGTCATACATTAGAAGCACCAACCAACGATTGGGATGGTGTTCGCTGGCAGTATGATGCCATTATGGGTGCACTGAAATTTGCTACGGAGAATAAGCAAGCGATGATTACCGATCAAATTGAAATGTTTAAACGTGGTATCAACTTTGACCATCCGTTCCATAAGGACGGCTTCTTCCCAAAAGCTTATATCCTGTCGGTTAATGAACAGGATCCGACTGTAACGGATAAAGCCGTTAATCATTTGCTGAAAAACGATATTGAAGTGGTTCAGGCAGCAAAAGATTTTACTGCTGATGGAAAAAACTATCCAAAAGGAACCTATATTGTAAAAATGGATCAGGCCAAGGCCGGTTTAGCTAACACGATGCTATGGGATGGAGAGGACATCTCGAACGATACACCAGCGATGTATGACATTTCAGCATGGAGTTTACCGGAGCTTTGGGGCTTTGAAGCTATTTCAACGGAAAATGATGTGAATGTAGTTACAACTAAGGTTAATCAGGTTACAGATCAAGGTGCGGTTACCGGAAAAGGACCTTTTGTTATACCGAATACTTCTGTAAAAGCTGTTAATCTAGTAAATACACTACTTCAGCAAGGCGTATCTGTGAAGCGTGATGAAAAAGGTGACTTTTATGTAGAGGCAGCAGCTAATCAAATTGCTGCAGCGGTCAAGGCATCTGGCATCCAAGTGGGAAGCACTGAAAAGGTACCAGCAAATGGCGCTAAACTATCGAGCATAAAAGTCGCAATCTTAAAGGACGGCGGCATGGGAAAACAACAGTCCCACAGCGGTACAAAGCTGGCCCTTAAACGACTTGGTTTTGCTGTAACAGAAGTGACGCCTGTAGAAGTTGCTGAAAATGGTTTAAGTGGATTTGATGTATTTGTCTATAGCGGAACAGAAAGTCTCATCTACTTACCTGAAAGATTATCTGCTGCCAATAAAGAATTTGGCTTCCAGGCAGCCAGCCAGTTTGATTCTTTTAAAAACAATGTTTCTGATTTTGTAAGTAAAGGTGGAAAGTATATTGCGGTCGGTGCAGGGGCATCGAGCGCAACCAAAACCCTAGGACTTACTGATGATACCATTAATGCCGCCGGCTCTAACAGTAACGGAATCGTAAAGGTAAATTATTCGGGAACTGGGGTATCTGCCGGGTACGGCAAGGATGATCTTGGTTTTGTTTACCGTCCCGTTTGGTATACTGGTACAGGGAATGATGAAGTAATTGCTAGTTTAGGAAGCGAAGATGATTTCTTTATGGCTGGCCATTGGATTAATAAAAAAGCGGAAGCAAAGGGCCAGGCTGTTATTGTGAAAGAGCAGGATAAAGACGTAACGTTGATTGGATTAGAAGCCGGCTTCCGTGATCATACAGATTACTTGTTCCGACTATTATCCAATGCCATTTTTGAAAAATAAGAATAAAGTGAAGGCCTGGCGCAAAATAGGTGTCAGGCCTTTTTATTATGTAGGGTCAGGATATGTTCAGGTTGAAAAATTTATATAATTTTGTCTATAATAAGCCTTGTTAAAGACATTTTAGCCATTTTTAAAGGTCATTTTGTCTTTAATAACCCGGGACAGGGGGGAATTTCTCAGTGATCTTGGACCGTCCCTATGTTTCATTTTGAGGGAAGCATTTTTCATAGACAACTTGAAATCCATACAGTACGAATGATTTTATTAGAAATACGAGGGATAGTTGGAATTTATTTAGTCTTACTAAAGAGACATATCCTATTTTCTTTAACCAATTCAAACCAATGAAAGTAAAAATGGAGTCAATAATGATATTAACCAAAAGGTATAGATTAAACTTTCCATAGGTGAATTTTAAAATCCATAGGGAGCCAACCAAGAAAGGTCCCAATATTAACGGTAATTCTGCTAAAACATTGGGTTTGACTGAATAAGGGAACCACCACCATTTTTTCTTTTCCGCAAATCTTCCTTCTGCAATCAGATATAAGCTCATAAAAATGCCACCTGGCAGAAACCTTTTAAGTGTTTTCCTGCCCAATAACGAAATGCTAAGCCAGGGTAAAATGGCCATGAAAATTATCAGTGTTTTATCTGCTTTTTTCAAGAAAATATTCTCCCTTAAAAATATTGATATTTCTATTTTTTCCTTTTTGTGGTTGTTTATGTGGTGGAATAATGAATTTTTCTAAACCCTATGGTTCATTTCTTATCGGCCCAGCAATAACATTTACTGTGAGGGGCAACTAAGGAAGGGGCGGGAGATATGATTTCATTATGGGAAGAACATGTATTTTGGTTAGAAGTATATCTATGCGATGACAATGAAATATAAAGGAAATAAGCTATTAAATAAGGAAACGTTACGATTTTTAATCCATCATTTTCCGGAAACCTGCTATTTTATTAAAAAATTGAGTCACTATGCGCCCCAGTTGCAGCAGGAAGCCAGCCAATGCTCATTAAGAAGGGTTTCATATCTGTAATTTTTTGAGCAGTTTCTGCGATAAATAGAGTCGTTGATCCTATATCAGCATAATTTTTAAAAAGAACATAGAAAAACTATTAAAATCAATATGAATATACTGTATATTATTCCAATACTTTGATATACTTTAACCCAAATATAGAGGCAAGGGGTACAAACCGTGTCAAAATCAAAATTACAATTCTGGCTCATTCAAATTTTGCTTATTTTATCGATTATTTTCGTTTCAACAAAAATCACCTTTATGTTTAAGCCAATAGGAGTCTTTTTCTCAACGGTTTTCTTTCCAATTTTGATCACTGGATTTCTTTATTTCCTTTTAAATCCGTTAGTGAATTTTCTCGAACGTAAAAAGCTGCCAAGAATAGCCTCAATCCTTATCATATATGTCGGGTTTATTGGCCTAATTGTGTTGGCGATTAGCAGCTTGGTTCCGATTGTGTCTAAACAAGCGACCGACCTTGCCAATAATTTGCCTGTCTTTGCTCATGAGACTACTGAGTTTTTAAAAAATATGGTTAAGTCTTCAGAGTTTAAAAGCTTTCGGGATACCCAAAGTGAAATTATTGATACAGTCCAGCAACGGTTAATGGAATATGCAAATACATTGCCTAAAACACTGACGAACGCACTATTGGGTTTGTTTGGAATGGTCACTAATCTAGCTATTATTCTTGTTACAGTACCATTTCTATTATTTTACATGTTTAAGGATGGTCATAATTTTCCAAAAGCTGTTTCAAAATTTTTTCCGGCAGGTTACAGAGATGAAGGCCTAAAGATTTTAAAAGAAACAGGGGAGACATTGTCTGCCTACATCCAGGGGCAGGTTATGGTCGCCCTGGCAGTGGGAACCTTGTCTTTTATCGGTTATTTAATTATTGACTTGCCGTATGCGTTAATCTTGGCGATAATTGTTGCCTTTACCAACATTATTCCTTATGTAGGCCCAATTATTGGCGGTGCCCCCGCTGTTCTTGTTGCTTTGTTTGAGTCACCAACGAAAGCTTTATTGGTTATCGTCGTCATCCTTGTCGCTCAGCAAATAGAAGGGAACTTCCTATCCCCGATGATCCTAGGCAAGTCATTGGATACACACCCGGCCACGATCATCATTATTCTATTGGCTGCAGGCAATCTGGCAGGAGTACTTGGAATGGTCTTGGCTGTCCCAACCTACGCTGTTTCAAAAGTAATTGTTTTAAACCTAGTCCGATTTTTGAGAGCGAGAAAAGCTGCAAATAAGATCGTAGAGGGAACTTGAGTCTTAGACACAGGTTCCTTTTTGAAACAGGGGTGAAACACGGGGACGGTTCTCGTGTGTCAGAAAATGAGACACAAGAACCGTCCCTGTGTTTCAGGAATATTTTATATATGTAATTTACATATAAAGGTGGTCTGATGTATAATAGGTGTAAATTACATATATAAGTAGGGAATGGCGTTAGGGAACTAACATCGAATGGAGGCTTTTTTTATGAGTGATCAAGAGGAAATTTTGCTTTATAAAACTTCTCAAATCCTTAATAAAGACACAAGCATGATGAGGTTAAACGATATTATTGAGGAGCTGGTAAATATTATCGAGTTAAACGTAAAGAATAGCGAAAATACTAATTGATTATAACTTTATGTTAACTGTTTGTATCGTATAATCCCAATAGATCAGGTGATAATAATCCCATGATTCTTTTAAACAAGGAGTGGGATAATGTATCAAATAGCCAATATCACAGAAAATGAGAAGGAAAAGATAAAGCAGCTTGAACATGAATTAGGCTTAGTATTAATTGCCTACGACGATAAAAACGGCGTGCAGATGACGGAATACAGCAAGGACCTGAAGTAGTAACAAGGAACCTGTAGAGTGGACATTTTGAAAAAAGTCACTCTATAGGTTTTTTTGTGCAAAGCTCATGAAGGCAGTGAAACATGGGGACGGTTCTCGTGCATCATGCCTGCGATGCACAAGAACCGTCCCTAAGTCTCATCCTGGGATTTTTAAAGTTTGTCCCACATAAATGGTATCTGTTGTTAAGCCGTTTAGTTCTTTAATAGCGATGACGGTGGTGTTATACCGCATCGCAATGGCGGATAAGGAATCACCGGATACCACTTTGTACGTTATGACTGTTGCATTCACTTGTGTAGTGTTTGTTGTCGTGATTTTTAAGGTTTGTCCTACGTAAATCGTATCAGTTGTTAACTGGTTTTCTTCTTTAATGGCTGCCACCGTCGTATTATACCGATTTGCAATGACGGATAAAGAATCGCCCGCCGCTACCGTATAGGTTACAGTAGTGGTGGTTGCAGCAGGCGCCGGCGTAGGTGCGGGTGTTGTATTCGTGCCGGTTGTGTTCGGTAATGTTAATGTCTGGCCAATATAAAGAGTGTCGGTAGTCAAATTGTTGATTTCTTTAATTTGGCTGACAGTTGTATTGTATCGAAGGGCAAGTGAATATAAATTATCGCCCGCAACAACTGTATACGATATATACGATGGAGCAGGCGGAGCGGCCGCTTCTATAGGTGGAGGAGCCTGAGTTACTGCCACGGTTGTCGGAAGGGTAGTCGCATAACTATTCCAAACCTCTTTGTTCTCCTGTCCGATACTCCAGTTTCCAACACCGCGCAAATTATATTTACTAATCAGCAGTAATTTTTGACGAATCGATTCCTCGTTTTCGTACCAGATGGTATAGGTACCGGCAGTCAAAGTAGTTCCCCCAACAACCGGCTTAGGATCTCCTTCTCTGATGGTAACAATCGCTTTTGGCGTTTTGCTTACTTCATCAAAAATAACCGTTCCGTTATATTGTTTTATTAATTGTTCTACCTGCCAATTTGAAATTCCAAAGCCTCCATAGGTTTGCCCCTGAATCCAATATCGTCCGTATTGGGCGATGCCGAGGACAATTTTATCAGCTGCGACATTTTGATTGAAGGCATATTGAACCGACCTTTCTACCCAAGGGTTGCTGGCTACAGGACCTGCTGCTCCACCGGGGTAGCTTTCGTCGTAACTCATGATCATTAAGTAGTCGGCATATTTTGCTAAGCTGTTATAGTCATACGAGCCGTGCCAGCCTGTTGTCCAGCCATTTGGATTTGCCGCAACTGCCACTGAAACTTCCTTCCAAGCTGGAATCTTTTCCCGCAGTAACCGAACAAATTCCGTATAGTTGGCCCGGTCCACTTCCGTGACATTTTCGATATCCACATTGACACCGTCCAAGTTATAGCGGGCAATGGCATCGGCAATCTGCTGGGCAGCCAGCTCTTTATTGGCGAGCATGGCCCGGCCGATGTTTCGATCCCAATGATTGCTTAAAAATGGGACCACGCGGATTCCTTGCAAATGCATTGCTGAAATAAAGGCTGGGTCCAAGCTATAGGTCAATTTCAAGGTACCATTCGCATTGATATCAAAATAACTCGGCGACACGGTATTAACGGAGCTGGCTGTTTGGTTCACCATCGAAACGTAATCCTGGGTATTGCCAAAATACATATAGCCGAGATTGACCACTTCACTCGCTGTTACAGGTAATCGTAACAACTGATTCGGCTGTATGGCATTATTGGTAAGCTGATTTAGTGCCATTAACGCGTCAACGGTGGTGTTATAGCGTTTCGCAATCATAAATAGGCTTTCGCCAGCTGCAGCGGTATGGCTGTATAGTGGAACCGTGGCTAAGGTGCTGATATTTCCTGCAAAGTCCGTTTGATATACAGAAGCCGCCGCAGCGCCGGTCATATCTGTTTGGTCAAGATAGAATTTTAAAGTATAAAAACCTTCCGCGTCCGCTGTCCCAGACGTGCTCATTAACTCTGCACCATTTGTGTTGCGAATGGTTGCATAAACGATAGAATAGGGTTCTGCTGAGCCAAGCATCGTATAGATCGGACGTTTATTTTCAAACCCAAAGCCGTTTTTGGATACGACTGGATTTGGAACAACGGTATCTTTTATAACCGTTGAAGTTTGAACGATACTTGCATTTCCTGCTTTGTCTGTCAGCATGATTTCCAGCGTTAAGGTTCCATCTTTCAAACTGGCTACATCAAAGTTAAGATTAAATTTGCCGTTTGAAATCATGGCGGTTTTGGCTATATTGGTGGTCCCATCGCTAACGGTAATCTTAACCGAAGCACCTTCTTCCACAGAAGAACCACTCACAGAAAATTGATTCTGATTTAACAGATTAACATATGGTGCCACGGTTGCTACTGGCACTTCCGGTGCAGTTGTATCCTTTGTTATGGTCAAAGGCTGAAGCTGGCTCCTGTTCCCGGCAGCGTCAGTGGCCAGAACGGCTACTGTAATATCCCCATCCTTCAGGCCGCTAACATCAATGGGCAAAGAAAAATTGCCTTGCGAATCTGTTACAGTGGTTTTAACCATGCTGGTTAAAACATCAGAAATGGTCAAGTCCAGTGTAATCAGCGGTTCAACAGTACCACTTAGTTTATAGGTGTTGACGTTTCCGCTATAAATACTTGGAGGCTGGCTAAATTGGATACGAGCAGGACCAAGTGTATCTTTGTTCAGCGTCTTGACGGCAAATGGGCTCCTATTTCCGGCTTGGTCGACTTGGGTGATTTCGAATCGGATATCGCCATCATTTAAGCTGGACAGGTCTGCATAAATGGTGTATCCGCCAGTTTCATTCACCTGTCCGATTGACTCAACGCTCTTGCCTGTACCATCGAAGGCTTTGATGTTCACCTGTGCATTTGGTTCGCCAGTTCCGTTTAGCAAAAATGAGCTCTTGTTTTCCTGATTAATAAAATTGTTATTATTTAAAATTGGTGCAAGGGGAGCACTTGTATCTTTGTCAACAGTCATTTTTCCAGCAGGGCTTTTGATTCCCGTTGGGCTTGTTTGCACAGCCGAAATGATGAGGGCACCATCCCTCAGGGCAGTTACATCCACATTAGCAATAAATTCGCCGTTGGCATTCGCAACAGCAGTTGTTGTGATGGTATTGCCTAAAGTCCAATCTGAAACAGATAGGTCCACTTTTGACCCCGGCCGGGCAGTCCCGAATATCGAATAATTTGTAGCTGTTTGGCTGTTAATTATTTTCGCATTTCCGATCAGCGGCGCATCCAGGCTAGTGTCCTTTGTAATTGTGGTTTGTCTAATGGCGCTAATGTTTCCAGATGGATCGATAGCCCGTGCGGTGACGGCTAATTGCCCGTCATTTAAAGAAATCAAATCGGCATTTGCACGAAATTCGCCTATTTCATTGGCAATTGCTCTCATCGTTACATTTGGATGGACACCGTCTGAAACGGTCAAATCCACGAAGGATCCAGGGTCAGTTACTCCAAAAAAGGTGTAATTTTTTACATTCTCAATCGTTACCTTTACGGTACTGTCCAGGACAGGTTCATTGATAATGGTATCTTTCGTGACAATTAATCGGCTTTCCAGACTCCGGTTTCCTGCCTGGTCGGCTGCGACAGCGGTAATGGTAATCGTTCCGTCTGGTGAGCTGGAAGTGTCCACTTTTGTTTCAAACCTGCCGCTGGCATCAGCTTTTAGTTGAAATAACTTTGGTGAATTTATTCCATCTGATAGTGTTAGATAGACGGTTGCGTTTGCTTCTACAGAACCTGATATGGGTACGCTTGCTTGGTTGATCGAAGTAATTGTACTGATTTGGTTTAGTAGTGGTGCTGCCGGTGCTGTTGTATCGGTGGGTGCAGTGCTTCCAGCCGGGATTGTTAGGATTTGACCGACATATATCAAATCGCTTGTTAATTTATTTGCTGTTTTAATTTGGTCCACAGTCGTGTTAAATCGCTTGGCAATAAGTGATAAAGAGTCGCCTGCTGCCACTGTATAGGTTGTGGTGGTTACTGTAGTAGGCGGAGTCTGCGTCTGCACTGGTTCCGGGCTTTGAACGGTTTGTGTCTGCGATACTATTAAGACTTGCCCGACATAAATGCTATCAGTTGTTAAATTGTTTAGTTTTTTGATTGCGTCCACGGTAGTGGCGAATTTTTTTGCTATTTGATATAAGGTATCACCTGCTGCAACTTGATATGTACTCGTAGTAGTTGTGGTGTTTTCCACCGTCGGGGCAGGTGCTGGAGCAGGCGCGGGTTCCGGAGCAGGTGTTGGCATTGGTGCTGGTGTAGCAGCTGTTGTTTGCTCAACAATCCTTGGAATCCTAATTTTTTGTCCTATCGAAAGGAAATCGCTCGGAAGCTGATTATAAGAACGAATGCTATCCACGGTCGTGTTAAACTTCCTCGAAATCGAATATAAAGTGTCGCCTGCAACGACGGTATATGTATAAAAAGGCAGGTTTAATACCTGGCCTACATAAATGGTGTCGGAAGTTAAATGATTTGTAGTTTTAATAGCCGAGACTGTTACATTAAACTTCCTTGCAATTGAATATAAACTGTCACTGGCCTGAACTTTATACACATCGTATTGCCCGGTTTGCTGAGTCTGGCAGGCGATTGTAGTTTCTGCACCTGCCCTCGTAACGTTGGAACCAAAATAAATAGTCGTTACCAAGAGTGAGCCGGCCATAACCTTGGCCGCATTAATATTTAAATAAGGGAATCTTTCCCTGATCAAATGATTGATTTGTACTTGGAGAGTTTTTCTTCTGAAATCCGAGGGTCCCAGCTCATTCGAAAACTCCTCCAAATAAGAATCGAGGTAAACCACTAACGTAAACCTGCCTCGTTCTTGAAGCAACTCATATCTTTTAATCTCCACTTAACCACCTCCATTTAATAAAATGAAACATGGGGACGGTTCTTATGCATCATTTTGATGCATAAGAACCGTCCCCATGCCTCACCTTAAATAAAGATTTAAGGCAAAGGAGTTTTTTAACGCATGGAGAATTTTCAAAGATATGAATTAAGAAGACTTGCTTCTAGTCGAGATGAGTATGAATTGATTGTCCATCTTGATAGCCAATTGACGGAGTTTGCAGGTGAATTGGGGGCAATTCAGAGGGATAGGAAAGATATTACTTCGTTGGCTAAACAGCTTTTAAAGGAGAGGTACCCTTATTTAAAAGTAACAATGATCAAGGTCATTCTCGGCGGAGTGGCAGCAGCCTCGATTCCGCTGACACATCATTCAACAGCACATGCGGAGGATTCCAACGGAAACACTCCTGCACAGATGGCGCACGCGGACTCTATCTATTATCACGTTTCAGCCGGAGATACTCTATGGGGATTATCCGTTAAGTTTGGAACGACTGTTGATAATATCAAGAGAGCAAACCACCTGACTTCTGATAGTTTGAGTGTCAATCAACTTTTAATCATACCCAAGGCATTTCACACAGTAGGTACAGGGGATTATTTAACTGTTCTTGCCAAAAAATATGGAACGACAGTTGAGGGTATCAAGCAGGCAAATAATCTGAATAGTGATGCCACATTTCTTGGGCAAACACTGATTATTCCCGTTTTAATAGGTAGCGGACCGACAAATGGACAGGCCCAAGAGGGAACTCATGTACCACCCCAAAACCCAACTGTTTCAACATATACGGTTGTTTCGGGTGACAGTTTGTCTGTTATTGCAAAACGGTTTGGTACGACTGTTGAAGTGCTGAAAAGCACCAATCAATTAACATCCGATTTCCTCAGAGTTGGACAAATTTTATCAATCCCCCAAACTGCTAATGAAGTTCAAAAGCCTGTATCCGAACGTCCCCATGAATCAGCACCATTGCAGGAACCAGCGAATGTTCAATACACCGTCGCCGCAGGAGACACTTTATGGGGAATTTCTGCGAAATTTAAAGTAAGTTTAGATACATTGCGAATAGCCAATCAATTGCCAACTGATTTGTTACACATCGGACAAACCCTAATCATTCCAAACGGGCCAGTGGGTGTTACAGCCCCAACAGTTTCAACGGAACCAACGGCTTCCTCCAATCTCGGGGAAACAACGTATACTGTAGTACCAGGGGATACTTTATTTTCCATTGCAAAGCGCTACAATCTTACAGTCAATCATTTAAAACAAGCCAATCAATTAACGAGCGATAATCTTCATGTCGGCCAGGGACTAACGATTCCGACGGCATCAGCAGCCAAGGACACTGGAGGAGGCGGTACAGTGACGGCGCCTGCACCTGCAACAGCATCGGCTCCTCCTGGGCCATCTGCAGCTCCTGGTCTCGATTTGGCACCGGTTCAAAAGAATCTGCAGATACTCGGCTACTATACCGTTCCAACTATGACTGGAAGCTATGATGCCACCACAACACAGGCAATCAAAACCTTTCAGGCAGATTACAGTCTTCCTGTGACAGGGACAATCAATGAAGCTACAAATACCGCCATTAACCACGCGGTTATTAAGAAAGAAATAGTCAGAGATACAGCTAATTATCGCGGTGTTCCTTACAAGTGGGGTGGTGTGACACCTAATGGCTTTGATTGTTCGGGATTTGTCTTTTACATGTTCAATCAGCATGGTGTAAACATGTCCCGCA
This sequence comes from Neobacillus citreus, assembly GCF_018343545.2. Classification (GTDB taxonomy): domain Bacteria; phylum Bacillota; class Bacilli; order Bacillales; family Cytobacillaceae; genus Neobacillus; species Neobacillus citreus. Next base: position 326,896 of record NZ_JAGYPE020000001.1, on the reverse strand, counting down.
ATACTTCTGGAGGACTTTTTAAAACAGGAACAGCCATTGACCGGTCTCATTTACAGCCTGGAGATTTGGTGTTCTTCGCTGTTAACACACCTGGAACCATTTCACATGTAGGATTTTACATAGGGGACAACCAATTTGTTTCCGCCACCACATCAAAGGGGATCGCAGCCTACCCATTAGATACTGGGTACTGGGCGAAATATTATGTAGGTGCTAAAAGGGTATATTGAGGCACGGGGACGGTTCTCATGCATCAATTTGATGCACGAGAACCGTCCTTTGTTTTGTTTAATGGTAAAATATTAATGGAAACAGAAAAGTTCTTACTCAAGATGAAGGAAAATAAAATATGAAAGCAAGCAGCTCTAAAGGAACTTGCCATAAGGGCAAATATTTAATTTTTCGCCAAATGGAATATTGGCGGATTTGAGGTCGTAAATATGTTCACTAATTTATTTCTATTGAGTTTTGTTATTGGTTCCAATTTAATCATCGGAATTTTATTAGGGTTGTCGGGGATTTCTGGTTTCCTCCTGCCTTTGATTTATGTAGGTGTTTTAAAAATGCCCGTGCATGATTCCCTTGCACTTAGTTTCTTATCCTTTTCAGTCTCAGGCATCATCGGTGCCTATTCCTACTGGAAATCTAAAAATATGGATTTAAAATTGGCACTTTATTTGAGTATTGGCAGTCTGCCCGGCGCTTTTTTGGGTGTGCAAATTAATGTGATGATACCGGATTTCCTGGCAAAACTCCTTCTTTATGTTTTTGTCTTGTTAGCGGGATTATCCATTTTATTAAAGAAAAATAAAGAAAACACAAATTCATTAAATGGCAATAACCATTCGAAAATTCTCGATTCTTCATTAATGGTTGTTTTGCTCGGTTTCCTTACATCTGCCATTTGCTCATTGACAGGAGCGGGCGGTCCTATTTTACTAGTGCCGTTATTAGCAAGTCTTGGGGTCAACATCAGGGTAGCAGTAGGGGTCAGTCTCCTAAACTCCGTCGTCATTGCCATTCCGTCTATATTTGGATATTTCGCCCATGCAAGTATGATAAATACATCCTCGTTAATTATGGCTAGTCTGATAGGGACAATTGTCGGGATCGTAACAGGCGCACGTTTTGCCACGAAAGTGCCGCTTCACCAATTAAAAATGGTCATCGCCATCATAACTATTCTTTCATCAGTTTACATGCTTGTCATGCTGAAATTGGGAGCCTAATAGATTAGAGGGGCTATTCACCCCTCATTTTATTTAACAAGCTTTCTAATAATCATCCCAATTAATAGCGCTGCAATATGAAAGAACACTTTTTACATAATTCTGTGTTTCTTCTATTGGCGGGACTCCTTTGTATTTTTTTACTCGATCTGGACCACAATTATAGGCTGCAATGGCAAAGGGCCAATCATGGAACTCTGCAAAGAGGGATTTTAAATAACGTGCAGCGCCATCAATGGACTCCTCAGGAATACAGGGGTTAACCCCAAGGAAATTCGCAGTTTCAATTTGCAATTGCATTAATCCAATTGCTCCCCGATTAGATACTAGATTGGGATTTCCTCGGCTTTCCGTGACCATGATGCTGTAGAGAATCTGAAAAGGAACTTGGTGCTTTTGAGCCGATTCCAAGATAGCTTTAGCCCACCTTTTGGCCTGGTTCCCGCCGGGAATTTGATCAGGGATTACCTCATTCATCGTTTTGTTCAAAAACACATCATCTTCGACAATCTCTTGGATTTTTAGGACATGATCATAATATATTTCTTCGGAAGTTAGATTATTTAATTTCATTAGCTCTCCTATGGTAACACCGAATTTTTTCGATATTCCCCAAAGTGTGTCTGAGGGGTTCACTATATATAATTGGTATTTTTTATTCTCCTTATCTTTCATCTAATTAAAATCAGGCTCCTTTCTACCAAATTTAAAAAAATTCACTTCGTCTTCAGCAACTCGGAAATATTAACAATTTGGAGATTCTTTTCTGCAGCTTTTTCTATCAAAACTGGAAGTGCTTTTAAAGAGGAGTTAGTTGGGTGCATTAAAATGATATCGCCATTCTTAAGGATTGGGGCTATGTTCTCAACAATCTCATTAGGATTTTCAATTCGCCAATCGATCGTATCTAATGACCACATGATGGTTGTCATAGTATGCTGCGCTGCATGGTCAATCGTTCTTTGATCAAAAGACCCATAAGGCGGAGTAAAATATTTAGGACTAACCCCTAGTATTCTATTGATGATTTCATTGGTTTTCGTAATCTCCATTTGAATTTCTTCTGTTGATATAGTACTCATATCCTGATGAGAATAGGCGTGGTTGCCAATCTCATGTTTCGCATTTCTAACCATGAGTGCCAATTCAGGAAAATTTTCAACCCATCTCCCCTCAAGAAAAAAAGTAAGGCTAATATTTTTTTCTTTCAACAATTCCAATAAGTCTATTAAATATTTATTTCCCCATGCCACATTTACCATAAAAGAAATCTTAGGAATTGATTCGCTGCCATGATATAGGGGAAACGAGTTTTTATTATCCTCCATGGTGGTCTCCTTTGCTTATTTAATCATTATTTAATATATGTTGAAATAATAAAAAACGCATGTATTAATGTCATGATATGAATAGATTGGTGGCTTCCTAACCAACTTGCTTTTCTGAAAAAACATTTCATTTCTTCCCGTATTGGGCAATCTTTCTATGCATTTTTCAAAAAAATGCATACTATGCTTTTAGATTCTACAAATATTGGATTTGTGTGTTTATTTATAAATCTGCTTAAAAAAATGATGGACAAACAGCAACAAAAGGGGAGTGGGAGGAAAATAATGCGCGTTTTATTCTTAGAAAGTCATCCCATGTGGATTCACGGATTACCGAATGGCTTTATAGATGCAGGGCACGAAGTGAAAATTTCCGGTCCAATCAACAATCTCGATATTGGCAAACTTATTTCCGAATTTCAGCCTAACTTAATCATCACGATGGGGTGGGGGCCAGAAAACACCGCTGTGGAAAAGCAGAAGAAAATTTACGAAAGCACCATAAATAGCAATATTCCTCATGTGTACTGGGCTACAGAAGACCCGACATCGACACAAATCTTTACTATTCCTTATATTCGGAGAACCCATCCGGACTTTGTTTTCACTATTTGCCGGGAACGGGTTCCTTACTACCGGGGACTAGGAATTCCTGCCGAACATCTGGATTTCGGCTACCATCCTAAAGTACATCACCAAGTGGATGTCGACCCGAACTATTATGCGCCAGTTTCAATCGTAGCCAATGGATACCCAAAAAAGCTATCCTATTTTCCAAGTCATTTTCGGCATCAGTCGATGAAAAGCTTGATTACACCATTACTTGAAAACAATATTCAAATTAATTTCTACGGGAACAATTGGGAAAGCATGGGTCCGCATTTGGGAGTGGAGATCCCTAAGGAATGGATCCGTGGCTATATTGATTACACGAATGCAAATAAAGTGTATAGTTCCTCTGATATCACCATTGGGCTGCAAAACCTGCAAACACAATTGACGCAGCGAACGTATGAAGTCCTAGGGTCAGGTGGCCTATTTATTACGAATAACACACCGGAAATTAATCGGCTTTTCAAGTCAGGAAGAGAGTTACTGACATCATCATCACCTGAAGAAACACTCGAAATCGTGACCCATCTTCTTCAGCACCCTGAAGAAAGAGAGAGAATTCGCCAAGCCGGCCTTGAAGCTGTCCGTAAACATTCTTATAAAGAAAGAGCTAAATTTATGGTAGAGGTTTTGGAGAAAGAAGGAATCTTCAGCAAAGGGAAAAGTACTTACACTCTTAAAATGGAAAATAGGACAACTTTTCAACAGGGCGAATTTGAAATCTATAAAGTTCAAAATGGGGATACCTTGTCCCTTATTTCAAGAGAGTTTGGAGTTCCCATTGCTAGGTTAAAGGAATTAAATAGCCTGACCACCGATATCATCGATACCGGCCTGCCTCTAAAAATTAGAGTACGAAAGAATCTCAATTATGAAAAATATGACCTATATACAATCTGCCATGGAGAAACATTAGCTAAGATTTCCAAGGAGTTTGGTATTTCACTAGAAAAGCTCAAACAGGATAACCAATTAACTTCAGATTTTATTTATGCCGGCCAATCGTTAAAGATTGAAAAGGATTATACCAACTCCCACAAAATGCCTTCGGTTTTTATATCGAAAGGTTTAAAAGATGATAACATGATTGCTTTAACATTTGATGCAGGTGACAGTGCCGAAAATACTGAGAACATCCTAAATGTTTTAAAAAAATACAATGTAAAATCAACGATGTTTTTAACCGGTGCATGGATAGAAAAATACCCGCAGCTCGCTAAAAGAATGATTTCAGACGGACATGAAATAGCCAATCATTCGTATAGCCACCCAGATTTAACAAAACAATCGAAACATGAGATTCAAGCAGAATTACAGTCTACTTCAGCTAGTTTTGAAAAAGTTCTTGGAACTAAAGGGTGCCCATTATTGCGGCCGCCATTTGGCTATTGGAATAAAAACCTTCTGGAAGCAGCGGGTGAAATGACCCTTCCGTTTACCATCTATTGGAGCATTGACACTCTTGACTGGAAGGAACCAACGGCAGAGTTTATTTATCAACGGATTTTTTCAAACCTTACGGGTAATGACATTGTCTTAGCACATTTAAATGGAAAACCAACAGCAGAGGCGATGGAGCTTGTGATACCGGAACTCAAAAAACAAGGCTATCAATTAGTAAAAGTAAGTGACATGCTATGGGACTAAAATTTTTAAAGGGGAGGGTTTGAGAATGCGAATATTGTTTTTAGAAAGTAATCCAATGTGGATTTATGGTCTGCCGAACGGCTTTCGTGATGCTGGGCATACTGTCATGGTCTCAGGTCCGTTGACTGAGGCAAGTATTCCTGACATGCTCTCAACCTTTCAACCCGATTTAATATTTACAATGGGGCATACCACCGAGCATACAGAGGAAAAACAATTGTGGATTAGAAAGCATGTCACTTCAACAAACATTCCTCATGTGTATTGGGCAACAGAAGACCCTGGCTATACGCTGACTTTTTCACTTCCTCTCATTAAGACGATTGAACCAGATTTTGTATTTACCATTTGTCCCCCAAGAGTGGCGTTTTACAGGGACTTAAAGATTCCTTCAGAGCACTTGGATTTCGGCTATCATTCAGATGTTCATTATCCCGACAATTCAGATGATACGTATCAAGTGTCCATTGCCGTTGTGGCAAATGGTTATCCAATGCTCTATGAAAAAAGGCCGGATCACTACCGTTTTAAAGCGCTCAAGGATCTTCTTTCTCCATTTTTGGAAGAAAATATAAGAATTGATTTTTGGGGACGTTATTGGGATCAAATGGACCATATCCTTGGCAAGAAGATACCCGAGGAATGGATTCATGGGTTTCTACCCTATACAGAAGCGAATAAGGTGTACAGTTCGGCAAACATCATTCTAGGGGTCCAGAATCATGATACCCAGGTAACCCAGCGGACGTATGAAGTGCTTGGTTCGGGCGGTCTTTTGCTTACAAATGATACATCTGAGATTAGGAGATTATTTACTCCCGGCCAAGATTTGTTAGTCAGCAATTCAGCTAAAGAAACCATTGATCTTGTAAAATACTATTTAAGTCATCCTGAAGAAGTAAAGAAAATTAAAGCTGCTGGAATGAAATCGGTTGAAAAATACTCGTACAAGCATCGGGCTGAATTTATCATCGAAACACTTATCGGGGCAGGCATTCTTCCAAAAGACTCGGAAAGTTCGGGGTCAGGGAAATTCATCCACTATGTGGATACATTAAAGGAAAACTATGAAATATATACCATCCAGCCAAAGGATACATTGTGGAGCATCTCAAGAAAATTCGGGGTTAGTGTGGAAGAAATCAAGAAATTAAATGGCCTCCAATCAGATATCATCAACGTGAATGATTTTTTAAAAATTAAAAAGAAATAGGTGAAAAAGGTGCGAATTCTTTTTATAGAAAGTGGGGAAATCTGGAGTAATAATCTAACAAAGGGGTTTACAGCCCACGGACATGACATTCTTATTTCGGGTCCAATCAATAGGGAAGGTCTATCTAATATGATTGAAAGTTTTCGGCCCGATTTCGCCATTACCATTGGTTGGGGAGAGGAACATACAAAGGATAAACAAATCACCATCCGTGAACAGATGGCAAAGTATAACCTTCCGTTAGTCTATTGGGCAGTAGAAGACCCCGCTTATACCGACGTTTGGTCCATTCCATTAGTAAAAACGATTCAGCCTGACTTTGTTTTTACATTAAGCCCTGACAAGGCAGACACGTATAAACAATTAGGTATTCCTTCGGAGCATTTAGATTTTGGCTTTGAGGAGAGCCTTCACCATCCAATTAGCTGCCATCCAGAGTTTGAAGCAGAGATTGCAATCGTTGCGAATGCGTATCCAGATATTTTAGAAAAGTATCCAGATCATTTTCGCCATCAGTCGTTAGAAATTTTAATTAAGCCGCTTCTTAAGGCGAATGTTCGGATTGATTTTTGGGGAGCAAATTGGGACAGGATGGATGATTATTTAGGCGTAAAAATTCCGAAGGACTGGATTCACGGTTTTCTAAACTATAAGGAGGCAAATAAAGTATACAGTTCCTCGAAAATTATCTTAGGTTTGCAAAATTATCCTGATTTATTGACCCAACGGACCTACGAAATATTAGGGTCGGGCGGCTTTCTGCTTACCATGGATACGCCAGGAGTCAGGCGAAATTTCGTACCAGGGAAAGATTTAGAAGTCTCTCTGACTCCGGAAGAAACGATTCAGAAAGTGAAATTCTACCTGAATCAATCAGAACAACGGGTTGAAATCCAAAGACAGGCCCAAAAATCAGTTGAAGCACACTCCTATACCTTTAGGGCACATCAAATCATCAATTCATTAATGGAAAACGGCATCCTCCCAAAAAATAGGGCACATGCAGCAAAAGAGAAAGGAGAAATATCATTCTTTCATTCCTTTAATGGATACGAAACCTACAAAGTCCAAAAAGGAGACACCTTATACAAAATATCTAAAGAATTTGCCATTTCTATTGAAGAATTAAAAACTCTAAACCTACTAGACACGGACACATTATTAGAAAATCAACTAATAAAAATAAGAAAAAAATGATGCATGGGGACGGTTCTCATGCATCATTTTATTAAGAAAAAATTAAGGAATTCCCATCATAATTAGGCCATCCAATAGGAAATAGAGAGAAATCGGGGGTCAATCAAAATTGAAGCTAAAAATTACAGGCGATTAGTTTTCAGTCATGATCATTTTTGACCTAAAATAATTACAACTGAACCCAAAAGAAGTAGATAACTATTATTATTAAAAAATGCTAAAATCAAATATAAGCCTAAAATTAGTGAGAATTTTTATAAAAAGGGAGCTAATTACATGATAAGAGTTGTCTGCAAATCTAAATTAAAACCGGACGTAAATGTTGAGGAATATCTTAAATTGGCGAGTGAAGTGATTACCGAATCGAGAAAAGAAAAAGGCTGCTTCATGTATACGCTTCATGGTGATATTAACGACCCGACCATTTTCGCAACAATCGAGGAATGGGAAGATGAAGAGGCTTTGAGACAGCACGATAATAGTGAACACGTTCGGAGAATTGTGCCAGAACTTAGGAAAAGACGAGAAAGTACAGATATGAATATTTATAAAGTATTAATATAATCCATTGCGGGCCCACTTTTAAGTGGGTCTTTTGTATGTACAGGCTGGTGAACAAATATATTGATATATTTTTATTTTGTTGCAATAATTAAGAAATATCAAAATACTAAAGCGGTATTTTTATAGGAGGGAACGCAATGTCAGAGATAAAAACCGCACTCATTGTCGGCGGCGGAATCGGCGGCCTTGTAACGGCACTTAAACTTAATCAGGCCGGAGTGTCTGTCCGCGTTTTCGAGAGTGTCGAAACGATAAGAGCGCTGGGAGTCGGGATTAACCTTTTGCCTCATGCTGTCAGGGTCCTCACCGAGCTAGGCCTCGCAGATGAACTTGAAAAAACTGGCCTGCAAACCGCCGAGCTCATGTATGTTAACAAATTCGGCAAGAAAATTTGGCAGGAACCACGTGGCAAAGCTGCCGGCTACCATTGGCCGCAATATTCGATTCACCGCGGACGCCTGCAAATGCTGCTGTTAAATGCCGTCATTCAAAAATTAGGGGAGGATGCCGTTTTAACCGGGCATCATTTACAATCGTTTGAACAGGTTGGAGATACGGTAACGGCTCGATTTATCAATCGTAAAACAGGAGAGTCTCTTGGCCCTTACAGTGCGGACATGATGATTGCCGCCGATGGCATCCACTCGGTGGTCCGAAAAACGTTTTATCCAAATGAAGGTTTGCCAAAATTCAGCGGACGGATCTTATGGCGTGGAATTACCGAAGCTGATCCATTTTTGACCGGAAGATCAATGATTATGGCGGGTTACCAAGATCAAAAGTTTGTCGCCTATCCAGTTTGTCCCGAAACCGCAGCAAAAGGGGGCTCTTTAGTTAACTGGATTGCAGAATTGGCAATTGAAGACGAAATGCCTGACCGTGCGGACTGGAATAAGAAAATTGATAAGGAAAAGTTTGCTCCGCAATTTGCAGCCTGGGATTTTGGCTGGCTGAATGTTCCTCAGTTAATAGAGGAAACAGAGGCAGTGTATGAGTTCCCAATGGTCGACCGTGACCCGCTTCCCGCTTGGACATTCGGACGTATCACGTTGCTTGGAGATGCAGCCCATCCTATGTATCCAATCGGCTCCAATGGTGCTTCACAGGCGATTTTGGATGCAGATGCCCTGGGAGAGGCCATTTTAACACACCCGACTGCAGAACAGGCATTGAAGGCATATGAAGAAGCCAGATTAGAACCAACTGCAAATATTGTTATGGCAAACCGGAAAAATGGTCCTGAAGTGGTCATGCAAATCGTCGAAGACCGCGCACCTAATGGTTTTGACGAATTAAGTGATGTCATTTCCCAGCAGGAATTACAGGATATCGCCAATCAATACAAGCAAATTGCCGGTTTTGATCGCGAAAAATTAAACAGCAAGGCGGGGAAACAGTAATGGTAGAACATATTGTATTACTGAAATTCTCACCAGAGACAACTATAGAACAAAAGCAAGAGGCAATTAGCAGGACCCTGCTGCTAAAAGAAGTGATTCCCGGTATTATGGATATACAGCAAGGAATTAATTTTTCAAATAGGAGCAAAGGTTTTGAAATTGGATTAACGGTACGATTTGAGGACAGAACGTCCTTGGAAAACTATGGACCACATCCGGCGCACCAAGAGGTTTTCGCCTATTTACAGGAAATTGGGGTCGAAGACATCATTGTCGTTGATTTTGAATTTTAATATTTTTTTAACATTACGCTTTAATACTTAAACGCGTTTTAGTATTTAAGTAAACAAAATTATAATTTGTGATAAATATATTTAAAGGACCCCTAGAGGTCCTTTTTCTAAAAATAGTATCAATATTTTTGAAAATAAAGCGGCTTCCCCGTTTGCCATTCAGCATAACAGACTTCCTTCGGATTTTTAACCCCGCCTTTATCCAATTCCTTATAAAGCCAATTCTCATCTAACCCGGCTTGTTTAAGGTTCTCTTCTAAAATTTCGCCGTCACTGATAATGGTAAGTGGAATTGTTTTCTGTTCCGCTTTGATTTTTAAATCCTTGCATGTTGGAGTATCCGCTTCTGGTTTTTTTAGGATACTAATTCCGCCGCTGTTTTCAAAAATGGCATACTCTACCTCTTCGAGAGAAAAAACGTCTTTGGAACGCAGCATTTGCTTTAATTGGTCCAAATCTAACCGGTTCTTTTTCATTTCTCGCCAGTCAATTTTCCCTCTGTTAATAATCATCGAAGGCTTGCCCTCAAAAAACACGCGTAATTTTCGCGATTTCTGTGTAAGCATTTCGGTAAAATAAATAAGGAATCCCCACACACCAATAGCTAGAAGGACTTTCAAAATGCCAGCACCTTCATCAAAGACGGCACTACTTAATAAATCGCCTAGGACTAATGCTGAAATAAAATCGAATGGAGTAATTTGACTTAATTGGGTTTTTCCTAAAAATTTCACCGTAATAAAAAGGGCAATGTATCCAATTACCAGTTCAAGAATAATATCCACGTAACTCATGAGCTGCCTCCAATTTATTCATACTGTATTGTTATGGACATCGGGGCTATTTCCTAAACGAGTAATTCATGATATTAGGGCAATTGAACTAGTTTTGTTTAGAACAATTTAATTTTAGAAAATTTAAACTAAAATAGAGGAAATAGAAAAATTTTACAGAATTAAAATATAAACACGTTAATAAAATGTAGAAATTGGGTTTTAAATACAATGTAAGCGCTTTATTGGTGACGCGAAGAGGATTTGGGTGCAAGGGATTTATGAAAAAAACACTAAAAGAGGTGTATGGAATGAAAGTAAGTCCACTTGAGTTTATTGAATGCGTTGAACTAATGGTAGCAGCTGAGGAAGATCGGTTAATATTAGACGGAACGAAGATAAAAATTTTAGGCGAAGAAGTGGAATTTTAAAATTAAACCATCGAGTAGCAACATCATAAATAAAAGCCGCACCATTTATAGTGCGGCTTTTAGTATTGAGATCAAGCTGTTCTATATAATTGATATTTGTCCCTTATCGTACTAAAGAGTTTTAATAAGATGATAACAGTAAAAAATAACATCATTGGAATGGCAACAAGCACGAAGGATTGGCTGTCTGATTGAGCTTTCGGAGACTTTGCACTTTCTCCAATAGCATTCTTTCCGGTTACCACATACGAATAACTGCCGCCGGCACGGAATGTAGCGGTTTTATCTTCAAAATTGGGTTCTGTTAGATTTGCTGCAATAAGTGTATAGCCGCTGCTGAATCCAAATCTATTGATGGTTTTACGATAAACGGTATAGGATTCTGCTCCATATACGGGATTCCAAGTAATCGTAACGGAATTTTGATCTTTCCTGTCAACCATTACCCAATCTGGGGCAGCAGGTACCGACGATATTTTTACATCATAGGGAGTATATCGGTTTCCACTCAAGGAAGTGGGAATTACATGAACCATACGAGAAGCATGACTGGAAAGTTCTGTGGTGAATCCTGAATCCATGCTGCTTAAATCCTGATGGCTCCACATATCATGCACCATTGCTGATCCCTCAACTCCCAAATCTGCCCATTTCACACTTGCGTTTTGTGAGGATGGTCCGGTATTAAAGAGTACGATATTGTAAGAACCGTCTGGTAGTTTTTGATAGAATACTTGAGAGGCAGCGGTTTTGTATAAACGTTTCCCTGCCACTCCACTTTGGTTGGCCCCAATAATTTCGTCATTTGTCAACAAGCTGATCCCATAATCGTCTAGCTTCGTTAAGTCATTCCCAATCACAAACTGGGATGATGCAATCGCCCAGAGAGATACATAAGATCGTTTTTCCTCCTCTGTCAGGCCGTCTTTACCCCCGTTTGCCACATTGAGTGAATCAAAATCGTTCCACCCGCCCGGACCAGCATGCTTGTGCCACTCTGCGGCATCATCAAACCTTCTAGACACCTTTTTCCAATTTGTGAGAGTTGGCTTTCCATATGCCTCTACGTCGTGATCGGTCCGCCAGCCATTCGATAATTCTTTCCATGTTGAAGCATGTTTGATATCAAGATTATTGGACAGCTCCACATGTATCGGTCTTCCAGTTTTCTTCAACGCCTTTGCCCAGGCCTCGACATCTTGAATATCCTGGTTGCGGACACCATCAATTTTTAGATAATCCACCCCGTAAGAAGCAAATAGCTGAGCCCACGAATCAATATACTCCTGTGCCCCCGGCTTGGAAAAATCAATGGCATACATATTTTTGAAGTTAAAATTCACTTTTTGCCCTTTACGGAGGTCCACAATATCTTTAGCATGATAGAGCGTTCCCTCAATCGGCGTGTTTTGATCCACCGCGCCTTGTGGAATACCTAGGGTAACATAGAGACCAAACTTTAAGCCTTTGTGGTGGATATAATCTCCAAGTGCTTTCATCCCGCTTGGAAATTTCTTTGGATCTACTACCCACCGGCCATATTTATCAACGGTGGTGGTCCAATCAAGCATATAGTAATCATCCAAGTTAACATATTGGTATCCGTGCGACTTGAATTTTGCAGCCATTACATCGGCGGCATCTTTGATGTTTTGCTCCGTCGGTTTTTTCCGGATTGAGCTCCAGCTGCTCCAGCCCATAAATGGCCGGTCGCCTAAACTATTAAAGGAAGAAGCTTTTGCCTCTTCCATGTAAAAAATGGATACGGGAAAATTTCCACAAAGTAAAAATGAGAATGATAATAAAGTTGTAATAATTTTCTTAAGCATAGACATTTCCCCTATAAGCAGATAGGTATTAATAAATCTATCATAATACAGAAAAGTCTATATTTTAATGAACAATATGTTCCAGCAATATATGAAAAAATTCACATAATGTTCTAATTCACCCACGATCGGAAGAGTGAAAAAGTTATATAATAAAAGTGAATAAATGGTATTTATACCAAAATGAGGGGGATAAGTAAATGCTGACTGATTATTCAAGAATCGCGGTTCCTTACGATCATTCCGAATTAAGCAAAAAAGCTTTAAAAATGGCAATGAATCTAGTAAAGCAAGACGAAAAAATTGAATTATATGTTGTCATGGTTATTCAACCGGAAATTCAGCTAGCTTACCATTATGCAGTTCCGATACAAGATCGGCGTGAGGAACAGCTTAAAGCGATCGAACCGATCCGCGAAGAAATAAACCAAGAGCTGCTTAAGCTTCCAAATAAGACAAGAACATTTGTGTTGGAAGGGGACCCTGCAGGAACCATTATCGATTTTGTTAGAAAGAATGATGCCGATTTTATTGTCATGGGAAGCAGAGGATTAAGCGGGCTGAAGGAATTGTTCTTGGGAAGTGTAAGCCATTATGTTGTACAAAAAGCAACTTGTCCTGTTCTGATCGTAAAATAATAACAAGAGGTTGTCCTTAACCATGAGGACAACCTTTTTCTAAACTTAACAAGTAAAATTGGTGTGTAAAAAATGATAGCTTTATTTACGGACGGATGCCAGATAAAGGAAAAGGAGTACCAGGGCAAAAGTAATACCAAGCGGGAGAAGGAAGGGACCTTCTACTTTTCCTGCTGTCAATAGAGAGGAAGCGGCATTTGTCAGCTGTGCTGGGCTCCATTCCATCCATTTATCGAGAAGAGAGGTCAACAAAGACAAAAGAATGCTGAAAACAAGCGCAAAAGCGGCTGCAAGACCGCTGCTTTTCAAACGGCTGCTGAGGAAAACCGTGAATGTAAGCAAAAATAAAATCCATATGAAATAAAGCCCGGTTCCCTTTACTAGATTGATAAACGGGAAATCATCAATCAATAGCTCTGTATAATACCATGCTGAGAGCATGCCAAGAATGATTGACCCCGCACTAAGGAGCAGCGCACTTACCCATTTTGCTGTGATATAGGAGGCAAACCTTACCGGCTTAACTAGGATGGTTTTCATGACCCCGCTTCTCCGTTCGGCGGCCACGATCCCCATGAAAGCAAGCACGAGGATGAGTACGCCCATTTGGTTGAACTGTCCCAGTGTCTGTGCAAGGACTTCGCCACTAGAAGGCAAAGGTATTTTAATGACTGTACCTTTCGGAAGGTTGCTGGCGTTGTTCATGATTTCTGGCATATAGTAGCTTGATACTGGCTGCATAAGCCCGAATAACATAAAGACCAAAGGAATCCAGATTACTTTATAATTTCGGCTCATTTCCAGCCATTCTTTTCGAAATAAAACAAACCACGTTTTCATTTTCCCACCACCTTCATGAATAGGTCCTCAAGTGTGGTTTTCCCTACTGTAAAGCTCGTGATAGGAAGGTGCTTTTCGGTAATTTCAGCGAGAATCAGGCTTCTTGCTAATAAAACATCCTTGATAAAAATCTCCACTGTTTCATTTTTGGAGATGACCTTTGTGATTACATCCCATGATTCAAGGCTGCGGGCCCAGCCTTCCAGGTTTTCAGCCGCGGAAATAATAATGACGTCTTCCTGATAATTTTTGCGTAGATCGGGAAGAGAACCAGTGATGGCCAGTTTGCCATTATGGATTATGAGCACATCATCACAAACTTCCTCTGCATCATGGAGAATATGGGTTGAAAACAGAATCGTCATGTTCTCCTTCAACATTTTCATCATCTCAAGAATTTCCCGGCGTCCGACGGGATCCAATGCGGAAACAGGCTCGTCAAGCATTAGCAGTTTTGGTTTGTTAATCAATGCCTGGGCGATTCCAAGCCGTTGCTTCATTCCCCCAGAGTAACCGCCAATCTTACGTTTCTTGGCACCGGCAATTCCCGCAAGTTCAAGTAACTCCACAGCGCGCTTTGCTGCCTTGGTCTTGGATAAACCAGAGAGCTCCCCCATAAAAACAAGGTACTCAACAGCATTCATCCATGGGAAAAATACCGGTTGCTGGGGCAAATATCCGATGTGCTCTCGAAAATCAGTTTTTTCAACACCAAGAAATGTAATGGTTCCGTCTGTTGGTTTTTGCAGTCCAGCGACCATTTCCAACGTCGTGGTTTTTCCTGCACCGTTCGGACCAATCATCGCCACACAGCGGCCTTCCTCAATGGAAAAGGACAGGTCATTTACGGCCATATGCTTGCCGAATGCCTTGGTCAACGACTTGACTTCCATAATATTCATTTTTTACACACCCCTTTTTAAGGAAGCTAGTTATGATGAATGTTTTTTGCCAAAGATGAAGTATAAAATTGGGCCAAGAATACTTATAAAAAGAGTGATGAGCACCCACATCCATTTCGGGCCATTTGTATGCTCGACTTTTGAAAGATCGACCAATGCAATAATGATTAGAAGAAGTTGGATCCCAATAAGCGGTGCGACTAAAGCCCAGTTCAGATCTGAAAATTCCATTTGGTTCGCCTCCTTTACTATTCATCTATTAAAATCATAATCTTGAAATAGAAAATTATGTAAAGTGCTATTAATTATAATTTACCGAAAAAGATGCTGGAATTTCAGAGGAATTAGTACAATTTTCTGACTCTTAGAGAAATTATGACAAGAACTTTCAGTGAATGCTGAATATTCCTTTCACACTATTGACATATTTTATCAATTTCTTTGTTGTATATTTCGACACTCACATACAAAGTTCTTGTTTTTTTCATTCTTATGTTGAAGGTCCCACATAGAATAAGGAATTAATTTGTAAAAAAAGGGTTTAAGTAGTCGGAATTTTTAAATTTTAATAACCTGCGAAGTTTGTTACAATAAAAAACGTGAAGGAATGTCGGAGGAAATCGATAAAAAATTTTTTAAGAAAATGATTGGTTAGAGGGAGGGGTTTACATGGTATTCAAGGTAGCATTCTGGAGATTGTTAACAAGAAACCAGAAACTTAGATTACTGAAGCAAAAAGCTCACATAGAACATCATTCTGCGGGGCCCCGAGTATCTTAGGGGCTCTTTTTTTATGTAAGTGCGTATAAAAATAAGATTATCAAAGGAATTTCCATACTTGTTATTGAACTTAAATTGTTATAGATGTAATGGACAAGTCAATTTTTATGAGGTGAAACCTTGAGAAAAATTGTGATTTCTGATATTCATGGCTGTGCAGCAGAGCTGGATCAATTGTTGACAAAAACTAATGCACAACCGGAAGAGGTTCTTTTTATAGGGGACTATGTCGATACAGGCCACGACAGTATGGCTGTACTTGATAGAGTACAAGAATGGTGCAGTCAAGGGGCAACTGCTTTGCTGGGCAACCATGATGATATGTTTTTGCAATGGCTAGATGAAAAAGAAATTATCTTTTATTATGGCAGGGTTGGCGGAATAGCGACGATAAATAGCTGTTTACATAGACTTGGTATGGATCGGGTTGAATACTCAGAATTGCTGAATGACATGAAAAAGGAAAATGACATAAGAAACATTATCCAAGCTCATTTTTCTTCGCAAATTTCTTTTTTGCAATCTCTCCCTTTATTTATCAAGGAACAGGATTTTGTTTTTGTCCATGCAGGAATCCATCCGAAAAAAGGGCTTGAAAAAACGACAAAAGTGGAGTTTCTAAATATTCGGGATGAATTTATTTACGAATATCAGCATCCGGAAACGGTCATTTTTGGCCATACCCCGACAAGAAGAATCCATAAACAAAACAATGTTTATTTTGGTCTAAACCGGGTAATCGGAATCGATGGAGGCTGTGCCTTCGACGGCCAGTTAAACGCATTAATCATAAAGGATGGAAGTTTTGAGACGGAATCTGTTTTAAAAATAAAAGAAGGAAAATAAACATTATTTGGAGAATTAAAATTTAGTAGAATGTTAAAAATTTGAATGGAGGGACAAGAAAAAATGTCCAATATCCCAACAGTACTGAAGGACTTGCGTTTACCCGTAATTGGTTCACCACTTTTTATTATTAGTAATCCCAAGCTGGTTATTGCCCAATGTAAAGCAGGCATAGTTGGTTCCATGCCGGCGTTGAATGCAAGACCGGCATCACTTCTTGATGAATGGCTGCACGAAATCACGGAGGAGCTCGCGGCATATAACGCCCGTCATCCAGAGCGGCCGGCAGCCCCATTTGCGATCAATCAAATTGTCCACAAGTCCAATAATCGGCTAGAACATGATGTGGAAATGTGTAAGAAGTATAAGGTTCCTATCATTATTACGTCCCTTGGGGCACGTGAAGAAGTAAATACCGAAATACATAGTTACGGAGGTATTGTGCTGCACGATATTATTAATAATACATTCGCACACAAGGCAGTTGACAAAGGTGCGGATGGGTTGATTGCAGTTGCCGCAGGTGCCGGTGGTCATGCCGGCGTGAAGAGCCCGTTTGCCTTAGTTCAGGAAATCCGTGAATGGTACGATGGTCCGGTTGCTTTGGCAGGTTCTATTGCTACCGGCAGTGCTGTACTCGCCGCTCAAGCGATGGGGGCTGATTTTGCTTACATTGGTTCGCCATTTATTGCCACTCACGAAGCTAATGCTGTAGAAGAGTATAAGCAGGCAATTGTAGATTCCACATCTGACGATATTGTCTATAGCAGTCTGTTCACAGGTGTTCCAGGAAACTATTTGGCTCCATCCATACGTGCGGCAGGGTTAGATCCTAATGCGCTCCCTGAAAGTGATCCGTCTCAGATGAGTTTTTCAGACGGCAGTTCGAAACCTAAGGCATGGAAGGAAATTTGGGGTTCTGGCCAAGGAATTGGCGTCATTAATAAAGTTAGCGGTGCTGGAGAATTCGTTGACAAACTTTATCTGGAGTATATGGCGGCGAAAGAGAGACTTGGTCTGGTTGTTGTTTGATGGCAGGATAAAATAGAGGTGGAAAAACTGACTCAACTTTTGGAGTCAGTTTTTTTTATTGAATATCCATATTGCGAACAATGGACTGGATATCAATCATAATCTATTGTATCAACTAGAAAAGGTGTTCAATATGAGAAACATGAATGAAGTGCAAATACACCCCATCATCGGGCAGGCATGGACAGGTAAACATGTTCTCCTGCTTCATTGTACAAATAATAATCAATTCCTGCAGCTTTATAAAAGCTTTCACGCCCCGATTGAGCCTCCCCGACTCAACTGTGCAGAAACTTTATCGCAGCTTTTAAGTATCGGCTATCGGATTGCGGCCATTACACCCATCTCTTCTAATCAAATTCAATATGTGCTGGTACTTTGAGATAGACCTGGGCGGAAAGCGTGGGTCTTTTCTTATTCCGCAGGTTTATATACAATATATATAATAAAGAATGTATTGGAGAAGCTAATTATGGAATATTTATCACTGAAAGACCATGTTTATAATTATATTGTGGATCAAATCAACAGTGGGAAATTGCTTGCAGGGGCAAAGTTAAATGAAAACAATATTTGTGAAAGCCTTCAAGTCAGCAGGACCCCAGTAAGGGAAGCACTCATCCAACTAGCGTCGGAGGGGCTGATTGACAATGTACCAAGGAAAGGTTTTGTGATAAAAAGTCTTACAAAAGAAGAGGCTGAAGAAACCTATTTTATCATCGGAGCATTGGATGGTCTCGCTGCTTCCTTGGCTGCACCGCTTTTAACCGAGAAGCACTTGAGTGAAATGGATTTCTATATACAGAGCATTGATTTGGCGCTGAATACCGAGAATTATCGAATGTATGATAAAATGCAGGAAGCCTTTCATGGTGTCTATTTATCCGTTTGTCCCAACAAAAGCTTAGTCAACCTTTTGCTTCAATGGGAAAAGAAATTTTTGAAAAATTTAGGGGAAGCCGGCTCACAGGACGGCTTGAAAGAAAAACTATTGCAAACCAATAATGAGCATCGAAAAATGCTGGAGCTTTTTAAAAGTAAAGATACGGCTGAATTGGAAAGATTATTGAAAGAAGTCCATTGGAACCCTAAAAAGGTAGAAAACCTGCCACTATAAGAAGAAAAACCCGAAAGATTTTGTTCGATTATTCGACAGAATCTTTTTTTTATTGACAGTTAAAAATAAAATATATAATATAAAGTATACAAATAACTGAATATTTGAAAAGGTATTTAAATTGAAAGGGGTTTATTTTATTAAACTAGTAAATTAAAAAAAAGGGGAAATTAATCTATGGCAAATAACACCAATGACCTTCAACGCGGCTTAAAACAACGGCATATTACGATGATTTCCATTGGCGGAACAATCGGTACAGGTCTGTTCCTCGCTTCTGGTAATGTCGTTTCGAAGGCAGGCGCCCTAGGCGGCCCGATTGCCTATTTAGTGATAGGGCTTTTAGTGTTTGTTTTAATGAAAGGTCTAGGCGAAATGTCTACCTTCATGCCAGTTCCGGGCGCCTATACATCCTATTCGGGCCTATTTGTTCATCCTGTATTGGGATTTATGGTAGGCTGGAATTTATCCATCAACGGATTCCTCGGCCTTGGCGCTGAAATCGTTGGGGGAGGAATGATTCTAAATCAATTTTTCCCTAGTGTTTCTCCTACTGTCTTCTGTATCATCATTTCTTTACTGATCTTGGCCTTGAATTTAATCGATGTAAAATCATACGGGGAAGCAGAATACTGGTTTGCCGGCATCAAGGTTGTTGCAATTATTATCTTCTTAATTGTTGGTGTGTTAATGATTTTTGGTTTGATTGGACATCAAGGATTTATTGGATTATCCAACTGGACAGACATGTCCATGTTCCCTAACGGGTTCGCAGCAGTTATTTTGATGATGACTGGCGTAATCTGGTCATATCTTGGGGTTGAAACCGTTATTACTGCATCTGGAGAAACAGAAAATCCTCAAAAAAATGTACCTAAAGCCATCAATACTATTTTCTTCCGGGTATTGCTTTTTTACGTTGGTACCGTGACGGTCATGGGATTGGTCGTTCCTTACAAACAAGTAAGCGTTTTAAACAATGGCTATGCTGGTCTGTTTAGTTTGGCAGGAATTCCCGGCGCTGCTGCGATTATGAATATTGTCATTCTGACTTCACTCGCATCTGCGGCAAATTCGATGATTTATGCCATCAGCAGAACGCTGGTCGCCTTGTCAAAAGAAGGAAAGGCTCCAAAAGCTTTGGGTAAAGTAAATAAACGCGGGATCCCGATGAATGCGGTTATCCTAACATTGTTTCTTGGGCAAGTTTCTCTGATTACAAACTTCGTTTCACCGGATAAGGTGTTTGTTTGGTTAATTTCCATCGCTGGTTTCAATACGTTACTTGGCTGGTTCGGTAGTTTTCTTTCTCACTATAAATTCAGAAAATGGCTGGTGGCAAATGGCGGCTCAGTGGACAAATTAAAGTTCAAAACGAATATTTATCCACTTCCAACCATTATTTGTTTAATCGCATTAGTTGCGATCGCCGCTTATACGGCCTATAGTCCTGATACAAGATTTTCATTCTATATCGGCGCACCAATGCTAGTCTTGTACGCCATTATTGGTATCATCTTGTATAAAAAAGGAAAACTGAAAGATCCGGACTATAAGCCTTTCTTAGAGGCCCACATTAAAGAAACAGAAATAAAATAATGAATCTCACAAATTTTCATATTAGTAATGTGTAAGGGCGGGTCCCTAGTTGCTACTATGTAAACTAGGGATTCGTCCTTAAATGGAGAGGAGAGAAACAGATTGGAAAAGAAAAACCTTGAATTGGCGGTGCAGCTTCGTCATGAACTACATGCACATCCTGAATTATCCAATTATGAAGTATGGACGAAACAACATTTAATTGATTTCCTACAAGCAAACACAAAGCTTGAAATCGTTGATCGGGGCCGTTGGTTCTATGCCATCTATCACTCTAATGTAGGAAAAAGAAACGTTGCCTTCCGTGCGGACTTTGATGCCCTCCCGATAGAGGAAACTATTAATCTTCCATACGGTTCGCAAATTCCTGGAGTGTCACACAAATGCGGGCATGACGGGCACTCCGCAACCCTTGCTGGATTTGCGTTGGAAATTGATCAGAAGGGCTGCGACAACAACGTTTACTTCTTATTCCAGCATGCGGAGGAAACAGGTGACGGTGCAGCAGAGTGTGCTGTTTTTATCGAGGAAAATAACATTGATGAAATTTTTGCTTGGCATAATATGAGCGGTTTTAAACACAATTCCGTATTAGTCATTGACGGAACAGCCCATTGTGCATCCAAGGGAATGAGCATACATATGGAGGGTGTACCTTCTCATGCCAGCGAACCGGAGAAGGGAATCAATCCATCCTTTGCGATTGCCAAGGTCATCGATGCCATTCCTGGATTCATTGATCCTGCTGTGAACAAAGGTATTGTTCTATGCACGATTGTCCAAGTGGATATCGGTGCCAAAGCGTTCGGTGTTAACGCCAGCAAAGGTGTGCTTAGAATGACAATCCGTGCCCTTTACGAAGAAGAAATGGATAAACTTCAGAAGAAGCTTGAGGACGTGGCGATTGCGGAAGCGGAGAAGTATGGTCTAAAGGTAAGCTTTGAATACCAAGATGAATTCCCGGAAACAGCGAATGACAAAGAAAGCTCCGATAAGATTCGTCAGGTTTGTAAAGATAAAGGATTCGATTTGATTGAGCTAGAGGAAGCGTTCCGCGGTTCCGAAGATTTTGGTCATTACACAAAACTCACAAAGGGAGCCTATACTTATATTGGCAACGGAGAAGATTATCCGAACCTGCACAGCTATGAGTATAACTTCCGTGATGATCTCATCGAGACAGGTGTAGAACTTTTCAAAGGTTTAGCGGATTTGTAAAATTTAACAAGAATAATTTAGAGGGTGTCCCAAATTTAAATAGTTTGGGCCCCTTTTTTAATTTTTATATAAACAAAACTGAAGTTACCATCAATAATAGTAAATTTACTTAAAAATATTTTAATTATAAAATGAATTTAGATAATTTCAAAAACTAAGGTAACAGCTAGAAGGAAGGATACTTTCAAGGGGAGGTTATAACAAATTGGAGAAAAAGTCGTTTATGAGAGGGACGGTATTGGTTCCAGTTGCTTTTATGTTATTGCTAGGTTCAACTAATACAAGTGCTGACACAAGTAAGCCGATGCCTGCATCTAGCACTACCATCCTGGCCAATAAGGCAGTGTACAACCAGTTGGATTTTTCAAACAGGCAAGATTTTGAAGATGCTCATAAAGGATTTATTGCGCCTTTACAAATGGATCCAATAAAGAATCCAGCTGGGAATGTGATCTGGGACAGCAATCAGTATTCATTTATAAAAGAGGATGTCCCGGCGGCACATACGGTTAACCCAAGTTTATGGAGACAAGCCCAATTACAAAATATTTCCGGCTTGTTTAAAGTCGTCGACGGAGTCTATCAAGTTCGTGGACAAGACTTATCTGTTCTTACCATTGTCGAGGGAAAAACAGGATTAATTGTTTTGGATACGCTCTCAACCGTGGAAACAGCTAAAGCGGCAATGGAACTTTATTTTCAACATCGTCCTAAAAAACCAGTAAGCGCTATTGTCATAAGTCATAGCCATGTTGACCACTTCGGAGGAATTAAAGGGGTAGCCCAATATGCTGCCGATCCAAAAAAAGTTCCCATTATTGTACCGGACGGATTCAATAAAGAGGCACTAAGTGAAAACGTTCTTTTAGGCACCATCATGTCCCGCCGGGCGGGGTATATGTTTGGTAATCTCTTGCCTGCCAATGAGCAAGGTTTTGTCACGTCCGGTATTGGACCAGGATTAAGCAACGGAACTTTTAGTTATATGCCACCAACCGCAGAAATAAAGGATCCTGTACAAACAATGGTAATAGACGGGATTACTTTTTCGTTTCTATTAACACCAAACACGGAAGCACCTGCTGAAATGCACTACTATATTAAAGATTATAAAACACTGGTGGTAGCAGAAAATACAGGACATACCTTGCACAATATCTACACGTTAAGAGGTGCCAAGACTAGGGATACTTTAAAATGGGTAGAGGCTCTTGATGCAACAATCGATCTATATGGTAGTGAAGATATCGACGTCATGGTGACCGCCCATTCCTGGCCAACATGGGGTAAAGATCGTGTGTTCGAACAACTTAAAAACCAGCGTGATTTGTATAAATACATTCATGACCAAACCATCCATATGGCGAATTTAGGCTACACCGCGGATGAAATTGCCAAAAAAATTAAGCTGCCAGAAAGCCTCGACAAGGTTTGGGCGAATCGTGGTTATTACGGGACGCTAAAGCATAATGTGAAGGCGGTTTATAACTATTATTTAGGCTATTTCAGCGGAAACCCTTCCGATTTGGACCCGTTGCCGCAGGAAGAAGCGGGGGCTAAATATGTTGAATACATGGGCGGCGAAAAAAATGTTCTTAAACAAGCAAAACATGATTATGCCAAAGGTGAATACCGCTGGGTGGCACAAGTGTTAAAGCATGTGGTGATGGCAGACCCCAATAATAAGGAAGCAAAGGATTTACTTGCCAAAGCATACGAACAGTTAGGATATATGGCAGAATCCTCTGTTTGGAGAAACTTTTACCTGACAGGGGCCCAGGAGCTAAGAAATGGAGTGGCAGAATCGAAAGGCTCAGGCGGCATGATGAATCTAGATACGCTTCTGAACATGCCGATGGATGATTTCCTAAACTTAGTCTCGATTAAGTTAAACGGAACGAAGGCAGAAGGCAAATATATGACTTTTAATGTGTCGTTCAGAGATTTAAAAACAAACTATACGATTACCTTAGGAAACTCTGTTGTCAATTATAAGAAAGGTCAAACGGCATCAGAGCCTGATGCCACGTTAGTAGTAGATCGAGTAACATTCTATCTAATCGCTCTAGGAAAAGAAGATTTGGATAAAATGGAGGCTTCCGGAAAGGTATCCGTTACTGGAAACAAGGGACAATTTAAAGAATTTTTATCTTTACTGGATAAATTTGATCCTAAGGTAAATATCGTGACACCATAAATATTTATATATGTGCCGGTTCCAAATCTATGCGGAACCGGCCTAACTCAAATTTGATTGAATGATTATCTATCAATTTAATTTATATCATCATAATAATTACTTAATTTTCTTAAATTTATTTTATGATAAAATTAATCCCAAGATTAAGAATATTTCCAACTATTAAACTGGCATAATCAATCAGACGTATCAACTTTGTTGAACTAGCTAGACATTATTTATAAATTGAAAACGCTTCCTATCGGCCTCGGTTTTAGTGAATTGTGGGCTGCAGGTTTGCTAATGTTGTATTTTAAACTGAACTTAAAATGGAGTGAGTGGAAATGGAGATGTATGCTAGTAAAAAACGGAAAATAATCATAAGCGGTCTTTTATTTGTAGGAATGGTTTTAAGCTTTTTTGACCGTGTCGCCATTAACGTTGCGGTAATCCCAATTGGCGATGAGTTTCACCTAAATACCTCTCAGACTGGTTTGTTGATCAGTATATTTTTCATCAGTTACTCGCTCATGCAGCCGCTTGGCGGATGGATGACGGACAAGTACGGTGCGAGAGTCATGATTACATTATCCCTGTTTGGCTGGTCTTTGTTTACCTTAATGACTGGATTCGCTTGGTCCTTTGTATCTTTATTATTCATTCGATTCATTTTCGGATTGGGAGAGGGCCCTTTTTATCCGGCCAGTATGTCAACCATCCGGGATAACTTTCCTCAAGAAGAACGCGGCCGGGCCAATTCCTTTTTCCTATCTGCGCAAAATATAGGTGGAATCCTAGGTACAGCCCTTGCTGCTGCGATGATTGCTGCATTTGGATGGAGAGGCATGTTTTCTGTCGCAGGTATTTTGGGGATGATTGTTGCTATTGGATTTTGGTTTATCTTAAAGCCTAAAAAAGTACAGAAAACAAACGTCATCCAAGCGCGAAAAAAGGTTCCTTTAAAGCAGTTATTAAAAATAGATAACATATGGAAACTCATCTCTTTTAAATTTTTATTTAATATTATTAACTATGGATTGATTACATGGATGCCAATCTACCTGGTAAAGGAAAAAGGAGTGGATTTAGTTCATGCCGGCAGTTTACTGGCTATCCCTTACATTCTTGGGTTCTTTATGTTTAATGTGAGCGGATTGGTACTGGATAAATTGATGGTCGGCCGTGAGAAATACTTGGCCGCTGCCGGTGCACTTTTATGTGCAATTTTCTTATACTTTATGGCAAATGCTACGTCAGTCGCACAGTTTATTACGTATCTTACGTTAAATTCCATCGCTCTTTCGTTTTTTGGAACCGTTCTTTATACGATTATTATCAAATATTCACCAAAGGAACTTACCGGTTCGGTCTCTGGTGTTGTCACTTTTGCAGGTCAAATTGCCGGCGCGGTTTCTCCAACAGCAATTGGCTTGATCATTAGTTTATTTAAAGGCTCCTATAATGCGGCTTTCTGGTTTTTAGTCATTTCAGCGCTACTAGCTATGGTTATTGTCATTTCGATTAAAAATAATGCTTCACAATCATCAAAGGAAGTTGAAAATGAAACGGCGGCTATTTAATTCTATTAAGCCAAATCCATCAGGCTATGCTTAAACTCTTTGATTGAATGGGCTTACAATTCGCGGTATGATTCTAGAAAGAGAAACAGAAGGGGAATCATCCATGAATATTGAACAATTGGAATATATCATTAAAGTTGCCGAAACACGTTCGATTTCTACCGCCTCGGAAAGTCTTCATATTTCCCAGGCCGGTATCAGTATGGCGATTACGAGCCTTGAAAAAGAATTAGGAATCAAGATTTTCAAACGGTCGAGATTGGGGACGATTCCGACTGAAGAAGGCATGGACATCATACAAAAAGCCTATGAGGTAATGAGTAAGCTTGAGGAAATGAAGGACAGCGCCCAAGCACATTCGGACACAATTGAAAAAGAATTGCGCCTATCCTCTACACAGGGCCTGTTTCTGACAGTCCTGCCCAAATCGTTGGCTTTATTTAAGAAAAAGTATCCCGAAGTAAGAATTGTCATTGATGAAAAAGGCGGCCAAGAAATTATCCACGATGTTCTTCAAAATAAAATAGACATCGGGTTGTTAAATATGCCTAAAGAAAACCCTAGAGAGGACGAACTGGAGTTTTGCAAACTGATGGAAGCAAAGGTGGTTGTAACTGTAGGCAGGAACTCCCCCTTAGCCGGCAAAAAAAGTATCACACCACAAGAACTGCAGGATCAAACGCTGGTTTTTTACAATGGGCCTAATATGAAAGCTTATCTCGATGATTTTTTCGCAAAATACGGAGAACTGGATGTTTTGTTTTTAACCAATAATACAGAAGTGATTAAGAAAACAGTTGCGGAAGGCTTGGCGATTACCCTTTCTTATGAAATCGGGATTAACAGCGACCCGTATTACCTTAGCGGTGAGCTTGTGCCAATTCCATTGACGAATTTTCATCATGATTTAATGGAACTAGGATATGTGCGCTCAAAGAAACAGCACTTTTCTAAAGCAGCTAAAGAGTTTATTAAATGTCTTGAAGTATACACTACGACCTTAAAATATTAGTTTCCTATTAAAAATAGGGAGCTATTTTTTTATATTTTATATAATTTTTATTTAAGTAAATATAATAAATGGTTATTTTACTTAAAAATAATTTATAAATATAATTAATTTAAGATTTAAAATATTAAGTTAAATTTTTTCTGAAAGAAGGGACGTAAATGTTAATGACTGTGGGAGAAGACTTGAAATCACTTCATGAAGAATTGCGCAATTTCATCCAAAATGAATTACTTCCATATGAACAAGAGCAGTGCCTGAATGCGGAAGAAGACATCCCGATGGAGGCAATTAAGTGGGTCAGAAAAAGATCAATAGAATTAGGATTCTATGGAATTAACCTGCCAAGGGTATATGGAGGCCAGGAGATCAGCTTAAAAGGGCTTTGCCTGTTGAAAGAGGAATTAGCCCGATCCGGTGCTGTTTTATGGGGCCAGGTACTTGGAGAAATCGGCGGACCGCTCCGAATCGGCCAGATGCTCGAAAGCTTTACAAAAGAGCAAATTGAAAAATACGTCATCCCGGTAGTTGCCGGAGATATCGGATGCTGTTTCGCACTGACAGAACCTAATGCCGGTTCAGATGCGTTTGCCATTGAAACAACGGCAGTTAGAGACGGAGATGACTACATATTAACAGGGAAAAAGCATTTTATTAGCGCTGCCCCTTATGCTGATTTTGCGATTGTCATAGCAAAAGAATTAGTAGAAGACGAGAAACCTAGAATTACAGCTTTCCTAGTTGATAAAAAGACACCGCTTAATGACGGTTTTGAACTCGGAAACATCCAAGTCCCGATTTCAGGAGAACGAATTCATGCTGAATTACTTTTCAATCAGTGTCGGGTGCCTGCCTCGAATATTATCGGTGCACCTGGAAGAGGCTTGTTGCTAGGCTTAAAGAGAATCAATACGAATCGCGCCTCTCATGCTGCCAGTTTCGTAGGAATGGCTCAGCACCTTCTTGATTTAGCAGTGGAACAGGCCAAAAAGAGGGTTCAATTCGGCCGCCCAATTAGTGAATTTCAGGCAATCCAGCACATGTTGGCGGAAATGGCCACGGAAATCTATGCGGCAAGAAGTATGGTTTACGATGTAGTTGAAAAAATCGACCGGGGGGAAGAAGAGCGGGCAGGGGCTTCCATGGCAAAGCTGTTTGCATCAGAAGTAAACAACCGTGTCGCCGATAAGGCCATCCAAATATTCGGCTCCCAAGGCTTGGTGAAAGGGCACCCGGTTGAAAAAATGTACAGAAGCTCGCGGATGTACCGGATCCTGACCGGAACTTCGGAAATTCAAAAAAATACAATTGCCAAGGAACTTTTGAAGGATTAATTCAATTTTTAAGGAGGGACCACTTATTATGCAGCAGACGACTTTTCAGGCATTGCTCCTTAAGGGATTAAGGAGATTCGCAGAACTCCCAGCAGTCACCCTACTGCCGTCTGAGGAAACGATAACCTATCGGGAACTGTTAGAAAAAATAGAGCTTGTATCAACCTATCTACACAATTTAGGTGCCAGAAGGGGGACCCATATCGCTACCCTTATTTCCAATAGCTTAGAAGCGGTTATCTTTGGGCTTGCTGTCCAGCGGCTTGGCGCAACCTTAGTCCCGCTCGGCGAAAAGCTGGGAACAAGGGAAGTTGGCTTTATTTTGCGGGAAGCAAAACCGAAATTAGTGATCATGGCAACAAAGCCTCATGTTACGACCATTCTCGAATACTTGGAGGAGGCAAATGATCCGAATGTTCATGTGATTGGGCTTCCAGGTTTTGGTGTCGACTATCCAGAAAAATATATGAAATTCGAATGGCCTGTGGAAAAAAAGGATTTGGATTTCCATGTATCGGCAGGGGAAGATATCGCGCTTCTTTCTTACACTGGCGGGACAACAGGTACACCGAAGGGCGTTATGCATTCCCAGGCAGGTTTGGCTGCGGGCATCCTTTCTGCTGCGATGGAGGATCCAATAGATGACCGTGACCGGTTGCTGTTAAGTACACCAATCGTTCATGCGGGCGGCTCCCTGCTGTGGAGAGCCCTGATTTCCGGGGTCCATGTTTATGTCATGCGTGCTTTTGATGCAGAACATTTTATCAAGGCCATTAAAAGATATCAGATTACTACTACATTTGTGGTCCCGACCATGCTGTACAGACTTCTCGACCAGGTGAAAACCATGGAATATGATGTCAGTTCCATGCGCAATATCTTTTATGGTGCTTCACCCATTTCACCCAAGCGACTTAAGGAAGCCTTCGAAGTGTTTGGGCCGATTATGCGCCAGCAATACGGTATGACAGAGTGTAATATCGTTATTTCCAGATTATCGAAAAGCGCTCATGTTTGGGCTTATCACCATAACCAGGAAGTTTTGAAAAGCTGCGGCAAACCGTGCTTGTTTACTGAAGTTCGAGTAATTGACGATAACGGCCATGATGTGGGACAAAACGAGATGGGAGAGATTATTGTAAAATCACCTTCCATGCTGGTAGGCTACTACCAAAGGCCGGAGCAGACCAAGGAAGCCATTCGTGATGGCTGGTTCTACACGGGAGATATCGGCAAGTGGGATGAAAATGGATACCTTTATATTGTCGACCGGAAGAAGGATATGATCATTTCCGGGGGCATGAATGTCTATTCCTCAGAAGTTGAACGGGTCGTCAATCAGCATCCGGCAGTAGCCATGAGTGCGTGTATTGGTGTTCCCCATCAGGATTGGGGTGAAGCGGTCTGTGTCATTGTGTCACCAAGAGCAGGAAGCAGCTGTACAGAGGAGGATATTATTCAGTTCTGTAAGGAGCGCACTTCAAAGTATATGGTGCCGAAAGTGGTTTATCTCCAGGAGCAGTTCCCACTTACGCCAATTGGAAAGATTGATAAGAAAGAATTGAAGAAAATGTATGCCCAAGGTTTACTAACCATTTAAATAGTATGAAAACTGGGAATATGTTTTTATTCCCAGTTTTCATTCTTAAAGGAGGCATAAATATGGATATCTCAACAGGCCTGCTGCTTCTCCTAATTGGAATCATTGCTGGAGGATACGGAACCATTGTAGGCGCCGGCGGCGGGTTTATTTTTGTACCGGTGCTATTAATGGTTTTTCATTTAAAACCTGAGGTTGCAGCTGGTTCAGGTTTGGTAATTGTCCTAATCAATGCGATATCCGGCGTTGTAGGGTATGCTAGAAAAGGACAGATAAATTATCGGATGGGAATGACACTTGCATTTGCAGCATTACCTGGTTCATTTATCGGTTTTTGGCTGCTGCAATTATACTCTTCGAACTTTTTCTATATTCTTTTTGCGAGTATTCTAGTTTGTCTGGGCATATTTTTAATGATGAAAAATTCCTCGGTTCCATTAAAGAGAAAACTAGCTATTTTAGAGGGAGAAAGGGAGGGTCTTTCTTTACATAAAGCAGAGATTGAATCAGTAGATATTCCTCTTGTTCAGTCAAAATGGCTGCTTCCTTTAGGTTTCATAATGGGGATTCTCTCAAGCTATTTGGGAATTGGCGGGGGCTGGCTGCTGGTTCCAATTTTAATTTATCTGTTTCATGTATCTACTCACCAGGCAACATCAACATCCATCTTTTCCTTATGCATATACTCATCAGCAGGCGTTCTTCTTCATCTTTATTATGGCAGTTTTGATTGGATGACGATCATCTGGGGAGGATTGGGCGTTATGGTCGGTGCTCAGCTTGGGGTAATTTTGTCACAAAAAATACCAGGTAAAGTGGTCCTTCAAATGTTATCCGTATTGCTTATCATCATTGGATTCCGAATGTACTTAAACTAATTTGGAAATCAAACTTTAGGAGCTGTCAAATTTTTTGGTGGCTTCTTTTTTGTTTTGCAAGGAATTCTATTGACATAATCGAAAAATGTTAACGTTAACAATAATGGTTTACATATATTACTAGTTTTGATAGACTATAGATAAACGGTAAATGTTAACGTTTGCAAATCAACTTGACAGTAGGAAGAATCCGCGTTTGACAAAACCTGCCGGCAAATAGTCGGCAGGTTTTGAAACAATAAATTTTTCATGAAGGAGTAATGAATAATGGAAACTCGTTATGCAATTCACCCTGAGGATATGAAGAAATACACAACGGAAGAATTAAGAAGGGAGTTTTTAGTGGAAACCCTATTTGAGCTTGGGCAGGTCCACTTAACCTATACACATAATGACCGGATGATTTTTGGAGGGGTCACTCCTGCTGAGCAAGAATTGACAATCAAATTGGATAAAGAGCTTGGCGTGGAGTATTTCCTTGAACGCCGTGAGCTGGGAATTATCAACATCGGCGGCGATGGTGCGGTTATTCTGGATGGCGTGGAATATGAGATGCAGGGAAGAGATGGCCTGTATGTCGGCAAGGGAACAAAGGAAGTCCTGTTCCGTTCCAATGATGCAAACAATCCGGCCAAATTCTATATCAACTCGACTCCAGCACATCATACCTATCCTACAGTCAAAATTGATATTAACAAGATTGTTCCCCTTGAAACGGGCGAGCGTGGCACATTAAATGAACGGAAAATTTATCAGTATGTCCACCCGAATGTTTGCGAGTCCTGCCAGCTGCAAATGGGATTGACGATGCTTGCGCCGGGCAGTGTTTGGAATACCATGCCATGCCACACCCATGAACGGAGAATGGAAGTCTACCTGTACTTTGATATGGAATCTGAAACACGAGTTTTCCACTTTATGGGTAAACCGGATGAAACAAGACACTTAGTGTTGAAAAACGAGCAGGCGGCCATTTCTCCTAGCTGGTCTATTCATACAGGTACAGCCACAAGTAACTATACATTTATTTGGGGGATGTGCGGTGAAAATATCACCTACACTGATATGGATTTTGTGAAAATGGAAGATTTGCGCTAGTTTTTACGGCAGTATGAAAATATAAAAAAGCGGAGGCTAATGACATGACGAATAATCTAAGATCCTTTTCCCTTGATTTTTTCAATCTAGCAGGAAAAGTCGCCATCGTTACAGGGGGCAACAAGGGACTTGGTCAGGCATACGCCGTTGCCCTTGCAAAAGCCGGGGCAGATCTTTTTGTGGTGTCCCGCAGTGAGGATTGGAATGAAACAAAGAAGCTAATCGAAGAAACTGGACAGCGTGCGGTCTTTTTCCAGGCGGACTTAAGCGACAGGGCAAAGGTTAAGCAGGCAGCTGCAGAATGTATGAATGAATATGGCAGGATTGATATTCTGGTGAATAACGCCGGTACTATCCGCCGTGCTCCTATCCTCGAGTATAAGGAAGAGGATTGGGATGCCGTAATGGAAATCAATCTTAATTCCATCTACTTGCTCAGTCAGGAAGTGGCAAAGGTCATGGTGAAGCAAAGATCCGGAAAGATTATCAATATTGCCTCCATGCTGTCATTCCAGGGAGGCAAGTTCGTTCCTCCTTATACAGCCAGCAAACATGCTGTTGCCGGTCTGACGAAGGCGTTTGCCAACGAACTTGCAGAATATAATATTCAAATTAATGCGATTGCACCAGGATATATTGCGACAGACAACACAGCGCCAATTCGGGCGGATGAAAAACGCAACGCCGAGATTCTCTCCCGCATCCCGGCCGCACGTTGGGCAGACCCATCTGACTTGATGGGCGTAGTAGTATTCCTTGCAAGTGACGCCTCTAATTATATGAATGGCCATATCCTGGCGATTGATGGCGGCTGGTTAGCAAGATAATATCGAGACTATATAAAGAGCCGCTCAGTTGTGAGCGGCTTTTTATTATACAAACACTGTTTCGACCGCGAGCGGCTCAAGTGCGGTTGTAGAATCTATATAGATAAAGGCGTCATATCGTTCCGCTATTACTGATGGTACATAGTTTCCAAAGTGTTCATACCTGGGATCGTAAACAACTCCGATTGCACGGTGGCCAATCCTGCTGGAAAAATGCTGCCGAATGGTTTCGTTGAAAAGAATCAGCTTGTCGTGATTTCCGGCTTCGTGCATCAGGTCCTCCCAGCTACCTTTTTGGGCGGGAGGAACAATCATTCTTTTAAAATCTACACCCCATGAATCTGCTGCAATAACGGTCCCGCGATGGGTGCCAAATCCGACAATATAGACATTTTCCTGTCCTTCCTGTTCCCTTAATAGCTGCCCAACATTCACAAGTCCTTCATCCGCCATGTCCGTCGCTCGTGCGTCACCGACATGGGTATTGTGCTCCCAAATGATGCCTTTTGCGTTTTTACCATTATAGGAACCGATTTTGGTAATGACCTCCACCATATGCCTGTCGCGGATATTCCAAGACTCATTATCATTTACGACCATCGTCCGGTAATAGTTTTCGGCGTTAGCTGTGACGATTGCGTTAACTTCCAGGTTTAATTGGCCTTCTTCGGAGCTTGAATATTTCTTTTTGTTTGTCACAATATCTGTCAGAAGGTTAATGACCTCATCATGGCAGTCTTCTGCATAAAAGGAAGCCGATACCCCGTACATTTGCCCCTCGCGATTAAAGGGTTCAAAGCAGGCGAATGCCTTTTTTGCTGCTTCGACGCTTGAAGGATTTGTTTTTTCAAGATATTTAATGATTTCGTCCATTGATTCCCATAAGCTATAAACATCGACTCCATAAAAGCCAATCCGTCGGTCTGTTGGCAGGTTATGATTGTAGTCCTTTAACCATTCAATCAACCTAATAATTTCTTCATTTGCCCACATCCATGTCGGCCAGCGGTTAAACGCGGCTAATACCTCGCGGGCATTGGTATATTCGTTATCATAACCTTTGATATAGCGGTTAACCTGTTGGCAGGCCGGCCAATCACCTTCAACTGCAATAAAAGTGAATCCTTTTTCTTGGATTAACTTTTTTGTAAGCTCCGACCGAATCTTATAGAATTCAGAAGTCCCGTGTGAGGATTCTCCTAATAATACATATTTCTGGTGATTGATTTCCTCTATTAAAGGCTGGAAGTCATTCACCTCTTTTAGTGGAATGGTGTGATTTTTAATGGCTTGAATTTGGTTTTCATTCATGATTTCATACTCCAGTTGCTTTTTGTAAGAAGCATTTTTATTTTTTTCAGTTTGGTTTATTTATATGCCTCCACGTCCGAACCAACCCATCCGCAATCCCTTCAATTACATCCTTGTCTCTAAAATAACTCATATGGCACAAAGGGTTCCAGCTTGTTAAAATATTTCCTACGTTTACCTGCCTATCCTCAGTAACCGCATTTTTATAAATGTCATTGATCGGCCGTAATGGATAGCCTAGAATATCGTCTTTATCATAAAAATTGATCCATTCACCGTTTAAGCCGGGATAGAATTCCTTCAGTTTGGGCGAAGGGATTTTGATGGGCTGGTCAAAGTTAAAATAACGCAGACTCCATAATGGAAGGGTCGTTCCTAAGGTATAAAAAAGGGTAATAGTGTCCCCATTTTCTAAAGGTGAAAATTGACTCCCATCTACAGTGCCGTCATTTTCTTTATACTGCAAATCATAGAAATAATTACTCGTGATGACCGACCCTAAACTATGGGAAATCACGCATAATGGGGCATTCCCGCCGGCATTATTAGCAAGCTCACGAAGATTTTCGGCAATTTTTTCATGGACTCTTTCGTAATTATGCTTTGCTGACTCCACAGGCTGATAGGCGATGACATCTCCCATATAATGAATAAGAAAATGACGAAGTTTTTGATAATCCAACTTGTGGTTCAAAACGATTTTCTCATAAAGTTCTTCCTCTCTGTTCTCTAATACCTCTGACCATTGAATGGGCTGGAATATCAGCTGGGAAGAAGGGTCTGTGACCAAATTTCCTATTTTCTTGGCAAAATTCTTTTTTAGCATGCCAATCATGCCTGAAGCAAAGTCCTTGTCTTGTCTGCCAATCCCATGAATAATGGCAACAGCTATTTTTTTCACGAAAGTCCACACCCCTTTAATGAAGGTTATAAGACAATATATTTAGTTTTTTTCAAAATAAGAAGGCCTTTATAACCGTTCATTTTAAATCAAGTGGGGATTTTGGCGAGTTTGACAAACACAAGGAAAAGTACTAGAATTATCTCGAATTCGAAATGATTTAAATTGAGGTTTTAATAGAGGCAATGAAGGAGGACCAATGACATGCTCAGAAAATTAGATAACGAAAAAATGGGACGAAGTAATTTAGGCTGGCTAAATAGTATTTTCCATTTCTCATTTGCAGAGTACTATAATCCGAAAAATATCCATTTCGGGCAGTTGAGAGTCATCAATGACGATTTGGTCGCACCCGGTACTGGATTTAATCTTCATCCCCATAAAGAAATGGAGATTGTTTCTTATGTGGTGAATGGAGATCTTACACATGGAGACAGTATGGGAAACAAAAATACGGTTACACGCGGCCATGTCCAATATATGAGTGCGGGGACAGGTGTCTTCCATAGCGAGCATAATCTTGGCAGCGAGACATTACGATTTTTGCAAATCTGGATTCTCCCAGATAGGGCGGGGTATGAGCCGAATTATGGTGATTACCGATTTAATTGGGAAGATCGGCACAACCAGTGGCTTCATATGGTTTCAAGTAAGGAAGGGGACGCCCCAATCAAAATAAACCAGGATGCAAACATCTATTCATTGGAACTTGAAGCAGGCAAAGAAATCAGTTTTCCAGTTAGTGCAGGAAGACAAGCCTATTTGGTGCAAATCGAAGGAAGTTCAACAATCAATGATCTTTCTTTAAATACGAGAGATGCCATGGAAATTGTTGAGGAAGATATTCAAATTAAAGCAAATGAAACATCCCATCTATTATTGATTGAGATGAAAAAAGAC
The DNA here is from genome assembly GCF_018343545.2 of Neobacillus citreus. GTDB lineage: Bacteria > Bacillota > Bacilli > Bacillales > Cytobacillaceae > Neobacillus > Neobacillus citreus. The sequence continues at coordinate 291,791 of NZ_JAGYPE020000001.1, read as the reverse complement.
TGAGTCTGCTCAGTCTTTTTTCATTGGCATTGGCAAAACTATTTAATATGTAAATACTTGGTTACACTTTTCTTGTTACATGATATACTCGAAATTAAATAAATTAGGAAGGAGTGTTATGTTGGACGTTATTGGTGTAATTGGTTCAAATTTATTTATTGATGCTATTTCCGAATTCTACGACTTATTTCCTGATGTCGAATTTATCAACTACACGTATGACTCTCCGTGGGAAATCGATCATTTGATTGAAAAGGCGGGGATAGAGACTGATATCTTGCTATTATCAGGAGTTATTGCCTATTATTACGGACAGGAAAAAATAAACGAATCTCGGATATTGGCAACGTACTCTACATTTAACGAGTTTATGGTTTCCTTATCCTTATTTTCGGTTTACCTTCATGAGAAAATTTCGCTTGAAAAGATTTCAATTGACTTGCCCAAAAAGGACTTCCTGGACAATGTCTTAAAAGAAATAAAGATTTCAAATGGTCCTCTTTATGTAAAGGATTACCCGTGGATCTATCAGTTAGAAAAAGAGAAGTCTGCTTTTGATATTTCACAGTTTGTCCGGTTTCACAAAGACCTTTATTTTGCAAAAAAAACACAGTTTGCTTTAACAAGTATACATGCTGTTTATAAAGAGCTTCAGAATTTCGGTGTTCCGACCATTAATATGGTCCAGCCCAAGCAAGCCTTAAAAGAGAGTCTGGAAAAAGCCATTACATTGACTAAACTGAAGAAAACCAAGGATTCGCAAATTGCTGTCATTTCATTGAAAGTAAATCAGCCAGACCCTCAGGATGATCAGGTATTCCGGCTCCAAATGCTGCAATATTTAAACGAAATGGCACGACAATTAAATGCAAAGGTTTCATTAGATCACTATCAGCCGTTTCTTATTTATACTAATCGAGGATCCTTAGAGGAAGTTCAGAAGGAACATTTGCAAAAAGTTTTTGAACTAGAAGAGAAAATTAAATCCTCAATGCAAATTGGTATCGGCTACGGTTATACCATGAAAGATGCGGAAAACCATGCAAAAGGGGCATTATACTTTACTGAAAAACATTCAACAGAAAAGACAACTATTTTCCTGCTGGACGAAGACAAAAAATTAATAGGTCCCTTATTTGAAAATGAAAAACAATATATTTTAAAAAATGAAGATCACGATATTCAATTATTAGCCGATGAGCTTAAAATGACCTCTAAAAATTTGCTAAGGTTTTTTGATTTTATTAGGCTTAACCAATTTCGTTCATTTTCAGCGCAGGAATTGGCCGATTACTTAGCGGTAAGCAGGCGTTCAGCAGAGAGGTTTATAAAAAGATTTCTTGATCATGATTTTATACACATTACAGGGGAGGAGCAGCCATATGATCAAGGCCGTCCGCGTGCGCTTTATAACATCTCTGAGAAACTAAAAAACTATTTTATATTAAACCAATAAAACGATTGATTTTTAGGATTTTTCAGTATATTATAAAAACATCCAATTAGCGACAGTGAAACGACACTTGTCGCTAACGTGAAGGGGAGATCAACATGAAAATCATTAAAGCAGACATCATTGGCATTCACCTGCCTTTAGAAACACCTTTTATTATTTCATATGAAACTTATGACTATATGCCTTCTGTCATTGTAAAGCTGGAAACGGATGATGGTTTAACAGGATATGGGGAAGGAGTTCCTGATGAGCATGTGACAGGGGAATCTTTCTTTAGCGCAATTGAGGTATTAAAGCACCAATTATTGCCTGCTGTGATGGGGGAGAACCCATTTGAAATTGAAAAAATTCACCATATTATGGACAGTCGCATCTATGCCAACCCGGCAGCCAAGGCAGCAGTTGATATAGCTTGTTATGATCTGATGGGGAAGTATTTAGCGAAGCCGGTTTATGATCTTATTGGCGGAAAATACCATGACGAGCTTACTTTTCCTAAAGTGTTAAGTATCGAGGAGCCAGAGGTAATGGCGGAAAAAGCAAAACTAGCCGTCGAAAGAGGATACCGCTCCTTAAAATTAAAGGTTGGAACGGAGGCTTTTAAAGATGTTGAACGAATAAAGGCTGTCCGTAAAGCAGTTGGATACGGCGTCCCAATTCGTGTTGATGTTAATCAGGGCTGGAATGATTATGCGACAGCAGCTCAAGTCCTGCCATTACTTGACCCGCTTCGTATTTCATGGCTGGAGCAGCCGATTAAAATGGGAGATTTTGATGGGCTCGCGGAATTGCGAAAGAAAACGGTTATTCCGATTATGGCTGATGAGACAGTTCATGGCGGTTCAGATGTGATCGAAATTATTAAAAAAGGTGCTGCAGATAAAATCAATATTAAATTAATGAAAACAGGCGGGATCTATCCAGCCATTCATATTGCAAAAACCGCAGAATCTGCAGGAATCTCCTGCCAGATTGGTTCGATGGTCGAATCCTCTATCGGTTCTGCGGCCGGCTATCATACCGCCATTGCCAGAAAAAATATTACCAGTACAGAATTAACCGGGCCATTACTTTTTAGTAAGGACATTGGCAACCTGGAATATCAAATCCCATTCGTTCATTTAAGTGGCAAACCGGGACTGGGCATCGAAGTTAATGAGAATACGCTCCAGGAATTAATGATTAAAAAAGAGACGGTATCTTAATTTTAAAACTAATATAAAGGAGTGAACTACAAATGAAAAAGTATGTACTAGGAATGGGTTTAATTTTTTTAATGATGATTATGGCAGCGTGCGGAGGCAGTAAAGAGACCAACGGTTCGGCAGATGGCGGTACCCTTAAGGCGATAAAGGATAAAGGTGAAATTCATGTTGCCATTGAAGGAGCGTATCCTCCGTATAACTACATCAACAAAAGCAATGAGTTAGAAGGATTTGATGTGGAAATCGCTAATGAAGTTGCCAAAAGACTTGGTGTGAAACCCGTCCTTGTAGCCACTCCTTGGGATAGTATGATTCCTGCATTAATAGGTAAAAAGTTTGATATTATCATTTCTGATATGGCTATTACGGAAGAAAGAAAGAAGAAGGTTTCATTTAGCGACAATTATTTCACGACCGGAAACCAGCTCTTTGTTCCAAACAATTCTTCTATTAAAACAGCAAAAGATATGAAAGGCAAAGCAATCGGTGTAACGATTTCGACTACAGCTGCAGAAATGGCTACTAAGAATGGAGCAGATGTCAAATTATATAAAAATGACTTTCTTGCTTTTGAGGACCTGGCAGCAGGAAGGCTTAATGGCGTAGCAACGGACCAAGGTGTCGGTGCTAAAATCATTATTGATCAAAAGTATTCCTTTAAGGCTATTGATGGCTTATTGAATACGGAGAAGGCTGGTATGACCATTCGCAAGGAAGATCATGAACTTCGTAAAGAAATCAATAAGGTAATAGCTGATATGCAAAAAGACGGAAGCTTTGAAGCCATCAGCAAAAAGTGGTTCGGAAAAGACATCCGATAAGGGGCTGAAAAAATGTTAGATTTTTCTCTAGTGGAGCAATACGTTCCATTTCTGCTAAAAGCATCTGTGACGACACTTGAAATCTTCATTTTTTCCATCGCTTTAGGATTGGTAATGGGAATTGTCATTGTCATCATGAAGATCTCAAAATTTAAGCCATTTTCATTGTTTGCTAACTTTTATATTTGGACACTGCGTGGAACGCCTTTATTAGTTCAATTATTTCTGGTTTATTTCGGTTTGCCGCAAATAGGGGTTGAATTAGCGCCATTCCCTGCAGCCGTCTTGGCGCTCGGAATCAATGCCGGTGCGTATATTGCGGAAATTTTAAGGGGCGGTATTCTCTCAATCCCGAAGGGGCAAATGGAAGCGGCCCAATCGTTGGGGTTAAGCTATCCGACGATTATGCGCAGAATTATTTTTCCACAGGCATTTCGAGTCAGCATTCCGGCAATCGGCAATGAATCTATTACACTATTAAAAGATTCATCACTAGCCTCCCTTGTCACCGTTTCAGAGTTGATGATGACTTCACAAAGGTTCGCCTCAACAAACTATGCCTTTATCGAATTTTATATTTCCGCAGCTCTGCTATACTTAATTATGACAACGATCTTATCATTTTTCCTAAGCAAGATAGAATTTAAAATGTCCATCAGCGAACATTAAAGAAGGGAGGGCTTGTGGGTGTCAAATAAAGTAAAGGATCATCTTCATCCTATTATTCAAATTGAAAATGTCCATAAGAGTTTTAACCAGTTGGAAGTATTAAAAGGAATAGATTTGCAGGTTTATCCCGGAGAAGTAGTTTCCCTAATCGGTTCCAGCGGATCTGGAAAAAGCACCCTTCTTCGCTGCCTGAATGGACTCGAAACATTAACCAGCGGGAAAATTGTCATTGACGGAATTGAGCTAAATTATACGCCAAGAGTTATCCAGCAAATCCGACGTCATGAGGTAGGGATGGTTTTTCAACAATTTAATCTATTCCCGCATTTGACTGTCTTGGAAAATGTCATTGAAGCACCGATGCACGCCTTGAAAAAATCAAAGGCGGAAGCAATTGAATCAGCCTTAACCCTTTTAGATAAAGTGGGACTGAAAGACAAAAAAGATGTCTACCCCCGCAAGTTATCGGGTGGACAACAGCAGCGGGTAGCCATAGCACGTGCACTTGCCATAAATCCGAAAATCATGTTATTTGATGAACCAACCTCTGCCCTTGACCCAGAACTTGTCAGTGAGGTTCTGAACGTTATGAAACAGCTAGCAGAGGAAGGCATGACCATGGTTGTCGTAACGCATGAGATGATGTTTGCCAAAGAGGTTGCGGATAGAGTAATTTATATGAGTAACGGTGTGATTGAGGAGCAAGGTCCGCCGGCCGAACTCTTCACCAATCCAAGAAGTGATCGGTTAAAAAGCTTCTTAAAAAGGGTCGTATAATCATTGTTTATAAGAAAGCAGGAATAATTTTGAAAGAAATAATAGAAAACATCTCTTTACGAACAATTACTTCTCCCGAGGAACTAGCTTTAGTCACCAACCTTGAACGCATTGTTTGGGCAGATGATGATCCCGTGCCTGTCAACCATTACGTTGCAGTAGTAAAAAACGGAGGGCTGGTCATTGGAGCTTTCCTGAATGAAAAACTAATCGGTTTCCAATACAGCTTTCCAGGCTTTAATGGCTCGAGCGTCTATTTATGCTCACATAGTATGGGGATTCATCCTGATTATAGAAGAATCGGGATTGGCGAAAAATTAAAACGAAAGCAGCGGGAAGTCGCCTTGGAAAAAGGCTACAAGCATATTGAGTGGACATATGATCCGCTTGAAACCGTAAACGGATATTTGAATTTAAGCAAGTTAGGCGGGGCTTGTAAGAAATATATTGAAAATTGCTATGGGGATATGCCCGACGTTCTTAATGCCGGAATGCCGTCCGACCGGTTTCTAGTGGAGTGGCGTATTGCCGAAGAAAAGGCTGAAGTGGCCCCTGATGTGAATGAAACTGGTGACGTTCTACGATTGATAAATGTAATCTATGACGAGCTGGGATTTCCTGTGCCAGAGTCCGTTCACCTTGATAACGGAAATAATGCAGAGCTTTTATATGTTCCAGTTCCGGGTAATATCCAGGAAATTAAAATTCAGCGGATGTCTCTCGCCTTAGAATGGAGGATGCGGACGCGGGAGGTATTCACCCACTACTTTAATAATGGCTGGATGGCAACAGCCTTAAAGAAAAGTGATCAATCATCTCTTTATTATTATGTATTGCAAAAGGCGATTGAAAGATAAAAGCACAGTTGAAACCCGGCTACTCGTCGGGTCTTCTTTTTTTTATTGTTAAGGAAATCAGCCTCGAATAAAATGGTAAAAAGGGAGTGATAATTTATGAAGTCTCGGAAGATCTTTATAACTATTTTTTTCGGCTTGGTTGTAGTATTAGGACTTTACATTTATTCGATTTTTAATGGAACTCCTTGGGGGAAATACCAGCAAAAGCAGGAAATGCTTTCTTATTTGGATGCAAAATATCAAATGGATTTTTCTATTAAAAGTATGCAATATAATAGCCTTGGTTCTGGCTATTATGCAAAGGCCGCACCTAACCGCAATCCTGAGTTAGTTTTTGAGGTAGCTGTTTCACACGATTCAAATTCGGGATATGCAGATTTGTATCCCGCGGTTTTGTGGAATTCTCCTGAAGCTAAACCCATCAAAGAATATATTCTCCAACTGTTTCCACATCTAGAGCAATCCAGTTTTATCATCGACCGTCAATTAAGTGAGGACGCAGGTCCACATATACCAACATACAGGTCCCTTCATTATGATATGGGCTATCAAAGTGTCATGATCATCAATCTGCCAGAAGATTGGTTTTTAAAAACTCCCGAAGAACAACAAATCTATATGGAAAATATTAAAAAGCTTGCAACCTATCTCCAGTCAATTCATTTACCTGTTCTTACGAGAATCTTCTTTCAAACGGAAGATCACAATAACCGAAAGGCTATTTTTATCACTGAAAAAGGGGAAATTGTTCAAAAATAATAGAACTATTAGAGCTGCCACGGTTTTGTTTAGGCAGCTTTTTCGTCATTAGGTTAATAATTTCCTATATAACAATTCAAAATAAACTGAAATATATTATAATAAAACAAAAACAGATCCGATTTTTAACAAATTTTTCGGACAAAGGGGATGGCATACAACAATGAGAGTGAGTCTATTTGCAACCTGTTTGGTTGATATGTTTCAGGGCAATGTAGGGAAATCTTCGGTTGAACTGCTCGAGAAGCTTGGCTGCGAGATAGATTTTCCAGAATCACAAGTCTGCTGCGGACAGCCGTCATATAATAGCGGGTATGTAAAAGAATCGAAGGAAGCCATGAAACGGATGATCGAAGCGTTTGAGGACGCTGAATATGTCGTATCGCCCTCCGGTTCTTGCGCGTTTATGTTTAAGGAATATCCTCATATTTTTAAAGGCGACCCTGTTTGGGAACCGAAAGCTAGGAAATTGGCGGAGAAAACCTATGAACTTACTCAATTCATTGTAGATGTTTTAAAGGTTGAGGATGTCGGGGCCACATTTGAAGGGAATGCCACCTATCATACCTCCTGCCATATGACGAGATTGCTAGGAGTAAAGGAAGCCCCTATGACTCTATTAAAACATGTAAAAGGTTTAAACTTTACTGAATTGCCTGGCAAGGAACAATGCTGTGGCTTTGGGGGGACCTTTTCTGTGAAAATGGCACAAATCTCTGAGCAAATGGTCGATGAAAAAGTATGCCACGTCGAAGAAACGGGTGCGGACTATTTGATTGGCGCAGATGCCGGCTGCCTCATGAATATCGGCGGCCGTATCGATAGAAAAGGAAAACCAGTTAAGGTTTTGCATATTGCCGAGGTATTGAATAGCCGTTAATAGTTGTTGCAAGATTGATAGAAATGGGGGATTTTAGGATGGCTATGAAAATTGGCAATGAGCAATTTAAAGAACGTGTCGATAAGGGAATCCATAATGACTTTATGCGCGGTGCGGTTTCAAGTGCCCAGGACGGAATGGGCCTGAAGAGACGCCTGGCGGCTGAGGAGCTGGGGAACTGGGAAGAATGGCGCTCACACGGCGAAGAAATTCGCCAGCATGTTCTAGAGCATTTGGATTATTATTTGGAGCAATTAAGTGAAAATGTGGCAAAGCGGGGCGGTCATGTCTTTTTTGCCCAGACGAAGGAAGAAGCCGTTGAATATATTCGCGGAGTGGCTAAACGGAAAAATGCTAAAAAGATCGTGAAATCAAAATCAATGGTGACCGAAGAAATCAGCTTAAATCAGGCGTTGGAGGAAGAAGGCTGCGAGGTTATTGAAACAGACCTTGGCGAATACATTCTCCAAGTGGATGATCACGATCCCCCTTCCCATATCGTTGCTCCTGCTCTACATAAGAATAGAGAGGAAATCCGTGAAGTTTTTGAAAAAAAACTTGGTTATAATAAATCCTCTGAACCAGTAGAATTGGCTGGACACGCCCGGCAAATGCTGCGCCAGGAATACCTCTCTGCTGATATTGGTATCACCGGCTGTAATTTTGCGGTGGCAGAAACAGGCTCGATTACTCTAGTTACGAATGAAGGCAATGCGGATTTAGTTACGGCATTGCCAAAAACGCAAATAACCGTGATGGGAATGGAAAGGATTGTTCCTACCTTCGAGGAAATGGAAGTGCTCGTTTCTTTATTAACAAGGAGTGCGGTCGGGCAGAAACTAACTAGTTACATTACTGTGTTGACTGGACCTCGCGAAGAAATGGATGTGGATGGTCCTGAAGAGTTTCATCTGGTAATCGTGGACAACGGCCGTTCCAATATTCTAGGCGGAGAATTCCAATCCGTCCTGCAATGTATTCGCTGTGCGGCCTGTGTTAACGTATGTCCAGTTTATCGTCATGTCGGAGGACATTCATACGGTTCTATCTATTCCGGACCGATAGGGGCCGTGTTGTCTCCATTACTTGGCGGTTATGACGAATACAAAGAACTGCCTTACGCATCGACACTTTGCGGTGCCTGCACAGAGGTTTGTCCTGTAAAAATTCCGCTGCATAACCTGCTTCATAAACATCGTGAAGTGATCGTGGAAAGGGAAGGCAAAGCACCTATTTCGGAAAAGCTAGCCATGAAGGCTTTCGGTTTAGGAGCAGCGTCACCGACTTTATATAAAATTGGCTCGAAAATTGCACCAACGGCGATGAATCCATTTACAGTAGGGGACAAAATCTCAAAGGGACCCGGACCATTGAAGGCCTGGACAGAGATTCGTGAATTCCCAGCACCGAATAAAGAGAGATTCAGAGATTGGTTTAAAAATCGCGAGAAGGGGGGCAAATAGAACGATGACTGGTACAATCCAAAATCGCGATGCATTTTTAAATAAAATTGCCGGACAGCTTGGGCGTTCAAGAATTACCACACCCGTTGAGCGCCCTCAATGGAAATTCCGTCCGCAGGATGAGGTGTTAAAAGACGCTTCTCAGGATGAATTATTAGAAGTGTTAAAAGAGCAGTGTAAAAGGATTCATACAACGATTTATACCACTGATCTTATCAATTTGGGCTCCACCCTCAATGGAGTGGTAGCTGATTTTGGCGGAGGTCCAATAGTAACTTGGAAAGATGAGCGATTTGCGGAATGGGGTCTTAATTCCCTAATGAAGTCAGAATGGCAATCACAAAATATTGATGTCTTTGAATGGGATCCTGCAAAAGGAGCAGAGAACATTTCAAAAGCGGAAAACGCCAATATTGGCATCACAATCAGTGAGGTCACGCTTGCTGAATCTGGTACAGCTGTCTTATTTAGTGACGAGAATAAGGGGAGGACAGTAAGCTTTTTACCTGCCGCATCGGTAGTCCTTATTCCAAAAAGCTCGTTAGTACCAAGAATGACGCAGGCCGCTCAAAAAATGCGGCAAATCCACGATAAAACGGGCCGCGTCGCGTCATGCATCAATTTTATCACTGGACCAAGCAACTCGGCGGATATTGAACTGAACCTCGTGGTTGGGGTGCATGGACCGGTGAAAGCAACTTATATTGTTATTAATGACATCTGATAGTAAAAAATCTGCCCCAGTGTGTGGGCAGATTTTTATTTTGGGCTTTTATACTTTTTGGTTAGTATAAACACACTTCCGCCTAGCGTGATAACCGAAATAAACTTACTAGCCAAAATTAAATAATTGGTAGTCTGGTTATCCAACGTGACGTTTGGCAGTTTGGCCAGGGCAATGACGATAAGAATGCCGAAGGATAATATGGAAAACGCATAGTTATAGGCCTGGTTAATAATGAGAGAGCCGCGTTCCTCCTTCTCACTAGATAAGACAAAGACAAGATAAGCCATGACAACCAATAAGACATATGTTAACAATGCAATTGCTAACTCGATGCCCACTTTTATGAGGCCTCCTTTAAAAGGTATTGTTTTGATCCTCTACTGACTTTTGTGGGACAGGGGTGAGCCGTTTCTTTGCCTTGTTCTCCCATTTGAATATCTTGTTCAAAAATTTGTATATATTCTTAGATTCCTTTGCCAGCAACGGTCCGAGGATTGCCAAAATTAAAACGTATACTGCGGTAAAGGGTTTGAGAATAGGCATCAGCCCTCCGGCAAGTCCCAAATTAGCAACAATGATCGAAAACTCGCCTCTTGAAACGATTGTCAATCCGATATTGGAGGAAGCTTTGTGTGATAAACCTGCTTTTCTCCCGGAAATCATTCCAGCTACAAAGTTGCTAATGATTGTGAGAATCACGGCACCTAGAGCAAGCCATATGGCCCCGCCTAAGCTAAATGGGTCAATGCTTAACCCAAAACTGAAGAAAAAGATGGCTCCAAAGAAGTCTCTAAAGGGAATAACCAAATGCTCGATTCGTTCCCGGTGTTTTGTTTCTGAAAGGGCTAAACCTAATAATAAAGCGCCGATCGCTTCAGCGACATGGAGTTTTTCAGAAAATCCTGCTACAAAAAACAGCAACGCAAAGATGACGAGGATAAAGATTTCATTCGATTTAATATCTAACAGTTTGTTTAGAACCGGGGTACCTTTACGGGCGATAACGAAAAATAGCAGCATGTAACCGAGAGAAATGAGAACCGATATGATGGTACCAAATATAGTAGTTGAGCCGCCTAACAAGAGGCCCGACATGACAGAGAGGAATAACGCCAGGAATATATCATCAAAAAGAATGATCCCTAGAATCAATTCTGTTTCGGAATTGGCTGTTCTTTTTAAATCAACAACCACTTTTGCCACAATGGCAGTTGAAGAAACGCTTAAGAGTCCGGCAACGATTAACGTTTCCATAATCGGGAATCCTGTAGCGAACCCGTAAATCAGGCCAAGGAAAAAATTCATCGCTACATAAATGGTCCCGCCGACAACTATAGAACGCCCAGAGCGTATTAATTTTCCGACTGAGAACTCAATTCCTAAATAAAATAATAAAAACAAAACACCAATGCGCCCGAAGAACTCGATGATTTCTGCACTCTCAATAAATGTGAAATCAAATATACCAATTTCAGGGGCATGGGGGCCAAGTGCCATCCCTAAAAGGATGAGAAATGGGATGAAGGAGAATTTTAATTTGTTTGCCAGGAAGGCGGTTAAGGCAACCAAGACCAGAGCTGTTCCGACTTCAAAAAGTAAAGTGTTAGTCATCTAGTATCACCCTTCCCTTCTTGTGAGAACTTCTTTTACGAACATTTTTACTTGCTTCCGCTGTCCGGATACGATCACGGTATCACCTTCCTCTAAAAGTGTTTCAGGTCCAGGGGTATGAATTTCTTTGTGATTCTTTTGTTTTATGATAGCGACGATATTGACTTCATAGGATTGACGGATATTGAGCTGCCCGATCGTTTGGTCCGCTGCTTCCGACCCGTCTTGCACTTTAAACCATTCTATAACCAATTCATCAAAGGCCATTTCAATCGTTTCCAATGCCTTTGGCGCATACGTCATTCCGCCAATGATTGCAGCAATCTGCCGGGCTTCGGCATCATCAAATGTTGTGCTGGCGATTGCCTCCTCGTAATCATCTTGATCAAAATAATAAATATCCCTTCTGCCGTCATCGTGAATAATCACCACAATTTTATCCTTGCTTTTGGTGATGACTTCAAATTTTTTCCCAATTCCCGGGAGTTCAATTTCGCGAACGTTCATTTTTTGATTCCTCCTCTTAAAAATTTGTTTCATGGATTAAGCGGGTTTGACATTATAAATTTACATCAATTTCAGTTTTAATTTTCTCCTCTTTAGAGATGCCAAGATATTTTAGAGTTTCAGATGGGGTTGAATGATTAAAATGTTTTTGCAAAAGGGAGATGGCCACCCCGCGTCTATACGCATGATATCCAAATGTTTTTCTCATTGAATTGGTCCCGATTTTCCCCTCAATACCAATGGCTTCAGCAGCCTGATGAATGATTCGATAGGCTTGTTGGCGAGTGATAGGCTTTTCTGTTTTATTGGATTTGAATAAGTAGTCTTCCGGGTCCAGTTGGTTGGTTTGGACAAAATGGAGGAGGGCTTTTTTGACCTTTTGGTTAAGGTAAACCTCCTTCATGGTATCGAGGTGTGAATACTGATAAAAATTCTTCGCTGTGTGATCATTCTCTAAAACATCGTTTACCCTTATTTCCAGCATTTCGGTAATTTTCAACCCAGTATTAATGCCAAATACAAAGAGAAGATAGTCACGCTCGGAATACTTTTTCAAATATTTCTTAATTGCGTTGATTTGCTTAACATCCCTTAATGCTTCAACATATTCCATGCTAAACGCTCCTTAATCCATGTTACATAATCATATTGTATCATGATATTATGTAACATTCAAAAATTCAGCTTATAAAACCACTATAGTTTTGGTTAGTTTGCAGATATTTTAAATAAAATAAAAACCTGATAAGCAAACATCATTAAATGCCCGCGTGCCAACAGCTGCACAGTCCCTAGTTGCATCTTTTTCTCCCAATTATGCTACTATAATATCGAAACAAAAAATTTTCTGGAGGTAAATATATAGTGCTGCCTAATTTTGAAGAGAACTTACATAAGTATGCAAAGCTTTTAGTGGCGAAAGGGATCAATGTTCAACCAGGTGATTGGGTGAAAATGACCATAAACGTTGATCAGGCGCCTTTAGCCCGCCACATCACGAAAGAGGCTTATGCCCTGGGGGCTGAAAAGGTAATTATCAAATGGTCTGATGACGAAATTACAAAAGAACATTACTTGCATCAACCGGTGGAAGTATTGACCAGCATTCCTGACTATGAAATTCAGGAATCTGAGGACCACGTATTAAACCACCGTGTCAGCCGTCTTTCCATTCTTTCAAGTGATCCGGGCTTGTTGAATGAAGTAGACCCAGCTAAAGTTGCGGAGTATCAAAAGGTTGCTGGTAAGGCCTTCCATGCCCAACGTAAGGCGACCCAGAACGATGATTTAAAATGGACAGTTGCTGCTGCTGCCGGAGCAGGATGGGCGGCCAAGGTATTCCCTGATTTGGCTACCCCTGAGGAACAGGTTGATGCCCTCTGGGATCAAATTTTTAAAACCTGCCGTGTATACGAAGAAGACCCGATAGCTGCCTGGGACCGGCATAAAGACAAATTGAATGAAAAAGCTGATAAATTAAATGAAATCCAATTTGATTCACTTCACTATACGGCACCTGGCACCGATTTAACGCTCGGCCTGCCGAAAAACCATATTTGGGCATGTGCGGGAAGCCAAAACCCAAAAGGAGAAGAATTTATCGCCAACATGCCAACGGAGGAAGTGTTCACGGCTCCTGATACACGCCGCATGGATGGGGTAGTTCGCAGTTCTAAACCATTAAGTTATGCGGGGACGTTAATTGAAGGAATTGAAGTCCATTTTAAAGACGGGAAAATTGTCGATATCAATGCTGAAAAAGGTGAAGATGCCATCAAGAAGCTGGTATTCGACAACGAAGGCGGAACAGGTCTGGGTGAAGTCGCTCTTGTGCCAGATCCATCACCGATTTCTCAATCTGGGATTATTTTCTTTAATACTCTATTTGATGAGAATGCTTCGAACCACTTGGCAATCGGTTCGGCCTACCCGACGACGATTGAAGGCGGAACAAAAATGAGCCAGGAAGAGCTGCAGCAAAACGGGATGAATACATCAACTGTTCATGTGGACTTCATGATAGGCTCTAACCAAATGAATATAGACGGCATCAAACAAGACGGTACCGTCGTACCAATCTTCCGAAATGGTGATTGGGCTATCTAAAAATGTTAAAAAAGTCCAATAGGAAAAGCGGTTTTACAACAGCTGCTGCCTGTTGGACTTTTATACTTTCATCCAAACTCCTTACCACATAACAAATAACAGTAAATAAGTCGTCTTAATTGGTTCATTAATCTTTGTAAATCTCCGATTACATCTATATTACTTTTGTACAAATTTTTGTATAATAGTTGTGAAAACAAGTATTTTTCTAATATTGAAAACGAGTATTTATTATAGAACGCGAGGGCAAAGACAATGTCTATGACAAAGACCGATAAAGTATATATACAATTACATGAGAAAATTGTTAAGGGAGTCTTTCGCCCTGGTTCAAGATTAGTCATTTCACAAATCGCGAAAGAATTTAATGTGAGTGAAATTCCAGTACGCGAGGTTATGCAGAGACTAGCCCAAAAAGGATATGTTAAATTGCATCCCCATGCAGGGCCAACAGTGACTAGCTTAACGGAAGATGAAGTAAGGCAAATCTTTGAAATTCGCGCCAATCTTGAATCATTAGCAACAAAACTTGCTGTTGAACACATCTCAAATGCTCATATAAAAGAATTGGAACTTATCATAGAGGAGTCAATCGGAATTTGTGAAGAGGAAAATTTAGAAGGGTATTTTCATATAAACGAAACCTTTCATAATTCCATATATAGTCATTGTAATAATCAAATGCTCGTTAAAATGATTAAAGATATAACTAGTTTAGCGGCAAGGTATCCAATTTACTATCAGGATAAAGAGACAACGCAAAAATCTCTTAATGAACATAAAGAAATTTTGAAGGCGATTTCTGAGCGCGATGGAGAATTAGCTGAACAACTGACTAAAAATCATTTACTCGAGGTAATTCCTAAAATAACTGAAATTGTAAGGTCGATGGATATTTAGCAGGTTCTTAAATTGGAGTAAAAAGTAATTTAAGTATAAGTGAAGTAAGAAAAAAGTCCCCAATCGTGGGGACTTTTTTTTATTACTTTAAGCACTTTTATGTACGCTTTTGAAGATCAGCAATAATCTCTGGATAAAGCTTATCCAATTTATACATCGATAAGATAATGAGTAGAAATACACCAATAATAAGGGGAAGATGAATATTTAGAACGAAAATCATTTGAAGTGCCGATGCTGATTGTTCTGCAGCCTTCCCAACATATCCTCCAAAGGCTAGTAACCAGCCAACCATGGCTGCTCCAACACCTGTCCCTATTTTCATCCCGAAACTTGCACTGCTATTTACAAGACCAGTTGTACGTATTCCGGATTTCCATTCTCCATACTCTGCGGTGTCATTAATCATTGCATAAACTGTTGCTGAAAAAAGCCCTTTGGCAATACCGTAAAACATGCTGCCAGTCAAAAAGAAAGTTAAACTATAAGGGTCAATAAATTTTATCAAAGCAGACAAGACAACAAATGCTGCACCCAAAATGGCAGTATTTCGCTTCCCGAAGCGTTTGATGAATGGACTTATTAGGAAAAGAATTATTAGACCTGGTATTGTTTTGACCATACTGATGATGGAAAAATATGACGGGCTGCCAAGAACATAAGAAGCATAATAAAGCTCAGAGCCTCCGAGACCTAGAAGAATGTAATAAATAATACAAAAGGCAGTTACCAATCTCCAATATTTATTTTTTAATAACGCTTTCATTGTGATGGAAAAAGGAGCTTTCTTTTGTTTATTAAAGGTACCTGTATCTCCGACTCTTTCCTTTGTTAAGCGAAATGTGAAAAAAAGCATAATGACTGATAGGATGCTGAATAAAGTTACTGAAATGGTCCATCCCTTTTGTCCGCCTATTGAACTAGCAAGCGGCTGGGTGGAAACATTTACAACCAATGCGGAAAACTGAATGAAAAGGGCGCCCACGACACCAATCAGTGAACGGGAATATTGATCTTGAGTGATTAACCCAAGCAATGTCTTAAAAGGAATTGTTAACATCGTATACATTAAAATAAATAAACTGTAAGTGATTAGCGCATACACAATCTTACCGTTCATTCCGAAATCAGGAACGGTAAATAAAAATATCGTTGAAAGAGCGAGAGGGATAGGTATCCAAAGTAAGTAAGGACGTGCCTTGCCATGTTTTGATTTTGTTTTGTCTACAACAACCCCCATGGCAATATCGGTAACACCATCCCAAATCCGTGCAAATAACATGATTGTACCAACGACTCCAGCCGATATACCTGCTACATCAGTGTAGTAAAACGATAAAAACGAACCTACTATCGTCCATAATAGAATATAGCCGAAATCTCCAAGTCCATAGCCGAAGATTTCCATTTTGCTAGGCTTTTGTAATTCATAAGGTGCGCCACCATCATTGCTTACTTGAATTTTTTGTGCATTTTGCATTATCTAGCCCCCCAATTAAATAAGTAATTTGTCCAGAGCCCAAAAAATCTTAGATGCATGATTGCTGATACCGACTTAAAAGTCTGTAAAATAATGTTATGGGCCAGCCTCGCTGCTAACCAGTTAATTTTATTTGTTAAAGTTTGTTAAAAACTAGAATATATCAACTCCTTCACTTAATTCTGCCGAAAGTACGTACTTCTGAATCGCATTTCCGATTCATCTCTATTTTAACTATAAAAATATTATTCTTATTTGAAAATATAATTAAATTTCTGAATATTGTCAATAAAAAATATATGATTTAGATAAATAATATATGATTCGATAAAATCATATATTATTTTAAAAGATATCCGATTGACTCAAATCATATATTATTTTAAAATTTAAATATCTAAAATTTTAAAATTATCAAACTTTTCTACTCTAAGTCAGAGTGGTCTTGTTAATGAAAAGGGGGAAGAAATTTGCATTCTGAGTTGGAGAATCCGATTAAGACGAATGTTCAATTTCTATCAGTAGACGAAGCGATTAAGCAAATTCCAAAGAGTGCGACTATGTTAGTAGGGGGATTTGGTGCAACTGGGGTACCGGAATATTTACTGCAAGGAGTAATCGATAGAAGGGAACTTCAGGATCTGACCATCATTAGCAACAATATTACAAAAGAGACGAATTTGAATGTTTTATTTCAACAAGATCGGATTAAGAAAGCGATTGGGTCGTATTTTACTACTAATAAAGAGGTAGTTCAGGCTTATCGGGAAGGCCGAATAGAAATTGAATTATTACCACAAGGAACCTTTTCAGAAGCGATTCGTTTAGGCGGATCAGGAGTTCCTGCCTTTTACACTCCGACAGCAGCTGGGACAGAACTCGCTATAGGGAAAGAGACGCGGACCTTCAAGGGGCGGGAATATGTTCTTGAACAAACCCTGTTTGCCGATGTTGCCCTAATAAAGGCTTATAAAGCAGATAAGGCCGGTAATCTCATTTATAGGAAGTCCGCTCGAAATTTCAATCCAATCATGGCAATGGCAGCTGATCTTACAATTGTTGAAGTAGGAGAAATCGTTGAAATAGGTGAGCTTGATCCAGAATCGATTGTCACTCCTTTTGCCTTTGTAGATATTGTGGTTAAAAGGGAGGAGCTGTAATGGGAAAATCAATGAAAGAGTATATTGCATGGCGTTGTGCACAAGAATTAACATCAGGCATCGTGAATCTTGGAATTGGTATTCCTACCTTAGTTGCTGATTATCTTCCACAAGGTCTGGTGACGCTGCATTCGGAGAATGGGATTCTTGGGGTGGGACCGGATCCTAGTCCAGATCAAATTGACCTTGATTTAGTTAATGCCGGAAAAGCTCCGGTAACAGTATTGCCTCATGTGTCCTATTTTGACAGTTCTATTTCTTTTGGAATGATGCGTGGTGGTCATATCGATACAACCGTTATAGGAGCGCTGCAAGTATCGGAACAAGGTGATATATCAAGTTGGGCAATACCAGGAAAAGACGTGCTTGGGGTTGGCGGCGCTATGGATTTAGTAGTCGGGGCAAAAAGGGTAATTGCAGCGATGACACATTTGAATCAAAAAGGAGAGCCAAAAATACTCCGTGAATGCACGTACCCACTTACTGCTAAAAAAAGAGTAGATACCATTATCACAGAGTATGCCGTTTTTAAATTTCGAGATCAGCAACTTTGGTTAGTGGAAATGAGTGATGAAATCACAAAGGAACAACTAAAGAAAATTACACCTGCCTCCTATGAAATAGCAAATGATTTTAAAATTTTTAATAGAAAAGAATTGATTAATCAACGTTAAATGTATCTCAAGTTTAGGTGAGGCTATAGCCCTCACCTATTTTTTTGTAATAGATTTGTCTCCTGTTGATAATCCCACTTTTTATAATTTAGTGATATACATTTTTTTACAAAAAAATCAATTCCAACAAATTATAATTAAAAATATTATGACTTTGTTACGGGGGGCGCCGATTATGGGTTATCATTTTAAAAATCTAGTATTTGAAGGTGGAGGGGTTAAGGGGATTGCATATGTCGGGGCTTTGGAGGTATTAAATGAAAAGGGGATCCTTAAGGATATTCAGAGGGTGGGAGGTACCTCAGCGGGTGCCATTATTGCCCTGCTTGTAGGGTTGAATTTTTCCACAGCGGAAATAAAAAAAATCTTGCTCGAGATGAATTTTCGAAATTTCATGGATGAGTCGTGGGGGCTTGTTTTAGATACTAATCGATTGATTCATCAATATGGCTGGTATAAAGGAGATTATTTTCGAAATTGGATTGCTAATCTTGTTAAAGAAAAAACCAATAATAGTGAAGCCACTTTTAAGGATGTTAATAACCTAAAGCAGAAAAACCAATTTCGCGACCTATATTTTGTAGGCACCAATTTATCCACTCATTTTGGAGAAGTATTTTCCTTTGAACACACGCCAAGGATGTGTATCGCCGATGCTGTCCGCATTTCGATGTCAATCCCGCTGTTTTTTACAGCCAAAACAAATAGCCGCGGTGATGTTTATGTGGACGGCGGTGTTTTAGATAACTATCCAATTAAGCTCTTTGACCGTATGAAATATGTTGAGCAATACTATAACGTCCCGGAATACTATGAGAAGCATAACAATCACCTGAACCAAATAGGGAAAAACATAAATCCTTATGTTTTTAATAAGGAAACGCTTGGATTTCGTCTGGATTCAGCCGGAGAAATTGCTGCTTTCCGGGATCAATCCGAACCGCCGCGCCATGAAATTGAGAATTTATTTTCCTACATGTGGAATTTGGTTGAAACAATCCTCGAGGTCCAAGAAAATCAGCATCTGCATAGTGATGATTGGCAACGAACAATCTATATCGACACTTTAGGCGTTAAGACAACAGATTTTGACCTTGACCGCCAAAGAAAAGAAGCACTTGTGAAATCCGGAAAGGAATTCGCCCTTAAATATTTTGAATGGTATGATGGTGCCGACAAACCGCCGGCAAATCGGCCGTAAGATAAAAAGATTCAGACCAAATTAGTCTGAATCTTTTTATCTTGAACATGTCTTTTTAATGATTTTTCCAATCTAAATTTTCGATGAAATGGACGAATGCATTGACAACATTCCATTCCATAGATTCCTTATGGTAATACATCCAAGTTCTTCGCAAGATAGGACTTCCTTCTTGATCCGTTAATGGAATTTTGTATAAGTCTTCAATTCCGGCAAGTACCCTGCTGGACAAGATGCCATAGCCTAAACCATTTATAACCATCTCTTTACACGTATCCACTTGGTCCACTTCGATACTGATAAAGGGTGCTTCCGCATAATTTTCAGCCCACCAATGATCAATTATTGATTTTAATAAGTAATCCCCTCTATAATCAATTCTCGGGAGACGAGGAAGATCCGTTATATCAATCTGCTTCGTAGAAGCGATGCAGATGGTTTCCTCAAATAATTGATGGATCGATAACCCCCTCCAGCCATAGTCTCCTCGAACAAAACCGATATGAACATCCTTATTGTGAATGAGCTGTGTTACGTCTCTGCTCCATCCTGTTATCACTTTGAATTCCACATGGGGATATTGATTTTTGAATAATTTTAAAAGATAAGGAAGTTCATTATTCGCGAAATAATTGGATACCCCCAATTTCAACGTACCTGCCACTTCATTCTTTTCGTTATTACTCATACTTTGGACATTTTCTTTGATTTTTTGAAAATGGGCCAGTGCTTCCTCGGCACATTGGACAAGATATTCTCCTTGCGGGGTAAAATGTACACCACGGCTTTCACGGGTTACGATTTTAACACCCAGTTCTTCTTGCATATGTTTTAATCGGCTCGTTAATGCAGGTTGAGTCAGAAATAATAGACGAGCTGTTTTCGTTAGATTTTTTTGATTATATAGTACCTTCAATATTTCCCAATCGCGATAATCCATTGTTCCACCTATCTATCTGATATAAATAATTTTTATAATAAAATATAATTTTTTAGCATTTTATTTATTTCAATTATTACATTATCCTTATCCATAGGCAATTGATAATTATTACTATTTATCTATTTAAATATAAAACATCAGAACTGAATCATGGGGGTATTGTAAATGGGAGTAAAGGACAACCAACCAAATCCATGGAAAAAATTTATTGGTCCGAACCTTGGATACGTAATTGAACAATATGAACGGTTCACGAACGGAGAAGAATCCGTTGATCAAGAATTAAAAGAGCTTTTCATTAAATGGGGCTCACCATTGTCCTATGAAACAATTCAAATAAAAGAAACCGTTGAAAATGTATCTGCTCTTCCTTCAGCAAGTATAGAGAAAGTAATGAAAGCGGCTAAACTGCTTGAAAACATTCGTACAAATGGCCATTTGGCAGCAAACATAAATCCTTTGGAGGAGAATCGAAAGGGTCAAGAGTTGTTCAATCCTGTAAAACATGAAATAAGTGAACAGGATTTGAAAGCGATACCAGCTAAATTGGTTTGGGAAGAGGCACCGGAAGATGTTGAAACCGCATTTGATGCCATGAACCGTTTAATGGAACGCTATACATCATCCCTTGCATACGAGTTTACGCATGTTAGTGATTCGGAGGAACGAATTTGGCTGACTCAGATGGTGGAGACGGGTTTCTTACAACGCTCCTTATCTAAAGAAGAACGAACAAACCTGTTAAAGAGTTTGACAGAAGTTGAGGGATTTGAACAATTTTTACACAAAACCTTCGTTGGTCAAAAAAGATTTTCCATTGAAGGTGTAGACATGCTTGTCCCAATGCTTGATGAAGCAGTGCGTGAAGGTGTTGAAGAAGGAGTCCGCAACGTTGCAATTGGGATGGCGCATCGCGGACGTTTAAGTGTTCTCGCACATGTGTTAAAAAAACCATACAGCAAGATTTTCTCTGAATTTCAGCACTCCCACGCCAAACAACAAGGTCCGTCAGCAGATTTAGTCGACATTAGCGAGGGCTGGACAGGGGATGTGAAATACCATTTAGGACGCAATCGATTCGTTGAAGGCACTGGTACCGTTCGCACTCGTATTACCTTGGCGAATAATCCAAGCCATCTTGAATTTGTCAATCCGGTAGTCGAAGGTTTTGCCAGGGCCGCCCAAGAGGAACGAAAGAAACCTGGTTATCCGGAGCAGGATGTTAAAAGAGCGTTTGCGATTTTGGTCCATGGCGATGCAGCCTTTCCAGGCCAGGGAATTGTAGCGGAAACTTTGAATTTAGGTGGATTAAAAGGATACGGAACAGGAGGAACCATCCATATTATTGCGAATAACATGGTCGGTTTTACGACAGATAGCCACGACTCTCGTTCAACTCGATATTCCAGTGACTTAGCAAAAGGATTTGAGATTCCGATTGTCCATGTGAATGCAGATGATCCAGAAGCATGTCTGGCAGCTGTTCGCCTTGCTTATCAATACCGTGTTCGTTTCCAAAAGGATTTTGTGATTGATTTAGTCGGTTACCGCCGATTTGGCCACAATGAAATGGACGATCCTGCGGTTACCCAGCCAAAGGTGTACAAAAAAATCGCCAAGCATTCAACTGTAAGAGCATTGTATTCTACTCAACTGTTAGTTAACGGAACTCTAAATCAACAAGAAGTTGAACAAATCGATCTTAGCGTGCAGGAACTATTGCAGGCTGAGTATGACAAAGCGTCAGAGAAGAAGCAGGGTGAACCACCGGCAGAAGCAGCTGTTCCGGGTGTTATAGCGAAAGGAATTCCACCGCTGGAAACAAAAGTACCGCTTGATACTCTTCAAGAATTAAATCGGGAATTGCTGAATTGGCCGGAAGGTTTCCATGTTTATCCAAAGCTAAAGAGGATTCTTGAGCGCCGGGAAACAGCATTGGAAGAGAACGGGAAAGTGGAATGGGCAGTAGCAGAGGTACTGGCCTTCGCTACGATGTTACAAGAAGGTACACCGATCCGTCTAACGGGCCAAGATTCTGAGCGTGGAACGTATGCACAGCGACACATTGTTCTTCATGACGAAGAAACAAACGAAACATATTCACCACTGCACCAACTTCAGCAGGCAAACGCTTCGTTTGCGGTTCATAATAGCCCGCTATCAGAAGCGGCAGTGGTAGGCTATGAATATGGCTATAATGTATTTGCACCAGAGACACTTGTCATGTGGGAAGCGCAGTATGGCGACTTTGCTAACACGGCACAACCTTTGTTCGATCAATTTGTGTCATCAGCAAGAGCAAAATGGGGGCAAAAATCAGGGTTAATTCTTCTTCTGCCACACGGTTATGAAGGCCAAGGCCCTGAGCACTCCAGCGCTCGACCTGAACGGTTCTTACAGCTGGCAGCTGAAAACAACTGGACTGTTGCCAACCTGACAAGTGCGGCCCAATATTTCCATATTTTACGCCGTCAGGCAGCCACTTTAGGTTCAGAATTTGTTCGCCCATTGGTAATTATGACACCAAAGAGTCTGCTCCGTCACCCGCAGGTCGCTTCTCCTGCTTCCGCTCTCAGCGAAGGCAGTTTCCAAACGGTGATCGAACAGCCGCAGCTCGGAAAAGCGACAGATAAAGTAAAACGATTAGTGTTAACAACGGGTAAGATGGCCATTGATCTGGCAGTTGAAATCGACTCAAGTAAAGAAAATCGAAATTTGGATGAGATACACATCGTTCGTGTTGAACAATTGTATCCATTCCCATTCGAAAAAATAGAAGCAATTTTCAAGCGTTATCCCAACTTGAAGGAAATCGTTTGGGTGCAGGAAGAACCGAAGAATATGGGAGCGTGGCATTATATTGCCCCAACCTTATTTGAACTTGCAGAAGGCAGATTGTCCGTCGGTTACATTGGCCGCCAATACCGTTCAAGCACAGCAGGCGGAGATCCACTCGTTCATAAAATGGAACAAGAACGCATTGTCCAACAGGCATTAAATTCTGAGAGTCTAGTAGATACACAGAAACAAGAGGAAAAGTTCGTCACACGCTAAATATGAAATGTGATAAGAGACTTAACAAAATACTCAGGAGGATTTGACACATGATTGAAATCAAAGTACCGGAGCTCGCGGAATCCATTTCAGAAGGAACCATTTCACAATGGCTCATTAATATTGGAGACAAAGTCACCAAGGGGAATAGTATCGTAGAGTTGGAAACGGACAAAGTGAATATTGAATTAAATGCCGAAGACTCAGGGGTTATCACTAAGCTATTAAAAGAGCCTGGCGATACAGTAGAAGTAGGCGATGTAATTGCCATTATCGAAGAGAATGCAGCTGAGGGGGCTGCTCCGGCAGCAGCACCGGAAAAACCGGCACAAGAAACAACCAATCAACCAATTAGCCAGCCTGAACCGGAACTATCTATAGCTGCTCGTCCGATTGCTTCACCAGCGGCAAGAAAATTGGCAAGAGAGTTGGGAATTGATTTACACCAAGTAAACAGCAGTGACCCGCTTGGCAGAATTCGTCCGGATGATGTGAAAGCACATACGCAAAAACCGGCAGTACCGGAAGCTCCAAAAGTGGAAAAGGCAAGCCCAAAAACGGCACCAGCACAACAAATAGATGTTGAGTTTGATAAACCAGTAGAACGTGTAAAAATGTCACGCCGCCGTCAAACGATCGCTAAGCGCTTAGTGGAAGTCCAGCATACAGCTGCGATGTTAACTACTTTTAATGAAGTGGATATGTCCGCCATTATGGATTTACGTAATAAGAGGAAGGATGCATTCCTTGCAAAACATGGTGTTCGACTAGGGTTTATGTCGTTCTTTACAAAAGCCGTGGTTTCAGCCTTAAAACAATTCCCACTGTTAAATGCTGAAATTCAAGGCGATGAATTGATTCTTAAAAAGTTTTATGATATTGGAATTGCCGTAGCCGCCCCAGAGGGTTTGGTTGTACCGGTTGTCCGTAATGCCAACCAGAAAAACTTTGCCGAAATCGAGCAAGAAATCAGCACTCTTGGTAAAAAAGCTCGTGATAACGCCCTTACTTTAAATGATTTGCAAGGCGGAACATTTACGATTACAAATGGCGGAGTGTTTGGTTCATTAATGTCCACACCGATTTTGAATAGCCCGCAAGTGGGTATTCTCGGCATGCATAAAATCCAAACAAGGCCGGTTGCCATTGATGCAGAAAGAATGGAAAACCGCCCCATGATGTATATCGCTCTTTCATACGATCATCGAATTGTCGACGGTAAAGAAGCTGTCAGCTTCCTGGCAGCAGTAAAAGAATTATTGGAAGATCCTCACTCTCTTTTATTAGAAGGATAAAAAGTTACTGAGGAATCCTTTGGAATAATAGCAGGATAACCTACTCTTAAACGTGAGTAGGTTATTTTTTACTCATCAAGGAGCGGCAGAGCAGCCAGTAATCTCCCTTTTTAGTCACCATTTCACCCCAATTAAAATACAGCTTACCCCAAAAAAGATCCACAATATTTTTACAATCGATAATTCTCCCCCTGCCATTCCAAGAACGCCGATGGTGGTTGTCAATATGAGGATCACTGGCCCGACCAGTGCAAGGGAACTATTAACGATAAGTGCTTTTTCAATTGAATTAAATTTTATCATCAGCACAGCAGCAAATATTTCGATACTGCCAGACAAGACCCTCAGCATAGCCATGGCCAAAACTGCTTTTTCAATAAAAATAAACATATGTAACCCCCTGAAAACAGTTAGTCATCCTCATTATATGAAGACAATCCGTATACAAGGACAAGTTTTTAAAAATACCAAAAGGGATAATTTTCAACTACTGGGTAATATTAAAAATGGTTTTGAAATATCCACGGCCAAAATTATCGACACGGAGGACTCCAATGAAGAAATTAAAAAAATTGAAATCCTCTAAAGAAAAATCACTATCAAGTGATGAGACACATAAGGAAATTCAAGCTGATTTAAAGGATAATATAGAAATTTTAAAAGAACTGTTTCAAGATTGTACTGATGTTGTCTTTCGTCCGTTGATTGCTGGCAACGTCCATGCCTGTTTGCTGTTTGTAGATGGCTTTGTAGATACGAAATCCATTGAACTTCATGGGTTAAAACAACTAATCGAAGAACATGAAGTAAACCGGATTACAGCAGAGTTTTTGACAGAAAGAGTTATTTCGATCAGTTCTGTATCAGAAACAATCAAATTGGATGAAGTGGTCAGCAACGTATTGAAAGCCAATACCGTACTATTGGTTGATGGGCTGACGAAGGCGATTATTTTCGATGCTAAAGGGGGGGCACGAAGAGGGGTTTCAGAGCCCACGACAGAATCTGCCGTCCGCGGACCGCGTGAAGGGTTTACCGAAATATTAAGGGTAAACACGGCTCTGGTCCGTCATAAGATCCGCTCCAATCGATTAAAAATTCTTTCAAAAGACGTCGGGGAAGAAACGCAAACGAACTTAGCCATTTTGTATGTGGAAGGTTTGGCGCCCCCGGAATTAGTGGAAGAAGTCCTCTCAAGGATTGAGCGAATAAAAATCGATGGGATATTAGAAAGTGGCTATATTGAAGAGTTCATTGAGGACAGTGCTTGGAGCATGTTTCCCCAAATTCAAAACACCGAGAGACCCGATACAGTGGCTGCTAACCTCCTTGAGGGCAGAATTGCCATCATCGTTGACGGGACACCTTTTGTATTAATTTTGCCGGCAACCTTTTGGCAGTTTTTTCAGTCAAGTGAAGATTATTACGATCGGTTTCATATTTTTATTTTTTTAAGGCTGCTCAGAATTTCCTTCGTGTTTATTGCCATCACATTACCGGGTATATATGTCGCTGTAACCACCTATCATCAGGAGATGATTCCCACTTCGCTGCTTTTATCAATTGCCGCAAGCCGGGAAGCCATACCGTTTCCCATGTTTGTAGAAGCGCTGATTATGGAATTGGCGTTTGAAGCATTGCGGGAAGCGGGAATTCGACTTCCGCAAATTGTCGGACAGGCAGTAGGGATTCTTGGTGCCCTGGTTATTGGGCAGGCGGCGGTAGAAGCCGGTATTGTTTCCGCGCCAACGGTTATTATGATTGCGCTTACCGGTATCGCATCATTCACAATTCCAAGGTACAATATGTCCATTTCTGTACGGATGCTCCGCTTTCCGCTGATGATTCTCGGCGGTATGTTTGGGCTGTTTGGTGTGATATTGGGATTCTTGATTATATTGACACATTTATGCAAACTACGATCATTTGGGATTCCATATTTTTGGCCTATCGCCCCAATGTCATTTAAAGCTCTAAAGGATACCTTAATCAGGGTCCCATGGTGGGCAATGAATGAGAGACCAAATCAGTTGGTAAAAGAGGATGTAATCAGACAAGCTGATCATTTAATGCCTAGCCCTCCCAAGGCTGGCGAAGAAGGGAGTCCATCATGAAGAAGGCCCGGATTTTATTATTGATCCTGTTCCTTCTCATACCACTAACGGGCTGTTGGGATCGAACGGAAATAAACGATTTGGCATTTGTAGTTGGAACGGGAGTTGATAAGGGCCCGAAGCAGCAATACCGTTTTTCTGTGCAGGTACCTTTGCCAAGCTCTTTAGGCGGAACTGGCTCGAGCGGGGGAGGCGGCGGGACTAGCGGTGAGGGGCCTTTTCTTATCGCAACCGGGACCGGACGAAACATCAGGGAAGGTGTTGAAGACATCCAGGCAAGATTATCAAGAAAGCTTTATTTTGCTCACCGCAGGGTCTTGGTAATTGGTGAGGATCAGGCAAAAGAAGGAATAAGGGAAATTCTTAATGCTGTTTTTACCCAGCCTCAGTCAAGATTATCAACCTTTCTAATTGTTTCAAAAGGAGAGGCTGTTAAAATGTTAAAAGCCCAGCCGCGAATGGAACTATCGTCCGCTGAAGCGATGCGGGAAATGGCCAAAGCAGGTGCGAACTTGACCGTGATGGATGTCCTGCAAAATTTAGACCGGCAAGGAAAGTCTCTGATCATTCCGATGGTTGAACCAACTGGGACATTAAAAAAGGAAAGCGATGGAAAAGAGGTACTAATGGGCAGATTTGCTGTGTTTAAGGCTGACAAGCTTTCCTTCTTTACAAGTAAAAGGGAATCTCACGGCATCTTATGGCTGCTCGAACGGATGAAAAAGAAAAGCTATTCTTTTTCCGTTTCGAAAAATAAGGAAATGACAGTTCATATTAACGAAAATAGTGTCCACCCAAACTTAAAAATAGTGAATGGGAACCCTGAATTTGCCATTTCCGTCAGGGTAACAGGGCATCTGGTGGAAAATGAAGCAAATTTACGAATCGAAGACCCAGCAACCTATAACAAAATTATTGAAAATATGGAAGAGAAAATAAAGAATGATATCCATTCAATATTGAAACGTGCTCATACACAAGGTATAGATATTTATGGATTCGGATGGTTTTTATTTAAACGTCATCATCAAAAATGGGAGCATGAGTGGAAGCAGAATTGGAAATCGATGCTGCCTCACTTAAAGGTAACGGTTAAGGTGGACGCCGATATTCAAAGAACAACGAATACCGGGAATGTGGAAAGGAACTAACATATGGATATAGCAATTGTTTGGTTATCTCTTACCATTTATGTTGTGATTATTTTCAAGGCGAAAATTATTGATAAAAAAGAGCGTAAGTGGGTGTTCCTGTTCATTATGTTAACTGTCGGATGCACTGTTTTGACGGGTTTGCATCTTTCTTTAAATAGTGTTACTACATTTTTAAATGATTCCTTTGGAAGGCTGTCAAGAATGGTTGTGAACATATGAAGGAAAAAATCTCCAATCTTCAGTTAATCTTTCTAATTGCAAACTTTATTATGAGTGCAGCCGTTATCAGCCTGCCGCAAATTATCGTTCATACGGGACGGCAGAACGCTTGGCTTGTCCCGATTCTTTCATTTCCATTTTTAATATTGATCATTTATCTGATTTTTGGAAAGAAAGGGAAGGTGGAACGATTTGAACATCTCTTTGCCATCGGAAAGAAAGGGAGCCTATTGGAAAAAGGGATCATCATTTTATTTTTCTTTTTAGCTCTATTTGTTTTTGTACGTGATTTACGGGCGCTTGTTGATTTTGTGGCATCCGTACTTTTGCCAAACACCCCTATTAATATGTTAATGGTTCTATCGACCTTGGTAATCATTTATATCAGCATGGCTGGAATAGAGGTGATTGCAAGAATTAATGCCATCCATTTTTTTATTTTCATCATTGTGGTCCTTTTTCTGCCATTTCTTTTGCTCAACGAACTGGATGCGGGAAATTTGCAGCCGCTTCCTGGCCTGCAATCATTTAAAGCATTAACGAAATCTGTTTTTATATCCTTCTCCTGGATAGGGGAGCTGTTTTTTTTCATTCTGATCATTGCAAATGTTAATCCGCTAAAAGCAGCCCGAAAAGCAGTTATCACCGGTACGGCTTTAGGTGTGTTTCTGTTTTTGGTACTTCTTATTTTGAACATCTCGGTTTTAGGAACAAAAATAGTCCGTGAAGCAGCCTATCCAACCTATGTACTTGTCCAGCAAATCAACTTAACTGATTTTCTTGACCGGCTGGATTTAGTCATTGTGTCAGTTTGGATTCCGGTTTTCTTCTGCAAAGTAGCATTTCTAATGTATGTGATTAATTTTTGTTTTAGTTATTTCTATAAATCCAATACAAATAAATTTCTTCTGCCGATTGCGTTTACACTCGGGTATTTATCGATTCTATTGTTTAAAAACAGCATGGAACATATCCATTTTTCCTTTTATGCATGGAATTCACTCGGAATCTTTTTGGAAGGATCCATTGTTATTTTATTCCTCCTTTTGAAAAGAACGGTTCTTAAAAAGAAAGAAACTAAACCAGCTAATACGTCTTGAATAGGGAAAGAAACACGGTATAAAAGCCGTGTTTCTTTATGGGACATCCTGCTGTTAGATTAATTTTATACCGCTAAATAAAATCATCAAGGCCATGATTGTTCGTAATGGTTTTGCGGGGAATTTTGACGATAACGTGCTTCCGATTAGAACTCCGGGGATGGAGCCTAACAACAAATTTAGAGTTAATAAATAATCAACATTGCCAATTCCAGCATGCATAAAACCTGCAGCGGTAACCAACAAAAATGCATGGGCAATATCTGTTCCAACCAGTTCAGACGAATTCATCCGGTATAAGTAAAGCATGGCTATGGCAAATAATGAACCGGAACCAATCGAGGTTAACCCGACAATAAAGCCTAATACCGCTCCAATTGTGATGGTTAAGGCCCTTTTCTCCTCCAGAGGTTTTAGCTGCATAGGGTTCCATTCTATTTTCTTCTTCATAAATGTTTTAAACAGGGTGGCCGCTGCAACCAAAATAAGTACATATCCAAGGGCATGCTTGATAATCTGCTCCTGGTTATGGAAAAAGGAATCAAATAAATGAAGCAGTCCAACCGCTAAAAGGGCGCTGGGGATGCTGCCGATGGCAAGATACTTAACAAGTTTTAGATTGATGGTTTTCTGCCGCCAATGCTGGATGGAACCAAATAGCTTTGTAATCGAGTTATAAAATAAGTCTGTACCAACCGCTATCGAAGGACTGATTCCTAATAAAATGAGGATTGGTGTTAAAAGAGCAGCTCCGCCAACCCCAGTTAATCCGACCATAAAGCCAATGAAAAGCCCCATGATAATGATGCCGACACTCATAGGCAAACACTCCAATATCTCTAAACTGCATTTCATCAATAAAATATGAAGTAGTCAAATGCCTTGTCAGCCCATTTATTCAAATAAAAAAGAGGACAATGGCCCTCTTTTGCGAAAAATATTAGCTAATAAGAAAATTCCCCTAAATTTTCTTAACGCATAAATTCAACTACGCCTCTGTCTTCGTCCTATCGGACTCGCCAATCGGTGAGTTTTCATTTATTTTTCTTCTTCTTCCTCACTCAATTTAATTTTCTTACAGCCAACATATAAACAAGAGAAAATATCAAGCCCTGGTTTCGCTTTTGTCATCCCTTTGATATAAGGGGTAACAAGATCCTTAAAGTCGAGTCCGACCCCCTCCTCTTCCAAAATTCCATATACGAACAGTTTTTTCTCATCAAATAAGAAGGCAACATTGCCGACGGCTTTATTGGTGGAATCGACAACATTTAGGACCTGAAAATGAGGAGTGATGACTTCAGGTGAAAAATATATTTGCACTGTTTTCAGCTCCCTTACGTAAACTGCAATTTTTCAAATAGCGTATCATTTTCCTTTTCCTTCGAAGACTCTTTTTTCGCCACATGAATCAATACCATACATAGTAAAGCGCAAATAAGGGTTAAACCGGCCGTCGTTAAAAACATTCCGGACCGAGACCAATCCATTAGTTTACTAAAGATAGGCGGCCCTATGGCGACGCCTAAGAAACGGACGGAGCCATATAAGGAGGTGACGAATCCTCTCCTGTCTGCCGGAACTGAGCCGGTAATAAAGCTGTTAATGCAAGGCAGCACAAGCCCTGTTCCGATACTGCTTATAACAAGTACAGAAAAAAACGGAATCAGCTTTTTAGTGAAAATTAACGATGCAAATGAGCCGGTCATCAAGAGAAGTCCAATAATAATCAGTGCTTTCATCAGCTTCATTCTCTTACCGATTTTACTTCCAGTGATGTAAGAGGTTGTGGTCATAAATAAAAGTGGGATGGCCAAGATAGCCCCCTTTAATATTCCATCAATTTGATAGTCCTTTTCAAGAATATCTGAAATGTAAAATAAAATGCCAAACAAGGTAAATAAGCATACTGCTCCAGTCAAGTAAGCGGCAAAAAGCCAGCGTCCTTCAGTTTTAAAAACGGAAACAAGGCCTTTTACATATTTTCCAACTGGCGGCGGCTCTTTTTTTGTTTTCTTTTCCTTGATAAAAAAGATGGTCAATAACACTGATAAGAAACAGAAAATCGGAAAGGCAAAGAAGGCGGCGTACCAGAAAATGAGGGCCAATAATGAGCCGATGATTGGACTAATAACTTTGCCAAAACCGTTTGATGCTTCTACTAACCCTAATACCTTACTTTGTTCTCCGCCCTTAAATAAATCTCCTGTTAACGCCATGGCAATTGGTGCTGTCCCCGCTGCGCCTATTCCTTGCATGACCCTGCCGGCAAGAATCCAAGTATAGGAGCTGCCAAACCACGCTGCTGAAGCACCTGCTAAAAGCCCGCCGATACCATATAAAATGAGGGATGGAATGATGACCGCTTTCCTTGAAAAACGATCAGAAAAATACCCTAATACCGGAATCGAAATTGCAGCTGCAATCGAAAACACCGATATAACCAAACTTACCTGAAATTGAGAAATATCTAGCTCCGATTTCATTTTCGGGAGGATTGGGATTAACATTGAGTTTCCTAAGACTAAAATCATCGGGATTGAACCAATTGCAAAAATCGTCATGCCTTTGTGTTTTTGTTTTGGCAATGGAGTGCACCCCTATCGTTTAAATAAGCTCTTTTATTGTTTGACTGGGGACATAAGTTTATACAAGGCGAATGCCTAATTTCTGAGGAATAGGCCCAATATCTACACATTCACCTAGTTTTTGAATAATCTATCCTAGAAAAAAAGAGGAGGCGTAATGCCTATGGATTTTTTAACACTTCCTGAACGGACTTCCGGCAGTCGAACTTATGGGTTAACCTCTGTCGCCGACTTTGGAACTCCAATGGGAGAATTAAGGAATATATTGGCCGATTACAGCCATATCATTGACATTGCCAAAATTGGAATTGGTTCTGCGTATGTCACCCCCAATTTAAAGAAGAAGGTGGACCTGTATAAGGAATACGGTATTAAGCCTTATTGTGGCGGCACATTATTTGAAAAATGTTATTACCAAAACAAAATCCCGGAATACCTCTCTTATTTATGTGAACTCGGGATTGAATGGGTTGAAGTTTCAAATGGGACCTTGGATATTCCACTTGACCATAGGCTGGAATTGATTTATATGCTAAAAAATAATTTTAACGTGATTGCCGAGGTGGGCTCAAAAGATACCGAGAAAGAGATGCCCATTTCAGAATGGAGAGCAGAAATCAAGCAATTTCTTGAGGCCGGCTGTCAATACGTTATTACAGAAGGGCGCGATTCCGGGACTTCCGGCATTTATGAAGCATGCGGTACGATTAAGTCTGACCTGATTCAGGAATTAGTCAGAGATTTGGATCCGAATAGGATTATTTTCGAGGCGCCATCAGCAAAGCATCAAATGTACTTTATTAGGGAGCTTGGGCCTAATGTAAATTTGGGTAATGTGAAGCTTTCGGATGTTTTAATGTTGGAGGCCCAGCGCTGCGGTCTGAGAAGTGAAACATTTTATTTGGAGGCACAGGAATGCAAATTACCTTAATCCGCCATTTGCCTACCGAATGGAATAACAACAATATGCTTCAAGGGAGAAGGGATATCGGAATTACTCAGTTAACTGAGGAATTTCGCAAAGGTATTGCCGAAAACAAAGGCATGTTGAATGGTCTTGCTCCATTTGAAGTTGTTTTGGCCAGCAGTTTAAAAAGAACGCGACAAACAGCACAGCATTATGGGTTTCAGCCGGAAACTGAATGCTTATTGGATGAATTGGATTTTGGCCCATTTGAAGGCCAGCCAAAGGCAATGCTAGTTGAAGCATTCGGAGAAGCCTGGTTAGAGAACCCAAGCAAGCTCGTGTTAGGTGAAAGTATTCATAACCTTGAAAAACGCATTTCCATGTTCTTGGAGAAATATCGGGAATATAAAAACATGTTAGTATTTGGCCACGGCTGTTGGATTCGAGCTATGATTTCCTTTTCAAAGCATGGTCATATCGATGAGATGAACAAAGTATTATTGGAAAATAACTCCTTTGTAACGTTAACGATGGATTCATAATCAATTTGGAGGGGTGGGAATGGCTTCGATACTAACGTATGAAAATTGGGACGAACAAAAAATAGCAGAAATTAGCGGGAAAAGCAGGGATTATTTCGATATTTTAAAATGGGCATATCAGGAATATGATGGCGAGGAAATTGTTTACGCCTGCAGCTTTGGAGCAGAAGGAATGGTGTTAATCGATTTAATTCATAAAGTTAGCAAACAGGCAAAAATCATCTTCCTTGATACGGGCCTTCATTTCGCGGAAACGTACGAATTAATACATCAGGTGAAAGACCGCTACCCATCATTAAACATCACAA
Organism: Neobacillus citreus; assembly: GCF_018343545.2. Taxonomy (GTDB): domain Bacteria; phylum Bacillota; class Bacilli; order Bacillales; family Cytobacillaceae; genus Neobacillus; species Neobacillus citreus. The sequence continues at coordinate 258,314 of NZ_JAGYPE020000001.1, read as the reverse complement.
TGATCGAACCGAAGCTAACTTTATTGGAACAGGCAAAGGAGCACGGTGAAGAGCTTTGGCGTCATAATCCAAATTTGTGCTGCCAGATAAGAAAAGTTGCCCCTTTAAAGGAAGCGCTGCAGGGCGTAAAGGCATGGATTTCAGGGCTGAGAAGGGAACAATCGGCTATAAGGAGCAAAACTCAGTACATCAATAAAGATGAAAAGTTCCAAAATATCAAGATTTGTCCACTTATTCATTGGACTTGGGATGATATATTGACTTACATCGACTTAAACAAATTGCCTTATAACCCATTACATGATAACGGTTATCCAAGTATCGGCTGCGCACCGTGTACCCAGCCGGTTAGTGATTCTGGTGACCAGAGGGCGGGTCGCTGGGCAGGACAATCAAAAACGGAGTGCGGACTCCATTTAACTTAGAGATAAAGAAATTTTGGGAGGTAAAACCGTTGAACAAGAGTATTCCCCATGGCGGGAAATTAGTCAATCGAATCAATCTAGATTATGTAGTGGACTATTCTCTCAATTATGTTGGCCTCGATAAATTGGAATTAAGCGATTTGGAATTAATCGCTAACGGTGCTTACAGTCCAATTGAAGGCTTCATGGGAAAAGCCGACTATGAGTCGGTTGTACACGATATGAGGCTTGTATCGGGACTGCCGTGGTCACTGCCGATTACTCTGGCAGTCCACCAGACCAAAGCGGCCGAATTAACAATCGGTGAGACCATTAACCTCATTCATAATGACAAGGTTTATGGTGTCATGAAGGTAACCGAAAAGTTTTCACCAGATAAACGGATAGAGGCTGAAAAAGTATTCAAGACAACGGAACTTGCCCATCCCGGTGTAAAAAAACTTTTTGAACGTCCCGCTGTTTATCTGGCTGGACCGATCACACTTATAAAAAGGCCCGAAAAAGGCCGGTTTGAGGATTTTTATTTGGACCCCTTACAAACAAGGGAAATGTTCCAGCAATTAGGCTGGAAAACAGTTGTAGGGTTCCAAACGCGTAATCCGGTACACCGGGCTCATGAATACATTCAAAAGTCGGCGCTGGAAACGGTTGACGGGCTGTTCCTTAATCCTCTTGTCGGTGAGACAAAAGCAGATGATATCCCGGGCGAAATCAGAATGAAGAGCTATCAAGCCTTACTTGAAAATTATTATCCAAAGAACCGGGTATTCCTGTCCGTTTTCCCGGCAGCGATGCGTTACGCCGGACCGCGGGAAGCGATTTTTCATGCCCTTGTCCGGAAAAATTTTGGCTGCACCCATTTTATTGTCGGAAGAGACCATGCTGGGGTAGGAAACTACTATGGCACTTATGATGCCCAAAAAATATTTTCACATTTTTCCGAAGAGGAGCTTGGCATCAAGCCGCTGTTTTTTGAACATAGCTTTTATTGTAAAAAATGCGAGAACATGGCTTCTGCAAAAACCTGCCCGCATGACAGGCAATATCATGTCATCTTATCTGGTACTAAAGTCAGGGGGATGCTCAAAAATGGCGAGCAGCCTCCAAAGGAATTCAGCCGCCCAGAAGTCGTTGAAATCCTTATCGAGGGGATGAGGGAAGTCTACAAACTAGAAGGTGTAGGAAATGGGGAAAAGTAATCATCTTACCTGGCATCAATCAACGATCACAAAAACAGACCGGCATCAGGAGAATGGACATAAAAGCTGCGTTCTTTGGTTTACTGGCTTATCAGGTTCAGGAAAGTCTACGCTGGCAAATGCTGTAGATCAGGCACTTTTTAAAGCAGGCTTTAGAAGTTATGTATTAGATGGGGATAATATTCGTCATGGTTTGAATAAAGATTTAAGTTTTGGTGTTAGTGATAGGAAAGAGAATATCCGGCGAATTGGGGAAGTGGCAAAACTATTCGTGGACAGTGGTCAAATCGTTTCTTCTGCCTTTATTTCCCCTTTTCTTGAGGACCGGGCGCAGGTTCGTAATATGTTTGAAAACGGGGAGTTCATTGAAATTTTCTTGAATTGCCCGATTCAAATCTGTGAAGACCGGGACCCTAAAGGTTTGTACAGGAAGGCGAGAATTGGAGAAATCCCCGAATTTACCGGAATCTCCTCCCCATACGAAATTCCTGACAATCCAGAAATCATTATTGAAACAGGTCGAATGTCGATTGAGGAATCGGTAAAAGAAATTTTAAAATATTTAAAGGAAAGGAAGATCCTTTAACAGGTCTTCCTTTACCTTATTTGGGGGCTACCGTGAAAAAGAGAATAAATAATATGTCAGGACAAAATCCCCAATCCATTTCGACTCAAAATTACTCCAATACAACGAAATTAGTACTAGGATCTCTCCTTGCTGGAAGCGCAGCCATCCTGCAGGCCGCTGGATTTTTTACGGGAATTGGCTATGCCTTCAGTATGTTAACTACACTGCCTATTGTTCTTGCTTCCAAGTTATCTTTGAGGATTGGGTTCATGTCTTATGTTATTACCGTTTTCCTATTGGCTATTATCCAGCCCAGCGAGTTGTTTGTCTTTCCTTTTACAACAGGATTATTAGGACTTTCCTTGGGAATCGCATTCAAGCTGTGGAAAAGTTGGATTTCTATCACTTTGGCCGGCGGATTTGGTCTCTCAATTGGAATTATGTTTTTGCTTTACGTTCTTCGTTTTCCTGTTTTAGGGCCAGCAGTTTCATCTATACTTAATTTTAAAACTTCCATAACAATTTTCCTATTCTCTTTGTTCTACAGTTTAATCTGGATGTGTCTAAGTAAGCGAGTATTTGTATTTTTATCGAGGTATTTTTAGATTTAACGAAATTGATGAAAAAGAGGCTGTCAATTCAAGACAGCCTCTTTATCGTCTTCGCCAATTGGCAGAGAGGAAAAGTAATCGATTAAATCTTAATTCATAAATGAAATCAATAATATTGGTTGAAAAGAATTGACAAACAATGGCGTACACGACAATTTTATAATCAATCACCAACCCGGTTAATAAAAATATCATCATATTGATGCCCATCATCACTTTTCCTGGACTCCAATTTTTATAGGTGGCAATCATTAGCGCAGGAATGACCATCCCGCCGCTTGATGCCCCTGCACGAATCAAAAGGCCAACGCCGATGCCAAAAAAGATGCTGCCGCAAACCATATCAAACACCATATGAACGTGATGATGTGGTATTTGGGTTGTAATCACGCTAACAACTGTAGAGGTTGTAGCGACTGATAGAATGGTTCGAAATGTCCATGTATAGCCAAAATATTTTAGCGCAAAAAGTAAGAAGACAATATTGGCCAGCCATAGGGAGAAGCCAAGCGATAAACCAAACCAATAATTCATTAAGATGGCCAGTCCTGCCGCACCGCCGGAAGGGATGGAATGGGGAAATAAAAACAGGGACATTGACAATCCTTGCAAGGTTGCACCAAAAAGTAAACATAGGTAAATTAATACTGTTTTTTTCATTATTTAAAAGAAATAATCTCTAAAAATACTCTTCATACCATTCACTGTTTTACCTCCCTGGACATGCCTTTCTTGTCCATTTTATGAGCGAAGAAAAAAGAATATGTAGGAATATTTTGTGAAAAAACAAAGTTTTCCCAATCTACCAATGTTTTAAATTGCAATATTAGGATTGAAAATCAAAATTATTAAGATTAATATTATAATAAGATTAATGGACTATTATCATATGAAATAGTGAAAATGAACTAGTACACCTAGACCTTTGACAAGCCAAATTGGAAGTAGGATCATTTGACTATTTCTAATTTGGCTTTTTTATAAATAATGAAAGGAACTTTTGATCGTGATGCAAAGTTCTATAACTGATATTAAAAAGGAAAAGCGGATCCTGTTAGAAAAGCATTTAAATGGCAGCCTGAATAGTTATCAGTCTTTGTTCGCATGCGATTCTGATGCCATTTATGCTATGGATTTAGATGGTTATTTCATTCCATTAAACCCTGCTTGTGCGCTCATTTTTGGATATAATTCGGACGAATTTTCAAAATTAACGTATATGAAAGTAATGAAATTGGAGCACCTGGATCGAGCCATTTCATTTTTTTACAAGGCAATTGATGGCAAATTGCAGAATTTCGATTGTCAAATCGTTCATAAAAGCGGGAAATTAATAGATTTAAATATGACAAACTATCCGATTGTCATCGATGGTGAAATTGTGGGCGTTTATGCAGTAGCCAAGGATATTACGGAACTCAAACAAAAGCGGAAAAAGCTTATGGAAGATATTCAGCAGCGGGAGAATACCTATCGGGATATTGTTGAGCATTCACCTGATGCCGTTGCGATTGTTAAAGATGAGCAAATTCTATTTGCCAACGATACGGCCGTGGAATTAATTGGTGCGAAGGATAAAAATGAAGTGATTGGAAAAAGCATATACGATTTTTTGGACAGCCCCTACTCTGACATTGTGAAACAACGGGCCAGGAACGTTGAAAACGGCAAGGCTGTTGATTTTATCGTGGAAAAGCTGGTCCGTTTAGATGGCACGATTATTGAAGTCGAAGTAAAAGCAATTCCGGCCATTTTTCAAAACGAACCTGCACGTCATATTATCATTCGGGACATAATGGAGAAGAAAAGAACGCAAAAATTGCTTCTCCAGTCTGAAAAGTTAACAGTAGCAGGGCAGCTTGCCGCTGGAATCGCCCATGAAATAAGAAATCCATTAACCGCTATAAAAGGCTTTATTAAACTAATGGATACAGGCCGTGAATTTAATTCTGGATATTTGGATATTATCAATTCAGAAGTGAACCGCATTGAACTGATTCTCAGTGAATTATTGCTGCTAGCGAAACCGCAGTCTATGAAATTTGAGAAACGTGATTTGTCGACCATTTTAGAACATGTTAAAACGCTTGCTGATACACAGGCAATTATGAGAAATATAGGAATTCATATTCTTTACCTGACTGAAATCCCTGAAGTTTATTGCGATGAAAACCAGCTTAAGCAAATGTTTATTAATTTCCTCAAAAATTCTGTTGAGGCCATGCCTAAGGGCGGAGAAATCATCATAGAGGTTCAATGTACAGATTCTAACCAAATAAAGATTCGGTTTATTGACCAAGGATGCGGGATCCCGAAAGAGCATCTCGAGCGAATCGGCCAGCCATTTTTTACAACCAAGGATAATGGAAATGGATTAGGATTGATGATTAGCATGCAAATTATTGAAAATCACAATGGCACAATAAATATCTCAAGTGATGAAAATGGAACTACGATGGAGATATTACTGCCAATACAGTGAATGGTAGCGGACGGAGGAAAAACCGTCCGTTTTTTTTTATTGACGATAAGTGGATTTTATGATATTTAAATAGTTGTTAGCACTCAATGTGATAGAGTGCTAATCATTTGATTTATTGACTTCCTGCAATTATGATGGAAAGGGTAAAAATGGAAGGAGAATTGGGTATGGAAACAAAACAATTTAAAGCGGAATCGAAACGTTTATTAGACATGATGATTAATTCGATTTATACGCATCGCGAAATTTTTCTGCGTGAGTTAATCTCCAATGCCAGTGATGCGATCGATAAAATCTATTACAAAGCATTAACAGATGATTCCTTGGCATTCGATAAAGACAATTACTACATAAAGGTAATCGCTGACAAGGAAAATAGAACTTTACGATTAATTGATACTGGGATTGGGATGACCAAGGAAGAATTGGAAAATAACCTTGGTACGATTGCCAAGAGCGGATCTTTAGCGTTCAAAAGCGAGAATGAACTGAAGGATGGCTATGATATCATCGGCCAATTTGGTGTTGGTTTTTATTCAGCGTTTATGGTTGCGGACGTAGTAACTGTCATCAGCAAGGCATTAGGAAGCGACGAAGCCTATAAATGGGAGTCACAGGGTGCCGAGGGCTACACTATCGTTCCTTGCGAAAAAGAAACAGTCGGTACTGAGATTATTTTAAAGATCAAAGATAATACCGAAGAAGAAAATTATGATGAGTATTTAGAGGAATATCGTTTAAAAGCAATTATCAAGAAATACTCTGACTTTATCCGCTACCCTATTAAAATGGATGTCTCGAAAAGCCGTCTTAAAGAGGGCAGCGAAACGGAGTATGAAGATTATCAAGTCGAAGAAACCATCAACAGCATGGTGCCGATTTGGCGAAAAAATAAAAACGAACTGACAGCCGAGGATTATGAAAATTTTTATGCGGAAAAGCGATACGGCTTTGACAAACCGCTGAAGCATATTCATATCAGTGTGGATGGAGCGGTCCGTTATAACGCGATTCTTTATATTCCAGAAAGCATGCCGTTTGACTATTATTCTGCAGAATATGAAAAGGGTCTAGAGCTTTATTCGAGCGGTGTTTTAATTATGAACAAGTGCGCCGACCTCCTGCCTGACTATTTCAGCTTCGTTAAGGGAATGGTCGACTCAGAAGATTTATCTTTGAATATTTCACGTGAGCTGCTCCAGCACGACCGTCAATTAAAGCTAATCGCGAAAAATATTAACAAGAAAATCAAAAGTGAGCTGGTAAGCTTATTGAAAAATGAACGGGAAAAATATGAGCAGTTTTATCAGGCATTTGGCCGCCAGTTAAAGTACGGTGTCTATAGCGAATTTGGCGCTCATAAAGAAGAATTGCAAGATTTATTGATGTTCCATTCCTCAAAAGAGAAGAAGCTCGTAACGTTAGATGAATATGTTTCTAGAATGCCGGAGGACCAAAAATATATTTTCTACGCCACTGGCGGTTCCAATGAGCGGATCGAAAAGCTTCCGCAAACGGAGTTGGTTGCAGATAAAGGCTATGAAATTCTGTATTTTACAGATGAAATTGACGAATTCGCGATTAGAATGCTGATGAGCTACAAAGATAAAGAGTTTAAGTCCGTTTCTAGTGGTGATTTAGGCTTTGAGGCAGATGAAAAGTCTCAGGATTCGGAAGCGGAAGAGCAGGATAACAAAGAACTGTTTGAGTATATGAAGGAGACTTTGGCGGGCAAAGTGAAGGATGTCCGTGTTTCTAAACGACTGAAGTCGCACCCGGTTTGCTTATCAACAGATGGAGAAGTCTCGATCGAGATGGAAAAAATTCTAAACGCCATGCCGAATAACCAGGGAATTAAAGCTGAGAAGGTACTAGAAATCAATGCAAATCACGAGGTTTTTGCATCCTTAAAAGAATCATTTGCCGGAGACAAAGATAAGCTGAAATTGTATACGCACCTATTGTATAATCAGGCACTACTAATTGAAGGCCTGCCGATTGATGATCCGGTTGAATTTACGAATAATATTTGCAAAATAATGGTGTAATGGTTGAAAAAAGGATTGCCGTGATACGTGATGCGGCAATCCTTTTTATTTTTCTTCATTTTTAGAGTAGAGGCGGGATCAAGGACAAAACGAGGCGAAAAACAGATGAAAATGTCCTTAATCACCCTCTAAACCCAAATATTTCCACAGAAAAACCGGAAAGTGTCTATAGAACCTCAACATATACAAGCTTAATGAATATTCCCATCCACATATTTACCGTAATCCGGAATCGCTAAGCTATCAAAATTATTTACCAGTCGCTCAAGTCCGCTGGTTAATGCCTCGCCTGCCAGCGGAGCACCATGCCCTGTTATCGCGGTCGAAGGATTTAGTTCAGCCAGCTTTTTAACCGAGTCCCAAGCGGCCCTCCAATCCGTTGTGAAGTATCTAGGAGGACCATTTACTTCCTCCTCCTGGGTTATGACCTTATATAAAGAATCCTGTTTCACATTGATGAATGCATCTCCTGCAATCAACGCACGGTCTTCATCTCTAAAAAAGGAAACATGTCCAGGTGTGTGGCCTGGGGTGTGGATCCAGCGAAAACCAGGCAGATGTGGAACGCTCCCATCAGGAGGAAGTTTTTCTACATGGTTACCGAGGTTAATCGGCTCATTCGGAAACAGCGGTGACATCTTTGCCACCATCCCGCCTTCCACACTGGGGTCTGGCTCAGGGTAGCTCTTTTGCCCGACCAAATAAGGCAATTCAATTTCATGAGCATATACGGGTACCTGCCAATGATTCACCAGTTCGATTATTGCTCCAACATGGTCAAAATGACCGTGCGTTAAAATAATCGCTATCGGGCGGCACCCCTCGCCAAACCGTTCCTCTGCTGCTTCGATAATTTCGTCTGCAGACCCTGTCATACCAGCATCTACTAAAACAAACTCGCCGTTATCAGGGTTACCGACAAAACAAATATTGACGATTTGGATGGTATAAGAAAATAAATCCGGCAAAACCTGAATCCCGACCCCGCTGCCAATAGAAGTGGCCGGAATAATTTTATAATCACTACCATATGACATTTCTTTTTCCATTAAACGATCCCCTTATCAATTTCCTAATTAGGGATAGTTTTCCGCAGTTTAAAACGATTATTCAAAAACAGCTTAGTTAGGCTCCACATGGACATTAACATCAAACACATCGTGTTCCTTGATTAGGGCATTTTCCACTTTTGTGGCAACATCATGTGCCTCACGAATATTTAGATTGGAATTCACAAGGATTACCACATCAACGACAGCGCTGTTGCCATAATTCCGTGCTTTGATGTCCTTTATTCCTTTAACCCCAGTAATCCCTTCAATTGTATTTTTAAAAGAATACATCTCCTTCACATCAAAACCATCGGTTAAGCTGTGGGAGGCATTGCGAAAAATATCCCATGCCGTATTACAGATAAGAAGTCCTACGATTACTGCTGTAATTGGATCCAGCCATGGCAGATTGAATTGAGCGCCAATAATCCCTGCAGCAGTTCCGATGCTCACCCAGGCATCAGAGAGATTGTCTTTCGCGGCAGCCATTACCGCCTGGCTGTTAATTTTTGCGGCAAGCTTATGGTTATGATGATAGACAGCATACATGACTGCGCCACAAAAAATTCCGGTTACGGCAGAAAGGGGGTCTGGAGACTCACTCTTTCCATTGATGATGGTGGTAACCGCATCATATAGCACCTCAATACCCACGGCCATCATGATAAAAGAAGAAACCATGGAGGCAACAGTTTCCGCTTTCCAATGACCATAAGGATGGTCCTTATCTGCAGGCTTTTGTGAAAGTTTTAGCCCAATTAATACAACAATAGATGCGATTACATCTGTACTGTTGTTTAACCCATCGGCTTTTAGTGCCTCGGAGTCGGATGCATAGCCAACTGCCAGTTTTAAAATGGATAGAAAAATGTATGCCAAAATACTGATATATGCGGCTTGTTCTCCTTTTTTTAGTGCTAAATACTTTTCATTTTCCATATGTATTGCCCCTTAGCTTTTCATTCCCTTCATTATCTTAGCAATCTATTATTATGTGGGTCTAGAGAAACCTTTTTAGTCCTGACTTAAAATTCTTATATCAGGAAAAAAAGTTTAGTACGGGCAAAATAGACATCTGCTTTAATCAAAAAATAGTTAAAATATTTTCATCATTTATATTGACAAATCCCTATGTGTCTAGTAGGATTAATTTCATCAACTATATATGTAAATTCCTATTGGTCTAGTGGGATTAATTTTGAGAAATTGAAACAGTAAAATGCCTTTCCTGGAATAGGAGGAGTTTTTTAGGAAAAGGTGGCGAATCGGATGAAAACACCAGATGAATGGCAAGAAATTGCGGCACACCTTAGGCCGATGCTCGAATCAATCAAATTCGGATCGATTACACTGGTTGTTCAGGACGGTAAGGTTGTGCAAATTGAGAAAAACGAAAAGGTTCGTCTTCAATCGAATAAAACACGCTGACTAGACAAACTAGAGGCGGTCTTCACCATTAATGGTTGAAGGCTGCCTTTTTTTTAAAGGAATAAGGAGGCTTGCATGATGACAAACGCAGTGACATATGAAAATTGGAATTCCATTTCTGATTCTTTTTCGATTCAAGATGAAACGAAAGGTGCTAAAGCAGTATTGGAATGGGCTTATCAGAATTACGCTGATAATAAAATTGTTTATGCTTCGAGCTTTGGGGCCGAAGCGATTGTGTTGATTGACTTGATTGCTCAGGTGAAACCTGATGCGCACATCGTTTTCTTGGATACAGATCTTCACTTTCTAGAAACCTACGATGTTATCAAAAGGATCGAAGAACGTTTTCCATCATTGAAAATCGAGCAGAAGAAACCTGCATTAACTCTTGATGAACAGGCTGCGCAATATGGGACAGCGTTATGGAAACGCGACCCTAACCAATGCTGCCAAATCCGAAAAGTCATTCCTCTTAGGGAAACTCTTACAGCAAGAGATGCTTGGATTTCAGGTCTTCGCAGAGAACAGTCACCGACAAGGAAAGATACTGAGTTTGTTAACAAAGATGAAAAATTTAAAAATATTAAAATATGCCCTCTGATTCATTGGACATGGGATGAGGTGTGGTCCTATATTCGGGAAAAAGACCTTCCATATAACGAGTTGCATGACCGCAACTATCCAAGCATCGGCTGCTTCCCTTGTACGCAAGCAGTTGCCGGTGACGGCGATTCCCGTGCCGGACGCTGGACCGGCAGCAGTAAAACCGAGTGTGGATTACACTCATCGTAAGGGGGCGGTCAAAACGATCACAATCATTGCTATAATGATAGGTTTGTTTTTTGCAGTCAATATCGGGGCCAGCGGGGCAGCTGCTTCGATGGGAATTTCCTATGGAGCCGGCGTTGTCAAAAAGCAACTGGCTTTATTCCTTTGTGGAATAGCGGTGTTCCTTGGTGCATGGCTTGGCGGCGGCGAGGTCGTAAAGACGATTGGCGGCGGTATCGTTCCAAGCAGTACCTTTACAAATGCTATTGCCTTAATCGTGTTAGCTTCAGCAGCTATGTCGCTGTTTTTAGCGAATATTTTTGGAATACCGCTCTCGACAAGTGAAGTAGCAGTGGGCGCCGTGGTAGGGGCGGGGATTGTCTATCAATCCGTTTTTGTCGGCAAGCTCCTATGGATTATGGTGTTTTGGCTGTTAACTCCAGTTGCAGCTTTCGTGCTGGCAATCCTTGCTGCTAATCTTTTAAAAATCAAACCTATTAAAAAATTTGTCGAGAAACCAAAAGCAGGACCTCTTCTTGCGGTACTTGTCGTCTTTATGGGATTGTTCGAAGCCTTTTCGGCAGGGATGAACAATGTGGCCAATGCCGTTGGCCCCCTTGTTGCCGCATCATTAATGTCTAAAGAGACAGCCGTCCTTTGGGGAGGTTTGGCCGTAGCGCTTGGTGCATTCCTGCTCGGTCACCGAGTAATTGAAACCAATGGGAAGAAAATAACAAAGCTTCGCTTGGAAGAGGGATGTATCATATCCGGTACCGGTGCCAGCATCGTAACAGTTGCATCGCTGTTTGGAATTCCTGTTCCGCTCACGCAAATCACGACTTCCTCCATCATTGGGATTGGTTTTGCTAAATACGGCAAATCAGTCTTGAAAAAGGGAATTGTCGTACAGCTTCTCACGGTCTGGATTGTTTCACCGGTTATTTCAATGGTGCTCTCATACACCATTATTCAATTAGTGATAGTTCGGAATTTTTATCCGATTATTGTCATGGCAGGCGTCCTTATCTCTGTTTTGGGAGTGCTATTCTTAATGAAACGCACTACATCCGCATCGATTGGAGCGCCTACCGATATTGCAAATAAATAAAAACAAATAGAAGGGTTGATATCAAACATGTCATTTTTACCAAATCCTCACGGAGGCAAACTTATTCAAGCTTTTGATCCAAACTATGATTTATCCAATGCAGCAAAAGTAATAGAAATTGATGCGATTGCTTTAAGCGATCTTGAACTTATTGGTGTGGGGGTTTTCAGCCCGTTAACAGGTTTTCTTGGTAAAGCGGATTATGAATCTGTTGTCAGCAATATGCGTTTAGCCGACAATACGATCTGGTCCATTCCAGTAACTCTTCCTGTATCCTATGAAATTGCGGAATCCTTGGTAGTCGGTGAAGAAATTAAATTAAAACACAACGATGAAGTTTACGGTGTGATTAAGGTTTCCGAATGGTATGAGCCGGATTTAAACAAAGAAGCAAGAGAAGTTTATAAAACGGAAGAACTTGCTCATCCAGGCGTTAAGCGGCTATTCGAGAGAGGACCTGTCTATGTGGCTGGGGAAGTTGTGCTTGTTAAGAAACCTGAAAAAGGCGTGTTCGGTGATGTCTGGTTCGAACCAAAGCAGACTCGCGCCTTTTTTGAAGAGAAAGGCTGGAAAACAGTTGTTGGTTTCCAAACAAGAAATCCGATTCATCGTGCGCATGAGTACATTCAAAAGGCTGCCCTTGAAATCGTTGATGGCTTGTTCGTGAACCCGCTAGTCGGTGAAACAAAATCTGATGACGTTCCAGCTGATGTACGTCTGAAAAGCTATCGTGTTTTATTGGAAAACTATTATCCAAAAGAACGGGTCCAGTTAGGCGTTCACCCAGCTGCAATGCGCTATGCAGGTCCAAGAGAAGCTATTTTCCACGCTCTTGCCCGCAAAAATTATGGTTGCACACACTTTATTGTCGGCCGTGACCATGCTGGGGTAGGAAACTATTACGGAACCTATGATGCCCAGTATATTTTCAGCAATTTCACTGAAGAGGAACTTGGTATTAAACCATTATTCTTTGAACACAGCTTCTATTGCACAAAATGCGATGGCATGGCATCTGACAAAACTTGCCCGCATGGCAAGGAAGATCGTGTAATCCTGTCGGGAACAAAAGTTAGAGAGATGCTCCGCTCAGGAGTTCTTCCGCCAGCAACCTTCAGCCGTAAAGAAGTGGTTGAAGTCCTGATTGAAGGAATGAGAGAAAAAGCGACAGTATAAGGAGTAGGAGAATGAGCAAATCAACGAATATTACATGGCATAACGCTACCATTACAAAAGAAGACAGACGTGCGCAAAACGGTCATGGAAGCTGTACACTATGGTTTACAGGGCTATCTGGTTCTGGGAAATCAACAATTGCGAATGCAGTTTCAAACGAATTGTTTCGGCAGGGAATTAACGAATACGTTCTTGATGGTGACAATATCCGTCACGGCTTAAATAAGGATCTTGGTTTTTCTGAAGAAGATAGAACAGAAAATATCCGCCGCATCGGGGAAGTGGCAAAGCTGTTTGTTGACAGCGGTCAGATTGTCACTACTGCGTTTATTTCACCATTCCGTTCCGACCGGGACAATGTCCGTGCGTTATTTGCAGAAGGGGAATTTATAGAGGTTTTCATTGATTGTTCTCTTGAAGAATGCGAACGCCGTGATCCAAAACAGCTTTATGTAAAGGCTCGTAAAGGTGAAATTAAGGATTTTACGGGGATTGATTCACCATACGAGTCACCGGAAAATCCGGAAATCATCATCCGCTCTGATTTGGTGACAGTTGAAGAAGCAGTGGAACAAGTGTTAGGATATTTACGAGACAAGAATATTATTTAACAAGAAGCGGGTACTATGAAATTACATAGTACCCGTTTGAATGGAAAAAAGGTGAAAGGAGCAGCCTGCATGAAAGCAATTCTCTACATTGGACACGGTACTCGCTCAAGGAAAGGGGCAGATGAGGCAACGGCGTTTATCCAGCGGATCATGGCCCGAATCGATGTGCCGATTCAGGAAATGAGTTTTCTGGAACTGGCTGAGCCGCTGATTGAAGATGGTTTCAAGCATTGTGTAGAAAGGGGTGCCGCCGAAATAACGGTTGTTCCTCTTTTTCTGCTTGCCGCAGGGCATATTAAAGAGGATATTCCAAATGCATTGGCAGGGCTTCGAGAGAAATATCCTCATGTTAAGGTAAAAGTGAAGGACCCTTTTGGGGTGCAGGGGAACATTCTTGATGGGTTGGCGGAACTTGTTAATGAAGAAGCAGGGACGCTGACAGCTAAAGACAGCATCTTACTTGTCGGCAGGGGGAGCAGCGACCCGGATATACTAGCGGATTTTGCAAACATTGTTGATGGAATCCGAAATCGTCTAGGAATTAATCGTGTTTCTGTTTGCTATTTAGCTGCCGCTGAACCCAGGTTCGATGAGGGATTGGAAACTGTCTGCAACGATGCTGCGGGCCGGGTCATTGTCGTTCCTTACTTGCTGTTTACAGGACTTCTATTAACGGAAGTGGCCCAAAAGGTGCGGAAAAAAGAAAAAGAAGGGTACTCGATTATACAAACAGGTCAATTAAGCAGGCACCATGTTATTGAAGATGTCATTATTAAGCGGGCAATTGAAGACGAATAAGTTTTTTCTGGGATTCGCAGATATATTCAGAAATTCGCAGATAAAATGAAAAATCCGCAGATATATTCAGAAATTCGCAGATAAAATGAAATATTCGCTGATATCGTCACATAATTCGCAGATATACGAAAATGCTTCCCAAATAAGCTTTTTATTGGATTGATTTTTCTTGTTGAGATAGAATTTTCATTGGGTATAAGTGCCATAATAGGTTGGTATATGCCTAAAAAACCATGAGAAAGGTGAGAACAATGGTTAAAAGCTTAAAGGATACGACTACATTACATAATGGTGTTGAAATGCCTTGGTTTGGCCTTGGTGTTTTTAAAGTGCAGGAAGGTTCAGAGGTAATTGACTCTGTTAAGGCTGCTATCAAAAATGGTTACCGCAGTATTGATACTGCAGCGGTTTATCAAAATGAAGAAGGTGTCGGTCAGGGCATCAGAGAATCCGGTGTTTCTCGTGAGGAGTTATTCATCACATCAAAGGTATGGAACTCTGATCAAGGTTACGAGTCCGCACTTCAAGCATATGAAACTAGTTTAAATAAGCTGGGACTAGATTACCTTGATTTATACCTCATTCACTGGCCAGGAAAAAACAAATTCAAAGACACTTGGAAAGCCCTTGAAAAATTATATAAGGATGGCCGCGTTCGTGCCATCGGCGTCAGCAACTTCAAGGTCCATCACTTAGAGGAACTATTAAAGGATGCCGAGATTAAGCCGATGGTGAATCAGGTGGAATATCATCCACACTTAACTCAAAAGGATTTACTTGCTTTTTGCCAAAAAGAAGGGATTCAACTAGAAGCATGGTCTCCTCTTAAACAGGGGAAATTATTGAATGATCCTAATTTAAGTGATATTGCTCGTAAATATGGAAAGTCAGTAGCCCAGGTCATTTTACGCTGGGATTTACAATCAAAAGTAGTGACAATACCAAAATCAATTAAGGAACAGCGTATCATTGAAAATGCCGATATTTTCGATTTTGATCTATCAACAGAGGATATGGCAAGAATCGATAGCTTGAACAAAGATGAGCGGGTCGGTCCAGATCCGGATAATTTTATGAATGGATTTACCGAATAAAGCACACAAAAAAGCGAACAGCCGCAAAACTGTTCGCTTTTTTACGTTTAAATTAATGTCCTAACTCCACATCGTCGACGTGCTTGACATGGCGGCGGTTCATTAAGATAAATACTACCGATACAAGGACAAATCCTGCACCTACAATAAATGGTGTTGACGGTGAATAAATTTCCGCAAGCTTACCTGCCGTATATGGTGCAATGGCGCCGCCAATAAAGCGCAGGAAGCTATATGCAGCGGATGCAGTCGCTCGTTCGACCGGTGCCGAGTTCATAACTGCCGTTGTAATAAGAGTATTATTATTCCCAAGTAAAGCCCCTGCAAAAATAACAGCAGCAATAATAACCCACTGGGTTGAAGTCCAAATACCCATTGCCAATAGGACTAACGCAAATATTGTTAACATTGCGCTCATTGAATTGATCGTTCCAAACCTTTGCTGAAGCTTTGGAGCAGTAACAACTGATGTAATGGCAAGCAAAATACCCCAGCCTAGAAATACATACCCCAAACCGTGTTCGTCAAGACCCATTACAAATGGAGCGTAGGCAAGGAGGGTGAAAAAACCAAAGTTATAAAGCGCCGCAGCAATGCCAAATACCAATAATGAACGATATTTTAGGGCGCGGAATGGATCAAGCAAGGAAGTTTTCTTTTGTTGTGTGTTCTGCTGCTGATGTGTTCGCGGCATTAATATCAAAAGCCCAACGAAGGCTACAATCATAAGTGTGGCAACACCGAGAAACGGACCTCTCCAGGAAATGGCCCCAAGCCAGCCCCCAAGTAAAGGACCTACAGAAATCCCTAAACCAATAGCAGCTTCGTACAGGATGATGGCTTTTGCGGTCCCACTGTTAGAAAGAGATACGATCGCCGCCAAAGCAGTTGCAACAAACAGAGCGTTGCCAAGGCCCCATCCGCCGCGAAGGCCGACAAGAGCCCAAATACCATTTGAATAACCGCCAAGCGCTGAAAAGACAGCAATGATGATTATTCCGGCAATTAATGTCCATTTAATGCCTAGTCTCGATGAAATCATGCCGGTGATTAACATGGCAACGGCCATTACAGCATTATAGCTTGTAAAAAGAAGTGTAACCTCACTGTGGGAAGCATGTAATTGGTTAGCGATTGCAGGTAAAATCGGGTCGACAAGTCCCAGACCCATGAAGGCAATTATGCAGGCAAAGAAGACAGCCCAAACGGCCTTTGGCTGCTTAAGTAAACTTGATTCTTCTATAGAAGACATCGTAGAAGTTTTTGGTACAACAGTTTGTGATGTTGACGACATCTAAATCCCCCTTATTTTCTCTTTACTTTGTAAGTATTAAAAATAGTTGTATAATGAAACTATATATTTGTATTATACAACCATTTTCCACTACGTCAATAGTGAATTCGCCTATAAGTTATAATTTTGGGCGCTCGTATGATATCATAAGAACAAGAAATGACACCTTGTGAGGTGATAATTATGTCAGAAGAATCCCTTGAAACGATCGAACTTGAAATGGCGATTATGATTCGCCGTATCACATCCTACTCTTCCCATAAAAAAATTGGCAATCTTGATCGTTCCGCGTATCTTCTCTTACATCAAATCGCAACAAATGGTCCAGCAGGAGTAAAAACATTAGCAGGACAATCCCAACTGGATATTTCCACAATAAGCAGGCAGGCATCCGCGTTAGAACAAAAAGGCTACCTATATCGAATTCCTGATCCAACAGATGGAAGGGCATATTTCTTAGAAATTACTGAATTGGGTTTAAGGAAATTAAGAGAAGAGAGACAAGCGAGGAAGATAAGGGTAGGAGAAGTGACAAAGGACTGGTCCGATGAAGAACGTGCTACATTTGGCAAACTTTTAACAAGATTTAATATTGCAGCCATTCAAGAATAAAAAGGAGGATGGACCAACCAGGTCATCCTCTTTTTTAATTATTTTAGTGTGTCTCATAAGGTGCTAATAGCTCTAAAAATTTTTCAAATGGCATTTGGCAGGCTGGGTATTTTTCAAGTAAATCCAGCATCGTAATGCCTTTATCTACAACGTGAGCCTTATAGGCATCTTCAGTTAGAAGTGCTTCTAATTCTTTTTGATGAGGCGGGCATACTGTATGTTCCGCCAGCTCTTGAAGCTGCGGACGGGTAACAGTTTCTTCCAAATCAACCTTTAGACTTAGTAAGTCGCTGGCCCGGACAGGGATATCTAGTGGCAGCCGGGTCGCAAATTGCTGATTCCCGCTCAAGACAACCTGTGTGTTTGTATCTAATTCGAAGCGGTTAAGAACACGTTCAACCGTCTTAAAAGAATTGCGCGTTTTCACAGTCTGTACCGCAGTACCTCCTGAAGCATGCTCCGCGGTTTGTACTTCATCGACAAATTGGACTGTCAATGCCTGGTTCGTTTCTTCTGATTTATTTTCAACTTTTAGCCCTAATGCCTCGAACACATTTGGCCATAATTGCTCATGCCAATCTTCAAATTGCTGATCAAAATCACTGCTTGCATCCCCTTGGCCTTTTGGAGATATTCTATTGGCACCTTTTTCAGCAAGCTTTACGTCAATCAAATTAGGAACACTTTGATAAGTGTTCGCCCAGTTCGTATCTCCGCAGCCAAAAACAGCGTAACGAACACCCTCGAGCACTTCACTGTCAGACTCTTTTAACCACTTGACAAATTTACGAGCGTTTTTTGGCGGATTGCCATTATAAGAGGAAGTGACAATTAGAGTAACTCCTTCTTTCGGTAGTACGTCGACGTATTCGTCAAGCGGAGCTATTTCACTTTTGAAACCTTTAAAACGAGCACTTGTTGCCAAATCTTTTGCGATTCCTTCCGCAGTCCCCATATTGGAACCGTATAGAACAAATAATGGTGTATTATTTCCTATCGAAGAATCGTATTGTTGGTTAGCTGAATGTAAGAAAGAAGAGCTTTTTTCTTCAACAGGCAATACAAATGATTCAACGAATCGGTTATCACGCAGCTGGACGCTCATTGTGAAGTTTTCGGGCTTAAGTGTCAATGTTTGTTTAATTTTTAATTGATAGTTCGTATGGTCAATTAAGTCAAAGTTTTGCAAAATCATTCCTATTAATAATGTTGCCTCGTGAAGGGCAAACTGCATTCCGATACATGCACGTTGTCCATTGCCGAAAGGTTTGTAGGCATCATGCGGTATTTTTTTCGGGTCTTCAAACCGTTCAGGACGAAACTCTTCAGCATCTTCACCCCAAGCTTCTTTGTCGCGGTGCAGTTGAGGGAGGAGAATGGCAACCGTCTGCTTTTTATTTATCTTATATTTACCTCCAAGAACCATATCTTCCTTGGCATATAGGGTAAATTGCGGTGCTGTCGGATAAAGCCGCAACGATTCATTTAAAATCATCCGAATATATTTCAGCTCCAAAACTTGTTTAAAGGTTGGAACTGGTCCGGTCAATACACGGTCAACTTCCGCACGTGCTTTTTCCAGGATTTCCGGGTGCTTTAACAGCAGGTAAAGCGTAAAGGACAAAAGGCCGCTGGTTGTTTCATGCCCGGCAATCAGGAAGGTGATGATTTGGTAACGTATATTTTCATCATCGAGCATTTCGCCTGTTTGCGGATCTTTAGCACTTAGCATCCGAGCAAGCAGATCTGTTTCCCCTTGATCACCGTGTTCCTTCCGTTCAGCGATTAGTTTGTCTACCAAGGAAAACATCGCTTGGATGTTCTTTTGGAATTCCTGTCGTTTTTTTAGCATGAATTTATCTTGAATCGGGAGGCGGGTCCCTTTATGCATGGCTTCATCTAGGGCATTTACCATATTGATAATAAAAGGGTCATGCGTCTCACGGTAGAAGCTGTTGAAACGATAGTTAAAGCCGCACAAGCCAATCGTATCAAGCGTAAGTCTGGTCATATCATCCGGAACATCAATACTCTCATTTGGATTCAACCGGGCCCATTTTTGGACGAGCTGGCTTGCTATGTCTACCATCATGGAGTGATATCCTTTCATAGCTGACAGACTAAACGAAGGCATTAGAATGTTATGGGCTTTTTGCCAGTTTGGCTCAGATGTTTTACCTGTAAACAGCCCATCGCCAGCGAAATCGCGGACTTGATGGAGGCCGCCAAGCAGACTTTTATCAAATTTTCCGCTGTTCAAAACCTCGCCGGCCCATTTATGGCCGGAAACAAAAACGGTAGAAAATCCGCCGAAAAATTCCATGCGAAAAATCGGACCGTATTTTTCCGCAATTTTCCATAAGGAGAGTGTCGGGGCCTCCTTATCAATCAAAGGCATGTTGCCTAGTGGGCCATACGTTTTCGGCTGCGGTATCGCAGTAATTTCGGAAGTAGACATATTTGTTTTTACGACCTTCCTTTCTCCTCGAGAAATTTAATTTTAAATAATTTTAAAATAATATTTTAGAAGATTATACCATGTATATATTACTAATATAAAGCATTTGATGAGTAAATATTCAGACAAATTTCTACACTTTTTTCATTTTTTGATTTATTAAAAAGGTTGAAAAATAAACAAATCATTGAAAACGATTTCATAATATCGTATATTATAAAGAGAGTGAAGTAGTTTTTAAGAAGATTACAAAGTCTTTTTAAAGGTGGTTGTTGTTTGGATGATATTTTTTTGAAATAATATTTTTAAAGAATTTTTGTTTTACGAATGAAATTAAAGCAGGAATGTAATACAATAACTTTGTAAATGTTATTATTTATAATAGGATTCTATTAAAATAGAATGCCTAAATACAAAGGTGAGGTAAGAAAATGGAAGCGAATACAACAAGGGTTGAACAAGACTTCTTAGGAAAAAAAGAAATACCGGAAAATGCTTATTATGGGATTCAAACATTACGTGCCGTTGAAAATTTTCCAATTACAGGATACCGAATCCATGAGGAATTAATTAAGGCATTAGCAATGGTCAAGAAAGCAGCAGCTATTGCTAATATGAATACCAAACGTTTATACAGCGGACTTGGGGAAAAAATCGTTCAGGCAGCCGAGGAGATCATTGAAGGGAAGTGGCATGACGAGTTTATTGTTGACCCAATTCAGGGTGGTGCCGGGACATCCATGAATATGAACGCAAATGAGGTGATCGGCAACCGCGCACTTGAATTGCTGGGACACAAAAAAGGGGATTATAAGCATTTAAGCCCAAATAGCCATGTTAATATGTCGCAATCGACAAATGATGCCTTCCCTACGGCAATCCATATTGCAACACTAAATCTATTGAGCAAATTATTAGAGACAATGCAGTACATGCATAGCGTTTTCAAGGCAAAAGCAAAGCAATTTGAAACAGTAATCAAAATGGGCCGAACTCACCTTCAAGATGCAGTACCAATTCGCCTCGGGCAGGAATTTGAAGCGTATTCCCGTGTGCTTGAAAGGGATATGAAGAGAATTTCTCAATCACGGAATCATTTATATGAGGTTAATATGGGGGCAACTGCAGTTGGAACAGGATTAAATGCTGACCCTCAGTATATTGAAGATGTGGTTAAACAGTTGGCTGAAATCAGCGGGTTACCATTGGTCAATGCGGAGCACCTGGTGGATGCCACCCAGAATACCGATGCCTATACGGAGGTTTCTGCCGCTCTAAAAGTATGTATGATGAATATGTCGAAAATTGCTAACGACCTTCGCCTGATGGCTTCAGGACCACGGGCAGGTCTGGCTGAAATTTCACTGCCGGCACGCCAGCCTGGATCTTCCATCATGCCGGGTAAAGTAAACCCAGTTATGCCGGAACTGATTAACCAAATTGCTTTTCAGGTGATTGGCAATGACCATACCATTTGTTTGGCATCGGAAGCAGGGCAGCTTGAGTTAAACGTAATGGAGCCTGTTTTAGTCTTCAATCTGCTGCAATCCATCAGTATCATGAACAATGGTTTCCGTTCATTTACTGACCACTGTTTAGCTGGCATTGAGGCGAATGAAGCTAGATTAAAAGAATATGTTGAAAAGAGTGTCGGCATTATTACCGCTGTAAATCCGCATCTTGGTTATGAAGCAGCCGCAAGAATTGCAAGAGAAGCTACCCTGACCGGGAAATCGGTACGTGAGCTGTGCCTCCAGCATGATGTTTTAACTGAGGAAGAATTGGATCAAATCCTTAATATCTATGAAATGACAAAACCGGGGATTGCCGGAGCTGCACTTTTAGATCGGGATTAAAACCCAAAGAGCGAACAGTTAGTGAACTGTTCGCTTTTTTAAATTTAAATTTGGATGTATAAAGAGGGGTTGTCTAAAAGTTGACAACCTTTCTTTTTTTAACTTGAAGTATATTCTGTTTTAATAAAGTAGAAAAATTTAAAAAAAGAGTAATAATTCCGAAAATGGGGGCATCGAGAGTTTTTTATAATAAAGGTAAAAGGAAGAAAGGGGAAAGTGGATGAAGACAAAGATAAAGGGAAGGTATGTCATAGGCTATGACGGGGAAGACCATGTTATCATCGAAAATGCTGAAGTTGTTTATGAACAAGACACTATTATATATGTCGGTAAAAATTACACAGGTGAAATAAATGAATTAATCGATGTAGGGAATGCCGTCATTAGCCCTGGTTTTATTGATTTAAATGCGTTAGGAGATATCGACCATGATATTTTACACCTTGAGGCAAGTACAAACAGACAGAAAAACTTGCTCTGGTCCGCGCAATATATTAAGGATGGACACCATGAAGTGATGACCGCTGAAGAAGAAGCTTTTAAATCTCTTTATGCCTACACGCAGCTAATTCTCCACGGGATTACAACGGCGATGCCAATTACGTCAGTTTTTTATAAAAAATGGGCTGAAACATATGAGGAGTTAGCCGCAGCTGCAAACCATGCGGGGAACCTTGGGTTAAGAATTTATCTTGGTCCTAGCTATCAATCTGGGACCAGGGTAGTACAACCCGATGGTACTATCAAGCTGTATATGGATGAAGAAGCCGGTAAAGAGGGATTAAAACGGGCGGTTAGATTTGTGGAGGAATTTGACGGTGCTTTTGATGGACTAGTTCGGGGCATGCTTGCACCTGAACGGATAGAATGCCAAACAATCGATAGCTTGTCACAAACGAAGTATTTTAGCGAAAAGCTGGGAGTTCCAATTAAACTCCATGCGGCACAAGGAACCTTTGAATATCATACTATTGTGGAAAAATATGGGGTTACTCCGATTCGCTTCTTATACGACCTTGGCTTCTTAGGGCCCAAAACTGGGATCCCACACGCTCACTATATTGCCGGATATAGTGAAGCGAAAGTTGGTGAAGGGAACGATATCGCACTTCTGCAAGAAACTGGGACGACAGTGATTCATTGTCCGTTAATTATTGGCAGGCACATGTCAGCTTTAGAGTCATTTGCGAAATATAAAAGAGCAGGAATTAATATAGCCCTCGGAACGGATACCTTCCCTCCGGATATTTTCCAAAACATCCGGACCGGAAGCATGTTTGCTCGTTTTATTGAAAAAGAAGTCAAAGATTCAACATACGCTGATTTCTTTAGGGCAGCAACACTCGGTGGTGCTAAATTCCTCGGCAGGGCCGATCTCGGCAGGCTCGCTGTTGGTGCGAAAGCTGATATTATTGCCATTGATTTGGATGGATTTCACATGGGGGTTCTGGATGACCCAATTCGCACGATGGTAGCAGGCGGAACTGGAAGAGATGTGAAATTATCTGTCATCAATGGCAGGATTGTCATGAAGGATCAGCAAATTCCAAACGTTAATTTAGAAGAAATTAAATTCAAAGGGCAACAATATTTTAATAAAATGAGAAAGGGATATATGGAAAGAGATTATCAGCAGCTTCCGGAACGACAATTATTTCCAACATCCTTTAGAGTTGTAGAATCTATTAAAAATGAAAGAAAGTAGTAAAGATATTAAAAAAGGAAGTAAAGATATTTGAAATATTATTATCTGAATATTTTTTATAATTAGACAAAGGTTAAACCCTTTTAAAAAATATTCAGGAGGTAAGATTGATGAAGAGAAATAGGGGATTAGGAAGATTCTTTATTGTCATGCTAATGATGATGGTAATCATGGCGGGTTGTTCAACAAAAAAAGATGTTAGCAGTGACACCAAAAAAAGTGACTCAGCCGCTAAAGAAGGGGGAACTCTGGTCATTGCACGCTTATCTGATGCTGAAAATTTGGACCACCATTTTATGTCTACCATTAATGCCGCAAGTATTACTCATCGGAAGATTTATGAGGGTTTAGTTGGCCGTGATAAAAATGCTCAAATAAAGCCCTTGCTAGCGGAAAAGTGGGAGCAAAAGGACGATACAACCTGGGAGTTTACCCTAAGAAAAGGTGTAAAGTTCCATGATGGAACTGAATTTAAGGCAAATGCTGTCAAAGCTACCTTTGATCGTTTATTAGACCCAAACGTTGGTTCACCGAGAGCAGTTGTATTTAAAATGGTCAAGGAAGTAAAGGTTATTGATGATTATACCGTTCAGTTTATCTTATCTGAGCCGTTCTCTCCGTTACTCTCTATCTTAGCGAGCCATGAAGGCGGTATTATCAATCCAAAAACGATTGAGAAATATGGCAAGAAAATTATCCAAGAGCCAAATGGAACAGGTCCATTTGTATTCGAATCCTGGACACCGGGTCAAGAAATTGTCTTAAAAAAGAACAACGATTATTGGGGAGAAAAAGCAAGGGTGGATAAAGTTGTATTCAAGGTTGTTCCTGAAGAAACGACAAGAATATCGATGCTTGAAACGGGAGAAGCTCATATAGCTGAACCGCTTTCCGTACCGATGATGGATACAGTAAAAACTTCAAAGGCAATCGATGTTTACCGCAGTGAAGGATATGGAACAGAGTATATTGGTTTTAATGTTCAGAAGAAACCTTTTAACGATGTTCGTGTTCGAAAGGCTATATCCTACGCTGTTGAAATGGATTCCATTATTAAAGGTGTTTATAACAATGTTGGGAAAAAAGCGAATTCCTTATTGGGCTCTAAAGTATTTGGCTACAATGATGCAATGAAGGCCTATGAATATAATTTAAATGAAGCGAAAAAGCTGCTTGCAGAAGCAGGCTATTCGAATGGATTGGAAATAACTCTTAAAACGATGGATAGCAAAGAGCGAATCAATATGGCCGAAGTTCTTCAATCTCAATTAAAAGGGATCGGCGTTAAGGTTAATATTCAAGTATTGGAGTATGGAACATTTGTAGAGCAAGTAAACAAAGGTGATTCAGAAATGTTTATTATCAGCTGGAGAAATGCTACTGGAGATGCTGATTATAATCAATATAATCTTTTCCATACAAGTTCCCAAGGTGGGGCAGGAAACACCTTTTTCTACAGCAACAAAGAGGTTGATAGTTTAATTGAAGCAGCTAGGAGAGAAAAGGATCAAGAAAAACGCAAGGAGCTTTATGCGCAATCACAAGAATTAGAAATGAAGGATGTAGTTTATATTCCGGTCCGTGTGATAGAAAACCTAGCAGCTGTCTCAAAAAATGTAGAAGGCTTTGCGATTAGCCCATCAGGCTATTTAGAAATAAACGATGTATCTATTAAATAACTTTAAAACAGATAAAAGGGATATCTCTGTGGGGTACCCCCTTTTATCTTTTGCTCTGAAAAGAAAGGAAGTTAGAGAATGAATAGAAGTTTTTGGTTAAAGAATGTTCGTTTGGAAACAGGTTACATTAAAGAGAACGGAAGAGTTGCAGGGACAGAAACAGGGCTATTTCAGTTATTAATTGAAAATGGCAAGATTACTAGAATAATCGATGCATCAGAGACACTCTTGAATGAATTACCCGTGATGAACGCGGAAGGCCTGCTTCTCATCCCATCCTTTGTTGAAAAGCATGTTCATTTAGACAAAACCTATATGGGAGATCGCTGGAGGGCCTGTATACCAGCATCAGGTGTGATTGAACGGTGTGAAATAGAAAAAAACATTCTTACTTCGATATCATCCAGTACGCAGGAACGTGCAGAAGCGCTGCTTGAGGTGTTATTATCGTTCGGATCCACTCATGTTAGAACCCACGTGGATATTTATCCTGAGGTAAAATTGCAAAATTTAGAAGGAGTAAAACAAGCTTTAGAAACATATTCCTATAAATTAAGTTCAGAAATTGTTGCCTTTGCTCAGCACGGCTTGCTGCGGCCAGGGACAGTTGAACTCGTAAAAGAAGCATTAAGAAATGGTGCCGGGATTGTGGGTGCTGTCGATCCTGCAACTGTTGATAATAATATCGAAGCATCATTAGTACAGTTAATGGATTTGGCAGTCGAGGCAAATGCCGATATCGATTTGCATTTACATGACCCTGGACACTTAGGAACCTTCACGATGAAACGGCTAGCCTATTTAACGAAGCAGGCAAGCTGGGAGGGAAGAGTTGCCATAAGCCATGCATTTGGCCTTGGCGATGTTTCGCAGGGAGAGGCCGTAGAAATGGCTGAGATTTTAAAGGATGCAGGAATATCGATTGTGACCAGTCTACCAATTGGCCGCAACATACCTCCTGTTCCGCTTCTTACTGAATGTGGTGTAGAAGTGGCTGTGGGGAATGATAATATCTTTGATTCATGGTGGCCAACTGGTAACGGGGATGTACTTGAAAGAGTGGGCAGATTAGTAGAAAGAAGCCGCTGGACAAATGAAGTTTCCTTAGGGCAGGCACTTAAATATATTACCGGCGGTTTAACACCGTTGGACAAAGAAGGTAATCAGATTTGGCCAAAACCAGGGAGCACCGCCAATATGATTCTGGTTGAAGCGAGCTGCTCGGCCGATGCTGTTGCAAGAAGAGCCAAGCGGAAAGCGGTTTTTTATAATGGAAATATCGTATCTGGCTCACTTTAAAACACAAAATGAAACCTAACAAAAAGGGGATGACGCGGTCATCCCCTTTTTGCAGCTCCTGGAAAATACTTTGCCGCTTTTATTGTCCGATAGTTTACCCAATTGAAAAATAGATATAATATGACTGCTGAAAATATTCCTGTAAACCAAGAAATGCTATAAAGCGGTTTTAGAATAGGGAGAAAATTCCCTATTAAACTAAAAATCCCAGCTAAAAGTGTAGCAGATAATGCAGGAATATTCACTGGTTTTGTAGTTTGCCTTGAAGAATATAAGTCTTGTAAATTAATTTTTTTCTTACTTATAAAAAAATAATGAGCCAGCATAATCCCAATTACAGGACTTAACAAGCCACCAACTAGATTTAAAAATGAAAAAATACTCGTTGAATCTTCCATCAGCTTCCAAGGCATGATTAGAATTCCGATAATGGTGCTAATTAAAGCACCAGATTTAAAGCCTAATTTTTTGGGGAAGAGTGCGGCCAACTGATAGCCTGCCGGAATAATATTCCCAACAATATTGACAGATATGGTGGATAAGCAAAGCGTCAACAAGGAGATTGCGATGGCAAATGTACTATCAAATTTGTCTATCACTTCTAACACATTCCAGATGGGAACCCCGAAAGCAATTTCCGAACCAATAATAATCGTAATACTCGCAATAGCAAAAAGAAAATAGGTAAGAATTAATCCCACTATCTGCCCAATTGACTGGTCTCCATTCGAGCGTGCAAATCTGGTGACATCGGAAACACTTACAATTTGGGCAACCCAGGTTGCCAATATTGCAGAAATGCAACTAATGAAAATCAATACGGGACTTCCTTCAATTCCTTTTGGACTATAGTTCAAAATGGGAATAATCCCGCCGGCGAGGTTAACCGCCCAAACAGACATTCCGCCAAAAACAACGAAAACTAATGGAGAAATGATTTTATTTAGTTTTCCTAATGAGTCAATACCGGCAAAAATAAAAAAGACGTTAATGAACCAAAAGAGGAGAAAGGAAAGAAAATTGGTTAAATTTAACCCTAAAAAGCTCCAATTTCCTCCCAGTGAAAAAAAACCTGGCCAAAATTCCCCAATTAATATGGAAACGGCCAAACTGCCGGCATAGGTTTGCAGTCCAAACCACATGATGGCGGCAATGATACCTCTGAGCACTCCCGGAAAAACTGCTCCCCTAACTCCAAAGCTTGACCGAAGCAGAATAGAGAACGGAATTCCATACTTAGCACCGGCATGACCATTCAAAACTAACATACCTGCAAGAAGTACAGATGAAATCATGATGATAAAAAAAACCTGCCATATTGTTAAACCCAACGCGAAGAAGCCGCCAATTGTAACATAAGAAGGGATGTTATGGACCGACCCCATCCAAATAGAGAAAAAATGTCCTTTTTTCCATGTTCTTGCTTCAGGTTGTGTTGGTAATAGGTCATGGCTTAACATGGATAAATCTTCGAATAGGGATTGTGATTGTCTCAATGCTGCTCCCTCCAAAAGTCGTAAAATACCTAAGATTCTATAGGTGCTTTTTTAAAAATGTATACAAACAAACAGATGACACCCGATATCGCAAAGCTAATCCAAACCGCTTTAAGGTCATTGGTGAACGGAATGAATAAAAAGCCCCCCGCGGCTCCAATCAATGAGGAATATGGTATGACCATGGGAATGGGTTTGCTGCTAAGAATGATGTACAGCATTGGAATAATTATCGAGGCATAAATATTTCCGAAAAAGAACAATAATTTCAATGGATTCGGCGTAAGAATACTGACAATTACTAGCAAACAAACACAAACTATTCCAGAAAAAATATAGGAGTATTTCCATCTTTCATGGTTCGTTAATGGCCGAAACAATTCCAACACATTTTTTACAAACAAGGTAGTAGTTGCGTGCAATTCAGCATTTATCGCAGAAGAAATTGCGCTAAAGCAAAATAATACAAATAATATAATCAGCATTGTGGACTGAATTTTGTCAACTAATTCAAACAAAAGCGAATATATATTCTTATAGCTTCTACCGAACATAATAATCATTAATAAAGATGATAAGGCTAGAGGGATGGTTGCCCAGATCCCCCCCGCTAAAGAAAAGGTCATTGTTACCTTTTCTTTTTGAATTATAAATACTCTTTGCCAGGTGGCACGGTCCATCATAATCTGTCCAAAGAAGATTAAAAGGGCGGTAAATATAAACCATATCGCATCCATATTTTTAAAGTATAAAATATAGGGATGGTAAAGCTTTATTCCGTCATATACGGGATGGACCCCTTCTTGAATATAAAAATAGACAGGAATCAGGAGGACTGCGCCAAATATCAAAGCCACATTAACGCCGGAAAACTGATGAATTCTCTGCATTCCGCTTACTCCACCTACAAAAAAACAAAAGCCCATAAACAGTATCATCCCGATAAATACGGGAATAGGGAAAATAATATGTATGAGAATCCCTGCACCCATTGCTTGAATAAAAAGCGAATAAAAGCTCGTCACCAAAAGAATAAACATTATATACCAATATCCGCTAGGAGTCAGCTTTTGCCGCATCACATCCCCAATCGTTTGTTCATTGGGAAAATTCTTTCGGATTTTTTTTGCTAAAAATCCAAATAAGACGAGAGCAAGAGCCCCCATTAACGAATAACCGATGGCACCGGTGATTCCGTATTTTACTAGTGTTTCCGGTGCAGAAAGTATCGTATTTCCGGTAATCCAGCGTGCCAATAAGCTGACAACTCCGAAGCTTACTCCTAATTTTACAGCACCACTAATGTAAAATTGATAATCCTTCCTACTCAACGCAATGTCTCCTTCAGTCGGTAGTCACGTGGGGAATATCCAGTTATTTTACGAAAAATTTGACTAAAATAATGCTGACTGTTAAATCCACATCTGTCTGAAATAGTATTAATACTTAGTTCGGGATTTTCAATTAACATTCTTTGAGCTTCCTTTAATCGATAGTCATTTAAATATTCTGAAAACCCCATCCCAACTTCCTCATGAAATTTTCTGCTAAAATAAGCTGGATTTATATGAATTTTCGAAGCCAAATAATTCAATGTCAATTTCTCACTATATTCTTGGTGAATAATTTGCAGGGCGTTCATGATTGGTTCAGAGTAACGTCCAATACGTTCGTATCTTTTTAACACTTCAAGTAATTCATCTTCAATAACCGGCTTAGTAATGTAATCAACAACACCAAGTCGTATAGAAGTTTGAGCATATTCAAAATTTTGAAAAGCTGTAACCATAATGATATCCATTTTATGAGAACGAGTTAGTTCCGCGGCTAATTCTAATCCTGATTTTCCCGGAAGCTGAATATCCAAAAAGGCAAGCATGATATCATGTTGTTTCAGAATTTGAACAGCCTGGGATGCATCTTGTGCTTTGAAAAATTTCCATGTTGGAAATCTTTTTTGGATTAAGTATTCAAGCTGCTCTAACTCTAGCGGCTCATCATCAACTAACATGATATTCATAATCGTTTATCTCCTTGATTTTCGTTCTTATTTACAAATGGAAAAACAGCCAAAATGTTGGTTTTATCATTTAACGATGTTAATTGAATAGAAGTATGTTCAGGTGAAAATAAAAGCTCCAGTCTTTTGGCGATATTTTCTAACCCCAGCCCCCCCTTATGAGGCTGGTCTTCATGTTTTTCACTGGAACTGTTCCATACCGTTACATGTACATACTTCTCTTTTTTCTCAACAATTATTTTTAAGAACGCTTCTCCTGCATATTTTTCAAATGAATGCTTAAATGCATTCTCCACAAATGTCTGGATTAAAAAGGGGATAATAACGGCCTGTCCAACAGAAGGATCCAAAGCGATTTCATAATGGAGTCTGTCCCGAAACCTTATCTTTTGAATTTCTAAGTAATATTTAATATAAGTCATTTCATCGTTGATCGTTATTAAGGGAGAATTCGTTTGATACTTAAATTTAAGCAGCCTTGAAAGAGCTTCAATAGAACGTATTAATTCAGTTTTACGTTCGAGCCTTGCCAAACTTAATATGGAATTCAATGTGTTAAAAAGGAAATGCGGCTGTATTTCCTGGTTTAATTGATTATATAGGGCAGTTTGAAGTTCTCTTTGCAACGCAATTTCCCGTGTTTGTTTTTCCAAAAGGTCAATCCGTTTTTCGAAAATGAATAAAAACAGCAGTGTGAATGCACCTAATAAAGGTGCTAGCACACAAAACATAATATAAAGGGAGAAAGCATCCATCGAAAGCATATAAAGTAATTCTCCTTTACATGTCGAAAAGGGAGTATGACTCACTCCCTTTTTTAATATAATATTTTATACATATTTTTTATTATTTGAAAATATTTTTATTTTGCAAGTTCCTCGGCGTAGTGACAGCTGACAAAATGATTTTCCCCTAATTTTCTAAGGGCTGGTTCCTCATTATTACACTTTTCTGTTGCAAACGGGCAACGTGTATGGAACCGGCATCCGCTTGGCGGGTTAATAGGGGAGGGGACATCACCTTTTAATATGACCCGCTCTCTTTTTAACTCCGGGTCAGGTACCGGAATTGATGATAATAATGCTTTGGTATAAGGGTGGAGCGGTGAATCAAACAAAGCCTTTTTCTCAGCAATCTCGACTACCTTACCTAAATACATCACCATGACTCGGTCAGAAATGTGCCGTACCACACTTAAATCGTGTGAGATGAAAAGAAAAGTGAGCTGAAACTGATTTTGCAGCTTTTTTAATAGGTTAAGAATTTGTGCCTGAATCGATACATCCA
The DNA here is from genome assembly GCF_018343545.2 of Neobacillus citreus. Classification (GTDB taxonomy): domain Bacteria; phylum Bacillota; class Bacilli; order Bacillales; family Cytobacillaceae; genus Neobacillus; species Neobacillus citreus. The sequence goes on along the minus strand of NZ_JAGYPE020000001.1, from coordinate 227,237 downwards.
AAGCTGAGACAGCTTCATCACAAATGATTAATTTCGGATTCACCGCCAGTGCCCTGGCAATCCCAATCCTCTGACGTTGGCCGCCGCTGAACTCATGAGGATATCGATCTAATGCTTCTGGCGGGAGACCAACATACCCGAGTAATTCTAACATTCTTTCCATTCTTTTTGGTTTTGGAACGACCTCTTGAATGGCCATCGCTTCATTCAAAATTTGTTTTACTGTTTGTCTTGGATTAAGAGAGGCGAAAGGATCTTGAAAAATTACCTGCAGGTCTCCTCTTAACTTTCGCATTTCTTTTTTATTTAAATCCAAAATATTTTGTCCTGAATAATAAACCTTTCCATCTGTAGGTTCATCAAGTCTTAAAATTGCCCGCCCGGTGGTAGATTTGCCGCAGCCGGATTCGCCGACAATGCTTAAAGTCTCACCTTCAAAAAGATGGAAAGAAACATCGTCAACTGCCTTTACATAAGACTTTGGTTTAAAAAGGGAGTCTGATTTGACAGGAAAATACTGCTTTAAATTTTCTACTTGTAATAATAGTTTTTTCTCAGCTTGTGCCTGCATTATTTTACAGCCTCCTGTTGTTGGAATTCTGTCCATTGACTGGTATACATCCAGCAACGGACCTTTACACCATCCGGCTGTGCCGCCAGTTCTGGTAGACGCTCATGGCAAATTGGCTGTTTAAAGGGACATCTGGATGCAAATCGGCACCCAGGAGGCATATTATAGGGACTTGGGACACTGCCTTCAATGGTTCGCAATTCATCTTGATCCTCATGGATTTTAGGTAATGAGGCTATTAAACCTTGCGTGTAAGGATGTTTTGGATCTGAAAAAATCTTATTAGTTGGCGCATGTTCTACAATGTTACCGGCATACATGACGGCAACTGTATCACAGGTTTCAGCAACAACTCCCAAATCGTGGGTAATCATAATAACGCCCATCCCGAGCTTTGTTTGTAAATCTTTTATCAATTCTAAGATTTGCGCCTGAATAGTTACATCCAAGGCTGTTGTCGGTTCATCCGCAATTAACACCTCAGGAGTACAAGCTAGTGCCATTGCAATCATGACACGCTGCCTCATGCCGCCGCTTAATTGAAAAGGTTCCTGTTTTGCTCTTTTTTCAGGAGAGGGTATACCAACTAACTTCAGCATTTCTACTGCCTTGTCCCATGCCTCTTTTTTACCCATCTTTTGATGGAGTCTTAATGCTTCGGCGATTTGTTCTCCAACAGGGATGACAGGGTTTAACGAGGTCATCGGTTCCTGGAAAATCATCGAGATTTCATTTCCACGAATTTTCCTCATTTCATCTTCTGAAAGGGAGACTAAGTCTTTACCTTTAAACAGAATCTGCCCACCGGCAATTTTTCCGGGAGGGGAGGGGATTAACCTAAGAATGGAAAGGGATGTCATACTTTTTCCACAGCCGGATTCACCTACAATCCCTAATGTTTCGCCCTTCCTTAGTGTAAAATCGATGCCGTCAACGGCTTTACTGACACCACGCTTCGTGTGGAAATGTGTTTTTAAACCTTTCACTTCTAAAATCGGTCTGTTTTCAGCATTCATGACCGTTCACCGCCTTTTAATTTAGTTCAATCCGTTTATTAAAGAATCGATATAGTACATCAACACATAAATTCACGATAACGAAAACTAGCGAGGCTACTAATACTCCTCCTTGTACCATTGGAAGATCGCGCATCCTGATAGAATCTACGATCATCCTTCCTAATCCATTAATAGCGAAAATCGACTCGACTAAAACGGTTCCGCCAAGCAATGCGCCAAACTGTAGGCCAACAACGGTGATTACAGGAATTAATGCGTTACGTAATGCATGCTTATATACGATTACTCGCTCACGAAGACCTTTAGCACGAGCAGTTCTAATATAATCCTGACGAATAACTTCAAGCATACTTGACCTCGTCATTCGGGCAACAATAGCTGCGCCGCCAGCACCTAATGTAAGAGCTGGAAGGATCACGTGAAGAATGCTTTCCCATCCGGCGACTGGCAGTATCTGCAATTTTACAGAAAAGAAATACATCATCATTAAACCAAACCAAAAGCTTGGTAATGAAATCCCTAATAAAGCGACAATCATAACCGTTGTATCTGTTAGGGAATATGGTTTAACTGCAGATATGATGCCAGCAGCCATCCCTAAAACGATCGTTATGATAATACTGAATAAGGCAAGCTCCATAGTTATTGGTAATCTAACCAATATTTCCTCTAGAACAGGCTGGCTATTTTTAAGGGATACTCCAAAATCACCACGAAAAACGTTCATCAAGTAATCAAAATACTGTACGTATAGTGGTCTATTTAACCCTAATTGCTCCCGAATGGCTTCAATGGTATCTTTTGAAGCACCTTCGCCAGCAAGCAATACAGCGGGGTCCCCCGGAACAAGCTGCATAATAATGAACACTACAAACGTTACCCCAATAACCACAGGAATTGTTTGCATTAAACGGCGTAAGATAAACATTAACATCGTTGGTCAACCTCCCTATTTCTTCATTCTTGGATCAAATGCATCTCGTAATCCATCACCAAAAATATTAAAACCTAAAACTAGTATGGAAATGGCCAGCCCTGGAAAAATAGCGATATAAGGTGCTGAGAATAAGAAATCCCTTCCATTGCTTAGCATCGTCCCCCACTCTGGAGATGGAGGCTGGGCACCAAGCCCAAGGAAGGATAGGCCAGCTGCTGAGAGAATGACTGTTGCTAGTCTTAGTGTCCCTTGTACAATGATAGGTGACAGGATATTCGGTAATATATGTTTAAAAATAATTGTTATATCATTCGCTCCCAGCGAACGGATGGCATCAATGTACTCAAGCCGCTTTACTTCTAAAGTCGAACCGCGAACAATTCGGGCAAATAACGGAATCGAGTATGCTCCTACTGCAATGGTTACATTTGTTAAGCCAGGTCCAAGTGCACTGATGATTGCCAATGCTAGTAAAATTCCAGGGAAAGCTAGCAGGATATCCATGATTCTCATAATCGTAGAGTCAATCCATTTTCCATAGTAGCCCGCAACAAGTCCAAAAATAATACCAAAAAAGGCACCGAAGATTACGGCGGTGATTCCAATCCCCATTGACAGTCTTGATCCAAATAGAATCCGACTTAAAATATCTCTTCCTTTATCATCTGTTCCCATCCAATGATCTGGGGATGGAGGTATTAATTTATTTTCCAATTTAATTTCGTATGGATCATAAGGAGCAAGTAATGGTGCGAAGAGTGCAACTATTATATAGAAAAGTATAATGATAGCACCAACCATTGCCGCTTTATTCTGCATTAAAATGGAAAGAAAATCTTTCAGTTTAGATTCTTTTGGATGATTCATAGTTTGTGTTACTGCAACTGTTTGTTTTGTTTTTGCTTCAAGTGTCATGCAAAACCCTCCTTAATTATTTTATTTGAATGAATGCTGTAGTTTCTGGTTGTCATGTTCCTCCTTATGAAAGCTAATTTTTTTAAGTGGAATATGTACAAAATTATCAAAATTTAAGCGAAAGTAAATATTTTTTAAATTGTTTGTCAAAATAGTTAAAATTTAAGTAAATATTCTGTAAATATTTCAAATCATCATCTTCTATAATGCAGATAAGCAAATTTAGAGGCAGGTGAAAAAACGGATATAGCGTAGATACAGAATTTAAATAACATCATAAAGGGGAAAGAGTTATGGAGAAAAAAAGACGCACCATGAAAAATGGCATTCTATTTGTTTTAATAGGATTAATGCTGCTGTTTGCTCAAGCTTGTTCAACAAAATCAGTTAATACCAACGAAACAGCTGGGAAGAAAGATGAAGTTAAAAAAGGTGGAATTCTTACTGTAGTTCGTCTTTCTGATGCAACGAAATTAGACCCACATTTTATAACCGATATTCCTTCTGCTAATGTTGTTTATCAAAAGGTATATCAGGGACTGGTTGTACCAGACAAAGATTTTAAAATTCAACCACTGTTAGCAAAAGAATGGAAGGTCGTAAATGATACAACTTGGGAATTTAAATTAAGAGAAGGTGTTAAATTCCATGATGGAGCATCATTTAATGCAGAAGCTGTGAAGGCGACATTTGATCGTTTATTAGATCCAAAAACTGGATCGCCACAGCGTACGAAATTTGCCATGATTAAAGAAGTAAAAATTGTTGATGATTATACCGTTCAATTCTTGCTTGACTATCCATATGCTCCACTTCTATCTATATTAGCTAGCCAAGAAGGAAGCATCATTAGTCCAAAAGCGTTGGCTGAAAATCCAGAAAAACTAGCTGAACATCCAGTTGGAACTGGCCCATTTGTTTTTAAAGAATGGAAAAGCGGTCAAGAAATTTCACTTACGAAAAATGAAAATTACTGGGGGAAAAAGCCAAATATCGATGGCGTAGTATTTAAAGTTGTTCCAGAAGATGCAACTCGTCTAGCCATGATTGAAACGGGCGAAGCGCATATCAACGATCAAGTCCCTGTCACTGAAATTGAACGGATCGAAGCTTCAGATACCATGGAGCTTTATCGCACCGAAGGACTTGCTGTTGAATTCCTCGGCTTTAACGTAAAGAAAAAACCATTTGATGATGTAAGAGTCCGTAAAGCAATCAGCCATGCGATTGAAAGAGAAGCCATCATTAAAGGTGTTTATAATAATGTGGGGACTCTTGCTAACGTTGCCATGAGCCCTAAAGTATTCGGTTATAGCGACAAGGTAAAGCCGTATGATTATGATTTAAATGAAGCCAAAAAATTGTTAAAAGAAGCAGGCTATGAAAAAGGGTTAGAGATTACCTTAGTTACCAGCGATCGTAAAGAACGTATAAATATGGCTGAAGTTATTCAATCTCAGTTAAAAGGGATTGGGGTAAATGTGAAGATTCAAGTGATGGAATATGGTGCATTTATTGAAACTCTTAATAAGGGACAACATGAAATGGTCATCAACGGATGGGGAAATGCCACTGGCGATGGAGATTATAACCAATACAACTTATTCCATTCTTCTTCACAAGGACCTGCAGGGAACCATTTCTACTATAGTAATCCTGAAGTAGACAAATTGATTGAAGATGCGCGTAGAGAAACTGATGAGAAAACACGCTTAAAACTGTATGAGGAAGTTATGCAAAAAGAAATTGACGATGCAGTTTATATTCCAATCCGCAATTACGAGTACTTAGCAGTAAGTAATAAAAATGTAAGCGGCTATTGGTTAAACGCTTCAAACTACCTAATGATTGATGATGTAGTTATTAAGTAAAAAGCTTGATTGAATGTTGATGAAGGAAAAGTACTTTTTTACAAAAGTGCTTTTCCTAATTTTTTTTCATAGGAGGAAATGAAATGACGACTTTTTGGTTAACAAATGTTCGTTTAGAAAAAGGCTTCAAATATGAAAATGAACGTATTGCCGCTACTGAAACAGAAATTTGCCATTTGAAAATTGAAGGAGGCAAAATCACCGAAATCACTAGTGAATCTCCTAACTTGGGTGAAAAGCAGGTTGATGCGAAGCAGCAGCTATTACTGCCATCCTTACGAGATATGCATATTCACATCGATAAAACCTATTATGGCGGACCTTGGAAAGCGTGTACTCCAATCACAAAAGGGATCTTTACCAGATTAGAAGAAGAAAAGGTGCTTTTGCCAAAGCTTTTACCAACTGCACAGGAACGCGCTGAAAAAATGATTGAATTATATATTCGAAATGGGCATACCCATATCCGCACCCATTGTAACGTCGATCCGGTCATAGGATTAAAAAATTTGGAAGCAACTGTGAATGCTTTGAAAAAATATGAGGATGTCCTAACCTATGAAATCGTCGCCTTCCCGCAGCACGGTCTTCTCAGGAGTGATTCTGTTCAATTAATTCGCGATGCGATGAAAAATGGAGCTACCCTGGTAGGGGGTGTTGACCCGGCAACGGTTGATAGAAATATTGAAAAATCATTAGCGACGATTTTTGAAATTGCTGTTGAAAACGATAAGGGTGTCGATATTCACCTTCATGATCCTAACACATTAGGTACATTTACTTTTGAAAGAATGGCTCACTATACGGAGCAAGCCGGGTTAAAGGGAAGAGCAACCATCAGCCATGGGATAGCACTAGGCGATTTATCGGGGGAAGCACTCGTTGAAATGGCGGCTATTTTAAGAGAACAAGAGCTTGATGTGACAACAACTGTACCGGTTAATCGTCCTACTATACCAATTCCGACTCTTGATAAATTGGCTGTTCCGGTTTCCGTAGGCCATGATAGCATCACGGACCACTGGTCTCCATTTGGCACTGGAAATACCATTCAAAAGCTTGGAACCCTTGCAGAGAGATTCCGATTGAGCGATGAATACTCTTTATCAACTGTCTTAAAATATGGAACTGGCGGTATAACGCCACTTAATGAAAAAGGGGAACGTGTCTGGCCAAATGTTGGCGATGACGCAACCATGATGTTAGTAAATGCATCTTGTTCAGCAGAAGCAATCGCAAGGCGGGCCACTGTAGAAGCCTTATTTTTTAAAGGGAAAAAGGTCGAAAGTAAGCTAACGGAAACAAATGAAGTAAGAGTGTAAATGAGGGGGAATGAAGAATGACTGCTTCATATTGGTTGACAAACGTTCGATTAGAAACTGGATATCAACAAGATGAGAAGGGTGTTTATGAAACGAAAACATCACTCTTCCATTTAAAAATAGCGGACGGGAAAATTATTGAGAAAAAGGACGCCAGTTTTGTTATCCCATCTGGGGAAACAAAGGTAGATGGAAAAGGATTATTAGCGGTTCCGACATTTAAGGAGATGCATAACCACCTTGATAAAACTTATCTTTCTCTTGACTGGAAGGCACCCATTCCAGCAAAAAATTTGACTGAACGTTTACGTTTAGAAGCAATGGAACTGGATGCATTGGCTCCATCTACTAAACAGCGGGCAAGTGCCATGATTGAACTGCTACTATCCCAAGGTTCTACGCATATTCGTTCTCATGTGAATATTGATCCATATATCGGGTTGAAAAACTTGGAAGGTGTCAAAGCTGCTCTTGAGAACTATTCTGATAAACTAACCTATGAAATTGTTGCATTTCCTCAGCACGGACTTTTAAAGGACAATGTTATTTCCCTAATGAAGGATGCCATGAGAAATGGCGCAGATATTGTTGGCGGGCTGGACCCAGCAGGGATTGATCGTAATATTGAAAAATCTTTATATGAAGTTATGAACCTAGCAACAGAATTTGATGCTGACGTCGATATCCATTTGCATGACGGCGGTCATGTTGGCTATTATACGGTAGATAAATTAGCTGAATTGGTTGAAGAGGCAAAATGGCATAATCGTGCAGCCGTCAGTCATGCCTTTAGTTTAGGGGACGTGCCGGTCCCGCAGCAGGAAGAGATCGCTGAAAAGCTTAGCAATTTAGGGATGTCGATTATGTCCACGATTCCAATTAATAGAACGCTTCCTCCAATTGATTTATTAGACCGCAAAGGGGTTAATGTCTATTTAGGCTGTGATGGTTTCTATGATTCATGGGGACCGTTTGGAACAGGTGATGTACTTGAAAAGGTGACTCGCTATGGAGAGTTATATCGCAAAAGCGATGAACTGTCTCTTTCTCAATCGTTAAAATTTGCAACTGGAGGACCAACAGCATTAACGAAAGATGGGAAAGTGGCTTGGCCGCTTGCAGGAGACGAGGCCAACCTTGTTCTTGTTAATGCATCTTGTACGGCAGAAGCGGTTGCAAGAACACCAAAACGAGAAGCTGTTATTTTTAGAGGGAAAGTCGTTTCGGGTCAAATTTAATCCTTCATGGAAGATAATATTCTCTAAAAGAAAAAGCCCCGTAATGGGCTTTTTTAAATGGAATATGGAAACCTTTAACTTTATAAATCAAACTAAAAAGTTAATAATTTGATAATGTTTTTTATACGAGGAGTTAAGTTCTGTCAGGTACAATCAATGTACGTCGACGAAGTCATAAATCAAGCATACAAATGAAATAATACCCTTTAGGGCCAGTAAATAATATTATTGAATTAGGGGATGTAAAAATGATCAAGAAAACAAAAATATTAACACCTTTACTCGGATTGACATTAGCATTAACAGTATGTGGCATAAGTACACACGTCAACGCAAGTGAACAAAAGAATGCAACAAAAATAGTACAAACGAAAACAAATATTGCCCAAGATTCAAATAAAAAAAACAAAACCGAAAATAAAATGACTAAAGGTCAGAAAATGGCTAACATTCTTAGCAGCACAAATTGGCAAGGTACAAGAGTATACGACAAAAATAATAATGACTTAACAAAAGAGAATGCAAATTTCATCGGCCTTGCGAAATATGATGCGAAATCAGGCAGATATGAATTTTTTGATGCTAAAACGGGTAACAGTCGTGGGGATAAAGGAACTTTTTTTATCACAAACGATGGGAAGAAGAGAATTTTAATTTCTGAATCAATGAAGTACCAAGCAGTTGTTAATATGACAAAACTAAATAAAGATGTTTTTACTTATAAAAGAATGGGAAAAGATGCTAATGGCAATGAAGTAGAAGTATTCGTTGAACATGTTCCATATAAAGACAAAGAGCTGTCATTTACTGATCCGGACAGGCAGTTGGATACTACTACAGGAGATATTGTTAAAAACATTGATGGAGATAAAATTTTAGGCTGCACCCTTTGGCACGGAACAAAGGTATTGGATGAAAACGGCAATGATGTAACACAATATAATTCCATGTTTATAAGTCTGGCAAAATTTGATGATAAGACGAATAAATATGAGTTTTTCAATGAAGAAACTGGCAAAAGCCGCGGTGATTATGGATACTTCGATGTGGTACACGAAAATAAGATAAGAGCCCATGTTTCAATTGGAGCTAATAAGTATGGTGCCGCTCTTGAAATTACTGAGCTTAATAAAAATAAATTTACTTATAAAAGAATTGGTAAAGACAAAGATGGCAAGGACATAACTATATTCGTTGAACATGAACCTTATAAAGGTGATTTTAAACCTAAATTTAGTTTTTAAAAGCAGTTAATATATAAATGGATGGGAAATAAATGAATTAAAAGCAAGGTTGTCTACAAAAAGGTGACAACCTTGTTTCCTTTACGGTAAAGTAAAAAAACTGTACCTCGGCAGGAGGCACTCTCATGTCCATTCGGTGGCGATTATTCATTTCACATACAACGATGCTAATCGTGACGCTAGTACTTTTCTTAATAAGCGCTTTGCTGATTCCAGTGGCAATTACAGGGGATATTCGAAGTATTAAAGATTTGTATACACGTCAATATGCGCTTAAGCCATTAACAAAACCAGAGGAAAATGTATTCCTAGATGTTAAATATTTAGCGAAAAAACAACCAAGTCAATTATTAAATGAAACCACACTTAAACAATTTGATCAAAAGTTAGATCCAGTTTCCTCTGGATTAATCATCCGTAAAGGAAAAAGAATTGTCCACTCTTCAAAAATTTTAAATTCTATAAAGGATGAAAAAAAACTTCCTTCTTTTGAACCGGAAAATATTAAAGTACGAGAGACGATCAGTATAGGTCATCAATTTTATTTATATGTAAAGTTCGATTTTTATTTTCCGGATCAGGAAAAAGGCAGTGTTATCATTATGAGGGAAGTGAGTCCTTTTGTTGAACTGTCAAGAAGCTTATTTCCATTAATATTTGGGTTACTATTTCTTTCTTTAATTCTTGTAAATGGTTTATTAAGTTATTTGGTCTCTAAGAGTATTATTAAGCCATTATTTTCTTTGAAAACTGCAACAGAACAAATGGGTGAAGGTAATTTAAACGTGAAGATTAATCTTGCGAGGCGGGATGAAATTGGTCAGCTTAGCTATGAATTTGACAAAATGAGGAAAAAGCTTAAGGATTCCATAGAGCTTCAGCTTCAATATGAAGAAAGCAGAAAGGAGTTAATTTCCAATATCTCACATGATTTAAAAACTCCGATAACGGCTATCAGAGGTTATATTGAAGGAATACAGGATGGTGTTGCAGATTCGCAAGGGAAAATGGAGAAATACCTCTCAACAATCAAACGAAAAGCGACAGATATGGATCAATTAATTGATGATTTATTCCTTTTTTCTAAATTAGATTTAAAGAAGTTTCCATTTTACTTCGAAGACATTGAAATTAACCGTTTTATCATAAATTTTGTTGAGGAAGCAAGTTTTGATTTAGAGGAAAAAGGTATTCAAGTTAATGTTGAAAATAGGACGAAAAATGAAGTGATGGTGATTGCCGACCGCGATAAATTAAGGCGGGTAATGACAAATATCATTAATAACTCGGTAAAACATATGAAAAAGTCTGAAAAAAATATATGTATTAATATAAATGAAGAAGCAGATTTTGTTGCAATTGAAGTCCGTGATAATGGTTCCGGAATCGAGGAGCAGTCACTCCCATATATTTTTGATCGTTTTTATCGCGTGGATACATCAAGAAATAAATCAACCGGCGGCAGCGGACTTGGACTTGCAATTGCAAAGCAGATTATTACGGAGCATGACGGAGATATTTGGGTGGAAAGTCAATTAGGGCTAGGAACGAGTATCTTTTTTACATTGAAGAAGTCAATTTAGAGTGGTGAGTACATTGAAAAAAATTTTAATCATTGAAGACGATCTTGATATTGGGGAATTGCAACAAGACTACCTTGAGATTAATGGATATGATGTTGAATTACAAACCTCAGGAAAGGAAGGATTAAAACGTGCACTAAATAAAGAGTATGACTTATTAATTATCGATATCATGCTTCCAGAGGTGGATGGGTTCGAAATTTGCAAACAAGTAAGAGCTGTAAAGAATATCCCGATCTTAATTGTCTCGGCCAAGAAAGAAGATATTGATAAAATAAGAGGCCTAGGGCTTGGTGCCGATGATTATATTATTAAACCTTTCAGTCCAAGTGAGCTAGTTGCTAGGGTAAAGGCCCATTTAGCACGATATGAGCGTTTAATAGGAAATATGAATACAGCCAAAAAGGAAATAAGAATCCGAGGGCTTGTCATTGATGAAATGGCGCGAAAGGTTTATGTGAATAATCAAAAGATCTCTTTAACTGCAAAAGAATTCGATTTATTACTTTTCTTAGCTCAGCACCCAAACCGGGTCTTTAGTAAAGAAGATCTCTTCGAAAGCATTTGGGGATTGGATTCATCTGGGGATATTACCACTATCACGGTTCATATCAGGAAGATTCGCGGTAAAATCGAAAAGGATCCCTCGAATCCTCAATTTATTGAAACTGTTTGGGGTGCGGGATATATGATGTCGGTTTAATCGAAGGTTGACTTTAATTTTTTTCAGAAATATTTGATAGGATATGATTATGATACTTATAAAACGATCTATTTGTATAATGTTATTTTTTTTAGTAGGTTGTCAAAACTCAGTAACATCGGAAAATTCAATTAAAAATCAGATTGTAAAGGTGGATAACATGAAAGAACAATTTTTTAATGCTGTAGAAAAGGGGGATATAGCCGAGATTAATAACTTACTAAATAAGGGAGTAAATATAAATAGCCAGGATGATTTGGGCAGGACAGCAATCATGATTGCTGCCTATGCTAATGATGTTGCAACAGCCAAAGCCTTAATTGAAAAGGGGGCTGATGTTAATATTCAGGATAATATGAAAAATAATTCCTTCCTTTATTCTGGAGCAGAAGGGTATATTGAAATATTGAAACTGACAATCGAAGCAGGTGCTAATCCCAAACTCCTTAACCGATATGGCGGCACAACTTTAATCCCAGCCTCTGAGCACGGGTTTGTTGAAGTTGTTAAAGAACTCCTAGAAAATACAGAAATAGATGTTAATCATGTAAATAATTTAGGCTGGACAGCCTTAATGGAAGCTATTGTTCTAAACGACGGGGGTAGGAAACAACAGGAAACCATTAAGCTATTAATAGAACATGGGGCTAACGTGAACATACCGGATTCTGAGGGTGTCACACCGCTGCAACAGGCAAAAGAAAGAAATTTTTCTGAAATTGAAAAAATTCTCCTTCAAGCGGGTGCAAAACGCTAGAAAGGCAATAGTTTTTGAGAATACTCATCTACAAAAAAGGCGAGACTTTTAATTAAAAGTGCTCGCTCTTTCTTATAATAAATCATATTAAAAATTCTTTGTGTGAAGAAGCTAAATCCCTATAGTGTGCAATCTCGTATAATTACCTAGACAGCATTCTTTTTGGCACTTTCTGAATTCTTGGATTTCACTAAAAGACTGCCAAAGTAGTAGAACAATGCAGCTGAACCTATACCAAATGCCACAACGGAAAGCTGTGGAGCGGAGAAATTGACCACCAGTGCAACTATGGCTGCCATTCCCCATGCAACAAACGCCAGCGGTTTCCATTTAGCCGAATCAACAGATTGGTTCCTGCGGAGGATAAGTTGGTCCATAATGATGATTGTGGCGATTGGTGGAACAATGAGGCCTAAAAGCTCCAGCCAGCTTTGGAATGCACTCCAAATCCCGGATACAGCTGCAATTATTCCAATAATTCCTAGAATAATTGTCAGCAATCTCATACTCTTTCCGGTCATATGGGAAAAACCGACGGCTCCATTATATAAACAGTGTGTACATCCAACTCCCAGATTAATAAACACGAATATGATAGCCAACATGGAAAGCAGCGGTCCTTGTCCAGATAAAATTGGCATAAAGTCCCCGCCGTTCGTTACAGGGTTTTGAATGACACCTGTCGCAACGATAATTGCACCAACCACTTCGGCAATGAACTTCCCAAATGGGAAGGCAGTAAATGCTGCCAAAAATCCTTCACGCTCATTTTTGGACCAACGAGTAAAGTCAGCGGTCATCGTACCAGAATCAGCGAATGTGGCAAATACCAAAGTGACTGCTGCGCCAAATGACATTAGGCCCGCACCGGCAATTGGTTCATAATTAAAAATATCTGAATTTCCCGTTTTAATCGAGAAACCTATTGCAACAAAGCCCAAAATGAGATATAGCGGTGCCGCAATCCAGCCTAATATGGTTAACGCTTTAATTCCAATAAACGTTGCGGCTACATAAAGAACCCCACCTAGTAAGGTCATTAATAGCATCGGAGCACCAAATGAGCGGGCCATGGTATCCCCTGTAAGGCCAGTCATTAAGGCAAACCATCCAACAACAACTGTTGAAAGTAATCCTGAAACAGCTATATATCCAAGTCGTCCAAAGGTTTTCTGAGCGGCCATTGCAAAGTTTTCTCCAGTTTTTCCCGCCAAATAACTTAATGAGCCGACAATCAGGCACAAAAGCAAGTTTCCGGTCAGAATTGCAGTAACACCAACTTTAAATCCAAGCATGGCAGTAATTACGCCGCCAATTACAGCACTTGTTAAAACCATTGGAAATCCAAACCAAACGGCTGCAACGGAAGCCAGTGATTTTCTATATTCTTTTGGTACAGGAGTGGTTTCAAATTCTGGATCCAAAAGCATATTTTCCTTTTTATTAGTAGACATACAATTCCTCCTAGTAGATATAATGTTGGTTTATTTTTAGTTGCGTCATTCTCACCACCTTTACTTGTTTAAAGCGTTTTCTTAGGATCCTTATTCTTATTTTAAAGTGGAAAATTTTAACGGTCTTTAGATATAGCAACTAAAAAACAACCATAATGCTTATGCATTCCGTACAAAGGTTTGTGAAAGAACTTTGAAGTTGCATGCAAAATAAAAAAATAATCCCTGCTTTGCAAGGAGTATAAATTCTGCTTGCAAAGCAGGGAGAGAGTTTAATACTTTTTTTATGAATCTATTTGAAGTTTTTTGTTGAGCAGTCTGTATATTTTTAATGCTAATTGGATTTGAAGCAGTTCTTCTGCATTTTTTAAATCACTGTTCAAGATTTCTTTAATTTTTTCAATTCTATATATGAGAGTATTACGGTGCAAAAACATTGCTTTTGCAGTTTCACTAATATTAAGGTTATTGTGAAAATAATTCTCTAAGGTATTAATATAGCCGGTACCATGGAATTTATCATGCTCATATATTTTCCCGAGACGTTTCATGAAGAAGTCTTCAAGCTCCATATCTTTTACATTTGAATCCAAAAAGTGATAGATGCTATGGTCTTCAAAATGCGAGATACCCCCACGGTCATCGAACTTTTGCATTAGTCTTATGGATTCATTGGCTTCTGAGAAGCTCTTATGCAGGGACTGTATTCTTTCATACTGTCTGCCAATTCCAATTAAGAAAGTCGTATTCTTAATATGTTTCCCTAGAACATCGTATATTTTTTGGGCATATTGTTTCGCTTCATAAACGGAAATCGGTGCTCTATTTTCATGCTGTCCAATCAAAATAATAATTCGGTTATTACGGTGAAAGCAGGTAACTTCTCCATTGGAATAATTAGAATGCTCATAAACTAAATCCACGCATTTTTTGGATCTGTTCTCCACTTGAACCCTTCTGGCGACCAAATCCTCAAATTGATCCTGATCATTGGAATCTATATTAATCACCATACTATGGTACTTATATTGTGAATTTAATCCATGCATTTCACTTAAAGTCTGAATGGATTCAGTTGAGGCGATTTTTCCGGTGAGCAAATCATCAAAAAAGTCCTGCCTAATTTTTAACTTCACTTCCTCGATTTCCTTCGCTTTAATTCTTTCCAGGGCAATGTTCGTTGATGCTTGTTCCAAAATGATAAAGTCAAACTCGGTTAACTCACGTACAGTTTCCCAAACGATTATATACCCGTAAATATTACTTGCGGCAGCTACAGGCAAGATACGGCATTTAACTTCAATATCCTCCAAACGGAATAGTCTTTTAATTGATCTTTTCATATCACTTATATCTTCAGGTATAGCGTCTATGAACTCTTTAGGAAAGGAAGGTCTATTTTTAATTAAATCAAAACAATACGAAAGCGGTACTTTGTTGTTGATGTGCTCAATTGCGTTCACCAGCTTCCAATCTTGATCGACTATGATTACCGGATTACCAATTGTCTCTGACAACATGGAGGAAATCCGCTCTATTCCTCCGCCTTCAAGTGTAATTCTGAAGAACAAACTATGCATATCTAATGTTTTTCGATTTAATAAATCATACCTGCCTGATGCTTTCTCATTGATAATCGAAATGACCCTTGAAAGGGTGTATTGATAGGGAAGCTCTATAAGAGGAAAACCATACTCATTCGCTTTATCAATCATATTTTTCGGAAGTGTATCGAAGTAACGTTTCATTTTCACGATCAGTCCAGCACAGTTAATTTCAGCAAGCTCTTTAATGATTCTGTTTTGTAATTCCTCATTATCCTTGAAAATATAACCAGTCGATAGCAACAATTCATTTGGTGAAAGCCAGTCGAAAGCATCGGGATTTTCAATAATATTTACAATTGAAATTTCATTGTTAATTCCTTTTTCTCCCGCAACAATCTTTATGCCATCAATCGCTTTTATATTAAATAGTTCTTTAACCGTAAGCAAACTTCTCTCGCTCCTTTGTCAAAATTTAAACACAATCCATTATGCAAGTTGCACAATTGAATAGATGGCTTTTTGGATTTTATAAACGATGACGGTGTTATGCATTATATCTAGAATAATCATGTAAGCTTCATACTTTGTCAAATGAAAATTGTATAAAGCTTTCTCAAGACTAAGTTCATTATTTAAAAGGAGGCAAGTTTTGTCCAATTATAAATTAGGCTCCCTGAGTCAGATTTATGAGGTGCTTTAAATGTTAAAAACAGTATCGGGTGATGTTGAATTTTTACAGAAGTTGAATAGCTCAAAATTCACAGGCAGTGTTCATAGTACATTTAATCGGACATTTAATATTAAATGTCATCAAAATGGTGAGTTATACACCATTGCTTGCAGAAACGTAGATAATGGACCCAATACCTTAATTATCAATGTTGATAATATTAGGCCGATGGAAATTGCAGTAAGTGATCACGTATTTACTAAAAAAAATATTTTGCACATTGGAAATAAGCTTGCCATTTCTTTTGAAAGCGTTACTAAATGGTCCAGTGTAGTACCCGGATATCCTTTGAATGAAGAAATTTTAAATCAAAATTTAAAGAAGATGAAAAAATTTATCGACATTCATGGTAAAAGCGGCGGAATAAAAAAACACGAATTACCCAATAGCCTATTTGAAGCTAAAATGTCCAGCATGCTCGAACAACGAACTAACCTCCTTTTAGACGATTTAGCGGAAGATCGAATGTCATCTGCCTTTGAACATGCCATTTCGATTATTGGTCTAGGACCAGGACTCACACCATCAGGGGACGATTTTTTAGTTGGGCTATTTACCTCTTTTAGTATGTTGAACGGTCCATTATATCCACGAAGGTCATTCTGTGAAGATGTCGTTAGCAAGGCCAAAACCTTAACGAATGACATTAGCTGGATGGCATTACAAAAAGCATCCATAGGTAAAGTGAGAGAGTCAATCATATCGTTACTCAACGCCTTGCTCGTAGAGGATGAAGAAGACTTAATTCTCTCTTTAAATAAATTATTAGACATAGGTTCTTCATCCGGAACAGACATCGCCTTAGGTCTTGTCGGCGGATTGGAGGCCAATATAAAAGCAGGAGGAAAAGTATATGTTAGTACAAGCATTGATTAAACCTAACACGTATTTCGATTCGGTATCATTAATGTCGCTATCTACTAAAGCGAATCAAATTGATGGTGTTGAACAAGCGATTATCGCAATGGGTACTGAAATGAACAAAGAGGTAATGAAAAATGTCGGTTTAATGACACCGGAAGTCGAGGAAGCCGGCGCAAGTGATTTAATTATTGTTGTGAAAGCTGAAACTGAGGAGCTCTTCGAAAACGCTTTCTTGAGCATAAATGAATTATTCACTAAAAGGGATTCAGGTAAAAAAGGAAAAAGTGATATTAAATACTCTACTATTTCCTCAGCTGCAGAAAATAATCCGGATGCAAATCTAGCGATTATTGCTGTGAATGGGGCTTACGCTTCTAGAGAAGCGAGAAAAGCTCTTGAAAATGGCCTGCATGTCATGATGTTTAGTGACAATGTCAGCGTCCAGGACGAAATTGCTTTAAAGAAATTGGCTCATGAAAAAGGATTATTAATGATGGGTCCTGATTGTGGTACAGCAATTATCGGTAATACTGCCCTTTGCTTTGCAAATGCAGTTAGAAAAGGAGATATCGGGATTGTTGCTGCATCTGGTACCGGGTCCCAAGAAGTGAGTGTTCGTATCCATGAATTTGGCGGCGGGATCTCTCAGTTGATTGGCACCGGCGGAAGAGACCTTAAAGAAGAAGTTGGCGGAATCATGATGCTTGATGGAATCCAAGCGCTAGAAGATGACGAGGAAACAAAGGTTATTGTAATTGTTTCGAAGCCGCCTGCACCAAGTGTGGAAGAAAAAGTGCTAGCGAAAATTAAAACATGTAAAAAGCCTGTTGTTGTTTGGTTTATTGGCGGCAATGAGGAGAAAATTACTGCAGCTGGCGGTCATTTTGCCAAAATGTCAAAGGAAGCAGCACTTAAAGCAGTTTTACTTGCTGGTGCAGATGAGAGCAAACTTAATAAGCGTGCATTAAACATTCCGCTTATTGAAGAAGTTCGTACTAAATTAAAGCCAGAGCAAAGATATATTCGCGGTTTATTCAGCGGCGGTACACTTTGCGATGAGGCGATGCACGCAGCTATGGAGAAATTCGATAATGTTTACAGCAATATCGCAAGAGATCCTGAGTATCGTTTAAAAGATCGTTATACAAGTCAAGAGCATACATTCATCGACTTTGGTGATGACGAATATACACAAGGCAAGCCACATCCAATGATTGATCCTTCTACACGTCTTGACAGATTTATGCAAGAAGCAAAAGATCCATCCGTTGGTGTTATTGTAATGGACTTTGTATTAGGTTACGGTGCTCACGAAGATCCGGTTGGAGCATTCCTTCCTGCAATCATGGAAGCTAAACTGCTGGCAGAACAAGAAGGAAGACATTTGGAGATTATTGGATATGTTCTTGGTACAGAATTAGATCCGCAAGATTATGAAGAGCAAATCAATAAATTATTGGCTGCAGGTGTGACTCATGCAAGCAGCAGCCAGAACGCAGGTTTATTAGCAAGAGAATTTGTTGTGAAAGGAGAATAGCCATGAGTAAAATTAACGAACTTTTTAAAGGTAAACCAAATGTTATTAACGTAGGCATTGAATCTTTCAAAGAGGATTTAGCAAAACAAGGTGCAGAAGTCATTCATTTAGAATGGACACCACCAGGAAGAGGAAATCCTGCGTTAATTGCAGCGCTTGATAAGTTTGAAAACCCTGCCATTTTGCAAAAAATTGAAGAAGCAAATAAGTTGGCGGTGGAAAGAATTATTAAATCTCATCCGGTTCTAATCGGTTATGACCAAGCGATTAACTGTGTGCCAGGTATGACAAAGAAAACCATTCTTCATGCCGGCCCGCCAATCACTTGGGATAAAATGAATGGCCCAATGAAGGGTGCTGTCACCGGTGCGCTAGTATTCGAAGGCCTTGCAAAGGATATTGACGAGGCCGCTGAACTTGCAGCATCTGGTGAAATTACCTTCTCGCCATGTCATGAACACAATTGTGTTGGTTCTATGGCAGGTGTGACTTCTGCATCAATGTTCATGCATATTGTTGAGAACAAAACATATGGCAATATTGCCTATACAAACTTAAGTGAACAGTTAGCGAAAATTCTTCGTATGGGTGCCAATGACCAAAGCGTAATCGACCGATTAGTATGGATGCGCGATGTTTTTGGACCTATTTTAAGAGATGCAATGAAACTTAATCCGGATGGCATTGACTTGCGTTTAATGCTAGCTCAAGCACTTCACATGGGTGATGAGTGCCACAACCGCAATGTTGCTGGAACAACTCTCTTAATCCAAGCCTTAACACCTTATATTTTACAAACTGATTATACAATCGCTCAGAAAAAAGAAGTATTTGATTTCGTAGCCAGCAGTGATTATTTCTCAGGTCCAACATGGATGGCAATGGCGAAATGTGCTCTTGATTCCGCACACGGTATTGAAAATAGTACAATCGTAACCACTATGGCCCGTAATGGTGTGGAATTCGGAATCCGTGTCAGCGGCATGCCTGGTAATACATGGTTCACTGGTCCTGCACAAAAAGTTATCGGCCCAATGTTCGCTGGCTACAAGCCGGAAGACTCAGGACTTGATATCGGTGACAGTGCGATTACTGAAACATATGGTTTCGGCGGCTTTGCAATGGCTACTGCTCCTGCGATTGTTGCATTAGTAGGCGGCACAGTTGAAGAAGCAATCGGCTTTTCTACAAAAATGAAGGAAATCACAACAACTCAGAATCCGAATGTAACAATCCCATTGCTTGATTTTATGGGTCTTCCAACTGGAATTGATGTTAGAAAAGTTGTCCAAACAGGAATAATGCCAGTCATTAATACTGCCATTGCCCATAAAGAAGCTGGAATCGGAATGATTGGCGCGGGTATCACTTATCCGCCGGTAGAAGCTTTCGAAAAGGCAATGTTGACTTTAAGCGAAAATATTCATTAATCAAATATGCTTTTTGGGGAGGGGGATATCCCAAGCCTTAATCCTTGGTTTGGGAAACCTTTCCCCGAAAGCTCCATTGGAAACTGTGTAACAGGATATAAGAACAGGAGCGATTGTTGATGGACAATAAGTCTTTAAATTTGGAATTGATCTTTGCAAGTGAACGGGGAGATGTCAATTCTGTTCAAAGATTGCTCGAAGAGGGAGCAAGTGTAGATTTTAAAGATGAAAACGGCCGGACAGCATTAATGGCTGCGACTCAAAGAAATCAATTTGATACAGTAAAACTGTTGTTAGAAGCAGGCAGTGACGTCAATACCAGAGATATTACACAGCTAACACCTTTCATTTGTTCTGGTGCAAATGGTTTTCATGAAATCTTAGCTAAGATGCTGCAATATGGTGCAGACCTAAACAGTGTCAATCGTTTTGGCGGTACAGCCCTTTTGCCCTCTAGTGAGAAAGGCTATTTAAAAACAGTACAAGTTTGCCTTGATGCAGGGGTTCCTGTCAATCATGTGAATAATTTAGGCTGGTCAGCACTTCTCGAAGCGGTCATTTTGGGCAATGGGGGCCGTTTATACTCGAATATTACAGAAGTTCTTGTAGAAGCTGGAGCTGATGTGAATTTGCAGGATCGAGATGGAAAATCATCTCTTCAACATGCAGTAGAATTAAATCAGGAAAAAGTAGTTAAAATTCTTAAAAAAGAATATCAGGAAAATAACCAAACAATTCAAACAGCCAAAAAGCTATATAAAGAAAATAGAATTGAAGAAGCTATCCTAGTAATCAATCAAGCTCTTTCAGAGGACCAGAACAATCTTGATTACTATTTCTACAAAGGATATAACCTGCAAGAACTAAAGCGGTACGAAGAAGCGCTGGAAGAGTACAACAAAGCTTTAGCTATTAATCCCAATGATCTAGATTTTTACTTCTATACAGCAAACTGCTTGAGATTAATGAACAAGTCTAGGGAAGCGCTTACAGAATATGATAAGGCTTGTGAATTAAACCCTGACGAAACATTTTATCGTTATCATAAATCCAATTATTTAAGAGAATTGGGCAGACATGAGGAAGCAGTACGGGAAATGGATAAGCTGCTTGCAATGCAGACGCATCGCTATGATTTCTCCTTCCACAAGGCTAACAGTCTAAGATCTTTAGGGAGACATGAGGAAGCGATTGAAGCAATTGAGAATGCTATTAAACATGACCCGTCGAACTCTTTATATCATCTTCATAAAGAGCAATCTATTGAATTATTAAATAAAACAAGAAGTTAGATAGGAGAAGAAGCAGTGAAAAAATTAGTTATTGTAGCAATCGGGGGGAATTCTTTAGTCCGGGAAAATGGACGTGATTCTGTTCAAGATCAATATGAGGCTGTTTGCGAAACGGCGGTAAATATCGCTGATATGGTTGCTGAGGGCTTAAACGTGGTTGTTACACATGGTAACGGACCACAGGTAGGGTTCGGTCTTAGAAGATCGGAAATTGCGAATGAAGTTGCCGGAATGCCAGAAGTACCCCTAGTCAATTGCGGCGCTGAAACTCAAGGCGGAATAGGTTATCAAATTCAACAAGCTTTGATTAATGAATTTGCCAAAAGAGGTATGAACAAAAAAGTAGCAACTGTTATTACACAGGTAGAGGTAAATCCTGATGACCCTAATTTTAAAAACCCTACAAAGCCTGTAGGTTCCTTCTTTACGCTTGAACAAGCAGAAGAAATGAAGAGAGAACATCCGGATTGGATCTTTATTGAAGACTCCGGCCGCGGCTATAGAAGGGTGGTTGCTTCGCCGAAACCAATAAATATAGTTGAAAAAGATGCAATTAAAACATTAATAGAGGCAGGATTTGTTGTCGTTGCTGTTGGCGGGGGCGGAATTCCTGTTGTTAAAACAGAAAAAAGTTCATATGTAGGCATTGATGCGGTTATTGATAAAGATTTTGCAACAAGTTTGTTAGCAGAACAAGTTCAGGCGGATACATTAATCATTACAACAGGTGTTTCCAAAGTTTGCATTCATTTTGGCCAGCCAAATCAACAGGCACTCGAAAATATTTCAATTGAAGAAACAAAACAGTATGTTGCAGAAGGTCACTTCCCTCCAGGCAGCATGCTTCCCAAAATTGAAGCAAGTTTAAACTTCTTGGAAAAGGGAGGTTCCAGGGTCATCATCACAAACCCTGAGAGTCTAAAGGATGCTATTCAAGAAAAAGCAGGTACCCATATTGTTAAAAAAAACAATTCATGACCATCTAAGACGGTCTTAAGGAGAATTTCACATGGGAAATATTTCTTTATGGAAAAAAGGAGACTTTGCTGCTTCCTTCGGTTTATTCGTTAATGTTTTGACAGACTTTTTGGTTATGATCTCATTATTAATTGGTGTGGTTGGGATGCCAAAAGAGTTTGTTTTTGAACGGATTGTTCCTGGCTTTGGATTTGCTGTATTACTATCTGGTATTGTATTTGCATTTTTTGCTTATAAATTAGCTAAGAAAACTGGCAGAACTGATGTTACCGCACTACCATCAGGCTCTAGTTCACCTGGTATTTTTCTTATCGTTTTTGTGATTATGCTTCCTCTGTATCATCAAACACAGGACCCTGTTTTCACAACAACAGTTGCTATCCTTTGGGGTTTTGTTGAGTCAAGCATTTTATTCCTAGGAGCATTCCTTGGTGAAACTATTCGAAAGATCGTTCCAAGAACTGTCTTGTTGGCAGCCTTGGCAGGTCTGGCATTTGTATTCTTGGGCATGAACCCAATGCTACAATCTTTTGAAATGCCTTTAGTAGCATTTGTTGCATTAATAATCATCTTCATGAACTGGTTAAGTAAACATCCAGTATTTAAGAAAATACCTACGGGTTTATTATTGATCGTAGTTGGAACTGCAATTGCTTGGATAGCTGGATATCAAAATCCTGCTGATGTAACAGAAGCGCTGAAATCATTTGGCTTTAACCCTCCTATGTTGCATTTAACTGGTTTTGCCGACAGTTTTCAAGCTGCTTTGCCATATTTATTAACTGCTGTACCACTTGGATTGGCTAACTACATTTTTAATTTAGAAAACGTTGAAGCTGCTGCTGTTTCAGGGGATGAGTACAAAACTAGAGATGTTATGCTTACAAACGGCTTTTGTACTTTAATAGGCAACCTTTGTGGTAACCCATTCCCAGTAACAGTATATGTAGGTCATGCTGGCTGGAAAGAAGTTGGTGCAGGTTTAGGTTATTCTATTGCTAGCTCTGCAGCCATTTTCTTTATATCAATTTTCAGTCTTATGGGTCTGTTGCTTGCTGTAGTCCCAATTGCTGCTATTGTTCCGATGCTGGTATTTATTGCAATCGTAACAGGACATCAAGTGGTTAAAGAAAGTCCGAAATTTGAAGCTCCGGCAATCTTTGTCTGTTTCTTCCCATGGGTTGCCAACTGGGCACTTGTAGCTGTTAATAATGCACTTTCGGCTGCTGGTACATCGGTAGGGACAGCTGAAAATCAAGTTTCTTCACTTGCCCTTCATAATGCTGGACTATTCTACGATGGCTTGGTTGCTCTAGGTAATGGCGCGCCGATTTCTAGTGTTATTTGGGGTTGCATCGCGGTATTTACAATCCGTAACACGCCTATTGGAGGCATAATAGCTGCAGTGTTAGGAGCCCTATTAACTTTTGTTGGTGCAATTCATACAAGCACTATTGGATTTGCACAAGATATTGCAATGCCTTTCGTAGTGGGATATCTACTAATTGCAGCATTTTTAGCTTATAAACTTTATGTAAATAAGAAAGAAAATATTGGACCTGTTACAGAGTAAAAGTGAAAGTGTTATAAACAAAGCTTGGAGGAATTTGGCTATGGAAAAATACATTAAAATGGCTGTTGATGCAACGATTGAAGGTATGAACAATAAGATCGGCGGACCATTTGGTGCCACAATTGTACGCGATGGTGAAGTCATTGCTGCAGTAAGTAATACGATGATGAGAGATACTGACCCTTCTGCACATGCAGAATTGGTTGCGGTTAGAGAAGCTTGTAAAAAATTAGGGACTTTTGATTTATCAGATTGCGTAATGTATGCAACTTGTGAGCCATGTCCAATGTGTGTGGCTGTCATGATTTGGGCCGGGATTAAAGAGGTATATTACGTTAATACAAAAGAAGATGCTGATAAGCATGGGTTCTCCGACATGCACCTGCGCAAATATTTAAAAGGTGAAGATGATAGCGTTATAAAAATGGTTAAAGTAGAACAAAGAGATGATTGCGATAACTTATTTGAGCATTTTCATAAGCTTAACGAGAAGTAATAAATAAGCGAAAAAAGTCCGGTCTGTGAAATTTCAGCACCGGGCTTTTTTCATTATTCTACGTGTTTAGGTGGGCATGCAGGAAATCAGCAACTTGTAGAAGGGCGTTTTGAACTTTAGGATCATGAAATTCTTGATCAAATACATGCTCGCCATTTAATACTGTGATTAACTTTGCTTCGACAGATTCTTTGATGATGGCTGCTCTCATAAACACAGACTGCTCGTATGGAACATCCATGTCTTTTGTCCCGTGCAGCAATAGTGTTGGGGGATAGTCTTTGGTAACATTGTGAATTGGACAATATTTCTTGAGTTCTTCTTTGTTGCTTTCTTGCATCGTGCCAGTGATTAAATTAATCCAAGTGCCTTGCTGTCTGCCATGTACATAAAGAAGGAACCGCTTTTCTACAGAGGCTTCGGTAAGTGTCTTATCTGAAAAAAGAGTATTTGCTACATTTTGTGGAACCATGTCTTTTTGACAATAATATTTGCTTGGTGAAGTTGCCCATTTACCTAAAATGTCGCCATATCCATAGAAGGAGACAATTGCGCTTGGTTTATTTTTAAAGGTGCCGGTACTTAGTGCTAAAAACCCGCCAGCGGAACTGCCGACTACAGCGACTTTTTGGGGATTAATCGAGAACTGTTCGGCCCCTTTTGTGATAATCCAATCGATTCCATCTTGAATGTCTTCGAGAATTTCCGGCAGCTTCGTTTCTGGAGCCAGGCGATAATCGATGGAAAACAACGCGAACCCATTGTCGGTATATAACCGGATCATATCGTCACTAATTTCTTTTCTTGTTCCCCAAATTAATCCCCCGCCGTGAATATAAACCACAACAGGTGCATGCTCTCGATTTGTTCCATAGTAATCTGCTTTTAGTTCAAAGGAATCATTCTGCTTATATATAACTGTTTGCTTCATCAATTTGCACGTCCAATCATGAAGTATTGAGAACGTGCCAAGTTTATCAAAGTATGTAAAAAAAGTCATTGTGTATGTTGCCTAACAAAAATACTGATATTTTGGATTAATGGTACAAAGACGGATTTGTGCAATGTGTCTAAAATGAACATATAGCCAAGATGTCGGGACACTGATTAGCTTTCCAGTATTTTGTTGTTACGTAATAAAGAATATTTTAATGGATTGTCCGGCACTTTTCTTTAGATGGTACGGGACCTTGAATTTTAATAAAATTTTTTGGAGGTAAGCTGCTTTGCAAATGAGTAAAAGTAATAACTTCTTTAGTACCATTCAATGGTTTATCTATTTACTCGCAAATTCGATTGCGCTTCCGATTGTGATTGGAAATGTATTTCACCTTTCTGATGCAGCAATTTCGGACCTTATGCAAAGAACGTTTTTTATTGTCGGATTAAGCTCTTTTATTCAGGCGAAATTTGGTCATCGATTTCCAATTGCAGACGGACCTGCTGGGTCCTGGGTAAGCATTTTTGTTATTTTCGCAGGAGTTGGTGCGGAGCAGGGATTGACAATGAAAGAAACATTACAGACTCTTGAGGCTGGATTAATTTTAGCAGGAATGCTGCTATTGTTATTAGGCGTGTCGAAATGGGTACGTCATTTGCTATTCCTCTTCTCTCCATTGGTAACTGGTTGTTTTCTTTTTATTTTGGCTATCCAGCTAAGTGGTGTATTTATAAAAGGAATGGTTTCCTTAAATCCTCTTACAGGCCAAATTGACAAACTGAGTTTCTTTGCAGCAATACTAGTATTTTTCCTTATCATCTTCCTTTCCACAAAAGGAAAGGGCTGGCTGAAAAGTTACGCAATTTTAATAGGTATATTATGCGGTTGGGGGCTGTTATTAATCTTCGGTAAGAGTTCACAGTCTATATCATATTCAACATCATGGGTTAAACTTCCTGAGATATTTCCATGGGGATATCCACATATGACAAGTGGTATTTTGATTACATCGATCCTATTTACCTTTTTACTTATTTCAAACACATTTGCTGCTATTAGTGCTGCAACGGATACAATTCCAAATCAACAAACATCATTAGAAGTTAGGCTTTATAAAGGAACATGTGCTGGAGGACTTTCTCATATTTTATCAGCTGTACTTTCAACCATTGCCGTTGTACCGCTTCCGGCAACTGCAGGGTTTGTTAAGATAACCAAACAATACAGGATTTTTCCATTCGTTTCAGCATGTGGGGTTTTAATGGCCTTTTCCTTTTTTCCTGGTTCAGTGAGTTTGTTGGCATCGCTGCCATTATCTGTTGCAAGTGCTGCACTTTTAGCAACACTAATCGATATGCTGGCAATTGGTATCAGGTCATTGACAAAGCACCCATTAAACGATAGGAATATAGCCATTATTGGAGTGTCACTCCTATTAGGGATTGGAACAATGTTTTTACCTGCTGATGGTTTAAATGGACTTCCGTACGCGATTCAAATTCTGGGAAAAAATGGTTTATTAGTCGGGACTTTTATGGCTATCTTACTTGAACAGATTTGGAAAGAAAAACAGCCATCGACAACTATATGATTTTAATAGAAAATAGCGTGCAAAGAATTTTTGCACGCTTTCTACTGTTATTTGTCATTTTTCTTCTCATTGCTTTTATCTTTAAGCGTGCGATAAATCTGCGTATACATGCTGCCTTCTGCTATATTTTCAAGAAAAAATGGTCCAATTAATTCCAGATATTCTTCATCATCAAACATTTTCTTATTTTGCCATTCCATCTCCGCTAACCCGTCGTAAGTAGAGAGCAATGCATATGTATGATCGTTCCCGGAAATTGGCGTTAGAATCTCAACCTTATGGTTATAATTTTCCATTCTAAATTTTTTTATTTCTCGTAAATTTTCAATGCCTTCTTTAAATTTATCCTGTTTTATCGTGAATGTCTGGTGGACAATAACCGCCATTGCATTACCTCCAATCAAGTAAATAAGAAGGCAGTCTCGAAGGCTAGTGGATCAGAATCCATGTGAGACTGCCTCTTTCTATTTTGGACTAGTTTATTGATAGCTTTCCCAATCCGTGTAATGGCCGCTGCCTTGACATCCCGGACATTCAAACGAATTAAAATATGCAAATTCATTGTAAGGGTAAACGGTGTAGCCTCGGCCAAAACAATCTGGACATTTGCCTTGGTCTTTCATATTGGAGAGATGATTTTGATAGCGTGTTTCTCTCCATTGATTGAATGAGCTGAGTAGTCCCATTTTTTTCACCTCAACGTTTTTATTTAGTATGGGGTAAAAATGGAATAATTATGCTTTTATTTTTAAAAAGGTAACAGCTGCTGCAAATACTTTTATATAATAATATTTTTATGTAAAACAAGCCCTGTTTGTGAATGCAAAAAAGCGGTAATCCTGTTCATTACCGCTTTTTTTTTTGAATATTAAATGCTGAGATTTAGTTTTTTTATCCGATATTGCAGGCTTTGCCGGCTTAGTCCTAGCAATTTGGCACTCTTTGAAATATTGTTATTATTCTTTTTCAACACATGCTCGATGTAGGATTTTTCAAATAGCTCCAGTTGCTCCTTAAGTGGTATCGCAATATCTGCCTGTTCATTAATATAGGTATCAACTGTGGAAAGCGGCAGCATTCTTTCCTTCAATTGCATTTTATTGCGGTATTGATACGGTAAATGGGAGTACTTGATGATTTCTTCATCCATCATGATGTTCATCGCAGCTTCAATGATATGTTCAAGCTCGCGGATGTTACCGTGCCAATCATATTCAAAAAATGATTGCTTAACCTCATCAGATAATCCTTTTACATTCATTTGAAAACGTTCATTATATTTTTCGATAAAGTGCTCCACCAATAATGGAATATCTTCTTTTCTTTCTCTTAATGGCGGGATGAAAATTGTTACCACCCCCAGCCGATAATATAAATCCTTTCGAAGATTGTTATTGGCGACGGCATCAATCGGATCCTCGTTGATATTGGCGATCACCCTGACATCAACAGGTGTATCCTTTGTATCGCCGATTCTACGGATCATTCGTTCCTGTAGAACCCGAAGCAGCTTTGCCTGAAGATTCAAATTTAAAGAGTTAATTTCATCAAGTAACAGTGTGCCGCCTTCAGCCTGTTCAAATAATCCCGGTGAATCAACAGAGCCCGTAAAAGCTCCGCGTTTCGTTCCGAAAAGAAGGCTTTCGATTAAATTATCAGGCAAGGCAGCACAGTTTTGCGAAATAAATGGACTGGCAAGCCGAGTGCTGGCATTATGAATACTCTGTGCAAAAAGCTCTTTCCCTGTACCTGTTTCCCCAACGATTAATACATAGGATGCAGTCCGGCTCGCACGTTTCGCTGCCTCGATCACTTCTTTAAGGGCAGGGCTATTCCCGATAATATTATCAAACGTATATCTGGTGCCGCTTTTATTGGTATTTCCTTTTATCAGGCGTTCGAGTTTCGTCACGTCATTGGCAATTTCTACTGCACCTTGCAGATTTTCATTTTGATAAATCGGGATCGTATTATTGATGGTCGTAATTTCGCGGCCCTTATTATTAAAATAGGTTTGCTTGACATTGCTGGTTTCTTTCCCATCCTGTAGAGCTTTTACTAGTGTACTAGATTGATTATCTTTAAATTTAAAGACATCCAGCAAATTCTTATTGATTACTTCCTGAATATCCATCGACTCTATTTGCATCATTTTTTTATTGTAAACGATTGTTTTCCCCGTATTATCGACGGCGTGGACACCTACGTCGACCTCGTCCAATATCCTTTTGTACATACTGTTTATATATTGCAGCTGTTGGATTGTTCTTTTTGTATTTTCCATGACGTTTTCTCTCCTTGCAAATCCCTTATGCACTAATTTAATCAAAAATCAGACTGTAATGCAAAATAATTTTGCGTAAATTCTTAAATATATGCAAAATAGCAAAAAAAATTGGCGTGTTTTTTATATTGAAACGTTGTTAAACTGCAAAAAAACAGTTGGCACGGAACTTGCATATTAAAAGTGTGTTACAAACAAAGGAGGCTTAATTACATGCAACCGTATACACACGAACCACTTACGAATTTTTCTGAAGAAAAAAATAAAAAAGCATTTCAAGATGCACTTGACTTTGTTCAATCACAACTTGGCAAGCACTATCCAGTCGTCATTGGCGGAGAGCTAATTACAACTGACAAAAAGATTGCGTCTATCAATCCAGCAAATAAGGAAGAAGTTATCGGTACCGTATCGATGGTTGACCTAGAATTAGCTGAAAGTGCTATGCAAACAGCATTAACTACGTTTGAAACATGGAAAAACTGGGCCCCTGAACATCGTGCCAACATTATATTCCGCGCTGCAGCCATTCTGCGCCGCCGCAAGCATGAATTTTCCAGCTACATGGTGAAGGAAGCAGGGAAGCCATGGAAGGAAGCAGATGCTGATACTGCAGAAGCGATTGACTTTTTAGAATTCTATGGCCGTCAAATGCTGAAAATCAAAGACGGTGTTCAAGTATACAGCCGTCCCGGTGAATTTAATCAGTTCGGTTATATTCCGCTTGGAGTGGGTATTATCATTTCACCATTTAACTTCCCATTGGCGATCATGGCCGGAACTACAGTTGCTGCGATTGTTGCCGGAAACACTGTGCTTTTAAAGCCGGCAAACTCAACGCCAATCATTGCTGCAAAATTTGTAGAGCTGATGCATGAAGCTGGACTTCCTAATGGAGTATTGAACTATGTTCCAGGCAGCGGGGCTGAAATTGGGGATTATCTTGTTGACCATCCAAAAACACGTTTCGTATCCTTCACAGGTTCCCGTGAAGTGGGCTGCCGCATTTACGAACGCGCAGCTAAAGTTAACCCAGGCCAAATTTGGCTGAAGCGTGTAATAGCCGAAATGGGCGGTAAAGATACAGTTGTTGTCGATAAAGATGCAGATTTAGATTTAGCCGTGTCTTCTATCGTTTACTCAGCTTTCGGATTCTCTGGTCAAAAATGTTCCGCAGGATCACGTGCTGTTATTCACCAAGATGTTTATGATGAAGTTCTTGAAAAAGTGGTTGCCCTTACCAAGACTTTAACGCTTGGAAGCCCTGAATCAGCCGATACTTATATGGGACCTGTCATTGATGAAAGATCCTTCAAAAAAATCATGAGCTATATTGAAATTGGCAAACAAGAAGGCAGACTTATGACCGGCGGTGAAGGGGACGATTCTAAGGGCTACTTCATTCAGCCGACCATTTTTGCGGATGTTGATGAGAATGCCCGCATTATGCTTGAGGAAATTTTTGGGCCGGTATTGGCTATCGCTAAAGCACGTGATTTTGACCATATGATGCAGATTGCCAATAACACCGATTATGGCTTAACTGGTGCATTGGTTTCCAATAATCGCGAGCATATTGAAAGAGCGCGCCGCGAATTCCATGTAGGTAATCTCTATTTCAACCGGGGCTGTACAGGTGCCATTGTTGGCTATCAGCCATTTGGCGGATTTAATATGTCAGGAACGGACTCCAAGGCAGGCGGCCCTGATTATTTAATTCTTCATATGCAAGCAAAAACGACTTCAGAAACGCTGTAATTTTAAGAGGATAGCAAGGGGGCTCACAAGCTCTCTTGCAACTATAAAGGGAGGACATAAAATGACTATGACATCAACTAAATCTACTGAAATTATTGAAAAAACACATAAATTTGGAGCCAATAACTATCATCCGCTGCCAATCGTCATTTCCAAGGCAGAAGGGGTTTGGGTGGAAAATCCTGAAGGAACACGCTACATGGATATGCTTAGTGCGTATTCCGCAGTAAACCAGGGCCATCGTCATCCAAAAATCATTCAAGCTTTGAAAGACCAGGCAGACCGCGTAACTCTAACATCACGCGCATTCCATAACGACCAGCTCGGCCCTTGGTATGAAAGAATCTGCAAACTGACCAACAAGAACATGGCGCTTCCAATGAACACTGGTGCAGAAGCAGTTGAAACAGCGTTAAAAGCTGCACGCCGCTGGGGTTATGATGTGAAAGGCATTGCAGAAAATCAGGCAGAAATCATTGCATGCACAGGCAATTTCCATGGCCGGACCATGGGTGCGGTTTCCTTATCTTCCGACCCAGAATATAAGCGCGGTTTTGGCCCGATGCTTCCTGGCATTAAATTAATTCCTTACGGTGACCTTGAGGCGTTAAAGGCAGCTATTACTCCAAATACTGCAGCATTCTTAATGGAACCGATTCAAGGTGAGGCAGGAATCATTTTACCTCCTGACGGATTTTTAAAGGCTGCTTCTGAACTATGTAAAGAAAACAATGTCTTATTTATTGCTGATGAAATTCAAGTTGGCTTAGCCCGTACTGGTAAAATGTTTGCCTGCGATTGGGAAGAAGTTGAACCAGATATGCTTATTTTAGGTAAGGCATTAGGCGGCGGGGTATTCCCAATTTCCTGCGTGGTTGCCAATTCCGATGTTTTAGGTGTATTTAATCCAGGATCGCACGGTTCCACTTTTGGCGGGAATCCGCTTGCTTGTGCCGTGTCCCTTGCAGCACTTGATGTCATCGAAGAGGAAAAACTGCCTGAACGTTCACTTGAATTAGGAAAATATTTCCTAGATCAATTGAAGACAATCAGCAATCCGATGATTAAGGAAGTCCGCGGTAAAGGATTGTTTATCGGGGTGGAACTAACAGAGGAAGCAAGACCATATTGTGAACAGTTGAAAGAAGAAGGCTTGTTATGTAAAGAAACGCATGATACAGTTATTCGTTTTGCACCGCCGCTGATCATTTCCAAAGAAGAAATTGATTGGGCAGTTGCAAAAATTCAAAAGATTTTAGGTTAATTAATATTAATATTTTAAAAATTTGACGAGGTGTCTTCCATGTCTGTTAATGCAGTGGTAAATGAAATGAAAAAAGAGCAGCAAAAGGAGCAGGAGTCATTAAATTTGTTTTACTCTACACAAACAGTAATACAAAAGGCTTTGGCAAAATTGGGTTACCAAAACGAGATGTTTGACTTATTAAAAGAACCATTAAGAATGTTGACAGTCCGTATTCCAGTCAGAATGGATGACGGTTCTGTTAAAGTGTTTACCGGTTACCGCTCCCAGCATAATGATGCGGTTGGTCCAACAAAGGGCGGCGTTCGCTTCCATCCGGAAGTGAATGAAGAAGAAGTAAAAGCATTGTCCATCTGGATGAGCTTAAAGTGCGGGATCACCAATCTTCCTTATGGCGGCGGTAAAGGCGGCATCATCTGCGACCCGCGGAAGATGTCTTTTAGAGAGCTTGAAAGATTGAGCCGCGGCTATGTTCGTGCGATTAGTCAGATTGTTGGTCCGACAAAAGACATTCCGGCGCCAGATGTTTATACGAACTCCCAAATTATGGCGTGGATGATGGATGAATACAGCCGTCTTCGCGAGTTCGACTCACCAGGATTTATTACCGGTAAACCAATCGTATTGGGCGGTTCCCAAGGACGTGAAACAGCAACGGCACGCGGCGTAACCATTTGCATCGAAGAAGCGGTCAAGAAAAAAGGTATTGAACTGCAAGGTGCTCGGGTAGTTATCCAAGGTTTCGGAAACGCGGGCAGCTATTTAGCTAAATTCATGCATGATGCCGGTGCAAAGGTTATTGCTGTTTCCGATGTTTATGGCGGAGTCCATGACCCAAATGGTCTTGACATTGACTACTTGCTTGATAGAAGGGATAGTTTTGGTACGTTCTCACAGCTCTTTAAGGAGACAATTACCAATAAAGAACTGCTTGAATTAGAGTGTGACATCCTTGTTCCTGCTGCCATTTCAAATCAAATCACTGCGGAAAACGCAGCCAATATTAAAGCAGCAATCGTAGTGGAGGCTGCCAATGGTCCGACAACTCTTGAAGCAACGAATATTCTGACTGAACGCGGAGTCCTGCTTGTCCCTGATATTTTGGCAAGTGCAGGCGGTGTAACAGTTTCCTATTTTGAATGGGTGCAAAATAATCAAGGCTATTATTGGACTGAAGAGGAAGTAGCCGAGAAACTTAAAAAAGTAATGGTTGACTCTTTCGAAAAAATCTATCGGACAGCGCATGAATATCAAGTTGACATGCGTTTGGCCGCCTACATGACAGGTATTAGAAAAATGGCGGAAGCAGCACAATTCCGCGGCTGGGTGTAAGAAGCTTTCAAAATCGGACGAAATCTTAGATAAGGAGAGAACAAAATTGATTTTTAAGGATGAAACTATTTATAGTCCTTGTTCTGGCACTGTTGAAAAAATTGTCACAAAAGAAAACAGCCACGTGTATGAATGGGAGAAACTATTTCTAGTAAGAGCAGAGAACGGTGCCATTGTAGAGATTTCGTTCGGTATAAGCGGCTATGTAAGATCCATTTATGTAAAGAAGGGACAAAAGGTCGATCCGCAAACCAAGTTAGGAATCATCCAAGATGATTTACAAATTACCGGCTGCGATTAATAAAAATAGTTCATTTTACATCCATTTAATACTCTTCCCATTTTGCTGGGAAGAGTATTTTTGCATATGGAGCGCAAAATATTTAATATTATGCCAAAAATTTTTGCGCTATAATTTCGAAAAATGTTCAAAATTTAAGCTTTTTATTTTGGCATGAAAATTGCAAATAAATATAACGTAAAAATAGTGATAATTTTAGAAAGATTTGCCGGTTGTATAAAATTTAAAATTCGTTTATTCTTTCTTGTGTGACAGAAAAGTGAAGGCAGCTAGCCAGTCACATTTTCTCCTATTTTTACAATCACCATTAATTTGAAAGCGTATACTTCAATGGGAAAGAGGGGAAATTTCATGCAATTACCTGAAAACAATCAAACCCATGAACTGCAAAGAACGATGAAGTCCCGCCATCTGTTCATGATTTCGCTGGGCGGAGTCATCGGTTCAGGTTTGTTCTTAGGATCTGGTTATACGATCAGCCAGGCAGGGCCGACAGGAGCAATTCTTTCGTATATCGTCGGCGGTTTCATAATGTTTTTAACAATGCTTTGTCTTGGTGAATTATCTGTCGCCATGCCAGTATCGGGATCGTTCCAAACTTATACTACTAAATTTATTGGACCTGGGACAGGATTTGCTCTTGGTTGGTTATATTGGTTAGGCTGGGCTGTTACTGTTGCTCTTGAACTACTATCAGCAGGACAGCTGATGCAGCGTTGGTTTCCGCATGTAGATGTTTGGGTATGGAGTGCAATTTTTGCCATCGTATTATTTGCTCTAAATGCTTTATCTGCTAAAGCTTTTGGTGAAGCAGAATTTTGGTTCTCAAGTATAAAAATTTTAGCTATTATCATGTTTATCGCACTAGGCGGCGCTGCCATGTTTGGCCTGATTCATATGAAAGGCGGACATGCTGCCCCATTCTTATCGAACTTTACAGCTCATGGTATCATGCCGCACGGCTTTACT
The DNA here is from genome assembly GCF_018343545.2 of Neobacillus citreus. GTDB lineage: Bacteria > Bacillota > Bacilli > Bacillales > Cytobacillaceae > Neobacillus > Neobacillus citreus. The sequence goes on along the minus strand of NZ_JAGYPE020000001.1, from coordinate 192,737 downwards.
GCTTTAATCATTACCATGATTGCAGTTAACTTCTCGTTCCAGGGAACCGAATTAATCGGGATTGCTGCCGGAGAAAGTGAAGAGCCGGAGAAAACCATTCCAAAATCGATTAAACAAACAGTTTGGCGTACTCTATTCTTCTTCGTGTTAGCAATCTTTGTCGTGGCCGGTTTAATTCCAATGGAAAAAGCAGGTGTCGTGGAAAGTCCGTTTGTTGTGGTATTTGACAGCATCGGTATTCCATATGCTGCTGATATTATGAACTTTGTAATCCTAACAGCTTTACTTTCTGTAGCAAACTCAGGTCTTTACGCTGCAACTCGGATGTTGTATGCAATGTCCAAGGAAAAGATGGCCAGCCCTGCTTTAACAAAAGTAACCAAGAATGGTGTTCCATTTAATGCGCTTCTGTTAACACTTGGGATTGCACTCCTATCTTTATTATCAGGCTTTTTTGCTGAAAAAACTGTCTTTGTTTGGCTTTTGTCAGTAGCTGGATTAGGAGCACAGGTGGGCTGGATTTCCATCACTGCTTCACAAATTGCCTTCCGTCGTAAATTTATCCGTGAGGGCGGTAAAGTGGAGGATTTGAAATTTAAAACACCACTATTTCCAATCCTGCCAATTATTGGATTAACCCTAAACATTGTGGTATTGTCCAGCTTGGCATTTGACTCAGAGCAGCGCTTGGCATTGTATCTTGGTGTTCCATTTGTTATCGCCTGCTACTTGATTTATCATTTTAAAATTAAAAAGAACCGCGAGCAGGACGGAACAGAAGAACAAGAACTACAACTTCAAAATGATAAAAAAATGGTTATTTAATTTTCAAAAACGCTTGGGCATCCAAGCGTTTTTTTCGTGGATAATCTTTTAAAATCACCAAATAATAAAAATGAGGTGATATCGATGGGAAAGTGGAATAAGCAGGCTGCACCTAATAACAATTTACATCCAAAAACAATCAGGACAAGCAACTTGGTGCAGAGTGACACGGGTTATGGATTTTCCGAGGAATTGTCTGATGGCGGCGAACGTGATGAGTATATTGAGCGTCAGCAGGATGATTTCAAAATGAAATAAAAAGACTCAAGGGGGTGGCGATTTTTTTTAAAAATCGCCACTTTTTATGTAAAAACCCTTTACAAGGCAAAAATTGTCTTGTAGAATTTCTATATACCTAATAAATCTAGGTAGGTGAAAAAAATGTTTAACCGCGAACTGGTAAAGGGAAGCACATCGTTAATCTTATTACAATTATTAAACGAGCGTGACATGTATGGCTACGAGCTGGTAAAGGAATTAGAGCAGCGCAGTGAAAATGGTTTAAGTGTAAAGGAAGGGACATTATATCCCGCTCTCCATAAGCTTGAAAAGCAGGAATACATTGAATGCTATTGGCAGGAGCAGGAGAAGGGACCGGCCCGTAAGTATTATTGCATCACTGACGCTGGAAAAGAAGTGCTCGCAGAAAAAACACAAGAATGGCAGGACTTTGTAAAAGTAATGAATAAAGTTATTGGGAGATCGAAGCATGGAACAGCTGAAGAATAAGTTTCTTAATGAACTGTCCCAAGAACTCGGTACTCACAAAGATAAAGAAAATATTCTTCGCGAATACGAGACCCATATTGATGAAATCATCTTGGAATCCTTTGAAGATACCGCTCATGGGAAGCTTGAGGACCTTTTATTTGCAAGGCTCGGCAGACCGGAAGAACTAGCTGCCGCTTGGAAGGAAGAACTTTCCGTCACTCCTAGCAATATGAAATGGCTGTTTATTCTCCTCAATATTATTTTTTTTGCAGGAGGCAGTTTTCTTACGCTTATACATAATTTGTACCAATGGTCGTGGCTGACATCAATTTGGAATCATCTAACATCCATTCCCACTTTAATTGCCTTCTTGTATATGTTTTTTTGGGCGTTATTGGGGTATGAAATCGGCAAAGGCTTTGGACATGGCGGCCGAAAGCTGCTTAGAAAAACATTTCTTTTATCGCTCATACCTAACTTAATTTTAATGACGTTAACTGTTTTCGAAATCATACCACATTCATGGTTTGCTCCTTTGTTAACAAAAACATTTATTATTGCTTGTATCATTTTTACGATATTTCTGTACCCAATAAGTATGCTTGGCTATCGCTGGGGGAGGAAAGCGTCGATATAAGCAGTTTTTTTTGCGATATTACCTAGTAATACGATGTATATAGAAAAACAATGTAAATGAGGGATGAATATGGAAAGCAAAATGGAAAAAACGGATTGGCTGTTTTTAGGTTTGTGCTTGTTGCTAGGGATTTTAGCTGAAGAATCATTTTTTCGTGGGCAAGTAGGGATTTCATATTTGGTGTTTCTGATGGCTTTTTATGGAGTATTTTTTTGGCGGTACCGACGCTTTACGTTTACCCACCAACGTTTCGGTTACCTGGTTCTATGCTGCATCTGGCTTCTGGCCGCAAGCTACTTTCTAAATGATAATAAATTTTTTAATGTATTAAACATTTTAGTGATACCTGTGCTAGTTGTTTTTCATATAGTCATTGTAACAAGTCCGAAAAGTATGCAGTGGAATAAAATCTGGTTTATACCTTATTTGTTTTTTAGACTGTTAGATGCAATCAAGTATAATGCGGCAATGACTAAGTTGATTGGAAGCGGTGTAAAACGTGGTGTGGATGAAGATAAATTTATCATCTGGAAAAAGGTTTTCATCGGTATTCTAATCTCAATCCCAGTCCTATTTGTGGTTTTAAGTCTTCTTATGTCGGCGGATACTCAGTTTGAACGGATTATGGGAGGAATTCCGAATTGGTTCGAGGTATTAGATGCGGAAGGCATAATAAGGTTAATTGTCATTCTTATTTTTACGGCAGCATTCTTTGGGTTTATGCAAATCTTGATTAAAAAGCAAATTGAGGTGATCAAGCAGCCTGAGTTCCAACAGGGATTGAAAGTGGATGCGATTATCACCATAACGGTTCTTTGTTTAATAAATATCGTTTATCTATTATTTACCGTAGTTCAGTTTAAATATTTCTTCAGTGGAACCCTTCAGGGTGATTATACCTATGCGGAGTACGCTAGGAAGGGCTTTTTTGAACTGTTATTCGTCACCATCATTAATTTATCGATCATTGTGGTTGTGTTGACTTTCGTGGGCTTGACATCTCATTTTATAAAAAGATTTACGCAAATCCTGCTGACACTTTTGGTGTTTTCAAGTGCTGTGATGCTATGCTCGGCTTTTATCAGGTTAAGTATGTATGAAGCTGCTTATGGGTTTACCTTTATAAGAGTCATGGCACACTCGTTTATGATATTTTTAGTGTTTATTTTTACCTATACATTGGTGAAAGTTTGGATAGAGCGGCTGTCGTTATTTCATTTTTTCTTTATTTCATCCTTGCTTTATTACACAGTCATGACTGTCATCGATCCTAATCAAATTGTCGTAAGTAAGAACCTCGACCGCTATGAATTAGCAGGGAAAATTGATGTTCACCACTTTGACAGCCTGTCCTATACTGGCGTTCTGGGGTTAATCGACCTTTACGAAAAAGATAAGAATATTGAAGGTTTGACGCAAATTTTAGAAGTCAGGCAGAAGGAGGCCCTAACAAAGGATAGATCATGGCAGTCCTATAATTTAAAAAGAGAGCAGGCATTTATGGAGCTGAGAAAGCTTCATGTTAAATAATACAATACAAAAACCGGGCTGGGCGGCCCGGTTTATTTTCGTTTTCTGCTGAATTAAGGCAATTCCACTGATTAATTAATCGCCATTAAACATATCAAAAAGACCGCGGGCGATGCTGCCTTCATCCTTGCCGCCGCCTCGTGATGGTGCTGCAGCAAATACCCGGCTTGCCAGCCTGCTGAATGGCAGCGACTGAATCCAAACTGAGCCAGGACCACGCAATGTTGCAAAGAATAAGCCCTCGCCGCCGAACAATGCCGTTTTAACGCCTTTTACAAACTCAATATCATAATGGACATCACGAGTCATTGCTACCAAACAACCTGTGTCAACACGCAAACTTTGACCAGGAAGAAGATCCTTTTTAATGATCGTTCCACCTGCGTGAACAAACGCCATTCCGTCGCCTTCAAGCTTCTGCATGATAAAGCCCTCGCCGCCGAAGAAGCCAACGCCAATTTTTCGCTGGAACTCAATGCCGACCTGAACTCCTTTTGCCGCTGCGAGAAATGCATCCTTTTGACAGACAATTTTGCCGTTAAACTGACTTAAATCCATCGGAATGATTTTTCCAGGGTAAGGGGAAGCGAAGGATACATGGCGTTTACCTGCACCTGCATTCGTGAAGGTTGTCATAAATAAGCTTTCACCTGTTAACACGCGTTTTCCCGCTGAAAACAGCTTGCCCATTAGGCCGCTGCCACTACCTCCAGAACCATCACCAAAAATGGTCTCCATCTGAATATCGTCATCCATCATCATGAAACTTCCCGCTTCTGCGACAACTGTTTCCTGCGGGTCCAGCTCCACCTCCACAAACTGCATATCATCGCCGTAAATTTTGTAATCTATTTCGTGGTTATTCATAACGGATTCCTCCACTTATAAAAATAAATTCCCAAATATATTTTAAAGGAATTAGGAAAAAAGTGCTAATTTTAATAAAAACAAAATAAAAAAGACGCCTGAAAAATTCAGGCGTCTTTGCGTATTGCGGCGAAAAAACCACACTCCACATTGTGCGCTCCTAAAAGGAATGTTTTCTCGTCTTATGCAATTCAGCTCATCGCTATGCTATTGTACCATAAACAAAAAAAGAAAACAATTGTATATTTTTTAGATAATAAGTATAAAATTTTTCCAATTTTTATACTTAACGCATAAATTCAACTACGTCTCTGTCTTCGTCCTATCGGACTCGCCAATCGACGAGTTTTCATTTAACAATTACTATTGATTATTTTTATCTATTATTATATATTCAAATAATCAGATATACAAAAATAGGTGATAAGAAGGGTGAGTATGTTTACAGACAAAAGATTCCATCATTATTCTTTAAAGAGTGTACCAAAGGATCTGCTCTCAGGGTTGATTGTCGGGGTGATTGCGATCCCCCTTGGTATGGCCTTTGCCATTGCTTCCGGAGTGAAGCCAGAGTATGGAATCTATACGACCATTGTTGCCGGGATTCTTATCTCCTTATTCGGCGGCTCCAAGTATCAAATTGGCGGTCCAACAGGTGCGTTTATTCCGATTTTGTTCGGAATCGTCATGACGTATGGCTATGAAAACCTGCTGATTGCGGGTTTTATGGCTGGAGTAATCCTTGTCTTAATGGGGATATTTAAGCTTGGTTCGCTGATTAAATATATCCCAAGGCCTGTTACCATCGGCTTTACCGCAGGTATTGCGGTAACCATTTTTACAGGACAGATTGCTAGTTTCCTAGGTTTAGAGGGCATCAAAAAGCATGAGGAATTTATTTTAAACATTAAGGAAATTGTTGTGCACCTTGGATCTACGAATATTTTCAGTATTTTAACAGCAGTGATCTGTTTGGCAACGATTATCATAACACCAAAAATCGCGCCAAAGGTTCCGGGGCCTTTAATCGGTTTAGTCGTATCAACGGCCGCTGCTTCATTGTTTTATCATGGTGCGGTAGCAACCATTGGAACGGCCTATGGTCAAATTCCTAGTACGCTGCCCGCTCTGCATGTGCCTGAGTTAAATATGGATATCATCCTAGAATTGATCAGGCCGGCCTTTATTATAGCCATGCTTGGCGGGATTGAATCGCTTCTTTCTGCCGTGGTCGCAGATGGGATGACGGGCGGTCGTCACAACAGCAATAAAGAGCTTGTCGGGCAGGGTATTGCCAATATGATTACGCCATTATTTGGTGGGATTCCGGCGACAGGTGCCATTGCCCGGACAGCAACAAATATAAAAAATGGAGCAGTTTCACCGTTATCAGGGATTTTTCATGGAATTGTGGTACTGCTTGTGTTAATCTTTTTTGCACCATATGCTTCGTTTATTCCACTTGCCAGCATGGCGCCGATATTAATGGTCGTTGCTTGGAATATGAGCGAGCAAAAAGTTTTTGCCCATATTTTTAAAACAAAATCAACGGACTCTCTTGTTCTTGTCGTCACATTTGTATTAACAGTCTTTGTGAACTTGACCGTGGCGGTGGAGGTAGGTTTGGTCATGTCAGCCATTCTGTTTGTCAAACGGATGAGCGACGTCATGATTACGGCTAAAGCGCTGCCCAACCCGCAAACCAATCGGGCCAAGGTGGAAACTGGGATGGTGACCGACACACACGACTGTCCGCAGGTTAGCATCTTTAATATTGAAGGACCGCTGTTCTTTGGTGCAGCCCTTACATTTGAAGAAACGATCATGAATACCATCAATTATCGTCCCAAGATTCTGTTGCTGCGGATGGGCAGGGTTCCATTTATGGACACAACAGGGGAAGCGAATTTGGCAAGTATTGTACGCCACTTTTCCAAAAATGGTATAGTATTAATATCAGGAATAAATCCGCAGCCGGAAAGTGTATTGAAAAAGACGGGGTTATACGAGGTTGTTGGTGAACAACATTTCTTTGCTCATACCGGTGAAGCCATTCAATATGCTTTGAAGGAAATAAATCAAAATAAATGCCTAGGCTGTAAGCATTTTGCATTTAGAGAATGTAAGAAGCTTTCCGGTACAGAGGCAAAAGAGGGAAGCAGACAGAAATTAACGGCTACCTTCTAGTTTTACAGTAAAGGTGATGATGAATTGAATTTAGAAATGCAGCGATTTAAAGCAGAGTTTTTTAAAGCTTTGGCTCATCCATTAAGAATTCGTATTTTAGAAATTCTCGCCGAGGGAGAAAAAAGTGTCAATGAAATACAGACACTTGCGGGCAGTGAAGGCTCGGCTGTTTCACAGCAGCTGCAGGTACTAAGAGCGAAAAATATCGTATCGGGCACCAAGGATGGAAACAAAGTTATCTACACGTTAAAGGATCCTATGATTATCGACCTGTTAGCAGTAGCAAGACAGATTTTCAACAATCATTTGGTCGATACCATCACCATATTGGATAAGTTTAAAGAAGAGGAAGAAGTACCAGCAGTTACGCCGAAGAATTGAATTCTTCGGTTTTCCTATTTAAATAGTTAACCAGTCACGACTTTTCCGAAAGGAAAGCCTAAATATTTTTCTTCAAAAAACGACATATGATTCTTGTTTTCTTCCTCATCTGATAGATTAAAAGTAAATTATTATTGTTAGAATAATAAAAAATCATGGGATTGGCAATAATCATGTCGGTTTATGTCGTCTTGCCCTTCCTTGACTTTCCTACTAAATAATGATAAATTGTAAACAGCCGTTGCACGAGATTAGATTTATGTAATATGCTTGATCAAGGTTTTGACCGAAGTTTGGATGAAGTAATGAGTAAAGCTATCTGCGTTGTAATTTGGTGAATTTTACACATGGCTTTTTTCAAGCCAATAGGAGGATTTTTTTTTATGAAAAACGGTAAAGTAAAATGGTTTAACTCAGAAAAAGGTTTCGGATTCATCGAAGGAGAAGACGGAAACGACGTATTCGTACATTACTCTGCAATCCAAACTGAAGGTTTCAAAACTTTAGAAGAAGGCCAAGAAGTTTCTTTCGAAGTAGTTGAAGGAGCTCGTGGACCACAAGCTGCTAACGTAACTAAGAAGTAATTTTATCAAACTAACTATAACAGTCTGGTACTTGTACCGGACTGTTTTTTATTGTCTCCCCACACAATGGATATTATCCCCCCATCTTCCAAAAAACATAACCCATTTCCAAGGCAAGCCTGCTATATATTTTGCTATAATAATAGTATTGTATAAACGTATTTAAAACATGGAGTGATGCAGATGAAATTTATCCATACCGCTGATTGGCATTTAGGAAAATTGGTACACGGCGTTTACATGACGGAAAATCAACGCGAAGTCCTATACCAATTCGTGGACGTAGTTGGGGAGGAGAAACCAGATGCAGTTGTCATTGCCGGTGATCTTTACGACCGTTCTGTTCCTCCTACCGATGCCGTTGAACTTCTTGACGAAATCCTTTTTAAAATAAATGTTGAATTAAAAACCCCGATTGTAGCCATTGCCGGAAATCATGACAGCGCGGAGCGCCTTTCGTTTGGCAGTTCATGGTACAAGCACAGCCAATTTTATTTATCAGGCAAACTCACGAACAGCTTTGATCCAGTTCGGATTAACGGGGTAAACTTTTATCTCGTACCGTACGCAGAGCCTGGGGTCGTACGCCAGCTTTTAGAGGATGACTCCATCCACTCCCATCAAGAAGCGATGAAGAGGATGATTGGCAAAATCGAAGAAACTTTAAACCCGAATGAACCGAATGTTTTGGTTGGACATGCCTTTGTATTAGGCGGAGTTCAATCCGATTCTGAACGAATCTTATCCGTTGGCGGCTCAGGATGCGTCGGCGCAGAATTGTTTGAGCCATTTTCTTATACGGCATTGGGCCACCTTCACAGCCCTGATGCGATTACCCACGAAAAGGTTAAATATTCTGGCTCTCTGTTAAAATATTCTTTTTCCGAAGCCAAACAAAGAAAGTCTATTTCCATCATTGAAATGGATGAGAAGGGAAACTTTGAACACCGTTACCGTTCTCTTACTCCATCACATGATATGCGCGAGATGGAGGGATATCTTGAACAACTGCTGGACCCGCAATTTTATGAAAAAGAACGGACTCAAGACTATTTAAAAATTAACCTATTAGATGAAGGAGCTCTTATTGACCCAATTAATAAGCTGCGCCAAGTATACCCGAACGTGCTTCATTTAGAGCGGAAAATTGAGATGACCGATTTAAAGAAAAAACAATCCTTCAATGCCCTTCGAAGTGAGAAAAAGTCGGAAATCGATTTGTTTGAACAATTTTACAATGAGATGACAACGTCTGAATTTACAGTGGATAAAAAAGATGCCATGTCAGAAATCATCGATAAAGTGTTGAAGGGGGCAGGCTCAAGATGAGACCGTTAAAACTAACGATTAAAGCATTTGGCCCTTATGCTGAAACGGAAGTGATTGACTTTACGGAACTGGGCAATCGGACGATGTTCGTCATATCTGGAAAAACGGGTGCTGGAAAAACGACGATTTTCGATGCGATTAGCTATGCCATTTACGGTAAGGCAAGCGGCGAGGATCGTAACGGTCCCGAACTCCGGAGTCAATTTGCCAAGGATGATTTGCTGACCGAGGTTTCTCTGGATTTTTCATTAAGGGGCAAGGTCTATTCCATTACCCGCTCGCCTCAGCAGTTGAAACCAAAGGAAAAAGGTGACGGCTACACTTCAATTGGTGCAAAAGCCGAATTATATATGTGGGACGCCGAAGGGGAGAAAAAGCTGTTAGCCTCCAAAATCAACGATGTAGAGGAAAAAATTAAAGAAATCATGCTGATTGATTCCAATCAATTCCGGCAGATCTTAATGATACCTCAAGGCGAATTCCGCAAGCTGCTAACATCAGACAGTAAAGATAAGGAAGTCATATTGCAGCGGCTGTTCCATACGCAGCTTTATAAAATGGTTGAGGATAAGCTGAAAGAGGAAGCGAATGAACTGAAAAAGTCCGTTGAAGACCAAGTACAGGCTAGGAACGAAGCCATTCGTCGGATTCAAGCAGTGACCAATGATGAACTTCGGGAATATGTAGCAGCCGGAAGTGACAATGACACCATCATAATGCCGTTATTGACAGCTGAAATTGCCGGTATGGGGGAATTATTGGGGCAGTTGTCTGAAGAGTTAAAGGAAAAGGTAAAGCAGCAGGATGCTCTTAAAGGCATGTTGTTTGAAGCAGAAGAGACGCTTAAACAGCTGCAAAAGAAGGAAGAACTGAAGGAAAAGAAGGTTCTTTTGGAATCTCAGGTTGATTTGTTCTTGGAAAAAGAAAGACAGGTTCAGCGTGCCCAAAAAGCGGCCCTTTTAGCCAAACAGGAAGAGTTATGCCATCGTTTGAAGAGCGAATTGGATCGATTAAATGCTAATGTTGCTACACTAAAAACGGAGGTAGGAAATTTAACTAGCCTCAAGGCACAGTCAGAAATAAGCCTCCAGATGGAACTCGAAAGAGAAGCAGACCGGCAAACAGCACAAGAGGAAATAAACCGGTTAGTTAACATGAAAGAGGATGTTTATTCATTTGCATCTTTAATGAAAGAGGTTGGTAAGGTAGAAACCTCCTTGCAAACCTCAAGAAACAACCAGGTGAAAACGGAACGTAATCTTGAATTAACAGAACAACAGTTAAAACTCCTTCAACAGCAAAAAGAGGAAATTGAAAAAGGCCAGCTGGCATTTGTTGAAAATAAACAGCTGATTGAAAAACTGCAGTCAGAGCTTGAGCGTCTTGACAAATTTGAAAACTTGCTTGGCCGCCATCACAAGGCTAAACAGGAACTGCAAATAATTACAGGGCGATATGAAAATACGGCTGCCAGATTTCAAGATGCAAAGGCCCTTGTGGAAGAACTGGAGCAAAAATGGCTGCATGGACAGGCTTCTCTTTTAGCCGCACAATTGCACGAGGGGGAAGCTTGCCCAGTTTGCGGTTCTGAACATCACCCTGCTAAAGCCGTCCTGCACGATGGAAGTGTTCCAAGTGAAGAAGACATGAAGGCAGCGAAAGTACAAGCGTCTAAATGGGAAAAAGATAAATCTCTTGATGAAGCAAAGCTTTACCAGTGCCAGTCTGCAGAAAATACACAAAGGGAAACAGTAGAGGAAGTCCTAAAGGAAATTCGCGGTTACCGTGCTGAGTTCTCCGAACCTGATTTACCACTTCTGAAATCGGAGCTTCTTGCTGAGAAAAATAGTCTGCAGGAAACGCAACGAAAATTAGCGGAAAAAATGAATAAGCTCGATTTGGTTAAGAGGGAACTGGGGAATCAGGAATTAGAAAAACAAAAGCTGCAAAAGGCGATTCAACTATTAGGACAAGAAGTTTCGGAACTGACAGTTCAATATACTGAGAAGAAGACAATTCTGACTAGAATGATGAATACAATTCCGGAGAATCTCCGTTCTGAATCAGCATATGAAAAAGCACTCACCATCTCTAAAAACCGCTATGATGCGCTAATTAAACAGTTAGAAGAGGCACAACGGCATTTGCAATCCGTAAATGCAAAGCTTGCTGCCGAATCTGCAAGATTGCAGGACGCCGAGAAGCACTTTGATTCGAAACAGCAGGAATTAACCACTGAACGTGAGATTTTCAAGAATAAATTGGTGGAACAGGGCTTCGAAAACTATAATGTCTATCATGCGTCAAAACTTTCTGAAGCTGTGATTCGCGGCCTCGAAGCAGAGATTCGCGGGTTTAGGGAGGAATTACGTTCTGTTTCCGACCGATTGAATGAATTAACGGAAAAACTAATGAATGTGAAAACTCCAGATGTGGACGGGCTTAAAAATGAGCTTGCGACCATTGACAGTGAAATAGCGGCGTTAAACCGCAATTATACGGACCTTTTTGTGAAAAAACGGGATAACGAAGAAATCTTCAACCGTGTGGAAAAATTAAATGAAAAAATGAAGGTCCTTGAGGAACGGTATAAGCTGATTGGACATCTTTACGAGATTACGAAGGGCCAGAACAGCTTCCGGATTACCTTTGAACGGTATGTGTTGGCAGCTTTCTTGGATGATATTTTACAAGAAGCTAATCACAGATTGAAGAAAATGACGTCAGGCCGTTTCCAGTTGCTGCGAAAAACAGACCGTGCTAAAGGGAATGCCCAAAGCGGCTTGGAATTGCTGGTATTTGACCAATACACAGGCCAGGAACGCCACGTTAAAACATTATCAGGCGGAGAAAGCTTTAAGGCTTCCTTGTCACTTGCGCTTGGTCTGGCAGATGTGGTACAAAACTATGCCGGCGGGGTTTCGCTCGAAACCATGTTTATCGATGAAGGATTCGGTACACTAGACCCTGAATCACTTGAACAGGCGATTGAAGCGTTAATGGATATCCAAAGCAGCGGGCGCTTGGTCGGAATCATTTCGCACGTTCCGGAATTAAAGGAACGAATTGATGCAAGACTTGAGGTTATCGCGGGGCAAGCCGGGAGTCGGACGGAGTTTGTGTTTACGAATTAAACAAAAGCGAGTGGGGAAACCCACTCGCTATTTTTCGTATTTATATAAATGGAAAAAGGTTAAACTACCATTAGTTTTTAAAATGGCTGGAGGGATAACATGTCAGACTTTTGTCCAATATTGTGGCCGGAAGAGCCAACTCCGGAAGACTTAAAAAACTGCAGTGAGTGCGGCTTAGATAAGCATGGTTCACGGATGGTTTGGGGAGAGGGGAACCCGGAAGCCCCGATTATGATAATTCTTGATAACCCGGGAGCCCGCGAGGACAGGGAAGGAAATCCATTCGTATGTGGGACTAGGCAAACTCTTCAAAAGGCTGCCCATCATGTTGGTTTCACCATGGACGATTTGTACGTGACCTTTATTTTAAAAAGAAAACCGGTAAGAGCCTATGACAAAGAACATACGCGTGAAACATGCATGATTCATCTAAAGCAGCAGCTGGAGGAAAAGCAGCCTAAGCTGATTCTTTGCTTTGGAAACGTAGCGGTTCAATCCTTTTTCGGCAATTCGGAAGCAGAGGTAAAATTGCTTCGTGGTGCCATTCATGAAATTAAGGGTTACCCTACTGCCGTCGGCTATCATCCCTTAGCAGTCAGGCGCCGTCCTAATCTTTGGTCAGTGTTTTTGGAGGATTGGAAGGTTGCTGCAGAATACTACCATTCAAAAAGCGGCACTCATTAACAAGCGCCGCTTTTTTAGAAGGTTAGGAAACCATATACATAGAGTGATTAATAAATATGAATGATCCCGCTTGAAACATCAAAATCAACAGCATGCTTTCCAGACCCATGTGTACCATTGATGCTGTCTTTATCCTGGACTTTTTCTTGCAATGGCAAGTCGCATTTAATCAAACCGCTGCTAAACGCGCCATCTAATTTAAAATCAGCATCATCGGGCAGGTCAAGATTAACTAAACCTGAGCTGACATCCATTTTGACGGAATCCCTTAATTCATCAACTTGAACCGCCAACTTCCCCGAGCTGACGTCGGCAGCTAATGCACCAGAATAATGCTTAATGTCGAGAACTCCAGAACTGAGATCAAATATACCTTTATCAGCTTTAACAAAATTGATGTCTGCCTTTCCTGATGATACGCTCTGATTAAGCTCTTTCACATCGAGATTGTTAAGCTTTATATATCCAGATCCGATATCAACAGTTAATTTTTGTAATTGCATTGGTTTAGTTTTGGATTCCCCGGAAAAAGTTAAATATCCGGATCCAAGATCAATGGTCATATCTCTATTGTATTCCTCCGGAATGTAGATTTTTAGATTGCTTTTGTTATTTCCCCAATTGAACCATGTAAACCATTTGCTCTTTAGCGAAACCTCTACAGCATCCCCATTGTCCTTAACAGTCAGCTTTTGTTTGCCTTCATAAACCGCCTTTAAATCTTTCCGGTCTTCAGGAATAATGGTTGTCTTGACACTGCCCACATCTACATTGATCACCTTCGTATCATTGGTAATGGCAACTTGCCCATCATTTTTACCTGAACCAAATACATCGAATGTGTAGGATTGGTTAAAAACAATATATAAGCCGGTTATAACCAATAGTAGTATTAAAATTCTCTTCATCATTTCCATCCCCTTATCTTTCATACATCTTCTATATATAGCATAAGAAATCCTTTGATTTTCCACGATGTACCAGGGGTTTATTTTCAACTAAGACTTGAGGTGTATTTATAATTGGTAAAAAAGCAGTCCAATTTACATTTGAATAACTTAAGGAAATTTACAATTATAAAAATTTGAAGGAAAATATAATTAGATTGCGGTGGCTAAGTTTGGAAGGTTAAATTGTATAAGCAATTGATTTTTAAACTATATATAAATAAACAAATGAATGGATTAAAGAAGTGGCCGCTTAAAGCAAGAGTTCCCATTAATGATTGAAAGGTGAGGATTAACATTACAAAGATTTGCATCGTACGACACGGGGAAACTGAATGGAACGCTATAGGAAGACTACAAGGAAGATCGGATATCCCCTTAAACGCGAAAGGAATCAAGCAGGCCGAGGAAAGTGGAGAATACCTAAAAAATTCACAATGGGATGTTATTATAACCAGTCCATTACAACGAGCAAAAAAGACAGCGGAAATTATCAAGACTTATATAAATGTTCCTTTAGTTGTGATGGACGATTTTAAGGAAAAGTCCTTTGGTGACGCAGAAGGAATGACAATTGAAGAAATAAGGACGGCTTTCCCTGACAGAAATTATACGAATCAAGAAAGTGCAGACGCCCTGATTAAACGTCTTATCGGAGGACTG
>NZ_JAGYPE020000001.1:95726-178158 GCF_018343545.2 Neobacillus citreus | reverse complement strand
ACGTCTTGCTAGTCGCCCACGGCGCCGTTATCAATGCCATTCTCGCCCATTTGTCAGATGGGGAATTAGGCTACGGAAAGTCGAGGATTGATAACGCTTGTCTTAATGATATTCATTTTGAGGAAAATGGCTGGATCATTAAAGCTTATAATCGGGTTGAACATCTTTCTCATAATGAATAGGCGATCGCCAGTTTATGCTGAAATTAAAAAAGAAAATTACTAAAAGGAATTAACTTTATGATACAAATAATAGATGTGAAAAATTTAAGTACAGCTAAGGACTTATATAACCTGCAAAGGTCCGCTTATCTAGTGGAAGCAAGAATAGTAGGCTTTGATGATATCCCGCCTCTAAAGGAGAGTTTTGAAGAATTTCTGAATTCCGGTGAATTTTTTCTAGGCTTTTTTGAAATGGGGGAACTTGCTGGAGCAGTTTCTTATGAAATCGAAGGCAAAGAACTGACGATTTGCCGAATGGTAGTCGACCCTAAACACTTCAGAAAGGGAATTGCCAAGAAACTTTTAAATGCAGTTGAGGACAGCGATCAGAATATACAGGTATTTAAGGTTTCCACTGGTAAAGACAATCAACCTGCCAAAAATTTATATCAAAAAAATGGCTTCAAATTGGTGATGGATATGCAGGTAGCACCAGGCTTTTTCATTAGTCATTTTGAAAAAAGAAGACCATAACAGAAGAATTTAAGGAGGGGTGTCTAAAAGGCACCCCTTTATCAAACTGTTACGAACTCTTGTATAGTACATCTTCTTTTATCAATAGTTTCGTTGAATCTACCTCCAGTGAATTTTGAAATGGTACTCCTCCAAAAAGCCTTGGCCGGTTCGTTCTTCTCGATTTGAGTGACTCGCCACTTCCCAGGGAAAAGAGTGAAAATATCATTTGCGGCTAATTTTCCAAAGCCGTTCCCTGAATATTTGCGAATGATAAAGAATTCTAGAATGGTATTTGGTTCCGATTCTGTGGCACTTTCTACTAAAGCAAAGCCTATGAATTCTTCATCTTTTTTTATAAAAAAGGGATGATGGCTAGGACTGTTCCAATATGGCGTTAAATTAAAGGGCTTATAAGCGCCATTTTCCTCCAGAGTGATAGCAGGTATAAATTGGCTGAATTCGTAAATATAAAATTGCATGAGATTATGCAGGATTTGTTCTTCTTTCTTTAAAACCTTCACTAGTTTAATCATTTTTGGTCCTCCTAGTCTTGATACATATAGGATTTGACATGGCGGGTTGATATCCTTTTAAAATGAATTAAATAATTGTATTTCTTGAAGGGGTGATAGGATTGACGGTACAAAAGGTGGGAATCGATGCAGGCGGTTCTTTAATAAAAATTGCTTTTCAAGAACGTGGTGTAATGCATTATAAAAAATATCCAATCGGTGAATTAGAGTCAGCTATTTCCTGGTTAAAAGCGGTCGCCCCGAATGTAATGGCTGCGTTAACAGGAGGAAAGGCTCATATTTTGCAAGGGGAATTTTTCCCGAACGGCACGATAGTTCCTGAGTTTCAGGCAACCTGTGAAGGGGTCAGGCTATTTTTACTTGAAGAGGGAAAGAAAATGCCGGAGCCATATATCATTGTTAACGTAGGGACAGGAACTTCCTGGCATTTGGTAGATGGAGAAAGGTATGTACGTATACTCGGCAGTGGGGTTGGTGGTGGAACATTCATGGGGCTTGGCACGATTCTTACCAATGAGTTGGACTATCAGCAATTAACCACATTGGCGGCAAAGGGACAGAAGGAAAATCTTGATTTGCTAGTAAAGGATATATATGAGTCCGACAAGCCTCCAATTAACGGTGACCTTACTGCGGCTAATTTTGCGAAAGGTTTGAATGTTAAGCATACCAATGCAGACAGGATGGCTGCTTTGACTAATATGATTGGGGAAACGATCATGTTATTAACGCTGCAGGCTGCAGCCAAACATATGGTGAAAGAAATCGTGTTCATCGGGAGTTCATTGATAGGAAATCCGTTTTTGACAGAGATTCTTGAGACCTATATGAAGATGCTTGGATTGCAGCCAACGTTTTTAAAAAATGGGGAGTACTGTGGTGCGGTTGGGGCATTACTTTCAATTTAAGACATATTAATACTTGTCTAATAAAGTTCGCTTGAACAATCCCCATATAAAGGCTACAGTAGAGAAGAAGACCGTTAAAGAAGGTGGCAAGCTTGGAAAAGAGATATTTTACGATTGGAATGGCGGGGCATATTGACCATGGGAAAACATCCTTAACGAAGGCCCTTACCAATGTTGATACAGACCGATTAAAAGAAGAGAAAGAGCGGCAAATCTCGATTGAACTCGGATTTGCTCCATTATATGAAGATGAGGAAATCCAGATTTCCGTTATCGATGTCCCCGGGCACGAACGCTTCATTCGCCAAATGATTGCCGGAGTTGCCGGAATTGATCTGGTTGTACTGGTTGTGGCAGCCGATGAAGGTGTCATGCCGCAAACAAAAGAACATCTTGAGATCTTAAAATTTCTCGGTGTCAAAAACGGGATCATCGCCATAACAAAAATAGACCGGGTAGACGAAGAATTCATTGAACTTGTACAGGATGATATTTTAGCAGAACTGCAAGGCACTGTATTTGAGGATGCACCATTTGTTTTAATTGACAGTTTATCTAAAAAAGGAATTGAAGAAATAAAACAGCTAATCATTAAAAAGCTCAAGGAACAAGAGATGCGCGATGCCAAAGGAGCGTTCCGCCTGCCGATTGACCAGGTGTTTACTGTGAAAGGGCAGGGGACAGTTGTCCGCGGCACGGTTTATGAAGGCACGGTGGAAGAGGGGCAGGCTTTAAAAATCATGCCTAAAGGGCTGGAGGTCCGAGCCCGGCAGATTCAAGTTCATCACAAACCTTCCCAGAGAGCTTACGCCGGACAACGTGCGGCAATTAACCTGTCAGGAGTCTCAAAAGAGGATTTGGAACGCGGTGAAGTTCTTGTTTCCTCGGAGCATTTTATTGTAACCAGAATAATAGATGTCGCCATTCGTGTTGTAGAGGAATTGGAGCATTTAATCAAGCAGCGGATGCCGATTAAACTGCATATTGGGACTGCTGAAGTAATGGGACGGATTGTCTTTTTTGACCGAAATGAAATCAAAGAAGAGAACGGTGAAATCCTTTGCCAGCTGAGACTTGAGGAAGAAATCCTGACCAAACGCGGTGATCGTTTCATCTTAAGACGGCCAAGCCCGACAGAAACGATTGGCGGCGGCTGGGTTATTGATCCTAGGGGAAATAAGTATCGCTTTGGAGAGCAAACGATAGGGGAACTGGAGAAGAAAAAAGTTGGCACGCCTAAAGAACGGATAACAGCCGCTCTGCTGGAAGCGAAAAGCCTCTCATTACCAGAATTAATCAAACGGACTGCCTTGGACGAAGAAATCTTATCAGAGCATCTCCAGGATGATGAATTTGTTCTTTTTAATGGAAAGGAATATACATTACAACAGTTAATCCAGTCTATCGAGGAAGATATTTATGACAAACTGCAGGATTATCATCATATAAATCCAATGAAACAAGGTGTCAATAAAGCTGAAATTCTACAATCGATGCAAAAAAAATTCTCAAAATCTCTTCTTGATTATGTAGTAGAAAATGCTATTTCTAAAAAGGTATTTAACCGGAGGGAACAGTTTGTCTCGCTGGCTGAGTTTTCACCGCATGTTCCAAAAAACTGGGCAAAACGGACGGAAAATCTGCTTGCTGAATTGAAAAAGGATGAGTTAAAAGTTCGCTATTTAAAAGACTATTTATCGGATGCAGGCATTCCGGATTCTCTGGAAGGGGATTTACGAAGATTCCTAGAAGACCAAGAGTTGATTGTGTTGCTCGATGATCAGTTTGCTTATCATGGAGATGTTTTTAAAGAAGCCGTTCATAAACTTCAAAATGCTACAGGGCCCGAATTTGAAGTGGGTGAAGCGAAAGAGGTCCTTGACCTTTCACGCAAGTACATGATTCCGTTCTTGGAAAAGCTAGATGCAAAAGGTTTTACAAAACGAGTCGAGAATAAGCGAGTTTGGAAAAATAAATAGAGAAAAGCCTCTGCCAAATCCCAAAGCAGAGGCTTTTTTTCACTCTTACGATAAAAACTCAGCTGGGTTTAACCCGAGTTCGTGGCAGATATCAACGACCATCTGCTTTTCATTATGGTCAAAGTTCCCATCAGCATAGCCGATGGCAATGCAATAGCGGGCGACCAGGCGGGCAATTTCCGGTTTGGTGCGAATTTTCCCAAGTGCCCGTAATGCTTCGGCACGGCCAAGCATTCGGTCATTTTCAATCCTGGAGACGAAAAAGTTGAATCTTTGAATGACTTTGGTGGTATCAAATACACGCAATTCTTCACTTTGATTAACAAAATCGACCATCTTTTGCCGTTCAGAAGCATCTAAATAACCATCTGCCATGGCTACCAATGCACAAGCGGCAACGACGGCATCTAATACATCCTGACTCTTGTAGCGATTAAATAATTCCTGGGCTCGTCTTTTTTGCGTGTTTGCCCATTCCGCGTAGTCTGTTTGCGAAGGGGACCAATTACTACCACAGCTATTGCAGGTGAATTTTAATTGGTTATGTCCAATAAACCCGCCTAGCAAACCGACAGGACCAAGAATTAAGCCACCAATTGCCGCTTTGCCCAAACCAAACCCTTTTTTGCCGGTACGTACATTTGAAGAATGACAACGTGGGCAAACGATATCATCGCCCCCATATGTAGACCGCGAGTTTGTTGAAGAAGGGAATGTTTGAGACGGAAAGCCAAAAGCAGGTTGTCGCTGTGCAGAATCCGGCTGAAGATGGATCGGCTGCTGGGATGTATTTTGGCTTTGCGGGTATGGATCATATTGATTTTGACTTTGGCGGTACGGATCATAATTATTATAATTTTGGCTCCCGTTCTGCGGGGGAAAGGACTGCGTTTGATAGGAATTATTGCTCTGACTTTGATAAGGATTTCCCGCAAACTGATTGGGTGAGCCTGGTTGAACTGAATTCCCGGACTGGCGGTCAGACTGCTGAACTGGAGCAGAAAAGGACGAATTGACAGGGGCATCATCAACTGTTACCCCAAAATTTCCACAAAGGGCCGCTAATCCGCCCTGAAATCCGCTGCCAATGGCATTAAATTTCCATTCTCCGTTATGACGATATATTTCCGCTGCGACAATCGCGGTTTCAACTGTAAAATCCCTACCTAGACTAAATCTCAATAATTCTTCATTGTTTTCCTCATTAAATATTCGAACATAGGAATCCGATACTTGTCCGAAATTTTGTCGCTTCGCCTGGGCATCATGAATTGTAATGGTAAAGGCGATACGGTGGATGTGAGCCGGTACCCGGTTTAAATCAATTCGTATTTGTTCGTCGTCCTTAACGCCGGAGCCAATCCGATTATCGCCGCTATAAATAATGGCTCCATTCCCTCCGGATGGATTATTGTAAAAAACAAAATCCTGGTCGCCTTGTACTTTTCCTGATGGACCTAATAAAAAAGCGGATGCATCCAAATCAAAATTCGATCCGTTTTGATTGATATTCCAACCTAATCCCACAACAACTTTTTGAAGGCCTGGGTGAGATTTGGTTAAATCCACTTTTTGACCTTTGCTTAATGTAACACCCACATATTTCACTCCTTATTATTTCACTCTTTTTATCTCTATTTTTTAATCGTGGGGAAATTCCTAATATAAGATCATAAGTATATTTACGGACCAAGTCTAGAAAAGTTTCATTTTGAAATATAAAGAAAACCATGAAGAAAAATTTTGAGGGGGGATAAAAATTTACATTTACTGGGATTATAAAATCTGAAGGAGAGATTTTATGATTGCCATTATCTATTCGATTCTTTGGATAATTGCTGCCTTTAAACTGGCAGATAGGGAATGGAAACAATATTATCCCACTATTTTATTTTCCTCACTAGGGAATGCATTATACGAAATTATTTGCTATAAATATCAGCTTTGGCAGATGGAACCGAATGGATTGCCGGCAGCCATCATTCCGATGATGTTACTTATATTAATAGGAATGCCCTTGTCTACATGGATTTTTTTATCAAAATACCCTTTTGGGAAAAAATTATCGATTCAAGCAATGTATATCGGTTTTTATGTAGTGATGTTCCTCGTGCTCGAATATCTGTCAATAAAAATAGGGGCAATCACTTATCATCATAATTGGAATTTATTTTGGTCAGGCATATTTGTTATTGTCATGTTCCTAGTACTGAGAATTCATTACTCCAAACCACTGCTGGCATTATTTATTTCTGTAATCTTCAGCTTCTTCTTAATTTTTGTTTTCGATGTCAGCCTTCATAAAATGAAATAATAAAGAAAGCACGCTGGATTCAGCGTGCTATTTCGTTTGTATGATAGTACATTGGTGTCATTTTCTAAATGGCCACCAGTTGGCTTCTCCAAAGGTGCGCACCATAACTGGTACAAACAGCGGAAGAACCACTAAGGCGTATAAGGCAAGACCAATTAATAGAATCGTAGCAATCTCTAGTAATGATAAAACACCGGAAGGCATCATCGCTGCGAACGTTCCGCCTAAGATGACAGCTGCTGAAACGATGACTGTCCCCATCTTCTTCATTGATTCAAGAATGGCTTTTTCAACAGGTAAATCACGATACTCGTTAAAGCGATCCATTAAGAAAATACTGTAGTCGATTCCAAGCGCAACGAGAATAACGAAGGCAAAGAAGGGTACAGCCCAGCTGATTCCTGTGTATCCTAGCCAGTTTACAAAAATATATTCAGAGATTGACATTGATGTATAGTAGGTTAAGACCAAAGAGCCGATTAGGTAAATTGGCATTATCAATGAACGGAGCAGGATGATCAGGATGATTCCGATTCCTGCAAGCATTAAAATAACGGTTCTGGAATAGTCGCCTTTGGAAATGGTATCCAAATCATGATGCATGCTTGAAACACCGCCAATTGCAACCTTTGCATTTTCAAGCTTGGTGTCTTTAACAGCACGTTTTACAGCTTCCTTTATGACTGGTATTCTGTTTATCGCCTCATTAGAGTATGGATTCTTATTAAAGACAACATCAATCGTCATGACCTTGCGATCCTTTGACATATAGGCATTCAGCACTTTCGAAAAATCATTGCTGTCCAAAACATCCTGGGGGATATAAAAACCATTTTGCTGCTGCTTGGATACATCGGCCAAATAGTCTTGGGCACTTACCAGCCCATTTGAGACTTGGTTTAATCCATCAGCACTTTGATTTAACCCGTCTGAAAGCTGGTTAATTTGGCTGCCGATATTTTCAAACCCGGAAAGCAGTTCCTGCTGGCCATTATTGATACCATCCAGACCGCCTGTAAACTTCGGCATGTTTTCGACGATTTGTCCCTGGCCGTCTTCCATTTGATATAAACCAGACTCAAGTGCCGTAATTCCCGGAAGGAGCTGTTCCATACCCCTGATTAATTGTTCTTGTCCGGAAATCAGTTTCGCAAATTCGCTATTGGCCGTATTAAGACCGTTTTGTGCTTCTTTAAGGCCTGCGTTAAGTTGATTCAAGCCTGCAGCTAGCTGCTCTGCTGCCGAATAGGCTCCAGGGACATCCGGCTTACCTGGAATGCCTTCAATTGTCGCCTTAATAGTTTGGTAGTCTTGACTATTCTGGACAATCGGATAATCTGTTTCCAACTGATTAAAATTAGCTTGCAAATTAAGGCTGCTGCTTAGTAATTCCAACCCAGCGGCCGTTTTTTGATAATTGCTTAATAGGGTGCCCAGCCCAGTTTCTGTTTGTTGATAGCCCGCAAGTAATTGTTTGCTTCCATCTAAAGCTTTTTGAGAATTGATTTTGATTTGGGTTAAGCCTTCTTTTATTTGTGTTGAACCTAAAGAACCTTGTTTAAGTCCTGTTTCGATATCTGAAAGGCCGCTTTGAACCTTGGCCAGATTCGTTTTGATTTCATTCGTGCCAGAGATTAATTGGCTGATTCCAGCTGTTGCCTGCTCCATTTTTGGCTGATTAGCTGCCATCTGGCTGCTTGCTTCAGATAGCCCGCCGCTGATTTGTTTAATCCCGTCATTTCCTTTGCCAAGTCCGTCCTCAAGGCTTGCCACCTGCTTGGAAATATAAAAATCGTCAATTGGTTTGCCGGTCGGGCGGGTGACAGAACGGACGGTTTTGACATCATTTACTTTTTTGAGTTCTTGGCTGATTTTTTCGGTAATTGACAAATATTCCGTAGTGTTCATTTTATCGTCATTTTTAATGACAATTTGTGTCGGCATAGATTCACCAGGACCGAATGAATCCGCAATTAAATTAAAACCCTTAATAGATGGATATTCATCGCTGATTTCTTCAAGCGAATTAAATGATAATTGATCCTTATATGTGAATAGGAAAGGTATTGCGATAATGGCAACAAGAATAAACGCAATCAATGGACGTTTCAGGGCAAAGTTCCCCATTACACCCCATAGCTTACTATCGCCATGCTCAAGCTTGCCTTTTGCCGGCCAAAACAATTTTTTTCCAAGTACTGCCATGAAAAATGGCACCACCGTGATGAGTGCGATTAATAAAATCGCTACTCCAACGGCCACAGCTGCGGCGGATTTGTATAGCTGAAAGGTGGATAAACCTATCGAAGCAAATCCGATTAAAACAGCGACACCGCTAAAAAAGACCGTTTTTCCAGCTGTTTTGTATGTTTTAACGATGGCCTCTGTTACATTTTCATCCGAAGACAATTCCTCTTTAAAGCGGCTTAAGAGCAGGATGCAATAATCCGTTCCAATCCCGAAGAGGACGGCAACCAAGAAAATCTGTGTAAAGGTTGATAATGGAAAGTTCAATTTATCTACTAAAATAGCAACAATGGATTGAGCTGTCAGATAGCTAAACCCTACCGTTATCAAAGGAATAATAGGGGCCACTGCTGATCTGAAGACAAGCAGCAGCACGGCTAAAATGAAAACTACCGTTATGCCTTCGGTTTTTTTCAGTCCTTCCTGAGAGTTTGTGACGAGGTCCTCGCCAATCACCCAGCCGCCTGTATAGTAATGATCAAGTTTGACATCATCAATCGCTTTATTTAATTCTTTGACAATTTCCTTTGCTTCTCTATTATTCGAAGTCACTTTAATGGAAACTAGGATTGTTTTGCCGTCCTTTGAAACCAGCTGGTCCTTCAGTTCCTCTTGAGTGAAATGGGTGAGGATTTCAGTGATTCCGAGCGTCTCCTTACTTCTTTCTAGTTCTTTGACAGCTTTTTCAGCATCAGCGAAGTCGTCCGTCGTTAATTTTTTTTCACTATGGAAGACAAGCGCCGTTTGCAGGGAATTACCCTTATTTTCACTTGATTGAACATCCTTGAGAATTTTTTCGGCAAGCGTGGAGGGGGAGCCTTCTGGAACGGAAATTTGTCCTTTCTCTCGAACGAGATTTTCCATATTTGGCGCAGCCATAAAAAGCGCAGCGATGACTGCAATCCAAGCGATTAAGATAAACCATTTCCCCTTAATGATGGCTCTCACTTGTTATTCCCCCAGTTCTTCCTGTTTCTTGTTGTCTAAAATTTGTGCTAATTTTTCATACGTGTTAATAAAAGTTGTGATTTCGGTTTCATCGAACTGGGTAATGATAGACTCAACTAATTGATGGACCTTTTCCTGGGCACTTTGAAACAGTTCGATGCCTTCTTTTGTTAGTGTTAAATAAACCACTCTGCGATCTTTTTCGTCCCTAGTTCTTTGTATCAAGCCTCTATCCGTCATTCGAGTGATGATGGCTGTTATTGCACTTTTATTGACCTGAAACACTTCGGCCAATTCTGTTGAGGTACATTCTCCTGTCTGGTGGATATACCTTAAGATGTAGTGCTGGTCATTGGTCAATTCGTTTCCAAGTTGATTTTTAATTAAGGCTTCCGCCTTTTTATGTACCTGAAAGGAAATGTTTACATAGCGGTCAATTAAATCCTGGATTGTGTTGTTATCCATTTTGCCTTCACCCCATTACTTTTTGGAAAAATAGTTAACTTAGTGAACTATTCACCTGTTAAACTATATAACAAAGTAAATATTGTGTCAATTAGGAACAAACAGCGAAAAAGACCCTGATTGAATAACAATCAAGGCCATTGCTCCATATGCTTTTGTAGTTTTTTCTTTTTCGTGATTCTTTTGATTAGATATATACCGGCTATCAATGCCAGCACATTTAATGAATCGCCTAAGTTAATTGTTAAACTGAATTGGTTATTCACCTTAATATCATTTTTATTGTTTGTTGTACTAGGACCACTTTTAATCTCCAGTTCTCTCTTTACCACTAGCATGCCCCCTAAAATCTATCATTTCTCTATTAATCATATTCAGGGCGGGGGAAATAATACTAGATTTTAAAAAAGAGGTTTATGAAACAAATTGAGGAATCATCCTTCATTTTTTTCTTTATCAACGGCATTTTTAAAAATACGTTTCAGGGCTTCATTTTGCATTCTCATGTATTCAAGCAATGCTTCTTTTTCTTCCTCATCGAGCTCAAGTTCATCCTTTTTATCCTTTTTCATGCAAATCACCCCAATTTAGCTGTTAATAGCATTTTAACTGATTCGGAACGTCGATTAAAGTAGTATTAAAAATTTAAAAAAGCCAATAATGGTTAATGCTGAGAAAAATATTCTTATGAAGGAATTGACTTTTAGCTAAGGGAAATATATAATTTTTTCAAAAATATAACTAGAAACAATGACGGGGATTAGTAAAATGAAAAGGTCTTACCAAGAGAGGAAACCATTGGTGCGAGGTTTCTTAAGACGGTCATTTGAACCTGCCTCCCGAGTTCTGTATCGGATGGATTGAAGATACATGCGGATCAAATCCGTTATCATGCAAAGAGTTTAAAGCATTTGCTTTATGAATTTAGGGTGGTACCGCCAGGCCTTGGTCCCTTTTTTAGGATCAGGGCCTTTTTATATGCAAAAAGCTAAATGCGTCTAAAAAAGACGCTGGAGCGGGAAATATTTTTCAGAAAATGATGAGGTGTCAAAATGGCTAAGGAATTTGTAAAAGATATTACTGCGATGGATGAGGATTTCGCGCAGTGGTATACAGATGTTGTTACTAAAGCAGATTTAATCGATTATTCAAGTGTTCGCGGTTCGATGATTATCCGCCCATATGGGTTTGCATTGTGGGATAATATCAAAAATGAAGTAGACCGTCGGATCAAAGAAACAGGGCATGAAAATGTTTATATGCCATTATTTATCCCTGAAAGTCTGCTGCAAAAAGAAAAGGACCACGTAGAGGGTTTTGCTCCTGAAGTTGCATGGGTTACCCATGGCGGATCTGAAGAGCTGGCAGAAAGATTAGTTGTCCGCCCAACTTCTGAGGTTCTGTTCTGTGAGCATTATAAAAATATTATTCACTCCTATCGCGATTTACCAAAGCTTTATAATCAATGGGCAAACGTCGTCCGCTGGGAGAAAACAACCCGTCCATTTTTACGGACATTAGAATTCTTATGGCAAGAAGGCCATACTGCCCACGCAACCGATGAAGATGCGATGGAAGAAACCATCAAAATGCTGAATGTGTATGCTGATGTACTTGAGAACACTCTAGCGATTCCTGTTGTAAAAGGGGAAAAAACGGAAAAGGAAAAATTCGCTGGGGCAAAACATACCTTTACGGTTGAAAGCTTAATGCATGATGGTAAAGCATTGCAATCCGGTACTTCCCACCACTTTGGCACAGGCTTCGCAGAAGCATTTGGCATCCAATACACCGACAAAGACGGAAAGCTGCAATATGTCCATCAAACATCATGGGGCTTTACAACCCGTGTAATCGGCGCCTTAATCATGGTGCACGGCGACGACCGCGGTCTTGTGATTCCGCCAAAGGCAGCACCAACTCAAGTTATGATTGTGCCAATCGCACAGCATAAAGAGGGCGTACTGGACTTTGCATATGACTTGAAAAATTCCCTTGGCAAAGTGGCTCGTGTCGATATCGATGCCAGCGACAAAAAGCCAGGCTGGAAGTTCAATGAGTATGAAATGAAAGGTATTCCTGTCCGTTTGGAAGTTGGTCCAAAGGATATCGAAAACAAGCAGGTAGTTTTGGTACGCCGGGACACTTTGGAAAAAATCGTCGTTTCAATGGATCAACTAGAAGAGAAGCTTGTAGCGCTGCTTGAGGAGATTCAGTCGAACCTGTACAACAAAGCGTTAAAGCATCGTGAAGAAAGAACATCGGTTGCGACTACACTTGCTGAATTAAAGGAATCTTTAGAAGCAAAGCCAGGATTTATCAAAGCAATGTGGTGCGGCGAGTTAGCCTGCGAGGAAAAAATCAAAGAAGATACCAGTGCTACGTCACGTTGTATTCCATTTGAACAAGAAAAAGTATCAGATAAATGCGTTTGCTGCGGAAAAGATGCAGATCAGATGGTTTACTGGGCAAAAGCATATTAAAAATTACCTTTTTGGGGGGCTCTTTCAAGACGGAAGAGCCCATTTTTAGGAGGTGCACAAAATGAAACCAATCTTAATGGATTTCCCAGAAGAATTTTACACAGAAAGATTAGTTATTCGTAAGCCGATGCCGGGTGACGGAAAAGCGGTTTATGAGGCAATGCAGGCTTCCTTGACCAACCTGAAGCCGTGGATGCCTTGGGCCCACCGCGATCAAACGCCAGAAGAGGTAGAGGCCAACATGCGTGAAGCGCATGCGAAGTTTCTCACTAGAGAAGATCTAAGATTGCATATATTTCATAAAGAAACCGGTGAATTTATTGCATCTTCCGGATTGCATAGGATCAACTGGGATGTTCCCAAATTTGAAATTGGCTACTGGATTGATACGCGGCATAGCGGAAAGGGTTACATAACGGAAGCGGTTAAGGGTATTACCAATTTTGCTTTTCAAGAATTGAACGCCAAGCGGGTAGAAATCCGCTGCGATTCCAAAAACGTGAAAAGCCGGGCCATTCCAGAACGTCTGGGATTTGACCTGGAAGGCATTTTAAAAAATGATAGTATTTCTGTTGTTGGAAATGAACCAAGAGATACATGTGTTTTTGCCAAAATAAAATAAAGTATCAAAAAAACTCGACCAAAAGTCGAGTTTTTAAATTAGCTAGGGACGTAACTAAATAATATTTTGTAATTGCCAAATATTCACGAATATATGATTTTGGGAGAGCAATCAACGGTGTATCCGCTGGAAGCCCTTGTACTTTAAGGTTGGCGTCAGCGGCAAGTGACAAGGCACGATAGAGATGAAAGTCGTTCGTTACTACAACACCATCTTTAGCAGATTTCGGAATGAGATTTTTTGAAAAACGGATATTTTCATATGTATCAGTTGATTTACCTTCTAAAACAATCCGAGATTCGTTAATCCCAAGTTTCTGCAGTTCTCTTTTAATACATTCAGCTTCAGATATATCCTCTCCGGGACCTTGCCCTCCTGAAGCAATGACTATCGTGCTTGGGTTTTTCTTTAAATATACGGAAGCTGCATCTATTCGGCTAGCTAACGTTAACGATGGTTCGGTGCCTTTCACTTTTGCGCCAAGAACAATTAGGTAATCCGCATTTTTAGCAGGAACTACACCATAATTTAAGGATATCTTATATTGTAAAAAGGCTGCATAAATGATCCCCGCCGCAAATATTATCCAAAACAATAAAACTACTTTTTTTCGATTCCTTTTCATTGAATTCGCACCTCAACAATTTACCAATCCTTTTTATTTTACATTATAAATGAATTGACTGGAAAATTTTGCGACTAAAGTCATAGTCCGAATTATTCAAAAATAACAATATGTGATTTGCATCACTTTTTCTCAGTGATTTCTATCATATAATTCACTACGGATATATAAATTCACTACATTTATAGTGGAAACACAAAGAGGAGTGACAGTAATGTTAGACCAAAAAACAATCGAGATTATTAAATCAACAGTTCCAGTTTTAGAACAACACGGTGAAAAAATTACGACACGCTTTTATCAGCTTATGTTCGGGAACCATCCTGAATTATTGAACATTTTCAATCACGCCAACCAAAAACAGGGAAGACAACAAAAAGCTCTAGCCGGAACGGTTTATGCTGCGGCAATGTATATTGACAATCTTGAAGCCATTATTCCTGTGGTCAAACAAATTGCCCACAAGCATAGAAGCCTCGGCATCAAACCCGAGCATTATCCGATTGTCGGAAAACATTTGCTGCTTGCTATCAAGGATGTTTTAGGAGATGCAGCAACTGATGAAATCATCGATGCCTGGGCTCAAGCCTATGAAGTAATCGCAGGTGCCTTCATCGGTGTGGAAGCAGAAATGTATGGTCAAGCAGCTAATCAAACTGGCGGCTGGGACGGTTTCCGCAACTTTATCGTTGACCGCAAAGTGATCGAAAGTGATGTCATTACATCCTTCTATTTAAAGCCTGAAGACCAAAAAGAGATTGCCGGCTTTGAACCAGGTCAATATATTAGTATTTTATTAGAGATTAAAGGGGAAAAGTTTACCCATATCCGTCAATACAGCCTTTCAGATGCTCCAGGAAAAGATTACTATCGTATCAGCGTGAAACGCGAAGCTGGTACTCCAAATCCGGATGGAGTCGTATCTAATTACCTTCATGATGAAGTAAAAGAAGGAGACATTTTAAAGGTAAGTGCGCCAGCAGGGGATTTTGTGTTAAATACTGAAAAAACGAATCCGGTCGTATTACTTAGCGGCGGTGTAGGTTTAACGCCAATGATGAGCATGTTAAAAACAGTGGTAGAACTTCAGCCGGAAAGAAAGGTTACCTTCGTCCATGCGGCAGCAAATGGTAATGTCCATGCGCTTAGGGAAGAAGTTGAAGAACTTGCACAGCTTGACAATGTAAATAGCTGCATTTTTTATGATTCCCCAACAGAAGATGATCGCCAAAACAATCGTTTCGATGTTGAAGGCTATGTGACACGTGAATGGCTGCAAGAGAATGTAGCAATTGAAGATGCTGAATTCTATTTCTGCGGACCGGTTCCATTCATGAAGGCCATTAATGGCTCTTTAAAAGGACTTGGGGTAACTGAAGAGAGAATCCACTTTGAATTCTTTGGACCAATGGGAAGTTTAGAAAATAACGAAAAGGATACAGCTATTGCCGAACGGTCTGAGGATTTAGTTACAGTTTAATAAACAAAAACCCGAATTTCCAAGATTGGAATTCGGGTTTTATTTTTAGCTAATAGGAAAGTATAAATTCAACTACGCCTCTGTCTTCGTCCTATCGGACTCGCCAATCGGCGAGTTTTCATTTATTCGCATACCCAGGAAAGACCTGTTGTCCCGACCCCAGTATGAACTCCTGCAACGGTTATCAACATCATAATCTCAGTTTTTAAATTTGGGAAGGTTTCGTTAAGTAATTTCTCCAGTTCTGAAGCCTTTTTTGAATCGTTTGCGTGAAGAATAGCTGCTTTTTGAACCTTTTTTGTTTCCAAATCTTCTTTTAATGTCTTTATTAGCCAAGCAAAGGCTTTTTTATCGGAACGGACCTTGTCTTTAATTTTTGCCGTACCTTCCTCGATGGCTAATATCGGCTTAATATTTAGAAGCGATGCTAATATTTTTTGTCCGCCTGAGACGCGGCCGCTTTTGTGCAGCTGATCGAGATTAGAAGGGACTAAAAATAGTCGCGTATGGTCACGCAAAGCATTTAGCTGGTTTACAACTTCTTCAATCTCCAGTCCTTGTTCAACAAGCTCAATCCCTCTTTTAACAATAAAGGAAAGTGGATAAGAACCTGTAAGAGAATCAATAGCGTAAAGTTTAAAGCCAGCCATATTAGCGGCTAAAACGGAAGTTTGATAGGTACCGGTTAGAACACTTGATGCATGGACAGCAATCCCGAAATCATATTCCTCTTTCAACTTCTCATAGAGCTCTACGAAATCATTGATGGACGGCTGGGAAGATTGGAATTTCCCATCCTCATTTTTCATTCGCTCGTAAAATTCCTCCTGAGTAATATCAATCGTTTCCTTATAAAATTCGTCGTTAATAACAACATGCAGCGGGATAACATGTATGTCATTCTTCTCAATAAATTCCTTAGAGAGAGAAGATGTTGTATCGGTAATCCATGCGATCTTTGCCTTGTTCATAAGTCCTCTTCCTTCCGCGTAATTCAATAGATGTAATAGCTTACATTTCAAAATAGCAAATCATGTAGTTTTCATAACTACATAAAAGATACTAGAATCGTATTGTAGAGTCAATAAATATTTTAAGTTTCGCTTAACATTCATATTCTCAAATTTGCTTCCCAAACAATTAGTGTTTAAATTAAAGATAGAAGAAGGGCAGAAAGGATGAATATATGAGTAAGAATTCAATTCGGGCGATAACGGGCGTGGCAGCCCTCCTTTGTCTCCTCTGGCTGGGAGGACTCGGTTGGGCAGTTGGGGAGTATTATGCAGGTACATCGGAAAATATCTCTAAGCCATCCGTTTCGGAGCAGAAAGTTGATCAGAAAAAGGGATTAACAGTAGTGGCTCTTGGGGATTCCTTAACACGAGGAACTGGTGATGAGACGGGGAAAGGCTATGTAGGTGTCCTAGTCGACGAAATCAAGGAAAAAACCAAAAAGTCTGTCCAACTGACCAACCTCGGCATTAATGGCCAAAGATCGGACCAGCTTCGCAACCAGGTTCAGGAGGAGGAAGTCGGAAGACAAATCCAAAAAGCGGATGTTGTGCTAGTGACAATCGGCGGTAACGATTTGTTTCGAGGCGGACAGGGGTTAATGGATTTTCAAGCGGAGGATATAACCGCTATTGAGAAAAAATATCTGGATAATTTGAATTTTATTTTCACAGAAATCCGCAAACACAATCAGACTGCCAATGTGTTCTTTGTTGGTTTGTACAATCCTTTCATTGAATTAAATCAAGGAAAAGAAATGTCAAAAGTTGTTCGGAAATGGAATTACGATAGCGCTGAAATTAGTGCCTTATTCCCTAAAATCGTATTTGTTCCGACGTTCGATTTATTTGAATTGAAGGTAAATGATTATTTATATTCGGATAAGTTCCATCCGAATCAAAAAGGGTATCGGTTAATAGCTGAACGAGTTGCTGCATTGATGACATGGTAAGGAGTTAAACCGATGGAGAAAAAAATAACATTGTCCGTTAAGGATTTGAAAAAAGTAATCGGGCGTAGAGAGATTATCAGGGGATTGAGCTTTGATTTGCGGGAAGGAGAAGTATTTGGCTTCCTCGGGCCAAATGGCGCAGGCAAAACAACGACAATCCGTATGCTAGTCGGTCTAATCAAACCGACCTCCGGAACTATTCACATTTGTGGTTTTAACATTAGAGAGCATTTTCAAAAGGCAATGGAAAATTTGGGCTGTATTGTCGAAAATCCAGAATTATACCCATATTTGTCGGGTTATAATAACCTGCTTCATTTTGCTCGCATGCTTGATGGGATCGGCGAAGAACGCATTAAGGAAGTGACGGAGCTTGTTGGCTTGACCGAAAGAATTCATGATAAAGTAAAAACTTACTCACTTGGTATGCGGCAGCGCCTGGGAATTGCCCAAGCACTATTAGGAAATCCGAAGGTGCTGATTCTGGATGAGCCTACTAACGGACTAGATCCCGCCGGAATTCGTGAAATGCGGGAATTTATCCGCTTTTTGGCCGAACAGGAAGGATTGAGTGTCCTTGTCTCGAGCCATTTATTAAGTGAAATTCAGTTATTGTGTGACCGGGTTGCCATTATTTCAAAGGGTGCCATCATACGCATAGATACAGTTGAAAAGTTGTTATCAAATCGTGAAAGAGTCGTCTGGCGGCTTGCGCCGATTGACAAAGGAAAACAAGTATTAGCAGCGTTGACAGTAATAGAGGAAAAAGAAGACGGCACCATTTTAACAGAGTTTGACGAACAAAGAACGCCTGAGTGGAATAAACAGCTTGTTGAAGCTGGGGTTTCGGTAATTGAATTCCATCGAAAGCTTCCTGTGCTCGAAGATTTGTTCCTTGAGCTTACTGGGGGTGAGACAATTGCATAAATTGATTCAAAATGAAATGCTCAAGCTGATCGCCAAGAAACGATTAATCGTTATTGCCATCATCATTGGCGTTCTTGTCATGTTGTTTACTTATGCTCAATATAAGCAGATTGAAACACAGCGGGAGAAATTGGGCACCAGTGATTGGCGGACCATCCTTCAGCAGCAGATTGTAGACACCACCAACCGTTTATCGAGCAGCCGAATTTCAGACGAATGGAAAAAACAGCTGCAAATCTCGCTTCAGCAGCAGCAGTATTACCTTGAACATGATATTAATCCCTCAGAACCCGGGGCACCTACTTTTATGCGGATTTTTCTGGAAAATTCGATTGACCTGTTTATTCCTTTAATGGTGATGGTTATAGCCAGTGACTTGGTTTCCTCTGAGCATAGTCTTGGCACTGTCAAACTGCTCTTAACCCGGCCCGTCAAAAGATGGAAAATCCTCTTAAGCAAATACATAACACTATGCCTTGCCGTTTCATTAATTATTGCCATTGCCGGAATTCTCTCATATGGTATTTCCGGACTTGTTTTCGGATACAAAGGGTGGGGCGCACCGATCCTGACTGGATTCAGCGTTACCGAAACCGGGTTAAATACATCTGAAGTAAGGCTGTTAAGTCTGTGGAAGTTTTTATTAATGGATTTTGGACTTGTTTGGTTCGTAGCTATCGTCGTTGGCACCTTGTCGTTTATGTTATCGGTTTTAATCCGCAGTACCGCGGCAGGGAT
The DNA here is from genome assembly GCF_018343545.2 of Neobacillus citreus. Classification (GTDB taxonomy): domain Bacteria; phylum Bacillota; class Bacilli; order Bacillales; family Cytobacillaceae; genus Neobacillus; species Neobacillus citreus. Next base: position 159,249 of record NZ_JAGYPE020000001.1, on the reverse strand, counting down.
GGGGGTTATGCTGGCGGCCTTAATTTCCGGGGCGATATTAAATAATATGGTTTCATCATGGAAATCAGCCAAATTCTTTTTTATGGTGAATTTAAGACTGACAGACTATATGAAGGGGAACGCACCGCCAATTGAAGGTATGACGCTGTCGTTTTCATTGCTCACCCTGTTAGTGTGGTGGGCGGTAGCATTAATGGTATCGTTTATGGTCTTTACAAAGAGGGATGTTTACTAAATTAAAATTTGATAGAAATTTTTAAATTTTATAAAATAAAAGGTGTAAACGAAGAAAATGGGGGAATCAATATGTCATTTGTCGTCAAAAAAATTGATCATGTTCAACTGGCTGCTCCAAAAGGCTGTGAAGACGAAGCGAGAAAATTTTTTGGAGATATTTTAGGGTTAGCCGAGGTGGAGAAACCGGAGGAATTAAAGAAACGCGGCGGCGTTTGGTTTGAGTTTGGTACGTTCCAAATTCATATTGGAGTAGAGGAGCCCTTTAGCCCTGCTAAAAAAGCCCATCCTGCCCTTGTTGTGGAAAACATCGATGCCTTAAAAGAGCATCTAAATAATAACAATATACCTTTTACTACAGACGACAATCTCCCTGGTGCAAACCGAATCCACCTGCATGATCCATTCGGAAACCGCCTTGAGTTATTAGAATGGATATAAAAAACAGCCCGCTGTCACAAGCGGGCTGTTTTCTATATCTGATGAGATTCTGTCTTTTTGATCAATCGAGACAGGTAAGTTGGCTGCGTCTTTAATCATAAGGTTATTGTTTTGCAGTGATTTTGACAGGATCGCGGTCGATTCTAAAGTGCTGCTTTAGGATTAATGCAGGTCCGCCGAGATTGAACAAATATCGTGCTTCAATCACTTGTTTCATGAAGGCGCCAAATAAACCGGAAAGGCGGAAGCGACCGACTAAGCCAACTGCGGCAAAATTGCCAATGGAAGCAACTGACCCTTTATGATGGTATTCAAACACCTTCAATTCATTGCCGCGGAGTGTAGACACAATGTTCTGTGCACAAACAGGTGCTTGCTGGAGGGCAACCTGCGCAGTAGGGGGTAAATAGCTTTTTTCATCCTTCATGAATAGTGAGCAATCCCCAACGCTGAAGACGTTTGTGATATTTTTTACCCTAAGGTACGAATCAACAGGAATCTTTCCTTTTTCAAGCGGCAATCCAAATTTTTCGACAATGGAATTTGCCTTTACGCCACAGGACCATATGATAGTTCGAGCAGGAATTTCCAAATCGGATTCTAACAATAGTTTTTCTGGAGTGCATTCCAATATCTTCTTCGAAGTCATTAATTCAACATTAAATTTCTCTAATGTTTCAGTTGCATACTTTATTGATTGTTTTGGAAAGAAGGGAATAACAGATTGAGCCGCTTCCACGGCAATAATTTTTACTTTTTCAAATGGAATATTGTGTTGTCTGCAAAGATTTGGAAGTCCCTCAGCTAATTCTCCTAGCATCTCAATCCCGGTAAATCCTCCGCCAGCAACCACAAAGGTTAACCGAGAAGGGTCTTGGTCCTCTTTATAGAGGTTCAACTGCTTTGTGATATGATGATAAATTGCTTTTGAGCTTCTAAAGCTGCGGATTGCCAAGGCATTTTCTTTAATGCCTGGAATCCCAAATGTTTCTACTTCAAAGCCCAATGCCGTCACTAAATAGTCGTATTCGATGGTATCCCCGCCATCTAGGTGAACTAACTGGTTTTGGATATCGACAGTGGATACTGCACCTTTAATAAATCGGGTTTTGTTGGAGTCAACTAAATCCGGAATGGAAATGGCAAATTGCCGATCTGCCGCCGTACCAACGCCAATTTTGTGGAGCTGGGTGGTTATGTAATGATAATCGTGTTTATTAATAAGGGTTATGTCTGCTTCCCCGTCTTTTAACAACTTCTCCAGTCGTTTGCTTGTAATAATGCCCCCGTATCCAGCACCGAGAATCACAATTTTTGGTTTTGTCATATGTCATCCGCTCCCAGTAAATGTCTGATTTGTGAAATGTTTCACATGTAATTTTTAAAAAATAAGGCAAACCTTGTTTTATTATTTTTTATATGTGAAGATATTCACAAGTGATTTATGTATTTAGAGTACGATATTTTGTAAAAGAGTACAAGCTAATAATCACTAAAATTTTGTCAAAATGGTAAATTTTTTTTCATAAATTGGGCATTATAAATTCGTGCCAAATTACATTTATTGGTTTCGAAACAATATAAAAGATTTTGAAAGGAGATTTTTATGAAAAGTAAAATAGTTTGTTTATTATTAGGACTGTTCTTGGCGGTACCTGGTCTTGGGAACGCGAATATGGTGCCTGACACCACTGGGAAACAGCTTGAAAAACCATGTGACTGCGAAGCGGAAGAGACTAAGCATGAACATGGGATGCATCGTGACTGGCAGGCTGAAATGGCAGAACGGCAGAAGCAGCTTTTATCATCGGTAGAGAAGTATACTCCAGATAAGAAAAAAGAATGGGAGGCTGTTCTGAAGGAGAGAAATGCTCTTCGCACCAAATGGATGAGTCCGGAAAATGCCGGAAAACGGGAGCAATGGAAGAAAGAGAAAATGCAAAAAATGACTGAGCTTAAGAAACAATTAGATGAAGGGAAAATTACCAAAGAAGAATTTATCAAAAAGGCTCATGGTGAAAAAGATATGATGAAATGGAAAACATTTCATGACCTTAGTCTTGCGGTAGAGAAGAACGATTCGAAAAAGGCAGCAGAAACCCTTAATCAATTATTATTACAATTTAAGGAACATAATGCGAAGCTCAAAGAAAAACTCGGTGAATAAAAAAATCTTAAAGAAAAAGCCAATTATTTGTAGTTGGCTTTTTCTATTGGGTGTTTATACAATATAAAAATTACATTATTAAAAGACTGTCAAAGGGGAATTTTAAAAGGGAGACATGAAAGGGAGGTATGGGTATGGATCGAAAAAAATTAATGATGACAACCGTAGCATTAGGGGCAGCGTATTTAATGCGGAATGACAAGTCCCGTAAAAAACTCATGAATCAACTTCAGGGACTGGCAAAATCAAGAAGATAATGACAAAGTAAAAAGGGCTGCCTCAACACGGGTCAAGCCCTTGTGTTTTGAGACAGCCTTGTTTTTAGGATTATTTTGTAATGTCGACTTTTTTCGCCTCTTTAATGTCTTCATGTATTTCCGCCTTAATATCTTCAGCAATTCCGCTGGTGGCATTTTTAAATTCACGGATGGACTTACCAAAGGCACGGCCAATTTCCGGCAGTTTATTTGGACCAAAAATAACTAACGCAACAATTAAGATCAAAATTAATCCGGGTACTCCAATGTTGGAAAACATTCCTTCATCTCCTAGCGATGATTATTTGTTCAGATATATTATACAGATTTATCCGCCATTATTCTAGCACTGTCTATTCCAAGGCTACCGATGTATTTTCATGTCCATCATAGAAATCTTTTATGGCTTTATCAACATAAACCCAGCCTTTCCAGCCTATATGAATAGTATCCTTCATAAAGTAGGGGTCGTATTCATGATTGGAGAAATCGGCAACCCGAAAGTCGTTCGCCTCAATTTGCTTCTTAATACGATCGTAGTAGGCGGTTCGACCCTCTTGAGGGAAATCAGTATAGTCATACCATTTACCATTGACCGGAACAGATATAAATAATGGTTCTGCTCCTGAATCCTTTAAAAGATCAAGAACAAGTTCAAAATCATCGTATTCAGGTGATTCGCCATAAGAAGCACCTGTTTTTGAGTTTTTTAATGAAGGCAATAATTTTCGAATTTTATCATACTGATAGTTACTAATATAGAAGGCATTATTCGTTGCTCTTTTCTCACCATATCGGTCTGCCTGTTCCGCTAATTCAGTCCATGATTTATTTTTAACCGATGGGCTAATGTCCCGTTTGCTTGAAAACCCACCCGCTAACGTATAATAAAGGTCTTTCTTCTCCAATAACTCCCGATAAGTGAACGCAATCGGACGCACCAGATAACTTTCTCGTTTAATCCACGGATCTTTTGTCAATTCCGCCCGGTACATAGTAGAAAGAATCGGATCGTTTTGTACAGGCGAGAACTGTAAAAGACGTTTCATTGCCTTTTTCTTAAGGTCTGGATTGATATTTTTGTTAAAGGCTAAATCATATCCCTGTAAAGAGGAATAGTTTGGAACAAAATGGGTTTCGTCTGTGCCTTCAGGCTGAAACCATTGTGGCGATAGAACAAAAACTAACTTCTTGCCTTTCAGCTGCTGGGCATGTTCTGAAAAATTAAGAAAATGGATTAATGATTCCATTCCTCCCCGGCCAACAAGAAAAGGGGTAAAATCTGCCCCGGTTTCTTGAAAATAATTATTTGGATGGAAACGGTCCAGCCTTGCAAGCTCAGAAGACCCATAAATAGGTAAATAACGAGGATCTTCAAGCATCTTATCTTGAATATACTTACCTTGAAACATAAATGGGTTTAATTCTGTTGCAGCTTGTGCTACCCTGTTTTTGGGAATCATATTGATAATCCAATTATTGGGTATCCCAATGATCATAACCAATCCAAGAAAGGCTATGAGGATGGGAGAAAATAAGGCTTTTTTCATTTTAAATCAGCCAGCTGAATGGCAATTTGATTTGGTGTATTCCATGTTTCACGATCAAATTCTGTAATCGGAACAGTAATACCGAAACGTTCCTCGGCTTGGACAAGCAGTTCGACTGTTCCGAATGAATCTAATAAACCGGCATCAAATAAATCAATATCCGGATTTTCCTTCACAATATCGTCCTGACAAATTTCTGCCAACAAAGAAATCACTTCATTTTTGAATTCCATCTTAATCAAGCTCCTTTATGAAATAATTGTCCAGAGAAAATATAAAAACCAAAGCAAATGAAATGGAAGGTAATCACAATTGAGATGGCATTTGTCCATTTATTTTGCGGCCACCATTTATGCTTTTTATTCAACTGCTCAAATGAATTATAGGCTACCATTAATACAGCGTGGTAAATCCCATAAATGATATATTGCATCTCAAGGCCGTGCCAGACTCCCATTAATAAAAACAGCAGAATGTAGCCAAGATTTGAGAGCAGGTTTCTGTTTTTTGTCCACTTCTTCTTAGTCATCCAAAAGACAAATCTCATATAGACATAGTCCCTAAACCAAAAAGAAAGGCTCATATGCCAGCGGTTCCAGAAATCTTTTATATTACGGCTGATAAATGGCTTATTAAAGTTTTCCGGCGATTTAATCCCCATAATATAGCTGACACCAACTGCAAACGCACTATAACCGGCAAAATCAAAAAATAGGTAAAGGCTGTAGGCATACATATAATAAAGATGATTCTCAAGATGACTGTGAGCAATAAATCTCAGATTGGCTATAAAATAGTGATTAATAGAGTAGCCGATAATGTATTTATATAGGAAACCACGAAAAATTTTATTGATTCCTTCATATAGTAACAATTTATATTGTTCCCCTGGCATTTCAAGAGCCATATCCTTTTCAAATCGACGATAGCGGTCAATCGGGCCTGATGAAATAGTCGGGAAAAACAAGATAAAATAGAGCAGGCGGGAAAGGGGAGGGTTTTTCTTGATTAGTCCATCCCTTGTTTCCATCACTAATTGTGTGCCCTTAAACGTTAAATAGGAAATACCTAGAAAACCGATGAAATTAACATCCGAAAAATAGGGCAGCAGCTTGGAAAGAACAAGCGGTAAAATTGATAGGATCACGGCCCCGTAAAAGACGCCATTGCTATTGCTGTTTTTTCGGTACGAAATATATGACTGTATTAATATTACCTGCCAAACGGTAAATAGACTTAAGGCCGCAGCCTGCTTAAGGGATGAAGCAAAGATTAACCCTAGTGCAACAACCGTTATAACCATATTGTAAGTGTGAAATCTTTTTCCCATAAGTCCCAGAACAGCAGTCGGCGCTAAAAGTACAGCAAGGATGATAAAGAATGTAAAAGAACCATATGGTGTCATTGCAATACCAATTCCTTAAATTTTTTGCGATCCATTTTTCCATTTGCTGTCATTGGCAATTCTTCAAAATAAGAAAACTTTCTTGGGATCATATAGGCTGGCAATACCTCACCGAGTTCTTTTTTGATTGCACTGGTCAACTGAAATTCTTTTTCAAAATCATGGTCATTAGGAATGATGGCTGCGAGTAAATAATCTATTTTGTCATTTTGATAAACAGGAACTACCGCAGCTGATTTCACATACTTGGAATTGGCAATATGATGTTCAATTTCCTCTAATTCCATCCGATAGCCATGCAGTTTGATTTGAAAATCCATTCTGCCTTTGTAGAAAATAAAACCTTTTTCGTCGATAAAGGCAGCGTCACCTGTTCGATAGGCCTGTTTATCATCGATTCGAAGAAATGCTTTTTCAGTCAGCTCTTTTTCTCCAAGATAGCCTTTACTTACACTTGGACCGATAATAATCATCTCACCTTTTTCTCCCGGTGAGACGAGGGTGCCGTTTTCATCGACAATGAAAATCTGGGTATCTGCTTTAGGTTTTCCGATTGGCAGATTGGGATTTGCTTCAAGCAATTCTGCAGTTACCTCAACGGAAGTGACCGCAACCGTTGCTTCAGTAGGCCCGTAGGTATTATAAATCCTAGCTTTAGGGAATCGTTCCATTAACTGCTGGCAAATCGTTGCCGGCAAGATCTCACCGCAAAATAAGAATATCTGCAGTTCCGGTAAAAGCTCTTGGTTAAAGGATGGATCCATTAAGCACATTTGCACGAAAGATGGTGTCGAGGTCCAGACCTCTGTTTTTGATTTTGCTAATGCTTCAAATAGCAGCTTTGGCTTGGCAATCAACTCTTTTGTAATCGCGAAAATGGTCCCACCGCTTGCTAGCGCTGGATATAGGTCCATTACAGAAAGATCAAAAGAGTAGGGAGCCTGGTTTAAAAACCGCTGATTTCTTGTGATTGGAAAGTCGTTCAACATCCAATCGACAAAGCTTTGCAGGTTATTGGCAGAAATCTGCACACCTTTTGGATTGCCCGTACTGCCCGATGTATAAATAATGTAATAGTTTTCGTCACCGTCAACCCAATTTTCAACATGAATTGGGGCAGTTGTTATCTGTTCAGCCATGATTTTTTCAAAATTAACAGTCGTGACAGGAAAATTTTCAAAATCAAGGTCCAGCCCAGTTGTATTGATTACGAATTCCGCATGGGAACGGCTGATGATCGTCATGATTCTTTCGATTGGAATGGAGGTATCAACAGGGATATAGGCTAATCCTGCTTTTACGCAGCCCAAAAAGGAACTAATCATGGAAGCATCCATATGGCCGTAAACAATCACAGGAGTTTTTCTTTCGTTCATTTCGTTAAGAAGATATGCTCCTACTTGTTCAGATTGTCTCCATAACTCACCATAAGTGATTTCTTCAGTGGGAGAGATATATGCCAATGTATTTGGATTTGAAATTGCAAAGCTCTGAATGGTTGATAACATTTTCATCTTGGATGCCTCCCGTTAAAAATCGTTATAAATATAAGCACCTGCGCTTGCGTCGTTGAAGCCATACATGAAGAATAATAGAAGGAGGATAAGCAAGTAATAAAAAAATCTGCCAAACCATTTTATCTTTTGATTGGCAAAGAAAACTTTTAACCTAGCAAACATTGGTGAATCCTCCAGTATTGTTGTTTTGATGTAGTTAAAATGAACCATTTTTTTAATCTACTAACTAATCATAAATAGCTTTTTGTCCTGCCTCAATAAATAAAAACTTAATAAATTATTAAATTTTATTAAGAAACTAAGCGGCAAAAAGACCAATCGGGGCACCAATTGGTCTTTTTTATTAAGAAGGTTTTATAAAATTAGCTCCGATTGAACGTAATGATACAAAAGCTTGGCTGTATTTTCTAGCGACGATTTGTGGGTTCGTTCAAACGCGTGTGATGAATCGATGCCGGGGCCGATTAATCCATGGACAATATCGTGTCCGGAACGGATGGCAGCGGAGGCATCTGAGCCATAGTGCGGATAAATATCAAGCTTATAACCGATATTGTTAGCTTCTGCAAGCTGCACTAAATGTTTTCGTAAGCCGTAATGATATGGGCCGCTTGAATCCTTCACACAGATCGAAACCGTGTATTCATCGGTTGACTGTCCGTCTCCCATTGCCCCCATATCAACCGCTAAGTATTCAACCGTTTCCGGTGTTATATTGGAATTACCGCCATAGCCAATTTCTTCATTATTCGAAATGAGGTAATGTGTGGTGTAAGGTAAAATGATATTCTCCGTTTTAATTTGTTTAATTAATTGCAGGAGAACAGCCACGCTCGCTTTATCATCCAAGTGGCGCGACTTGATATATCCGCTCGGTGTCACCTCAACGCGCGGGTCAAAGGAAACAAAATCTCCTACTTCAATTCCAAGCGAGCGGACTTCTTCTGCTGTATGTACTTTCTCATCAATTCGAATTTCCATATTCTCCTGATTCCGTTCCGCTTTTCCGGCATCTTTGTAAACGTGGACGGATGTTTGATGCATCAGGATGGTCCCAGTGAATTTCTTGCCGCTAGATGTTTCAATTTGGCAGTATTCACCTTCGACCGAGTTGTACTTAAATCCGCCAATCAGGTCAATTTTCAGTCTGCCATTAGATTTTATTTCCTTTACCATGGCACCGAGTGTATCCACATGCGCGGTCAGCATCCTGTGCTGGCTTTTGTCTTTGCCTTCCAATGTTGCAATAAGACCGCCTTTACGATTTCTCTTCGTTTCAATCTGCAGTTCAGCAAAGAATTTCTCAACAAAGGTAATCACTTCATTCGTATTGCCGGATGGGCTTGGAATGGAGACTAACTCTGTTAATACCTTCATTATATCTTCCGTGTTTGGATATGCCACAATTACTTTCTCCTCTCTATAATAGCGATCCTTTTTATTATACATCTAAATTTCTATGTTAATAAAAATGCTTCTGGTTTAGATGCAAAAAAAAATCTAATACTAACATCGAGTCAAATGGTCGTTTTACTATTGCTAGGGGAGATATATTTTGGAATTAATCTACCGTACAATTATTGTTTTTTTAGCAGGATATGTATTTTTGAGGATGACAGGTAAAAAGGCCGTATCGCAAATGCATACATTTGATTTACTGTATATCTTTGTCCTGACCAATATTATCAGTACTCCCGTTGAAGTAAATGATTTAGGTAAAGCAATAATTTATGGAGCCATTTTAGTTATTTTATATAAAATTTTGATCCGTTTATCCCTAAATAATAAATTAAGATGGATCATCTACGAAAGTCCCACCGTGTTAATTCGTAATGGTGATATTGATCGAACAGGACTGAAAAAGGTGCGTATGCCGATGAACGAATTATTATCACATTTAAGGGTGCAAGGGTATACAGATACGCAAAATATTGATCTTGCTGTAATGGAGGAAACGGGCAGCATTAGTGTGATACCCAAATCAGAATACCGGCCAATTCAGCCGAATGATTTAAATTTAAAGGTGAAGAAGGAGTATGTCCCAATACCACTAATTATGGACGGGCAAATTATTTATCATAATCTAAAATATCTCCAACTAGAACAAGGCTGGCTGATGAACGAGGTAGAAAAAACAGGTGAAAAAGTGGAGAACATCATATTAGCCACTTATTTAGAAAACGGGAAGTTATTTATTGATAATGATGTAATAAAGAAACATAAGGGGGATCCTTACTATTACAATCCGGGAGAAGATAGTTAAATGATATCATATGGAGATTTAAAGAGGGTGTCCCAAAAGTATGAAGGACACCTCTTTATTTACTTAAACCATCCTTTTTTCTTAAACCATAAGAACATCCAAAGCCCGACTAGGAACATCAGAAAAAGGACAGCAAAATAACCATATTTCCAATTAAGCTCTGGCATATAATGAAAGTTCATTCCATAGAGGCCGGCAATAAAAGTCAGTGGCATGAAAATGGTTGTAATGACAGTCAAGACCTTCATTACGTGATTTGTCTGGTGGGAGTTGATGGATATATAGCTGTCCCGGATATCCGTCGTTAACTCCCTGTTTGCTTCAATCATTTCTGTTAATTTTAATAAATGGTCATGGATATCGGAAAAGTAAACCATTTTCCCTTGCATTTCCGTCATCCGCTGCGAGTTTAACATTCGATAGATTAGGTCGCGCATCGGTGTAATTGTATGTCGTAACGATAGAAGCTGATGCCGAGTATCAAACAAATCCTCCAACAACACCTCCATTGATCTGCCTGTTGAATTCTCATCAATCTCACTTAAGCGGTCTTCAATCTTATAAATTGGAGGAAAATAGTTGTCCACCATTTTATCGATAATATTATAAAGGACGTGGGAGGGATCCCATTTTTGAATATTTGGAGATTGACTTAAACGGTTCCATACTTCATTAATTTCCATCGAGGGGCTGTAATGAAATGTAACAATATAGTTCCCGCTAAGAAAGAAATCCACCTCTTCTTTTGAAATCGTTTCCTGGTTTAAGGATTGAGTGACAAAAAAAGTATAGTTGTCATAATAATCTAATTTTGGCCTTTGTAAATGATGAATACAATCCTCAATCGCCAATGGATGAAAAGATAGTGGGTCCCTCAGGAATTCGATTTCCTCTTCAGTCGGCTGATTAAAATCAATCCAGTACCACTTAAAATTTCCCTTCACCAAGTGAATGATATCCACGTCTTTGACGATTTCCTTATTGTTTTTTATAGCAATGGTTCTTATCATAAAGACTCCTTAAAAAGCGCACAAATGTTTAAAAACTATTACGATAATACCACTAATTACAACGAAAAACCATAAAGCATCACCCATAAGTACCCTCTCTTTTTAGAATAAAATACCAGCCATTGTGGGACAGTAACGTACAAAGCAGTTGTTAAAGAGGGAGACATATGCCGACTACTAAAGTGGAATCCATCAAAAAAAGTCTAATGAACAAAATTCAAAAGGCGGAAGATGTAGTTTTTAAAGAAAACTTCACCAAGGAAAAATATCTTGAAACCTATTATATAAAATCAATAAGTGATGAACAGGTTTTGGGCCAATATGTACTTAAACCCTTTTTTGAAATACAAGGCGCTGAGTTATTTTTGGATTATCTTCAATCCCATCCAAAAATAACAGCATTTAAAACCGAGGAGCAAACGGTCGAAAGCGTGCTTAGGGGGGAGGCAGTCCTTTTTTATCAGGACTATATTTTTTTATTTGACTGCAAGGTTGACCATAATAATGCCGTTCAGGATACAACGGTGGAAACGACGATTCAAGGGCCTCAATCCGGTTTTAGTGAAAGCTTACCGACAAATCTGGGACTGATCCGGCACCGTTATCCGGAAGCAACACTGAAAGTTGAATCCTCACAAGTGGGAACCATTTCTAAAACGAAGGTGATGCTCCTTTATGACACTAGATTTGCTGATATGGACACATTAGGCCGTATCAAAGAATTTTTGGGTAATGTCAAGATTAATATGTTTCAAACAGGGGAACAGCTGCTTGACAGTATCAAAAAAAGTAATCGTTCCCTATTTCCGGTCATGTTGGTGACAGAAAGACCGGACCGGGTCGCCATAAACTTGTCAACAGGAAAAATAATTTTATTAATCCACGGTTCGCCATTTGCCGTTGTTTTGCCAACTTCAATGAAGGATTTTATGGCTTCGATGGCTGATATTTATCAAACCTATTGGGTCGGAAGATTCTTGCAAACCATGCGTTATATTGGACTTCTTGTCAGTATAATTTTACCAGGTCTGTATGTGGCGACCACCAGTTATAACCCGGAGATATATCGCGTGCAGTTGGCTTTATCGATTGCCGGGAGTCGAAATCTCGTTCCGTATCCTTCATTCGTGGAAGTATTGTTGATGCTGTTTATGATGGAGATGTTGACGGAGGCCAGCATTCGGCTGCCGAAAGCGATTGGTCCGACAGCCACAACTGTAGGAGGTTTAATTTTAGGACAGGCAGCTACGGAGGCTGGGCTTGTCAGTAATATTATGATTATCATTGTATCTACTGTTGCCATCTCCAACTTTGTTGTCCCCATTAACGCCTTTAGCTTTTCGGTAAGAGTTGTCAAATATATCGTTTTGGGACTGGCCACTGTGTTTGGGCTGGTTGGTGTGGTCATCGGCTTTTTATTGTTTATCGCGTATATGGTTAAACTTGATAGTTTTGGCCAGCCATTTCTTACATTAATACAATCAAAGCCAAATAAAAAATAACTTAGGTTAGGAGGGAGGGGATTGAACCGATATTTTCTCTATTTAATATTAATCAATATGATAATTAACGTAATCATTTTTGTACCGAAAATCTTAATCGAATACCGGTATGAAGGGGCGGTAATGGGAATGTTGATTGCCATTCCGATTGGTTTTACCCTTGCCTGCCTATATAGCAAGGCAATCACGAAATTCCCAGGGCAAGGACTCCCTGAAATCGCTGATAAATTTTTTAAGCACCGGTGGTTAACAATTCTCCATTTTGGCAGCATTCAGCTTACCGCGTTTTCTGCTGGGCTCATTACGCTGGTTGGTTTTATCGATATCTTAACCCGTTTTATCAATCCGGAAATGCCAAGGTTATTACTGCTGACGATTTATCTAATCGCGATTATATTTATTATTCAGCTTCCTACTGAAAGAGTTATGTATATTTTAGAAATTATCCTGTTTATGAATACACCGTTAATCGGTTTTATCGTTTTTAAAGCATTCACCAGTGATTATTTAAACTGGGATTCGATTCTTGAGGTTGGCACTCATCTGTTCGATCGGCCAAGCATAAAAGCCATTGCTGCAGCTTCTTACGTTTTTAGCGGTTATGCCAATCTTGTTATTTTTAATCGAGTAATTAAAGAAAAACTTAAAGTTTGGAACTTTATCATCATCTTCTTTATGAGCCTTTTCAATTTGTTTACTACTTTTTTTATTCCAATCGGGTTTCATGGATCGGACGGTGCCCAGGAATATCTATACCCCTGGATATCGACGTCAGATTCCCTGCGCCTCGTATACAGTCCGATAGAGAGAGTCATTTTTATATTTTTAATGTTTTATATGAGTATCACGCTTATGAGTATCACGATGCATTGGCATAACGCATTTGAATTATTTAAAGGGACATTTAGGAAAAAGGAAAACAAAAAGATGAAATGGATTGTTCTTTCAGCCTATTGTGGGTGCGCAGTAATTGCGGTCATGTTCCTTGAAACAATCCTTTTAAATCAAATTACGGTCTATTGGATGATTGCCCGATTAGGTCTGGAAGTAGTTATTGTTATTTCTTTTAGCCTATGGGCAAGGAGGAAGTTAGCATGAAGTGGATTGTAAAATGGTCTGTTGCATTCCATGTTGTAATCGTTTCTTTACTTTTGACTGGGTGTGGGTTCAAGGATATCGATAAACGATTGTTTGTTGTCAGTATTGGGGTCGATCTTGCCAAAAACAGTTCGAAGAAATATGATGTCCACCTTAAATTTGCCATTCCAAGTGGGTCAAAACAACAGCCAAACGAATTCACGATAGTATCGGAACAAGCGGACTCAATGTCGGATGCAGTCCGAATTATTAAAACAAAAGTGGATAAGGAAATCGATTTTAGTCACGCAAAGATGATTTTGATTGGTGAGAAGCTGGCGAAACAAAAGGGTAATGCCGGGATTTACTATTGGCTGTCAAGAAGAAGAGATATTCAAATGATTGCCTGGGTGGCGGTTGCCAAGCCTGGTGCACTTGAGGTGCTAAAGGTCAAACCAAAATCAGAACAAATTCCGTCGAACTCTTTGTTTCTCGCTATGGGAAAAGACGGCTCGGAAACACCTTATATTCTGCCGGATTTCCTGTTTGATTTTAAGATGAGGCTGATTGAACGGGGGTTGGACCCGATGCTGCCGATTGTTGAAGCTAAAAAGGAATTTGTTGAAATAAATACGACCGGTCTTTTTAATAAAAGTCATATGGAACTCACCCTTACTCCTGAGGAGACAAAAGCCCTTAACTTCCTTTTGAATAAGGAAGAAAAATCAGCGATATGGGCAAGAAAGGGCAAAACCAGGTTTTTTATAGATACGCAGAAAATAAAGTCGAAGTATAAAATTTATACGCCAAAAGGTAAACCGCCATATATAAAATTTGATATAAAAATAAAAGGGATAGTGGAGGAGACCAGTAGAAAAATTCCCAATACCAGATTAGCCAAATATGAAAAGGAGGTAGAAAAGGAATCAAACAAATTTGTAAAAGACGTTTTAGTAAAAATCCAGAAGTCGGGCCTTGACCCAATTGGCTTTGGATTGCGTTATCGTTCCCGCCATTTTAATGAAAATGATTGGGAAGAATGGCAGAAGATTTATCCCAAAATAATCTTTAAGGTAGATACGAAGGTTAAAATTACGGATACAGGATTAATTGAATGAAAAAGGGCTTTCCCACATGGAAGGCCCTTTTTATACTCCATTAAATTACAGGTGTTGTTTCCTTATTACGCATCGCTTGCGGGATATAAACGCAGAATGGCTCACTTTCTAAATAATCTCCGGTGACAGCATATGTTCTTGAGCGGGAACCACCGCAGATTTTATTGTATTCGCATATGCCGCATTTTCCTTTATATTTATCAGGCTGGCGAAGCTCTTTAAATACTTTTGCCTCACGATAAATCTTTGCCAAAGGCTCCTCTCGGATGTTCCCGCCGACAATCGGCAGAAGCCCGCTTGGCATCACATCACCAATATGAGAAACGAAGACAAACCCATTTCCATCGTTGACGCCTTTTGGCGCCCGCTTCAGCCCATCATGCATCGAGGCGAAATCGGTTGTAATCGAATCCTCGTAGCGAATTTCCCCTTTTTCAATCAAATGATCACGTGTTTTCTGCTGGAGGACAACCCGGCGATAATGCTGGGCAGCCGTTGTTTTGATATCATATGGCGCTGTTTTGCTCAAATCATAGAGCCAGCGGAAAACCTTTTCGTGCTCAACAGGTGAAATGCAGGCATCCAATTGTCCTCTTCCGGTAGGAACAAGCAGGAAGATATACCACATGACAGCACCAAGTTCTCCGACAAGCTCGGCCATTCGCTCTAGATGGTCGTAATTATATCGTGAGATAACCGTGTTAATTTGCAGCGGCATATGTAATTCATTTAAGTATTTTATTTTCTCAAGAGTTAATTCAAAGGAACCGGGAGTGCCCCTAAAATGGTCGTGAATTTCCGGTGTCGGCCCATCAAGACTGAACCCCCAGCGCGAAAGTCCGACATCTTTGGCGCGCTTCATTTTCTCGATGGTGACATTTGGTGTTGCACTCGGTGTCATCGAAACACGCATGCCTTTTTTGATAGCATAGTCAGCCAATTCAAACAAATCTTCCCTCATCATACAATCCCCACCGGTGAACACAAGCATCGGGTTGTCCATTTTATAGATTTGGTCAATGAGATTGATTCCTTCTTCGTGAGTGAGCTCCCGCGGGTCTGGTGTTAGCTGTGCATCTGCCCGGCAATGTACACACTTTAGTTGGCAGGCCCTAGTAACCTCCCAAATGACAATAAACGGATTTTGATCATAATCAATTGATTTTCCTCTACCTTGCGGGTGGTGACCCATTTCTTGAGGATGTCCCTTACTAAATCCTTGCATTTTCATCACCATGTTTCATAGATATTTTTGTAACCTTGAAAACGTTCTATAGGTTCATTATAAAATTGTAGTCTTCTAGTGCATGGGTGCTTTGTTACAATATTTCTACATTACTAGTAATGCCTTTTAACTATTACAATTTTGTTACATTGATGACACAAATCGTGATATGAAAATAGCAAAACTGTAAAAAAATCAAGGATTGAATCTAATTTAGAGTAGTTATCATTTGTTATATTTGGCCTGTTTATTTCCAATTGTGTAGAAGACTTCCATGTAAACCATATCTTTGGCATTTTATCCATCTAAACTATTCGATACCATGTAAATACAAATATCTTGAAGGAGTGCAACAAGAATGAAAAAACAGCTACTGACAGCCGTCACGGCAGCCGGCATCTTCTTATCCTCTTATGCGGGAGCCGCAAGCGCCCACGAAATGACCTATACGGTTCAATCTGGCGATACCCTTTGGAGAATCTCGCACACAAACAATCTTTCAGTTACGGACTTAAAAGCATGGAATAACCTCAAAAGCGATACCATCTACGTAAATCAAAAACTATCATTAATTGTTCCTCATTCTCATGAATACACAGTTCAAAAGGGTGACACTCTTTACCGAATCGGCGTCAACAACAATGTATCAGTTGCCCAGCTTAAATCTATCAACAATTTAACTTCTGACACTATTTATGTGGGACAAGTCCTAAAGCTTTGGGTTCCGGGATCTGCAGCAGCTCCTACACCAGCTCCGGCACCAGCACCTGCGCCAACAGTTTCAAAAGCACAATTGGTTGTCGATGAGGCGAAAAAATTGATTGGAACACCATATTTATGGGGTGGAAATACGCCTGCCGGATTTGATTGCAGCGGTTTTACAAAATACGTGTTTGGTAAAGTAGGAATATCCATTCCGCGTACAGCCGCGACACAGTGGACCGGATTAACTCCAATCACAAGTCCTAAACCCGGCGATTTAGTGTTTTATGAAACATATGCACCAGGTCCAACACATGTAGGTATTTACATTGGGGACAATAAATTTATTAATGCAGGATCAAAAGGGGTCACCATCAGCGATATGAGCCTTACCTACTGGAAATCTCGCTACCTTGGTGCGCGAACAGCGTTTTAATAAAGACAGAAAAGACCTTTTCGCTTCGATAAAGGTCTTTCTTTATCTAAAAAATTAGAAAGTAATCGTTTATGAAAATATATTTTGCCATTATACTATACATAAAAAAATACCCGGCCAAGAAAGGCCGGGCAAAAACAAATATCTATTAAAAAGGGGGCGGAGGTAGAATGGTTCATTTTCGAACCTGTTACTATCATAATGGTTAAATATGAAAAAATTATGAATGAAAAATTAATAGATTAAGAAACCTTCTCAAGAGGAGTAAAATTCGATGAAAGATTATCATTGCTGCGCCACCTGTCAGCATTTTAAAGCTGAGAAAAAAGCGGAAGGAATGTTTTATTTTTGCAAACGCTTGGGATATGAGACAAAGTCTAGCTATAAATTCAATTGCTGGAGTCCAAGGGAAGAAATTAAGAAGTTGATGGACAAGAAATAAAGGAACAAAGCCCAAAAGAAGCTCTTGTTCCTTTTCTTCAGACTTGTTTAAAATTGCCGAATCGTAATGATTGTCTAGAAAACCATACACTTATTAAAAAGCTGATCGTTCCGAGAATAATCATGATACCGCCAACGATTTTCATTTTTTCAGGTGAGGCTTCAGCGCCAAATATCAGGCCAAGAATGATGGTGGAAAAAATCGAGCCTAGATAACGGCAGGTTTGAAACAATCCGGAGGTAGTCCCGATTATGGTTCTGGGACTTTCCTTTAACATCGCCACTTGAAGCACAACATTGCCAATACCATAGCTTAGCCCCATAATCGATAACAGGATCCCAATCACGATATAGGAGGCGCCAACAAAAAAGAATGTAAAGGCGCAGGCCCCGATAATTGATAAAAATGCCCCCGCCATAATGGGCTGATACACACCGGATTTATCAGCCCATTTCCCTGCAACCGTTGAAATGATAATGCTGACTCCCGACATAAACAGCATAAGAATGCCGCTTTTTTCTACGCCCAGTCCCATTGCCTCCTGAAAATAAGCAGGCAGACCGAAAAATAAGCAATAAAAAAAGATATTTAACAAAATAAACTGCACGTAAACCAAAGTCAGTTGAGGGTTTGTTTTAAAAATACGAATATCAATAAATGGTTCTTTAACCTTCAATTCTCTCCATGCAAATAAAGCAAAAAAGAGTAAGCCTCCAATCCCTGCTGAATAATGGACACTTTTTTCAAAGGAAAGCAAGAACCATAAAAATAATACCATTCCTGCAGCAAAAAAACCCATTCCCCAAAAATCAAGGTTGGAAAATAACCTTTTAACCGTTTCCTTATCCTTTTTCACATCCTTAGGAAACATGTGCCAGCCAAGCATGAAACTAAGGAAAACAAAAGGCAGGTTCACCCAAAAAATCGCCGGCCAGCCTCCCCAAACAATTAAAAAGCCGCCGATCGTCGGTCCGAGCGCAACCATTGCCGAGGCGAAAATAGACAAAACGGCGAGTGCAGATGCTTGCCGCTCTTTAATATGCTCCCTGATTAACGCCATCCCTGATGGATAAATCGCACTGCTGCCAATCGATTGAACTAATCTCATTACCACTAATAATAGGAAGGTCGAAGAGAAGGGAGCGCCAATGGCGGAAAGGGCAACAAGGACTAGTCCAAACAAAAAGGTGTTTTTTCTCCCAAAAATATCTCCGATTTTTCCTGTTACCGGCTGTGCTACAGCACTAGATAAATAGAAGGCGGTAATTAACCAGGAAACGGTTGAAAAGGAAAGTTGGAAGTCCTTCTGAATGCTATGTAAGGCCAGGGCGATCATTGATGAATTTAGGGGATTCAGCATAGTTCCCGAGGCAACGCCAGTTATAAACAACGCACGTGTTTGTTTCAAGTCGAATCATTCCCGTATTTTTGTTTTAGCATTTCCTTAACCCACTGTCTCTAGCCGTTAAATAATGAATTTTCATTCTAGGAATAGCCTACCCGGCCATATAAATAGGGTAGGACTTTACGTGTTGAAGCGGGGGAGAGTCATGGAGGATTTTTTTCAAACTATCAATGTACTTAACCATCCCAGAAAAAAAGTGCTGGCAACAATCGTTGATGTAAAGGGATCTGCCTATAAAAGAGAAGGATCTTCAATGATTTTTATGGACGACGGAACCCAGGTCGGGATGGTAAGTGCCGGCTGTGTGGAAGCTGATTTAGCGGAGTGGGCAAAAAAAGTGCTTGAAAGCGAAGAGCCCCAGCTTGTCCGGTACGATTTGACTGAGGAGGGTGACATCGGCTGGGGAAAGGGCTGCAACGGAACCATTGATATTTTGCTTGAGCCGATTAACAGAAAGTTAGAAGAAGATATGAAATTGGTGAAAAAATTACTCGATAACAATATCAAGGTGGCAGGGTTAAAGAGTTTGGGCCATTTGGGGGAGTATGTTTTTGTTCCTGAAAAAGGTGAAGCATTTGGCTGTTGGGAAAGCTCATTTCCGATTATTAATTTTGCCTCTAAGAGTGGGCTGATGACAGATGGCGTCATTTTTCAGCACATTTATCTGCCAAAGCCAAGGTTAATCGTTTTTGGAGCTGGGCCGGATGCAAAATCGCTCGTTTCTTTGGCGGCAGAAACCGGTTTTTCCGTTACGGTGTGCGATTGGCGGGAAGTGCTTTGTCAGGAGCAAAACTTTCCTGCAGCAGACGAGCTTTTAATAGGGTTCCCCAGGGAGCTTTTACAGAATGTCTCTTTTTCACCCTATGATTTTGTCGTGATTATGACGCATCATTTTCAAAGGGATCAGGAAATTCTCTGGCCGCTGCTAGATGAGAATATTAGATACTTAGGGGTTCTTGGACCTAGAGAGAGAACTGCAAGACTCCTAAATGGAGAAAAGATTCCGGAATGGGTTCATTCACCGGTCGGATTGTCAATTGGGGCGAAGGGGCCAGTTGAAATTGCCATTAGTATCATTGCGGAAATGATTGAAGCGTGGCGAAAACCAGTCTGTGAAAAAGTAGAGCACTTATGGACCATACCTGATTAGCCGGCATTTACCGGACTCAGAAAAAGAAAGATAGAGTTGGGGGAGGGACCCGAGTTGGAGGTTGTCGGTAAAAGTGTCATTCGCAAGGAAGCATTCGATAAAGTGACGGGCCGGGCCAGATACACACATGACTATCAAACCAGCGGGATGCTGTCAGCAAAAATGGTCATCAGCCCATATGGCCATGCCAAAATTGTCAGCATTGATACCTCGAAGGCCCAGCAGGTCCCGGGCGTTAGGGCGATTATTGCGGGAAAACGCTATCCGTTGACGGGTGAGGCCATTCGCGACCGGCCGCCAATTGCCGTTGATAAGGTAAGGTACCACGGCGAACCGGTTGCCCTCGTAGTGGCAGATACTCCTGGGCAGGCGAAAACGGCTGCAGATTTGATTCATGTTCAATATGAACCATTGCCTGTTGTTAATTCGCCTACCCAAGCTTTTAGAAGCGATGCCCCCTTGGTCCATGAACGGTTGGGTGAATACAAAAAAGAAGAGGATTCCCATCCAGTGCCGGGGACCAATATTGCCACTCATATCAAAATTAGAAAGGGGAATATGGAGAAGGGGTGGTCGGAAAGCGAGGTTGTGGTGGAGGCCAGTTTCTCATTTGCCCCGTCCGATCACGCAGCGATGGAAACGAGGTGTTCGACCGCAGAGATTTTGCCTGATGGACAAATTATTATTATGACCTCTTCACAGGCGCCCTTTATGGCAAAACGGTTAATTGCCGATTACTTTGGGGAGGACATGGGAAAAATTATTGTTCATACCCCGTTTGTCGGCGGTGCCTATGGCGGGAAGGCATCTGTACAGCTCGAGGTGCTTGCCTACCTTGCCTCAAAGGAAGTCGGCGGTAAACCGGTTAAGCTTTTAAATACAAGAGAAGAAGATATACTTACCTCCCCGTGCCATATCGGCCTGGATGCCACCGTAAAATTGGGTGCTGACCGCTACGGGAAACTAAGGGCTGCTGAGATTCAATACTTATGGGATGGGGGCGCCTATTCCGATAAAGCGATTGATTTGACAAGGTCAGGTGCGGCAGATTGTACCGGGCCCTATAAGCTTGATAATGTCTGGTGCGATTCCTATTGCATGTATACAAACCACCCGTATGCTGCACCATTCAGGGGCTTCAGCCATTCAGAGCTTTCCTTTGCAATCGAGCGGACCATGGATATCCTTGCCGGGAAATTAAACATGGACCCGCTGGAGCTCAGGTATATCAACGCCATTCAGCCAGGGGATACAACGCCGACAAGGGTTCTTTTGAACAGAAGCAATGTCGGGGACCTGCGAAAATGTATTGAGAAATTAAGAGAACTGTTTAATTGGAATGAAGGCCCCGTAAAAGAAATAAATGAGCGGTATGTAAGGGTAAAAGGGATAAGCTGCAGCTGGAAAACATCAACGATCGATCCTGATGCACCTTCAGGGGTAATTTTGACGTTTAACCGCGACGGGAGCATCAATTTGATGTCTGGTGTGATTGAAATTGGCACTGGGACGAAAACAGTTCTCGCACAGATTCTTGCTGAACGGTTGAAAATGGATGTTGACAAGATACATGTGCGGATGGAGGTGGATACGCAGACTACACCTGAACATTGGAAAACGGTGGCCAGCCGCGGTACCTATATGGGCGGCCGGGCGGTGCTCGAGGCGGCAGAAGATGTTATTCGCCAGTTAAAAGAGATTGCAGCCTGCGTGTTAAGGGCACCGATCCAAGATTTAGAGGTGGGCGGAAGCCGGGTATATTTACGCGATGATCCTGCGATCGGACTGCATTTCAAAGATATTGGCTACGGCTATCTGTATCCAAATGGGAACGCCATTGGCGGACAAATTATTGGCAAGGGCAATATTGTATTAAGGCATCTTAGCCATTTAGATCCTGAGACTGGCGCCGGAAAACCAGGGCCGGAATGGACGCCTGCGGCTTATGGTGTTGAAATTGAATTTGACCGCCGGGATTATACCTACCGACTGGTTAAGGCCTGTACGGTTGTCGATATCGGGAAAGTAATGAATGAGAAAGCAGCCCTCGGCCAGGTAATGGGAGCGATGAGCATGGGGCTCGCTTTTGCCGGCAGAGAAACCTTTTATTTTGATGAGCTTGGCAGAGTTCTAAATCCTCAGCTGCGTACGTATCGTCCCCTTCGCTACGGCGAAAACCCTGAGTTTTTAGTTGGCTTTGTAGAAACGCCTGCCCTTGATTCCGCATACGGTGCCCGCGGTGTCGGAGAGCATGGGCTCATGGGGATGCCTGGAGCACTCGGAAATGCATTGTCACTAGCGGCGGGAGTATCCCTGCACCACTTGCCGCTCATTCCAGAATTAGTATGGAAGGCAAAGGAGGCAGCAAGAAATGCTTCCATTTGATTTTGATTATTACAGGCCGCAATCGCTCAGTGAAGCTGTTGAATTATACCAATACTTGGCACAGCAAGGAAAGAAGCCGATGTTTTTTTCCGGTGGAACGGAGCTGATTACACTTGGAAGAATTGATTTGGCTCATGCCGATGCTGTTATTGATATTAAGGGGATAGCAGAAGGTAGAGTTATGGAGATGGAAGGGGATTACTTGGTTTTAGGAAGTACCCTGTCTTTAACAAATATCGAAGAGGCAAACCCTTTCCCGCTCTTAACAAAGACCTCAAGTGAAATTGCCGATCACACCGCCCGTGGAAAAATAACAGTGGGAGGGAATATATGCGGACAAATTTTTTATCGGGAGGCTGTACTGCCGTTTTTATTAGCAGATAGCCAGGTAGTTCTTATTGGCCCTAAAGGTGTGAAAACCGCATTTATTCATGATGTTTTTAACAAGGAACTTCAGTTGGAAAAAGGAGAATTTCTCGTTCAATTAGCCACTGAAAGAAGGTTTGTCGAGGCACCTTTTATCAGCATAAAACGGCGTCAACAGTGGGATACAGGCTATCC
This sequence comes from Neobacillus citreus, assembly GCF_018343545.2. Lineage (GTDB taxonomy): Bacteria > Bacillota > Bacilli > Bacillales > Cytobacillaceae > Neobacillus > Neobacillus citreus. The sequence goes on along the minus strand of NZ_JAGYPE020000001.1, from coordinate 136,402 downwards.
GCTGATTACCATTGCAGCTCTTAAAATCGATAGGGAAATTCGCGTCGCCATTAGCGGACTTTGCCCGTTTCCATTCCGTTCAAGGGAAGTGGAGGAAGCATTAAACAGACAGGGAGTGACGGGAGAAGCAAGAGTCGAAAGAGCACTTACTGTTTTGCCTCGGCCGATTTTAAATGATATTGAAGGATCGGCTGAATACCGCCTATTTGTATTAAAGAATTTGTTTATTGATATCCTTCGAGCTTTGGATGGAATGACAGTGTAAAAGGGGGAGCTTTTAATGAGCCTGCACACTTTTCCATTGAATGTTAATGGAGATAAGCGGATGGTGACCGCCAGATTTGCGGACACCCTTTTATTTGTACTGCGCGGAAGACTCGGGCTGACAGGCGCTAAACCAGGCTGTTTAAATGGTGATTGCGGGGCATGTTCGGTAAATGTGGATGGCTGGCCGATGAAATCATGCTTGATGCTGGCCGTTGAGGCGATTGGAAAAGAGGTAACGACAATTGAAGGGTTAAAGGATACACCTATTCAAAAAGCCTTTGTAGAAAATTTCGCCTTTCAATGCGGATATTGTACACCAGGCTTTATCATGAACTGCCATGCACTGATTAAACAGCATCCAGATGCGGGAGATGATACGATCAAGGAATGGCTTGAATCAAATATTTGTCGGTGCACCGGTTATGCTGAAATTGAGAAGGCAGTAAAAAGTGTATTGGAGAAAAAATAAGAGGGTGCTTAAGCACCCTTTATCCTTATTGCTTTTTCAATTGAAAGTAGGTATCCAAAACCCTTCGGCCAATTTTTAAATTAGCCTTGTTATCTTCATCTCCTTGAAACGCCCATGGAACTAAAACAGCCATCGCCACCTCAGGATTAGTACTTGGAGCGTAGCTGACAAGACTTAGATTCATAACTGATGGAGGAATCTCTCCAAAGCGGCTTCTTAATGGCCCATCATAAAAGGCTTCCGCAGTACCGGTTTTTCCGGCAGGTGCATATGCAGCACCTTCGAAAAATTTAAAAGCCGTACCGCCCGGTTCCTGCATGACTTTGCGAAAGCCCGTCTGTACTCGGTTCAGCCACTCCTTTTTGGCATCAATTGTATTTAAAACGACAGGAGAAATTTCCTGTGCCACGGAACCCAGCTCCTCCGTTCCCGAAGCAGGCCTGCGGATTTCCTTCACGACATGTGGCTGCATCCGATAGCCGCCATTGGCGATGGTCGAAACATATTGGGCAAGCTGCATAGCTGAATAGGTATCATACTGCCCGATGACCAGATCGAGCAAATACCCTGGAAGCCTGCTCATTCCTTTAAATCCAGTTTGCTCATTTGGCAAATCAATACCCGTTCTTGTCCCAAGGCCAAATGAAGCGAAGGAATTTCTGATGGTTTCAAACGCTTGCAGATTTTTTAGATTTAATGGTTGATCGTATTCATAATGCGCGTTTCCAATTCTTAACGCTGTATGAAACATATATACGTTCGAGGACTTTTTTAACGCCTGAATTTCATTTAATCTTCCTAAATAGGCATAAGACTTTTTAAGCGGAGTGTCTTTAATTTTAATTCCGGCATCATCAAATACTGTTCCCGGTGTAATCGCTCCCGTTTTATATCCGGTTAAGACAGTTGCCCCTTTCACCGTAGAACCGACATTATATGTAGTTGTAAACGTGCCAAGAGCATCATCCTCCATTGCTTTTCTCCCGGAGGAATCCTTGACGATTTTTTTTCCGGACATGGCCAATATTTCGCCTGTAAAGGGATTCATTAAAACAACATAAGCCCTGTCTGTTAAGGCAGTACCTGGCATCTTTTTGGCAGCCCAGAGTTCTTCTTCAATAATCTGGTCAATCGCTTTTTGCAGGTCCATGTCAATGGTTAAGACAAGGTCTTTCCCTTTTTGGCCGTCTGAAACAGGACGCGATTCAATGACCCTTCCGGCTTTATCGGTTACATTTTTAACTTTTGTTTTATATCCCCTTAATACTTCCTCATACTGCAGTTCCAGTTGGCTTTTGCCAACCCGGTCATTGCGGCTGTATCCTCTTGCTAAAAAATAATCCAATTGATCGGCCGGGAGTCCTTCATCCGAATTGGTCACCTTGCCAAGGACAGACCTCAGTGTGTAATCAAAAGGGTAGGACCGTTCCCAATCGGTGGTCGTATCTACGCCAGGAAGGGACTCGAGATTTTCGCTGACAACTGCGTATTCCCCATCACTGACATTTTCATTTTTTACAAGCTGTGAAGTGAATTTATACCCGCTTGTAAATTCTCGGAATATGGCTGCTGCCTCTAGTTCCTCTTTGGATAGATTCATGTCCGCATCAGTTATACGTTCCAGTTTTAATTTATATAAATCCTGATCCGTTAATTTTTTTGCAGCAAACAATTCCTTTTCTTCTCTGGTGATTTTCGCATCGGCTTGCTTTGGATTTTTTATAATCCAATAATCCTTTTTATTTTTGTCAGTTAGCTTATCTGTATTTTTATCGATTAGTTTTCCTAATTTCTCAGCTGTTTCAAGCATTTCTGTTAGCGTAAATCCTTCGTTGCTGAAGGTAATGGCACTCTTAGGGATATTATCCACGATAACTCGGTAATTGCGGTCAAGCATTTTCCCTCTTGGGACAGGGTTACTTACTGTAATTCCTTCTTTTCGTTCCAAATCCCTCTTGAAATTTTCTCCATAGACAATCTGAACAAAGCCAAGCCTTAGGATGAGGATGGAAAATAATAAAAACACACTGAAAAAAAGGAAATTTAAACGAAAGGGAAAGTGGGATTTTTTCTTTTTTTCCTTCTCCAATTAGCTTTCACTTCCTTTTTCCTACGAATTGTTAAAATTATTATGCCTTATTGTAAAAAGGCGCATAACGAATATATTGGTAAATTATTTTCATAATGTGAAATGATCCATTTGGATATTATCATGTTAAATTTAGAAAACTACGTATAGACAACTATTAAGAAAGGGTGCAGTGGTTGTGAAAAAACAGCAGCAAAGGCAATCCCAAATGGATCAACTGCAGAAAATGCAGCAAGCGACTCAGCAGCTGCAGGAAAACCAGCCTGCCATGGAGCAGCAATTTCAGGCACAAAAGAAACAGGCATTGCAAACTATGCAGGAAGCTTCGCAAACCATTCAGCAAAATGTTTCAATGGCAAATCCACAAAGCATGCAGCAAGCACAACAAAAGCTTCAGCAGGCCGTCCAACAGCTTGATTTGATGCAGGGTACAGCTGTAACCCAGGCTGCTACAGCTCAGCAGCAGCAATTGGAGCAGGTTCAGCAGCAGATTGAACAGGCCTCGCAAACCCTAAGTTTGATTGAATCGCTGAATACTACCAATAACAGCTTCAAAAAAGGATGAATGATAGTAAAACCCAGCTTATGGATCACATTAAGCTGGGTTTTATTTTTTAAGAGGCAAAATCATTTTTGTTATTCTGCAGTACTGTTTTGACCGCATCGCGGATTTCCTGGTATCCTGTGCAACGGCAGAGATTGGATTGCATCCATTCCTCGATGGTTGTATCATCTGCATCTGGATGTTTAGCTGATAGGGCGTGGCAGTTTAAAATAAAGCCAGGTGTACAAAATCCACATTGAATGGCCCATTTTTCGACAAATATCTTTTGAATCGGCGAATTCATCAGCGCTTCTATAGTAGTAACCGGTTGATTGACTGTTTCTACCGTTAGAGATAGGCAGGCGTGCTGTGGTTCACCATTAATTAAAACCGTGCAGGCCCCACAGTCCCCATTTTGACAGGCACGCTTAGCACCGGTTAAGCCAAGCTCTTCCCTCAGTGTTTCCAGCAAGGTATCTGCGGACCGAACCATAACATCTTTTGAATCACCGTTTACATGTAATTTTACGATTGTTTTTTCCGTACCATTTGTGTTCATGCCTTTGCAGCCTCCAAATTATCCAGCATTTCCCTAAGGGTATTTTTTAGTACAAATTGACGGTATGCGGCTGAGGCTTGAATATCTTCGATAATCTGCGCAGGCAAACGGGAGAGCGCTTTATCAATTCGTTCATCAATTGAAAGGGAGGTATCATTTAAAGCAGCCTCCATTTCGCTTGATCGGAACGGGAATTCACAAACTCCGCTGAGTGCCGCCAGGATCTGCTTGTCCTTTTCAACAGCCGCGAGCGAAACAATTGGATAGCCTATTTTAGAAATTTTCGTTTTTTTCAGGCTGACAAATGGGAGATTGACATTTGTTTTGTTAATCAGTATCTGGACGATGAATTGACTTGGAGGATTTAGCTTTATTTCCTTATCGAAAATATCGTTTAGCGGCAGGGTTGTCTCACCCTCATCACCAGCTATTTTTATCTTTGCATCCGCTACTAAAAGGGGTAAAAGGCATTCCCGATAGATAAGCCGGCTGTTCAGATTTCCACCAAGTGTAATTTTATTACGTGAAGTATGGTCAGCTACCCGTTTTATTGTTTGACTTAGCAAAGGATATAGGTCTGTTTCCGAAATTTTGTTTAATGAGAGGGAAGAGCCGATGACAAGTTCCTCTCCCTGGAATTCTATTACATTGCAATCCGGAATTCCTTTTAGGTCAATAACTGCTTCTGCTGTCATCTTATTGATCCTGGAAAAAGTAATGAATTCTGTGCCCCCATTATAATATATAACGGTTTTTCCCTGATTCTGGAGGGATTTAAAGGTCTGAACAGCTTCTTGAATGGAAGCAGGCTTATAATATTCAAATTCAAATGGGATCATTTAAGCTTTTCCTCCCGGGTCCTCCAGATCAGTTCGGGGATTAACGGCAAATGGTTTAAATCCACTTCTGCAGCAGAAGAAAGCGCATTTGCCAAGGCACCAGCCATGCCAATTACTCCATATTCGCCAATTCCCCTTGCCCCAAATGGGCCATCAATTGCAGGTGTTTCCACGAAATCAACAAGGTATTCTACTGGCTGATCGCCAAACCTCATGATTTGATAGGTTCGTAATTGCGGATTTTGGACTATTCCCTTTTCGTCAAAAATAAACGCTTCATGACTGGCAAAACTAAGTCCTAAATACATGCCGCCCCGCATTTGCTGTGTGGCCGTTGCGGGGTTAATGATTCTGCCGCCGTCGAGCACTGTTACTGCTTTTAAAATTTTGTACGTACAGTCTTTGGAATCCCATTCCACTTCAACTGCCTGGGCTCCAACTGACCACCAGGGGCCGGGCTTTCCGAAGCCTGTTTCCTTATCCATCGGGGTTAGATGTCTTTGGACATATCTCCCGTGCCCGACTACTTGTCCTTCAACTGCATGGCCATTGGGATATTTATATCCAAGGGCAATATCTTCGATTTTTATGCCATATTCCGGGTTTGGTTTTAAATATACCCGGCCGCCGCCGACTTCTAAATCCTCGGCAGAACATTCCATTGCGATTGAAGCTGTTTTTTTGAGCTGTGAAATAGCATCATCACAAGCTGCTATAACTGCCCGGCCTGCTAAAAATGTGGTACTGCTAGCAACTGTTCGCCACTGATGCGGATCATTTTGGGTATTGACCTCCATTGTAACGTGGACTTTATTTAGTTCCATCTTTAAACGTTCCGCTGCCATTTGTGCCAGGATTGTTTTAGTGCCCTGTCCCAATTCAATCGCAGCACAATTTAAATTAACGCTGCCATCCGATTCAAAAGTCAGGATGGCACCTGACTGCGCATTTGTTGCGGTTGTCGAAGTTTTCCAAAAGGTACTGATGCCCTTTGTTACCACCTTGCCATTGTTGGTTTCAAGCCGCTGACCTTGATCCCATTGAATGAGTTCCTTCGCCCTTTCCATACATTTTTCCGCATCGCCAATATTACTCGCAGTAATGACAGTCTGTGTAGGGCTCGTATCGCCCGGCTTGATGATATTTCTTTTTCGTAGCTCAATCGGATCGATATTTAAATTTTTGGCAAGCTGGTCCATCGTCCGCTCCACAGCAAAAGTCAGCTCTGGATGTGCGTAACCTCTGAAGGATGTCGCAAAAGGATGGTTTGTATACATACAATAGGAGTCACACCAAACGTTTGGTATGTTGTATGGACCTGTACAATCAAGAGCCATGGCTCTAGTAATCCCGGCAGCCTGATCAGTATAGGCACCTGAATCAATTAAAAAGTTATATTGCCCTGCAATAAGTCTGCCGTCTTTATCAGCTCCAAGAGAAATCGTAGCCTCTAAGCCAATATGGCAGGGGGCTGTTATTAAATCTTCTTCCCGGTCATACTCAAGTTTAACCATTTTCCCGCCTACCGCCTTTGAGGCCAGATAAGCAAGCGGTTCTAATTGAACGGTTCCTTTACCGCCAAAAGCACCGCCAAGCATTGGGACGTGAACGACAACATTACCCACCTCAATATTAAAAAACTGATTTAACACCTTTTTTATCGTATAGGGCGACTGGGTGGTGGAATGGACAATAACCTTCCCGTTTGGGCTAATTTCCACTCTTGTACAGCGTGGTTCTAGAGCGGCATGGTCTGAAAGGTTAAAAGAATAGGTTTCTTTTATTTTCACTTCACAGTTTTCCCAAGCGGTAATGAAATCACCTTTGCGGATTTTGATATGGCTTCCGATATTTGTTCCTTGAACAGGATAAACATTACTGATAATTTTCATATACTGTCCTGAATTTTCATGGATTAGGGGTGCGCCGCTCTGAAATGCTTCCTTAACGGAATTAACAATCGGCAGTGGTTCATAGTCGACCTTAACAAGGCCTGCCGCTTTTTTTGCCTGATATTCATGATCAGCCACTACAATGGCGATAGGTTCGCCATAATAGCGTACTTTTTCATAAGCAAGCGGTGGGCGATCTGCGAGTATCGGGCCAATATGAAATGGGAACATGTCGCCGGTCACAATCGCTCGAACTCCAGATACCTTCCAGGCTTCTGTAACATCTACTGCGTTAATTTTGGCATGGGCATGAGTACTTGTAACTAATTTCGCATGGGCAAGTCCGGGCGCGGAATAATCGGCCAGGTATTTGATGTTGCCTGAAGCCTTTTCCAAAGCATCTATTCGATGCTCAGGCTTTCCGACCGACATCCAAATGTTTTCCTGCATATTATTGCCCTCCTTGGAGTAAGGAAATAAAATTCCATTAATAAATTCGGAAATCTTTTGAACAATGTTTGTATTTTCCGCCCATTTGTAAAATTTATACAGACATAAAAATGAGGGAGAAAAGAAATAAAAATCATTTTGAAAAGGCTTTCAAATTTTTTCCATAATGACCAGTTTTCCTTTATAATAAATGGGGATGAACTAACAGTTTTTTCATCAATTGGAAAATAGAACAGGAGGGGGCTAATATGGAACAGAAGGTATTGGAGCCGAAATTACAACAGGCATTGGAGAAATTTAAGGCATTAGATGAAAAAATAACGCATTACTCAAGTATTATCGGTTTGGCTGACTGGGATCAGAAGGTGATGGCACCGAAAAAAGGGAGACACGTTTTTGCAAAGGCAGCCGGCACATTAAGGACAGAGGTCTTTAAATTATCGGTTTCGCCGGAAATGGGTGAACTGCTTACTACTTTAACACTTTCTGCGAATTCTGCAGTTTTAGATGAAGCAACAAAAGCGAAGGTAAGAGAATATAAGACTTTTTATGAAAAATCCAAAAGCATTCCCGCTGACATGTTCCAGGACTATTCGGTGCTGACAGGACAGGCAAATGATGCCTGGGAGGAGGCAAGAGCAAATAACGATTTTGGGCGTTTCCTTCCGTATCTGGAAAAGATTGTAGAGTACAAGCGAAAGTTCGCTGAAATCTATGGCTATGAGGACCATCCATATGATGCTTTGCTAGATGAATTTGAACCTGGTTTAACCGTAAAAATACTGGATCCGCTATTTGCAAAGCTAAGAGAATCCAGTGTACGGTTATTGAATCGGATTCAAAAGAATGGTAAAGGAACAAGGTCGGAAATTTTCAACCAGGCTTTTGAAGTTGAAAAGCAGAAACAATTTAATCGCTATATCCTGCCAATCATTGGTTTTGATATGGAGGCTGGAAGATTGGATGAGACTGTTCACCCGTTTGCTCAAACAGTGAATATTGGGGATGTCCGCTTGACGACGCGTTATTTAAAACAAAATGTGCGCTCTGCCTTATTTGGCACGATCCACGAAGCGGGTCATGGCATTTACGAACAGCATATTAATCCGGAATATGAGGAATCTGTCCTTCAAAGCGGTGCCTCGTTTGGGATTCATGAATCTCAATCAAGATTTTTAGAAAACATGGTCGGCCGCAGCAAGGAATTTTGGAATTATTTTTATCCCAAGCTTAAGGAAACATTCCCAGGGCAGCTTGCAAATGTGTCTGTCGATGAGTTTTATCGAGCGGTTAACACAGTTGAGCCATCGTTCATCCGAGTTGAAGCAGATGAACTGACCTATAATTTGCATATTATGGTCCGCTATGAAATCGAAAAGGCCCTAATCGCTGGTGAAATCGAAGCAAAGGATTTGCCAAGCATTTGGAATCAAAAGATCGAGGATTACCTAGGAATTACTCCGACTTCTGATACGGTGGGAGTGTTGCAGGATGTTCACTGGTCGTTTGGCGGCATTGGTTATTTCCCATCTTATTCGTTAGGAAACCTCTATTCGGCGCAAATTCTAAGGAAAATTCAAAAGGATTTGCCGGAATTTCATCAGCTTATTGAAAATGGCAGGTTTGATGCGATTCAGGACTGGTTAAAGGAAAATATTCATCAATATGGGAAGCTTTATACACCGAATGAATTAATTGTCAAGGTAACAGGTGAAGAATTGAATGCTGACTACCTGGTGCAATACCTCGAGAAAAAATACTCCGCAGTTTATGAACTGTAAAATATTTGCATTCTTAGAAACTTACATTGACATCTTTTTAAAAGTTTAATATAGTATAAGTAATAGAATATTTCCTTTTTAAAGGGGAGTAGCTGCTACAATAAAGTCGTCATTCCGAGAATTTATTCTCCGGCTTTATTGGCAACCTGGATGTTGTTAGCAAGACCTTTACTTTACTGTAAAGGTCTTTTTATATGCTTTTTTAGGCCTTTACTGTATTCGGTAAAGGCCTTTTTATTTGGCAAAAGGGTATTTTATGAACCAAAACCTTTTAAAGGAGGAATTGTATAGTGGATTTATCTCTATTGTTGGAGTACGGCTGGGTTTTAATTATTTTGGTGGCATTAGAAGGTTTACTAGCGGCGGATAATGCTTTGGTATTGGCGATCATGGTAAAACATCTCCCAGAGGAAGAACGAAAAAAGGCATTATTTTACGGGTTGGCTGGTGCATTTATCTTCCGTTTTGCTTCTCTTTTCGCCATTTCCTTCCTGGTGGATGTATGGCAGGTTCAAGCCATTGGTGCCCTTTATTTATTATTTATGGCCGGCAATCACATTTTCCGTAAAGTAGTGAAAAGAAACGCTGAAGGAAAAGAGAAAAAGGAAATAAGTAAAAAAAGTGGATTTTGGACCACCGTGTTTAAGGTGGAATTGGCGGATATTGCTTTTGCTGTTGATTCTATTCTTGCAGCTGTTGCCATGGCTGTCGTTCTTCCCAATACGTCGCTTCCGAATATAGGCGGATTAGATGGCGGAAAGTTCTTGGTCATCTTCGCCGGCGGAATTATTGGTCTAGTGATTATGCGTTTTGCAGCTAATATGTTTGTTAAGCTTCTCGAAAGACGCCCAGGCCTTGAGATTGCCGCGTTTGCGATTGTTGGCTGGGTGGGGGTAAAACTGGCTGTCTATACACTTTCCCATCCTGAACTAGCAATATTAAATGAAGATTTTGCCCACTCAACCGAGTGGAAGGTAAGTTTTTATGTTGTATTAGTTGGAATTGCAACAGTCGGATGGCTCTTCTCAAAGGATAAAGTATTAAAAACGTCAGAAAAAGAAGCATCATAATGAAATCATAAAAGGGGGGCTGTTTCATTACGAAACAGCCTCTTCTAGGTTTTTGAAATTAATTTTGTTAAAATATGTTATGATATAATATTGACATAGTAACGTAACCTAACAGATATTATTAAGAGAGGAATGATTTTGAATAAAAGGGTACTAATTTAATCCTTTTTATTGTTTAAATTGGAGTGATACATATTATTAGAAACAGTATTCCAAATTTGTTTACGCTATTTAATTTATTTTTTGGCTTTTTGTCGGTCATGTATTCGGCCCAGGGTGATTATAAGAATGCGGCCATTCTGATCTTAATCGGGATGATGCTCGATAGCATGGACGGACGGATTGCCAGAATACTGCGTGTGGAGAGTGAGCTGGGGAAAGAGCTTGATTCACTCGCTGACATCGTTACCTTTGGTGTTGCGCCTGCGATGATGGCTTATTACTCCTACTTTTCTACATATGGCATCGTGGGCATGGCGATTTCAGGTTTGTTTCCATTATTCGGAGCTTATCGATTAGCCCGCTTCAACATAAATGCGGTGAAATCTTCATTAAAGTATTTTACAGGTGTACCCATCACGGCTGGGGGCGGGGTGTTAACGCTGTTAACGCTGTTTCACGGCAAAATGCCATCAATTGTTCTCCCTATCGCCTTTTTTGTGATTTGTTTCTTAATGGTAAGCACCGTTAAAATCCCGAGCCTGAAGGACGTTCCCCTGCCCAAATACGGAATTATTGTCACTGCTTTTTTAGGCTGCGCCATTTATTTATTTTTCAAAAAAGAACAATATCGTTTTCCGTACTTTCTCTATGTAGCCATCCCGTTATACATCGCGTTTATTTGGTTCCAGCTGGTTAGAGAGAAAAGAAAACGAAATACTCGTTAATTAATTTAGAAAGAGGGCTTAGAAGAAATGAAGGTAAAAGTAAATCGTAGTGCTGCAAAGGAATTGAAAAAAATGCTTGGACAAGAGGAAGCGGAGGGTAAATTGTTTCGTGTTTATGTTTCCAACATCCACGGCGATCATGCCCATTATGACCTGATGCTTGATACACCAACCGACAAGGATGAAGTGGTAAAATCCGATAAGGATATTGATTTTATTCTGGAAAAGGATAATGAATGGTTGGATGGTGTTTGGATTCAATTTTTCCAAGTACCTAATGAAGAGTGGGTAATTACCAACCCATCCAGAGGCGGCCATCACCATCATCATTAATCATCAGGAGCAACTATCAGTTTCTTATTTTCATCTCCCTCCCTGCGGAATATCGCAGGGAGTTTTTTGTAGTTACCATAAAAATATTATGTAAATTAAAAAGTCTCCTTCTTTGAAAAGACGTATTCAAAAATGGTAATCTAATGTAATGAGCAGAACAGAAGGGAGCAAGAGGAATTGAATAATCATATAGATATTAAATTAATTGCCCTTGATATGGATGGGACCTTATTAAATAATCAGCATGAAATTTCTGTGGCAAACCGTGAGGCAATCAAAGAAGCCCAGGATAAGGGCGTATTTGTTGTTCTAAGTACAGGACGATCTTTTTTAAATAGTCATAATCATGCCGATTCTCTAAATCTTTCGTCCTTTTTGGTGACTGTAAATGGGAGTGAGATTTGGGATGAAAAACGCGAACTTGTGAGAAGATCGCTTGTAAAATCTGAACAAATTGAATGGATGCTGAAGCTTGCCAATGAGCACAAAGCGACATTTTGGGCAATCAGTACGGAACGAAACTGGCACAATGAAATGCCAGAGGATTTGCATTCGGTCGAGTGGATGAAATTTGGCTTCAATATTCATGATGATGCCGTTCGCGAAATTGTGATTAAAGAGCTAGAAACTAGAGGTGAATTTGAACTATCAAATTCCACACCATTCAACATAGAGGTTAACGCTTCAGGTATTAACAAAGCGCAAGGATTAAAGCTTGTGTGCGAGCGGCTCGGAATTGAGATGAAAAATGTAATGGCTGTTGGAGACTCCCGTAATGATTTGGCCATGATTAAAGAAGCTGGCATGGGCGTAGCCATGGGAAATGCACAGGAGATTGTAAAGGAAACGGCTGACTGGGTGACAGCTTCCAATGAAGAAGATGGCGTGGCGAAGGCTATTCGCAAATGGGTTTTGGATAAATAAAATTTTTTTGTTTGGTATTGGTATATGAGGAATGCATACGGGTAAAAATATATGTGCAAGCATTATTTTGCAAAATTTAGTTATGGGATTATGCTAGGAGGCACCGAAAGAAATGGAACATGGCAAGGTAAAATGGTTTAACAGTGAAAAAGGTTTTGGATTTATCGAAAGAGATGGCGGAGAAGACGTTTTCGTTCATTACTCTGCAATTCAAATCGAGGGTTTCAAAACCTTAGACGAAGGACAAGAAGTTACGTTTGATATCGAAAACGGCCAGCGTGGGCCGCAAGCGGTTAATGTCCGTAAAGCTTAATAATTGTTAAAAATTAAACAGACTCTTTTATAGGGTCTGTTTTTTTCGTAAAAATAAATTGGGCCGTTCGCGTTTTGGTGTGCGAACGGCCTTTTTTGGTTGGTTTTTTTAAAAAAGGTAACTTTCCTGCTGGATTTTGTAGAAATTTCTCAAAAATTTGTTACATTTTATTAAAGGGGGAGATTACCATAAACGAACCGATTGCCATTGTAACAGGATCCTCAAGCGGATTCGGCCTTTTAACAACTCTGGAGCTTGCTCGGTCGGGTTTTCATGTTATAGCAACGATGAGAAATCTTGAAAAAAGCGGCGGACTCCTTTCAGAAGCCAAGAAAGAAAACATCGAAGATAAACTCACCATCCACCAACTAGACGTTACCTCGCAAGACTCAATCAACCAACTCGCCAAACTAACGGAATCTCTAGGCCATATCGATGTACTCGTCAACAACGCGGGCTACGCCGCTGCCGGGTTTGTCGAGGAGCTCCCGATGGAGGAATACCGCAAACAATTTGAAACAAACGTTTTTGGTGTGATGGCAGTTACCAAAGCCATCTTGCCATATATGCGACAGCAGCGTCATGGAAAAATCATTAATCTTAGCAGCATCAGCGGCGTTGTCGCCTTTCCAGGAATGTCACCATATGTGGCATCAAAGCACGCCCTAGAAGGCTGGAGTGAATGCCTCCGCCTGGAAATGAAGCCATTTGGCGTGGATGTAGTACTGGTAGAGCCTGGATCGTACAGGACCAGTATTTGGTCTTCAGGAAAACAAATTACCCGCTCCCAACCCGACTCACCGTACTACCGACTAATGGAAGGTATGGAAAATTACATTCTATCCGGAGAAGAAAAGTTTGGCGATCCACGGGAGGTAGCCCAAAAAATCGCAGTAATAGCCAAAATGCAAAAACCAGCATTACGTTTTCCTATTGGTAAGGGTGTACAAATGGCCATCCTCATTAAAAATCTGATCCCATGGAGCCGATGGGAGAGGATTCTATTAAACAAACTACCTAAGAGATAAATTTCAAGAAGTTCTTGTGGAATATTTTTGAAATTAATTCCAACATTTAGAAATAAAGTGCAGCCACCATTTTGGCTGCATTTTTGATTTTTTTAAAATAATAAATTTTTGAAAAAGTCGAATTTTTTTGGCAGGAATTTAAGGATATTGTGAGAATATTAGAAATAAGATAGAAAAAAAGGGGGTTTTAACATGGATATCCAAGTAGTAGAAAAAAATGAATTGAGAGTAGTTGGAATTTCATGGAATGGAAGTTATACTGAAACTAACAAGATACCCAAGTTGTTTACAAAATTTGAACAACGCCTAGAGGAAATTTCCTTTAAGACAGAGGAACCTTTTCTTATTGCCCCTTTTCATAGCCGGGAGACGGAGTTTACCTATTACGTCACTGCACCTGTTGAAAAAATTACAGAAATCCCGGAAGGAATGGTTGGCTTTACGATTCCAAGTAAAAATTATGTGGTGACAACCCATAAAGGAAAACCTGATGAGGTAGAAAATACATATAACCTTTTATTTACCTGGATGAAAGAATATGGCTATGAGCAAGATCATCAAGCATTAAGTTTAGAGATTTATAAGGAAGAGCACAAAGCGCAAAATGCCAGCGGTGATCTTCATTTTGAAATTTATTTGCCAGTAATGGTGTATAAATAAAGTTTATTTTCATTAATCAGTTCGGTTTCCTTTACAGATGCACTTCTGTATAATAATATTAAAATAATTTAACAGTAATTCCTTCGGGGCAAGGTGAAAATCCTTACCGGCGGTGATGAAGCACATGCTTCTTAGTCCGTGACCCGGTTAACAATTTTGTTAAACGGTGGATCTGGTGAAATTCCGGAGCCGACAGTTAAAGTCTGGATGGGAGAAGGGAAATAAGCAGGATTAAAATTGGCGAAATTTAGCCTTTTTTAAGCCTTAATTTTCTATTGTCTTTAAACAGGCCCTGAAGGTTTTTACCTCAGGGTCTTTTTGCTTTTTAGAAGAATCTTTAATCCCTGGAAACCCTAATGAAGGGAGAAAGAAGGATGTTTACCGGAATTATTGAAGAGATTGGTACTATTTCGGCTATACAGCGGACTGGTAATTCATTTGTGATGACGATTGAAGCGAAAAAAATTCTCGCCGATGTTCATCTTGGAGACAGTATTGCTGTCAATGGGGTTTGCTTAACTGTTACCTCCTTTACGGGAAACCGATTTACGGTCGACGTCATGCCGGAAACGGTTAAAGCCTCTAGTTTAAATTCGTTAAAGCGCGGCTCAAAAGTAAATCTTGAGAGAGCAATGGCGGCCGGAGGAAGGTTTGGCGGTCATATTGTGTCGGGGCATATCGATGGCACCGGGGTTATTAAAAGTAAAAGTGCGCTTGAAAATGCTGTCTATTATGAAATTGAGACCGAGCCGGAAATATTGAAATACATCATTTATAAAGGCTCCATAACAGTGGATGGGACAAGCTTAACGGTATTTGGAGTAACCGAAAACTCGTTTACCTTATCGTTAATTCCCCATACGATGTCGGAAACTGTGGTCGGTAACAAAGGACCGGGTGAGATTGTAAATTTGGAATGCGATATGATTGGAAAGTATGTCGCTCATTTTATGAATAATTTTTCGAACAATCAGAAGCCTAAAGGCCAATCAGGTATTACGGCTCAATTTTTAGAAGCGAATGGATTTTTATAAAATTGCATGAAAAAACTGAACAAAGGAGTGATACGGTATGTTTGACAGGATTGAAGAAGCAATCGAAGAATTGAAACAAGGGAAGGTTATCATTGTTTGCGACGATGAGGACAGGGAAAATGAAGGAGATTTCATAGCGCTTGCCGAAAAAACGACTCCTGAGGTTATCAATTTGATGGTAACGCATGGGAGAGGCCTTGTCTGTGTTCCGATTGAGGAAGAATTAGCAAAAAAACTGGATTTAATGCCGATGGTAGCGAACAATACCGACCCGCATGGGACTGCTTTTACAGTCAGCATTGATCATAAAAATTCTACAACAGGTATTTCGGCCTTTGAACGGTCTGCGACAATCATGAATTTGATTGATCCTCAGTCAAAAGCTGCCGATTTTAAACGTCCTGGCCATGTTTTTCCGCTTATCGCTAAAAAAGGCGGCGTCCTTAGAAGAACAGGTCACACAGAAGCAGCAGTAGATCTTGCAAACCTATCTGGAGCCAAGCCTGCTGGCGTCATTTGTGAAATCATGAATGAAGACGGGACGATGGCCCGGGTACCGCAGCTAAGAAAAATCGCCGATAAGCTAGGCCTGAAAATGATTACGATCAAAGATCTAATTGAATACCGAAATCAAAAGGATAAATTGGTTAAGCGGGAAGTGGAAATCAAGTTGCCGACTGAATATGGCGATTTTAAAGCAATCGGGTATTCAAATATGGTAGACGACAAAGAGCATGTTGCTCTCATTAAAGGTGAAATTGACCCGGAGAAGCCAATTCTGGTCAGGGTTCATTCGGAATGCTTAACGGGTGATGTTTTTGGGTCTTACCGCTGTGACTGTGGTCCGCAGCTCCACGCCGCCCTGATGCAGATTGAACAAGCCGGAAATGGTGTACTGTTGTATATGCGCCAGGAAGGCAGAGGCATCGGTCTCCTTAATAAAATGAAGGCCTATCAGCTTCAGGAACAAGGCTATGATACGGTAGAGGCAAATGAAAAACTCGGCTTTAAGCCTGATTTAAGGGATTATGGAATTGGTGCACAAATTTTAAGAGATCTTGGTATCAGAAAAATGATGCTATTAACGAATAATCCGCGTAAAATTAAGGGCCTAAAGGGCTACGACCTGGAAGTCGTCGAGCGGGTACCGCTGCAAATGGAAATGAGACCCGAAAATGAAAGCTATTTGAAAACCAAACATGATAAATTAGGCCATCTGCTTCATTATTAAAAATACGGAGGAATAGAAATGGGACATATTTTTGAAGGAAATTTAGTTGGTACAGGACTGAAAGTCGGAATCGTAGTAGGACGTTTTAATGAATTTATTACAAGCAAATTATTGTCTGGGGCACAGGATGCTTTAAAGCGCCATGGAGTGAATGAATCTGATGTGGATGTCGCGTGGGTTCCAGGCGCATTTGAGATTCCATTAATCGCTAAAAAAATGGCTGACAGCAAAAAATATGATGCAGTTATCACACTAGGTACAGTTATCCGCGGTTCCACACCACATTTTGATTTCGTGTGTAATGAAGTCGCTAAAGGAGTATCCCGCATCACGCTTGATACTGGCATTCCGGTTATTTTTGGGGTATTAACCACAGATTCAATCGAGCAGGCAATCGAGCGGGCTGGTACAAAAGCAGGCAACAAAGGCTGGGATGCTGCTTCTGGCGCCATCGAAATGGCAAACCTAACAAGAAATTTTGAATAATAGAAAGCCTAGGGGGCACCTTTTTTAAGGTTGCTCCCTGCTTGTTTGATTCAGTAAAAAAATGAAAGCAAAAACAAAAACATGTACAAATGAACCAGACTTTTACTATAATAAAAACAGCATAAAAAAATAATCTTTAAAAAACAGGTGCTAAAGTCTTAAAACAAGACTCTTAGCTTAATAGGGAAGTTGGTTAAAAGCCAACGCGGTCCCGCCACTGTAAATGGGAGCAACCTATACGATGTCACTGTCTTAATAGATGGGAAGACATAGGAAGCAATGACCATGAGCCAGGAAACCTGCCTGTTTTTAAACACAAATGCCTACGTGGATAGGAGAGTGTTAAGCAGGAAACGTCACTCGTTTGTTACTTAGCATATATAACACCTCCTCCTAACTGATAGGAGGATTTTTTTATGCCAATTTTGGGGTAAAGATAGAAAGGGAGAGAAGAAATTGAAACTAACCAAGATTAAATCAATCATGTTAATTGGTGCACTGGCACTTTCACTGCCAATTAATGTGTACGCCGAAGAGAATGTTTCAGACCAGATTCACAAGACAGCACTGCATGTTCAATCGTCAGTATTAGACTCAGATTGGCATATAATAACTCTCGGTAGAGCAGGTAAGCTGACAGCATCTAATAAGACAGCTTATCTTGATAAGTTAGATGTTCGTTTAACAGGAGATGTGAAGGGTACTGAATTGCATAAGATTATATTAGCACTTCGTGCACTAGGGGAAAACCCGCAAAATTATAAAGGTCAGAACCTAATTAAGAAGGCTTATAGTGATACAACATTAACCTCTACAACAGCTTATATCTACGCTTTAATCGCTTTAGATTCAGGTGTGTACAATATTCCAGCTGATGCACTATGGACTAAGCAGAAGCTGATTGATAAGATTACAGCCTCTGACCTGCCAACAGGCGGATGGGCAGGCTGGGATGGTACGGCTAGCGTTGATTCTACAGGTATGGCGCTTACCGCGTTATCTGCCCACAAAGAAGATCCTGTTGTAAAGGCTGATATTGATAATGCTGTAAATTTCTTAAAGACTTCAGAAGGTGCTAATGCGGAATTCGGAGATTCTTACAGTGGTGATAACGCCAACTCTACCTCTCAAGCAATTATTGGTTTATCATCAGTAGGAGTTGACCCGACCGCAGGTGATTTTGTTAAGGGGTCAACTAATCCAGTTAAAGCATTGCTGTCATATAAGACACAGCCATGGGAAGATGGTTTTAAATGGCTGAAAAGTGAAACAGCCGAAAACTCAATGGCAACTGAACAGGCATTTCAAGCGCTAGTAGCATATGACCTATTTAAGAATGGTGATAGACTTTTTCACTTCGCTGCACCACTGCCAGTTGAATCAACACCAGCCCAACCATCTACACCTGCTCCAACACCAACAGTAGTAAACAACAATAATTATGTGACTGTTACGCCGACAACAGACGTTTCAAAATTGCCTGTCTCAGAGTCCACGAAAGAGGTAATTAGAGAAATCATTACAAACAATAATGCTGGGACAGCTGGAGCTGCAGGAAATACATCTTCACAGCCGCAAGTGATAGTCGTCCAGCAGCCTGCCGCGGTTCAAACAGCAGCTGGTGAACCCAAAGTTGAGGTAAAAGTTGAAAAAGAAAGTGGTACTATCAATTCCAATAACCTTAAGGTAGGAGGCACTACCGCATTTATTGGGGCACTGGCTTTAATTCTTAGAAGAAAGTTCTTGGGGGTGTAACCATGAAAGGCTGGCAGAAAATCATCGGTGATATTGCATCATGGCTTTTGGTTATCGGCGGGATTGGCTATGCTTTATATGGCTATACTCCGGGCAAAACGATTACAACGACAACAACCACCCCTCAGGTTAAACAAGTTCAGCAGGATCAGCAAACTGCTGCGGAAACTGTAAAGAATGTGGAAGGGATTGTTTCCAATGCGGAAGCAACGTCATCTGATACCGCTGGAAAGAATTCAGCCGTAAAAGTAATAACTACTCAGCCTGTAAAACAAACTTCAACGGTAACTCAGCAGCCAGCGGGCAGTACGGCACCAGCATCTGCACCGGTCCAAGAAAAAAAGCAAGACACAGTAACTGTTTCAGTAAAGACGCCTGATGGCTATTTAATTGCACCGCGGTCAGTTGAAATAAACGATCAAACGAAAGCAGCCGATGTTTTAAAACTAGTCTGTCAGGAGGCCGGCATAAAGCTGGAAACTACTGGTTCAGGTGCCACGCTATATACAAAAGGTATTGGCGGCTGGCGTGAGTTTGACAAAGGGCCATACAGCGGATGGAGCTACAGAATAAATGGAGTCAAAGGAGACCGCTCATCCGGCGTAAAGGATGTTAATCCTGGCGACACATTAGAGTGGAATTATGTTGTCGATTATAGGGAGGACAAGTGATGGAGAGCGTTCTTTCCATATTTAGGCCCAGGGTGCGGAACCTTTTAACGTTAAGAAACATGACCTTGATGGCGTGCTTAGCAACCTTGAGTATTGTTGGCAGGATTTATATGGGGATGATTCCAAACGTCCAGCCATCAACGGTTATAATAATTTGCTCTGCCTTGATTTATGGAGTAAGGTTTGGTCTGATTATTGCAGTTCTGACGGTTTTGGGTTCAAACCTGGTGTTGGGCTTTGGTCCTTTTGTTGTGATGCAGCTGATAGCATGGGGAGCAGTTGCCGTTGTATCGGGCGTAATTGGAAGGTTTTATGAGAAAATTCCCCATCTGCTTTTATCGGTATACGCCGGTTTTACCGGGCTGTTTTTTGGATTCATGGTATCCTTAAACGTTTTCATCATTGGCGGCCCGGCTGCTTTTTGGGTTTACTACCTAAGAGGGATCCCGTTTGATTTATATCATGCGGCCGGCAACTTTTTGTTTTATTTAACCCTTGGTCCAGTCCTGCTAAAGCTTTTACAAAGGCATAAGGAAAAAACATTTCATCAAAACCCAATCGAGTTAACAGATGATAAATAGCACGCCAAGCGGCGTGCTATTTTTGCATACTCTGCAGTTTTTGAATCAACGAGTCGACCTTTTCGCCAACATTATAGAGTACTTCCTCCAAACCCTTTTTCCATTCAGGTGCTTGTTCTTTTATCGTGTTCCCAATCTTTTTGGCACTATCATTTAATTCTTTACCAATTTCTTCTGCCTGGTCTTGTATGTTTGCAGCAGGGTTTGTTTCCCCGGCTAGCTTAGCATTTATGGACACAACATCAAAATTTTCTTTTGGAAGAGAGGTTGTTGATGTTCTCATGATTTCTCTAAAAATAGGCACGACATTTGAAGAACTTGAGCTCGGCAGGTAGTGCTGGCGGTCCGTTTGGTCAAAACCAATCCAAATGGCCCCTACCAGATTTGGCGTATAGCCGACCATCCACTGATCCTTCGTGCCGTTTATATCAGCAAACGGAAGCTGAGTTGAACCGGTTTTCCCGGCAATTTGTACTCCCGGGATGCGGGCTTTTTGACCTGTTCCAGATTCAACCACATTTAGAAGAATGGAGGTCATTTCATTTGCCACCTTTTTGGAGGTCACTTTGGTTGTTTTAGCTTCCCGCTCAGCAATAATATTATCTGTTGGGCCGACAATTTTTGTAATCAAATGGCTGTCCTGACGCTTCCCGCCATTTGGAAAAACAGTGTAAGCATTGGCCATCTGCAGAGGGGAAACGCCTTTACTCATCCCACCAAGTGCAACTGCTAGGTTTCTATCTTCTTTTTCTACAGGAATTCCGAAACGTTTCAAGGTATCAAGCCCCTTGTTTAAACCAACCTGATCCAACAGCCATACGGCCGGAACATTTAAGGAGTCTTCCAAAGCCTTATACAAAGGAACCTTGCCCTGATATGTTTTTGTGAAATTTTCCGGCTTGTAATTGCCAAATGTAAGCGGCTCATCGACCAGCTCAGACGAATAAGTATAACCTTCCTCAAGAGCTGCTGTATAGACGGCCAACGGTTTGATTGAAGAACCTGGCTGCGCCTTTAATTGCGTCGCCCGGTTAAAGCCGCGAAACACTTGTTCACCGCGTCCGCCAACGAGGGCAAGCACACCGCCTGATGCTGGGTCCATCAAGACAGAGCCGCTTTGGACGGTTTCTCCCCCCATCCCTCTAGGAAACAAGGATTTATTAGCATAAACCTTTTCTAGGCCCGCCTGTAAATTTTGATCCATTTCCGTATAAATTCTGTAGCCTCTTGTTAAAATTTCATCCTGTGTCAGGCCGTATCGGGAAATGGCTTCGTTTAAAACAGCATCAACATAATAAGGGTATTTCCGCTCTACGAAGCTGCCACCACCGTCATGCAGGCGGATTTTTTCTTTTTTAGCCTGGCTGTACTGGGCTGTGGTTATCATCCCGAGTTCTTTCATTTTACCCAACACGACATCTCTTCGGTCCATTGCTCCCTTATAATTTCTATAAGGATCAAGATAATTCGGCGCATGCAGAAGACCGGCAATCATTGCCGCCTCGCTAATGGTCATGTCCTTGGCATCCTTATTAAAATATTTCTTTGAGGCATTGCCAATTCCCCAGGCACCGCTGCCGAAATAAACTTGGTTCAGATACATTTGCAGAATTTCGTCTTTAGTATAAACTTGTTCAATTTTTACCGCTAAAAATAATTCCTCAGCCTTCCGTTTATAGGTTCGTTCTGGCGAAAGCAGCGCGTTTTTGGTGAGCTGCTGCGTAAGGGTGCTTCCTCCTCCAGTAATCCTTCCGGCGAATAAGTTACCGAAGAAGGCACGGGCGATCCCTTGAATATCGAAACCGCTATGCTCATAAAATCGCTCGTCCTCTATTGCTACCACTGCATTCGGAACATATTTGGGCAGCTCTTCAATTTTGACACCTTTTGTCCGGTTTGTTGCAACATTTGAAGCAACATTGCCATTTTTATCATAAACAACTGTCGGTTGGCTAAGGCCTTCCTTTAATGACTGTACATTCGCTCTCGAGGCGAGCCAGCCAAAATATGAAATAGTTGAAAGCACGACTACTAGACAAATCAACAATAGAATTTGAGTTAAATGTTTCTTTTTCCAGAAACGGACGACTAATTCCCAGATTGGGCGCAGCTTGTCCATAATTATCTCCTAACCTTCGTGTGATTTTTTGCTTCTTCCTATTATAAATATTCAAGTTAAAAAAGACCAACAAAGACCTTTGAATAGAAATCTTTTAATACCAAGACAATCGTGGACAACCAATTCCAATGTAAGCATATGTTAGTAGAAAGATAAAACATTTTTATGGAAAGGGATGGTGTCATGATTAACTGGAAAGTTCGGTTCAAGAACCGGAACTGGGTGATTGCATTTATCTCGCAGCTATTTATTGTCGCGCAAATGATTCTAGGCGGATTAAATTCCATGGGCATAACTAATTTCCAGCTTTCGGATGCACTTCAGGATTGGGTAATTACCTTGGCAAATGCTGTTTTTGTATTGCTTTCATTGCTTGGAATTGTTCAAGACCCGACGACCAAAGGGTATGGCGACAGTACCCGAGCCTTAAATTATAAAGATCCAAATTAACCATAAAAGAGGCTGTCAAGCAAGACAGCCTCTTTTTCGCTGTGTTATGAAATGGTTTGTACAAATAAACCTTCCCCCTCCAGCCATTCAGCAATAAAAATATTCTTGTAGTCCGTGATATTATGGGAATTTAGCTGAGTTGTCAGCCATGCTTCGTCATACCCTAAATCGGTAATTTCATCCCATAAAACCTCCCCATCCCGTATAATTGTTACGGGTACACAGACCGGCTTGGGAGGCATATTAAAGTCCTCTTGAGTGGTTTTTTGATATTTTGTCTTTTTTAAAATACTTAATGACCCGTTTGGCTCAAGATAGCAATAAGCGACTTCACGGATTGAAAAGGTTTCACTTTGCCGGAGCAGGCTTTGCAGCTGATTGATATTCATACGGTTTTTCTTCAATTCATGCCGGTCCACCACACCGTTTCTAATCAGTGCTGAGGGCTTTCCTTCGACCATGCCGCGAAAGACTAGAAACTTCTGTCCAAGATATTCGACAGTTATAAGAAGAGCCCCCCATAGTACCATGGAATACATAATATAGTAAAAACTGATTTTATCATCATAGATGGCGTTACCAATTATTTCGCCTAGAACAATGGAGGAAATAAAAGTAAAGGGAGTTGCCCTTTTAATAATTTTTCTACCAATGATTTTTATCCAAAGAACGAGAAGGATAAAGCCAACAATCAGGTCAGCTGTTATGTAAGCCAGTTTCATAATCCAATGCTCCAATCAAAACCCATACTACATTCTTTTATTGCCAAGTATTCGTATAATGAAACACATTCCAATATCTTCAAGAAAATTCTTTACATTTTTCTAATAAAATAGTTTACTAATATGTATCTGAAAATTTGCGAGGAAACATATATGACCAGAATAAAACAGTATATTGGACAGTTTCATCCTATCGTTTGGGTCTTGTTATTAGGAACCGTTTTAACCAGGGGTTCCGCTTTTATGACTCTGCCATTTTTGTCTATCTATTTATCAAGACATTTGGAGCTTTCTCCAATTGTAATCGGGATTACAGTTGGGATGAGCCCGTTAATGGGAACGGTGGGGGGATTTATCGGGGGGCATCTGTCGGACCGTTTTGGCCGTAAGCCAATCATGCTGACTGCTTTATTTACGCTGACACTTGTTTACTTCGGCTTTACTATTGCTAACGAGCAAATTTGGTTCATTCTATTAAATGCTATTAATGGACTTTGTACATCCTTTTTCGAACCAACCTCTCAAGCTCTTATGGCAGATTTAACTGACAAGACGAAACGCATGAAGGTTTATTCGTTACGGTACACAGCCATCAATATCGGGGCATCTGTTGGTCCGCTTCTTGGGGCCTATTTTGCCAATACATCTGCAAAAGTTTCCTTTGCCATTACAGGCAGTACCTATCTATTGTATGCCATAGTCTTGTTATGGCTAATGAAAAAACTAGTTATCTCAAATGAAGCTGCTGCGAAGAAAGTAGTTTCTGCGGCAGATGCATTTAAAATCATAAAGACGGATAAGGCATTAAGATATTTATTAGTTGGGATTATCTTGATAAACATGGGATATTCCCAAATAGACTCGAACCTGCCGCAGTACCTGGAAAATTCGCTGGAGAATGGCGTGCTGATTTTCTCTGTGCTTCTTACCATCAATGCTGTCATGGTGGTGTTTTTGCAAATGCCAATCAGCCATATCGCGGAGAAGCTGAGCTTGATGCAGGGAATGGTTTTCGGTGCTATCTTTATGACAGCCGGATTAATCGGATTTAGCTTCATTAATGGTTGGGTAACAGCAATTATTGCCATGGTGCTTTTAACGGTTGGTGAAATATTGATTTTCCCGGCCAACAGCATGATGATGGACAAACTTGCCCCAGAACATTTACGCGGCACCTACTTCGGAGCCGGACAGTTTCGAAAGATTGGTCATTTCTTCGGTCCAATCCTCGGTGGATATCTACTAAGCCACCTTCAAGGACAGTTCATGTTTTTGATAATTTCGTTAGTAACCCTAGCCAGCATTATTTTCTTCACAGCAGGAAACAAAACGTTTATGGAGTCAAAGACTGTGAAAGCTGAATCATTTTAACAGATTTTGATTGCCGAAAAATCTCCCGTTAGGTAAAATTTGATAAATAATAGGAAAGAAAAAACTTTTTTTGAATAGGATTAATTAATCCTTTTAAAAAGGGGTCCTGTAAATGTTCTGGATGGTGATGGTAATTTTGTCGATTTTCGTGATTGAGGAAACGACTTATTATTTTTGGAATCGATATGTTTACGGACCAAATGTTCAGAGAATAGAAATATGGAAGAATCGGTTTCCCATTTTAGTAATGCTGATTAGACGGAAGCATAAAAATACTGAAACTACAGAACCAAATAATCATGAAAAAAGCTCGCTTTAAGGCGAGCTTTTTGTATTTTCTTTTCTTTTCTTAAAAAAATATACAACCGATTTAATGAAAAAATAGAGTATAAACAAGAAGATGATTATATTTTCCGCAGGTTCCATAACCCTAAAAGGATTTAGTTCTTTCGTGACAATTCCAGAAAATTTAGTGCCCATTATCATATCTATTGAAATAATTAACATTGCTAGGGTTAGCGTTATAAGAACGGATGCGAGTAATATTTTCAAATAGGTCACCTTCTAATAATATTATCATGATTCTTTTATTATTATCAGTTAGTTATGCTTAACCAATTAATACTATGTAAATATAGGATAACCCATTTATTTTTGGGCAATCTACCTAATATATCCATTTTGTTCTGAAAGGGTGGGGGAAATTGTGTCGATTTGGTCTACCATGTTGAAAAATAAACAAAAAAGACGAAAGAATGATAATGTAAGACAACACAATGATCCGCAAAAACCTGAAGAACAACCTATCCATAGGAATTTTGAAGACAATGTTTCACGAATTAAAGGAGAATTAGGTAACAGCACGGACTTGTTGTTCCGTGAGTATCAAATTGGTGGTCTTAAAGGAACCATTGTATATGTGGATGGACTGGCAAATGGTCAACTAATCAATGATTTTTTTAATGAGACCCTTTTAAATTCAAGTTTCAATGGTACTCAAGATCCGTTTCAGTTTTTAATTGAGAAAGCAGCGGGTTTAGGAAATTTTCAGTTTGCCACTGACTGGAATCAAGTTTTTGATTCGTTTCTTTCGGGAAACACACTCTTTTTTTTAGACGGCTATAATCAAGCAATCAATGTGGAAACAAAGGGCTGGGATAAACGTTCCATTTCCGAACCAAGTACTCAATTATCTATCGGTGGTCCAAAGGATTCCTTTACGGAAACAATTCGAACTAATACCGCATTAATACGTCGGCGGATAAAAAGCCCAAATTTATGGCTGGAATCGATGAAGCTGGGTACCGTTGCACAAACCGATATTGCCATTATGTATATCAAGGGAATCGCTAATGAAAAAATTATTGGGGAAGTGAAAGAACGGCTTAATCAAATTAACATTGATGCTGTGATGGCGGAAGGTTATATTGAGCAATTATTTGAGGACCAAACTTGGACACCCTTTCCGACGACCCATCATTCCGAAAGACCGGATGTGATATCGTCTCATTTATTGGAGGGGAGAATTGCCATTTTAGTGGATGGAACACCCTTTGTTATTACAGTGCCGGCTATTTTTGCTCAATTTTTTCAAGCGCCTGACGATTATTATGCCCGCTTTGATATTTCGACAAGTCTTCGCATACTACGAATTTTAGCCTTTTTAATTGCTCTGATGGGTCCGGCTTTATATATTGCAGCGACAACCTTTCATCAGGAAATGATTCCTACCACATTGGCCATTGCCATTGCTGCTCAAAGAGAGAATGTCCCTTTCCCTGCATTTGTAGAGGCTTTAATCATGGAAGTGACGTTTGAAATATTACGGGAAGCAGGCTTAAGGCTGCCGAGGGCGGTGGGTCAGGCGGTTTCCATTGTAGGAGCATTAGTTATTGGGCAGGCAGCTGTTCAGGCGGGAATTGTCTCCCCTATAATGGTTATTGTTGTGTCAATTACAGCTATTGCCAATTTTTCGACACCAACCTTTATGATGGCCATTGCTGCACGATTAATTCGCTTTGCAATGATGGCATTGGCTACTTTCCTTGGCTTATATGGAATTGTATTAGGGCTAATGTTTATGTCCATCCATTTATGTGCATTACGTTCTTTTGGGATTCCTTATATGATGCCGATTGCACCTTTCAATGTTCAAAATCAGCAGGATATATTTATCCGTTATCCTATTTGGGCTATGAAATACCGCCCTAAATTTATAAGTAAGGGAAATACGGTAAGAGCTGGAGATAATCAGAAACCAATGCCTCCTAAACAGGAGGATAGTCAAGATTCGAAAGGTGAATCATGATGAAAAAAACCATGGTGATTTTTTTACTCATCGGTTTGTTCCTGCCGATTCTCAGCGCCTGCTGGAATCAAAAGGAGCTGACAGATTTAGCATTTGTAATGGCTATCGGTGTTGATAAAGGAGAAAATCGGCGGTTTCAAGTTTCATTTCAAATTGTTAATCCGGGAAATGTAACTTCCGGGCAAGGAGGCGGAGGCGGGGGACAGGGCCTTCCCATTGCGGTCTATACAAGTTCAGGCGATACACTTACTGAAGCTGCCAGAAGAGCGACCCAAAAAGTTTCTCGGCGTCTTTATTATGCCCATACCAATTTAATTGCCGTAAGTGAGGAAGTGGCGAAAGATGGACTCCTTGATATTCTTGATGCCTTGGATCGTGATCCGGAATTTAGAACGACAACAGAGATAGTCGTAGCAAGAAAAACCAGTGCAGAAAAATTGGTCTCAGCACTGGCTAATCTTGATAAATTGCCTGTCAATAAGGTTACAAAAGAAATAGAATCTACCGAAATGCAGTTAGGTGAAAATATGAGCGTAGATATTGATGAGTTCATAAACGCCCTTATAAGTCATGGGAGAGAGCCGTTCGTAAATGGTTATAAAATTTCCGGCAACCAAAATATGTCTGGATCATCAGATGATCTAAAGAAGACAAAATCAGAGGCCGTTCTTGCTTCTTCAGGATTGGCGATTTTTAAGAATGGTAAGCTTTCAGGGTGGATCGACCGAGAAAAGGCCCGCGGCGTGGTATGGCTTATGAATAAAGTTAAAAGCACTTCTATTAATGTTGATTGGAATGGAAAAAAAAATGCTATCACGATGGCCCCGATCCGATCTAAAACAAAAGTTAGCGTAAATATTAAACAGGGGAAGCCTGTTGTAAATGTAGCGATCGAATTTGAAGGGTGGATAAGTGAAGCAAATACGACGGTGGATTTAACAGACCCGAAGGAAATCGAAAAAATTGATAAGTCCGTAGCAAAAGAAATAGAAAAACAAATTAAGTCGACTATAACTGAAGTTCAAAAGAAGAAAAGTGATATTTTTGGATTCGGTGAAAGAATTCACCGGGAAAATCCAAAGCTTTGGAAAGAATTAAAAGGGAATTGGAACGAACGATTTGCGGACCTTGAAGTAAATGTTAAGGTAGATTCCTATACACGTCGTGAAGGAATCCGGACGAAGCCATTTTGGTTTGATATCAATCAATAAACCCTTAGTGAGGGGATAGGGATGGAAAACGCAAAAATAAAAGCATCGCAGATGTTTGTCCTCGTGGTCCTATTTGAAATGGGAAGCTCATTACTTGTTGGGCTTGGAGCAAGTGCAAGGCAAGATGCTTGGATTAGCATTTTATTAGGGCTGGCGGGAGGAATTTTAATCTTTTTTGTTTATTACCGGCTTTTTATATATTACCAGGAACTTCCATTGACAGGCTATCTGGAAAAAATAATGGGAAAATGGATTGGCAGAATACTTGCCTTGTTGTACATTGTCTATTTTATTTATATTGCGACAAGAGTATTACGGGACTTCGGAGAGCTGTTAACAACGACTATTTACACAGCTACCCCTCTAGTTGTCATCAACTCTTTAATGATTTTGACCATCATTTATGGGATTCATAAAGGTTTTGAGGTAATTGCCAGAATTGGTGAGTTGTACTTCGCCCTAATTTACATCATGGCAATTATCGGAATGATCCTTGTTACAGGTTCTGGACTTATCCACTTTGAAAATCTTAGACCAATGCTGGAGAATGGATTTAAACCTGTACTTCGCACATTTATTAAAGAAACCCTCGTTTTCCCATTTGGGGAGATGATTGTTTTTACCATGCTTCTGCCTTATTTAAACAATCCAAAAAAGGTCAAAATCGCCTGTATTGGGGGAATGAGTTTAGCAGGTATCAATATCGCTATTACCGCTTTAGTTAACGTAGCAGTATTGGGACCAGATCTTTTTGTACGATCCAATTTCCCGTTATTAACCACAATTGGGAAAATTCAATTAGCAAATTTTATTGAACGGCTGGATGTGTTTTTTATGCTTTATTTGGTGATTGGCGGCTTTTTTAAAATAACCATCTATTATTATGCAGCAGTGATTGGAGCTGCCGATTTATTCAAGTTTAAAAGCCATCAAAAGCTGAATTTTCCAATCGGTTTTTTAATATTACTGTCATCAGTAATGATTGCCTCAAATTTTGCAGAACATATCGAGGAAGGGATAAACGTTGTTACCATCTACTTACATTGGCCCTTCCAAATTATTATTCCATTATTTTTACTAGTCATCGCTTTTTTTAGAAATAGAAAGAAGCAACCGAAACAGCAATCGACCCAACAGCCTAATCAACAATCTAGTCAGTAATAATTTCTTTTAGCATAGAATGCAAAAAAACAGCCTTCCTTAACTCAGTGAAGGCTGTTTTTTGTTATCTTGATGGGGTGGGACACTGCTTGCCTGTAGGATAGGGAGGACAATATGAACAGATGTACCTTGATTTTCCCTGCTCTCAAAATGAATGGTGCCATGATGTGATTCAACAATTTTAAAGCTAACAGTTAATCCTAAACCAGTTCCTTTTTCTTTGGATGAATAAAAAGGTTCGCCAATTTTGGCAAGCCTTTCCTCAGAAATACCACAGCCATTGTCTTCGATAACAATTGAAATCGTTTCAGGCTCCATCTTTTTAAAAGAAATGGTAACCATGCCGCCATTCCCAGATGCTTCAATCGCATTTTTTATGATATTTATGAACAACTGTTTCAATTGGTTTGGCTCACATTCAATCGTCATTTCGACGTTTGGAAAACGAGATTCAATCTGGACATTATGGTAACTGGCTTCAGAACTTAGTAATGAAATGACATCTTTTAAGAGTTTTTTAACATCCGCCTTTGTGAATTTTACGGCTTGAGGCTTCGCCAGTAATAGAAGTTCACCTACAATGTGATTAATTCGGTCTAGCTCATCAAGCATGATTTGATAATAAAACTGGTGTCTTTCATCCTCGACTTTAAGGAGCTGTACGAAGCCTTTAAGGGAGGTAAGCGGATTACGTATTTCATGGGCAACGCTCGCCGACAGTTCTCCTACAACTGACAGCTTTTCGGTCCTTCTCAGGCGCTCTTCCCGTTCTTCAAGTTTATTTACCATGTCCCTTTTTTCTGTTATATCGCGACCTATAACAACCAGTCCTTGTCTAGAACCATCAGGATTAAATAGAGGGACCTTTATCGTGTCAAAAAATTTTGTTGACCCATTTGGAAGGGGGAGGGCCTCTTCAACACGGGTAATTTTTTTATTTTTCCAAGTTTCTTCATCTGAAATCTCACAATTTCTAAGAGCATCGGCATAAAAGTCTGTATGCTCGGCTAACTCGGAATCTTTTTTACCTCGGTAATCAACATTTTCAAGCTGGAATAATTGTAACCCGAAATCATTGGCCTCAATCCATCGGCCTTGCCCATCTTTAAAATTGACAAAATCCACCATCGAATTAATCAGGGTAGAAAGGCGCTGCTGGTCCTCCTTGGACTCATTCAATTCATTTGCTTTATTCATAAAGAAATAAATGAATGCCCCTGTGACCATTAAATAAAAAATTTCTTTGATTCTTGCTAATATTTCCATATAAGAAGCTGGCACAAAATGTTCAACTAAATAGTTGGAACCATAAATCCATATTAAACTAGTAAAAAAGTAGATGATAATCAGCTTTTTTTTCTGCATGAAAATCTCCAATTCCCTCTACTGGGTTATATATTTATCTTTTATCTATATTACTTGATAATGGATGATTTAGAAACATCATATTCATGGAAAAACAGGCAAAGTGCAATTATCTAGTAAATTCTTTTGCCGAGGATCAGCAAGTCTCTTTCAATTCCGTCTAATTCGGCTACATTTGGAAGATGGGCCCATTTTTCAAAACCAAAGCTGTTAAAGAGTTTAACGCTTGGCTCATTATGGGCAAATATAAAGCCAAGTAAGGTCTTGATGCCGATATTTGGACAGAAGTCGATCGCTTTTTGGATCAGATATTTACCAAGCTTCTTGCCTCGATAATCAGGATGAATGTAAATGCTGATTTCAGCAGTGCCATTATAGGCAGGTCTCCCATAAAAGGATTGAAAGCTTACCCATGCGCAAATATTCCCATCATGTTCTACTACCCATAATGGCCGAAATTCAGGTGAATGATCGTGAAACCATTGCGTCCGGTTTTCAACATTGATAGGCTCTATATCAGCAGTCACCATTCTGCTTGGAATGGTTGTATTATATATGTGAACAATATCTTCTAAATCTTTTATTTCTGCATCTCTAATTATGAATTCTTCAAACATGACCTAACACCCCAATAACTTGAATAAATAACTAGATTTTATGGTAAACCTTCTATCAAGCAAAATCAATATCCGGTCGAGTATTAAAAAGAAAAACCTTTTCCCGGGAATGCAATCCTGGAAAAAGGTTTTCCCTGATTCGTTTCATTGGCAAATCCCTACCAACGGTGGGCTTTGGCATTACTCCTTAAGATGATGTTGTTTTGCGACATTTGCGTTTCGCCATTCACCTGAGATTTCTGACGCTTATGCCTTGTCGAATTTTTTACAAACATATCCGAGTGTGCATCCATACGCTCTCTGTAGCTCATCAAATCACCTCAAAATAGGATTTTGAAACGATGATATTCGAATGGAATATCATCTTTATCATTTGTAAAGATAATGAAAAATAGTCTATCTGAAAAAATTTTAAATATAAATTTAATTTTAAACTTGTTTTTTCTGAAATTTCGAAATAAAATAATCTTAAACATACCAACCGGTAGGTATGTGATAAACTAAACCGGCATAATACTAATAGCAGTAAAAAATACTAGAATCCTAGATTGGAGTGAAAGACATGCATTTACGTCTAACAGATGAACAAAAAATGGTTCAGCAAACGATTCGAAAATTTGTTGAAAAAGAACTAATGCCGCTTGAAAATGAAGTCCTAAGAAGAGAGCGGGAAGGTAAGCCAAGCCTACCGGAGGGCAAACTGCAGGAATTGCGGCTAAAAGCTAAGGAAGCCGGATTCTGGGGAATTAACACTCCAGAAGAATACGGCGGTGCTGATCTTGGACAAATGATGATGGCGCTTGTTTACATGGAGGTTTCCAAAACATTTGTACCATTCTCATTCGGCGGCTCTGCTGATAACATCCTCTACTATGGTAATGAAGAACAAAAGAAAAAATACCTAATTCCAACTATTAACGGTGAAAAGAAATCATGTTTCGCTATGACAGAGCCAGGTGCTGGATCTGATACAACAAATATTAAAATGACCGCTGTTAAAGATGGCAATGAATGGGTCCTAAATGGCGAAAAAACATTCATTACAGGCGGAAATGAAGCAGATTTCGTTATGGCCATTGCGATTACTGATAAAGAATTGCACCAAAAAACTAGAGGCCGTGAAGGTGTAACATGCTTCATCGTTGACCGCGATATGGGCTGGAAATCAGAATTTATACATACCATGGGAGAATGGGGTCCAGCCGGTTTGGTATTTGATAATGTCCGCGTTCCGGAAGAAAATATTCTTGGCGAACTGCATAAAGGTTACAATCTTGGACTTGAGTGGATTGGCTTTGCAAGATGGGTTGTTGGCGCTAGAGCTGTTGGTACAGCAGAACGCTTATTGCAAATGGCAATTGATTATGCAAAAGAACGCGAGACTTTCGGCAAACCGATTGCAGAAAGACAAGCAATTCAATGGATGATTGCCGATAGTGCTGTTGATATTGAAGCAGCAAGATGGCTTGTGTTAAACGCAGCATGGACACTTGACCAAGGCGAAGATAATCGTCATTATGCATCCATGGCAAAACTTTATGGTGCCAATATGGGCAACCGTGTAGTTGACAAAGTTATGCAGATTCATGGCGGTATGGGTTACACAAGAGAATTGCCAATTGAGCGCTGGTACCGTGAAGCCAGACTTTGGAGAATTTACGATGGAACTGATGAAATTCAGCGCCTGATTATTTCTCGTAACCTGCTTAAGGGCCATGTGAAACTTGG
Organism: Neobacillus citreus; assembly: GCF_018343545.2. Classification (GTDB taxonomy): domain Bacteria; phylum Bacillota; class Bacilli; order Bacillales; family Cytobacillaceae; genus Neobacillus; species Neobacillus citreus. The sequence goes on along the minus strand of NZ_JAGYPE020000001.1, from coordinate 103,487 downwards.
TATTTAATAAGCTTATTGTAAGCGTTGTCTAAAAAAATAAACATACAGATGTAAGGAGGAACAATAATGGCAGGAAGATTTGAAGGAAGAGTTGCGTTTATCACTGGCGGAAGCCGTGGAATCGGCAAAGGGATTGTCGAGTATTTTGCAGAAGAAGGAGCTAGTGTTGCTCTTATCGACTTAAATGAAGAGGCATTAAGCGAAACAGCTAGCGAACTGAAAGAAAAAGGATATCAAGTCTATGCAAAGGTAGCCAATGTCGTCGACCCTGAGCAGGTAGAGGCTGCAGTTAAAGAGGTTCATGATGCTTTTGGCCGCATTGATATTCTTGTAAACAATGCTGGGGTAATCCGCGATAATTTATTGTTCAAAATGACTGATGCCGACTGGCAAACTGTCATGGATGTGCACCTAAAAGGTTCCTTTAATGCTGCCCGTGCTGCTCAAAAATACATGGTTGAGCAAAAATATGGCCGGATCATCAATATCTCTTCAACTTCTGCATTAGGTAACCGCGGTCAGGCAAACTATGCAGCAGCAAAAGCCGGACTTCAGGGCTTTACGAAAACCCTTGCACTTGAACTAGGACGTTATGGAATCACAGCGAACTCGGTTGCTCCTGGATTTATCGAAACCGATATGACAAAAGCAACGGCTGAAAGAATTGGAATCTCCTTTGACCAGATGATTCAGGCTAGTGTAGCCAATATTCCTGTCGGCAGAAGCGGAAAACCTGCTGATATCGCAAATGCTGTTGCATTCTTTGCAGATGAGAAATCAGGGTTTGTTAACGGCCAGGTTATCTATGTTGCCGGCGGACCAAAATGTTAATTTAGGGGTGAGCTAAATTGTTCAAAAATCAAATTGGCAAGCGATCTAATAAAGTGAAAAATGCCGTAGAAAGAGGAGCCGTTAAAAAATTTGCTGAAGCCATTGGCGATTTGCATCCTATCTATTTTGATGAGGATGCCGGCAGACTCTCACGTTATCAAAAGAACATTGCCCCGCCAACCTTCCCAAGGGTATTTGATTATGGGGTGATAGAAGACCTGTACCTGCCTAATAAAGGCTTGATACATGGGGAGCAGTCTTTCCATTATGAGCGCCCATTATATGTAGGTGAGGAAATTTATTGTTATTCTCAGGTGAAAAATTACTTTGAGAAAAAAGGGAACTTTGGAGAAATGGGCTTCCTGGTAATGGAAAACTGTGGTGAGGATTCAGAAGGAAATGTCATTTTCACTTCTAGTTCCACTGTAGTCATATCTGAAGCTGTAAGGAAGGTGTTGGCGAAATGAGTTCACTAACTCAATTGCAAACCGGTGATTCCTTAAAGGAAATCCAGTTATCACCTGTTTCCAGGATCGACCTGATTAAATATGCAGGTGCTTCCGGAGATTTTAATCCGATCCATACAATTGACGAAGAAGCAACAAAAGCCAGTCTGCCGGGAATCATTGCCCATGGAATGTGGACGATGGGAAATCTGGCCAAGTTGTTTACGGAATATTATGAAGAGGGCTTTGTCAAGGATTACTCAATCCGTTTTAAAGGCATGGTTTTCTTAAATGACGTGATTACATTAAAGGCTTCTTTAAAGGATAAGGAAGATAATCAGCTTCGCTTCGATGTCCAGGCTGTGAACCAGCAAGGGAAGGATGTAATAAAAGGAGAAGTTGTATACCAGCTTTACTAACATAAGAGACAGAATTGCAGATTGAAGGAATAAACCCGGCACGAAAGATGGACTCCCCTCTGAATGCTGGGTTTATTGTTATCGGTTGTTGATTGGAGCTTAAATCACATCAAAGTTAAATTTAAAAAGGGATGATTATATGACGGTCAAATTAAAATTAAGTTATAAGCCGCCGGTATTTTCCTCAGTCGAAGAGGAACGCCAGCATTTAAAACAAAAACTGGCTGCTGCCTTCCGCTTATTTTCAAAATTTGGATTTGATGAAGGTGTCGCAGGACATATTACCGCACGCGACCCCGAACTGAAGGATCACTTCTGGGTAAACCCGTTCGGCATGCATTTCAGCCAAATCAGCGCTTCTGACTTAATTCTCTGCAATCATCAAGGTGAAGTTGTCGAAGGAAATTATCCGGTAAACCGGGCCGCATTCGCTATTCACTCGCAGGTCCATGCTGCAAGGCCGGACATTATCGCAGCTGCCCATGCCCATTCAGTCTATGGGAAGTCATGGTCTTCGCTAGGACGCCTTCTAGATCCAATCACACAGGATGCATGTGCATTTTATCAGGATCATTCCTTGTTTGATGATTTCACTGGAGTTGTTCATGAAATTGAAGAAGGCAGACGGATTGGCCAAGCGCTTGGTGATAAGAAAGCCTGTATCCTAAGAAACCATGGTCTTTTAACGGTCGGAAGGTCCGTTGATGAGGCAGCCTGGTGGTTTATTACGATGGAGCGCTCCTGTCAGGCACAGCTTCTTGCTGAGGCAGTTGGTAAACCGGTAATTATTGAAAATGAAAGTGCTAGCAATACCTATAATACTGTCGGTACTTCCAGTGCGGGATGGTTCCAGTTCCAGCCATTATGGAATCGGATTGTCAAGGAACAGCCGGATTTACTAGATTAATCATGTTCTCTGAAGGGAGCGATTCCTTTCAGAGCCATACATATGGAATAAGCAGGGGGAAGCAGCATGAAAATTGGCGTGGCCGGTACAGGTGCGGTCGGTGGTTATTTTGGCGGCCTTTTAAAAAGGGCGGGTAATGAGGTCATTTTTTTAGCGAGGGGAAACAATCTCGAAAGAATGAGGGAAAATGGGCTGACTATTGAAAGCGATTCCGAATCATTCACAGTGGAGGCAACGTTTACCGATTGTTATGAGGACTTTATGGATGTAGACCTGCTGTTGTTTTGTGTTAAGTCAACAAGCACAATGGAAATGGCTGAGAAGTTTACCCGTGTATTAAAGGAATCATGCATGATTATGACTCTCCAAAATGGGGTAGATAATGAAGAATTTCTCGCTTCCGTATTTGGCAGCGGCCGGATCTTATCTGCTGCTGCTTATATTCAGGCAGGTGTGACGGAATCAGGAACTGTAAAACAAATCGGTGTCCCGCCAAAGCTGGTATTTGGAGCTTTAGAGGAAGATTTACGGGAAAGACTCAGTGTCATTCAAGAGCTATTTAACATTGCTAATATTGAAGCCTATTCAACTCGTGACATTTTAAAAATCAAGTGGAAAAAATTGCTTTGGAATGTCACCTTTAACCCTTTGACAGCCTTAATAGAAGCAAAGGTTAGGGCTATTTATGAGGACAAGGGATTAAAAGAAACGGCGATAAAAATCTGTCAGGAAGCTATTGCTGTTGCAAGAGCAGCAGGGGTTGAGATCGAGGAAGAACAGTATGAAACAGTGATGATGCAAGGGCAGTTTGCCCAAGATCACCAAACCTCGATGCTGCAGGATAAGCTTAAAGGGAAACCGCTGGAACTGGAATCTATTGCCGGTTATATTGTGAAAAAAGGAAAAGAATTAGGGGTAGAAACCCCAGTCCTCAATACTATTTATCATCTTTTAAACTTTCAAACGAGGAACGTTTGAGTAATCAATGTGCTAAGAGAGGTGTTCGAATTGCAAATACAACACAAACGTCCTTGGCTCGGCCACTATCCTGAAACTGCGGTATCTTCCATTGAATTTCCGGAAATGAGCCTTTACACATTTTTGGATCACACAGCTGAAAAATACCCTGAGAATACGGCCATTATTTATGAAAATGAAAAGCTGACCTACCATGACTTGAAGGATAAGGTTGACCGGCTGGCAGCGGCTTGGAAAGAGCTTGGCGCAGCAAAAGGAGATCGTCTGGGGTTGATGGTCGGAAATCACCCTATATATGTTGTATCCTATTATGCTGCCCTGAAGCTTGGGATGATTGTCGTGCAAATCAATCCGCATTATACACCAAGGGAACTGCTTGAAATATTCAATGATTCTGAAACCGCTTATTTGGTAGCTGAGCCGGATGGTCTCGAGAAAATTGTGAAAATTTGTGAAATTTATTCATTTAAGAAGATATTTTCTGCAGGTGATTCGCAAACCAATGACATTCCAACTATTTCGGAATTGATTGAAAGTGCCGTTCCTCTAAAGGAAACATGTTCAATTTCAGCAAAGAAGGATATTGCAGTAATTCAATATACCGGAGGAACAACCGGTAAAAAGAAAGGTGCCATGCTGACGCATTTTAACTTGAGTGCGAATGTGTTGCAGAGCAAGGTTCTTTATGGAAGTAAAATGGTTTACGGACAGGAAATCATTTTGACCGCAACCCCGCTTTACCATGTTTACGGAATGACGAGCGGCATGAATCTGCCGATTTATCTCGGGGCAGCCATTCTATTAGTAAACCGTTTTGAGCTTGAGAAGGTTCTAAGACTCATTCAAACTTACAGGCCTACGTTCTTCCCGGGTGTTCCAAAAATGTATAATGCTTTTGCCAATTACCCGGAAATTGATCAATATGATTTAACCTGCTTTAAGGTCTGTACAAGCGGGTCGGCTCCATTGCCGATTGAAATTATGAAAAAATTAAAGGACCTGACGGGAGTGCCGATTGGGGAAGGTTATGGACTATCGGAAACTTCTCCTACTACCCATCGCAATCCTCCTGATGGCGTTAGCAAAATAGGCAGCATCGGGATTCCATTGCCAGCTACAGACTGCCGGATTGTTGACGAAAATGGTGTGGATGTACCGGAAAAGACAGTCGGCGAGATCTTAATTAAGGGGCCGCAGGTCATGCTTGGATACTGGAATAAACCAGAAGAAACCGCCCAAGCACTAAAGGATGGCTGGCTCTATACCGGTGACTTAGCAACGATGGATGATGAGGGCTACTTTTATATTGTCGGACGAAAAAAAGAAATGGTGATTGTCGGTGGCTTTAATGTTTATCCCCAGGAGGTTGAAGGAGTTTTATATGAACATCCTGCTGTATTAGAAGCAGCTGTTGTCGGGATTCCGGATAAGGAAGCCGGCGAAATCGTCAAGGCCTATATTGTTCCGAAAGCCGGCAAAGATATCGATATTCAAGAATTAAAGGAACATTGCTACCAAAACCTGACCCGCTACAAAGTACCGAAACAATTTGAAATAAGAGAATCCCTGCCTCGAAACACAGTAGGAAAGCTCTTAAAAAGAATCCTTGTAGAAGAAGAAGCAAAAAAGGCTTAAAGCATAACGGAGGGATTTAGTCATGAACTTTGAACTGGATGAGGATATTCTTTTTTTAAAAAAGAATGTAAGAGAATTTATTCAAACCGAAGTCGAAGCGGTTGCGATGCAAATTGAAGAGGAGAACCAAATTCCGGAAAGAATTATCAATATGTCAAAAGAGATGGGGCTTTTCGGTTTAAGTATTCCTGAGGAATATGGCGGGCTTGGAATTGGGATGGTCGGCAAATGTGCCCTATATGAGGAAATCGGCCAGACACACAATGGCTATACCACGTTAATTGGCGCTCATACTGGCATTGGTTCGGTCGGGATTGTTGAAATGGGAAATGAGCAGCAAAAGCGTAAGTATTTGCCGGAAATGGCAAGCGGTGAAAAAATTGGCGCATTTGCCTTAACCGAACCTGAAGCGGGGTCCAATGCTGCTAACTTAAAAACAACGGCTGTTCGTAAGGGTGATAAATATATCCTAAATGGATTGAAGCATTATATTACCAATGCTACTGAGGCCAGCGTTTTCACTGTGATGGCTGTGACCGACCCGTCTAAAGGGGCCAAGGGCATCACCTCGTTCATTGTTGAAAAGGATTTCCCCGGCTTCAGGGTGGGGGCCGTTGAGAAAAAAATGGGCTTAAGAGGTTCTCATTCAGCAGAATTAATTTTTGAAGATTGCGAGGTTCCAGTGGAAAATGTGCTTGGTGAAGAAGGGCAGGGCTATATGAATGCCTTGAAAATTCTTGCCAACGGACGTGCTGGTTTGGCCTCCCGGAATTTGGGCTCCTGCCAAAAGCTTCTCGACATGTCAACGCGATATGCGCTTGAGAGAATCCAATTTGGCAAACCAATCATCAGGAACCAGGCTGTCAGTCATATGCTTTCCGAGATGGCCGTAGATATCGAAGCACTGCGTTCGTTTACGTATCGCGTTGCCTGGATGGTTGATCAGGGAATGAAGGTCATCAAAGAAGCAGCGATGCTGAAGCTATACGGTTCCGAGGTATACAATCGTGTTGCTGATAAGGCAGTTCAGATCCATGGAGGAATTGGGTATATTGCAGACTATCCGATTGAACGCTTTTATCGTGATGCGCGGATCACAAGAATCTATGAAGGAACTTCAGAGATTCAGAAAAACATTATTGCTGCGCAGTTAGAGAAGGAATACAGCTAAACTATTATTCTAGGGACAGGTGATTTAATATGCAAAATGATATTGTCATTTTAAGTGCAGTAAGAACACCAGTAGGGAGATATGGCGGCACATTAAAAAGTCTTAATTCCGGGCAGTTGGCAGCGGTTGCGATTAAAGAGGCTATTGATCGCGCCGGTATTAAGCCTGAGCAAGTCGATGAAGTGATTTTAGGAGAGGTTAGACAAACGACAGAATCCTCCAATGTAGCAAGAGTCGCTGCGCTTCGGGCTGGGGTTCCGGAAACAGCTCCGGCATTTACGATTAACCGTTTGTGTGCCTCAGGAATGCAGGCAGTTGCTTCAGGGGCGCAGCAAATCGCATTTGGTCAAGCAGATATTGTAGTCGCTGGGGGAACTGAAAGCCTCAGTAATGCTCCTATTTACCTAAGAAACTCCCGCTTTGGCGGTGACAATCCAAAGCTGGTTGATTCCAATGCCGAGGCTGGCCAACAGCCTCAGGAAACATACGGCAGCGGGCTTGGAATGGGAATAACGGCGGAAAATGTCGCTGAAAGATTTTCGATTTCTCGCGAGGACCAGGATACATTTGCGCTAGAAAGTCAGCGTAGAGCAGCAGCTGCCATCAGTGAGAAACGCTTTGCGGACGAAATTGTCCCTGTAGAAGTTAAAGGGAAAAAAGGGTCCGTTTGGTTTACGGAGGACGAACATCCAAGACCTGATACAACCATCGAGGCATTAAGCCGTCTAAAGCCGGCGTTTAAACAAAATGGCACGGTTACGGCTGGTAATGCCTGCGGGCGGAATGACGGGGCAGCTGCGCTTGTACTAACATCAGGCAGCCATGCCGAGAAATTAGGCTTAAAACCGATAGCGCGAATTGTCGATTGGACAGCTGTTGGTGTATCACCTGAAGTTATGGGCATCGGTCCGGTTCCAGCAGTGAAAAAACTCCTTGAACGTACAGGCTTAACGCTTGGCGAAATTAGTTTAATCGAACTGAATGAAGCGTTCGCTTCGCAATCACTTGCTGTTATTCGTGAGTTAAACTTAGATTCGTCCCGAGTGAATGTCAATGGCGGTGCAATTGCTTTGGGCCATCCGCTTGGTGCCACGGGTGCGAAGATTATGACGACTCTGATTTATGAATTGAAACGCCGTGGTGAAAAATACGGAATTGCCACTCTTTGTGTTGGCGGCGGCCAAGGAATGGCAATCCTGGTTGAAGCCTTTAATCAATAGGAAAGGGCAGGAAATGTGAAATTACCAGTTACGAGATCGACATTTTTTGAATACTTGGGTTTTAACAGCACTAAAACCGACACGTTTCATCTTGATTTGCCGCTTCAGACTATTTTGCTGCAGGATGATGGCACTGTCCATCCAGGCGTTTTTT
>NZ_JAGYPE020000001.1:0-95626 GCF_018343545.2 Neobacillus citreus | reverse complement strand
CATGGGGGCGACTGCCTCCCTGGAAACAAATTCGTTTGCAACGACGATTAACCTAAACGTTTCCTTTTTTGACCTAAGACCGAAAGAAAACTATCATGCGAAAACAAATATACTTAATATCGAGGAAAAAGTCATAACAGCCGAGGGAATCGTTTATGGGCAGGATGGTGCTGTTGCTGCCAAGGCTATAGGCATGTTCAAGGCAAGTCCTGTTAAACAATGAAGAAATTGAAAGGTGGTGATAGGGTGTCCCGATTGGATTGGGAGATATATGAAATGATGGAAAGGAATCCATTTTTCAAGCATATCGGATTTGAACTCGTAAATTCCTCAGAGGAAGAGATTTTGCTGAAGCTCTCAATAAAAACCGACCTGCTAAATACGAATAAAAGCCTGCATGGAGGAGTTCACGCCTCGATGCTTGATACGGTGCAATCAATTGCTCTCCGTTCCGTATATCAATGCCCGGTTACAGCTATGAATCTGGATGTTCACTATTTTGCTCCAGCAAATACCGGTCATCTTTTTGCAAGGGCTAAACTTCTCCAAAAGGGCTATAAAATGGCTGTGCTGGAAGCGGAAATTATTGACGAGAATGCAACATTAATTGCCAAAGGAACCGGTACCTATAAGATAGTCAGAAATGCATAGAGAAGAAAGTTCCCGATATTATTTTCAAAAAATTTCGACTAAAAATAGTAGATTAATATAGAAATTTCTATCACTGTGTGTCCATGCTGATCTATTATAAATCAGCTAAATTACGGAATTTTATAGCAATTTGAAAAGATGCCCCTAAAAAATATTCAAAAAATATGATTCTACTATAACGATGAGAAAATTGTCGAAAATATCGAATTGAATATTCGAAAAATTTTTAATAATATTAGGTTATTCGACATACCAACTAGTTAGTATGTAGAAAAAAGAGGAGTGGTAAGGATGAATTTTAGTTATTCCGATAAGGTAGTAGAATTGCAAAAAAAACTTACTGAATTTATGGAAGAGTATATTTATCCAAATGAAAAGCTCTATCATGATCAAATTGATAAAAACGATCCATTTTCAAAGATCCCGCCAATAATGGAAGAATTAAAAGAAAAGGCAAAGCAAGCTGGTCTATGGAACTTATTTTTACCAGAGAGTGAATATGGAGCCGGTTTAACGAACCTTGAATATGCACCGCTTTGTGAAATCATGGGACGTGTCCATTTTGCACCAGAAGTGTTTAACTGTGCTGCGCCTGATACCGGAAATATGGAAGTATTGGTCCGTTACGGGACTGAAGAAGATAAAGAAAAATGGCTGAAGCCGTTATTAAATGGAGAAATTCGCTCCTGTTTTTCAATGACTGAGCCGGATGTTGCTTCATCCGATGCTACCAATATTCAAGCAAGTATTGTCCGTGATGACGATGAATACGTTATCAATGGAACAAAATGGTGGTCATCGGGCGCTGGAGACCCTCGCTGTAAGATTGCGATTGTTATGGGTAAAAATGATCCTGATGCACCAAAACATGAGCAGCAATCGATGATTCTAGTACCGCTCGATGCTCCTGGAGTCACAATCAAACGAGTTACAACTGTATTTGGTTATGACCATGCACCGCATGGCCATGCCGAAATTGAATACAACAATGTTCGTGTACCGGCTTCAAATATGCTTTGGGGCGAAGGTAAAGGTTTCGCAATCGCGCAGGGACGTCTAGGACCTGGAAGAATTCATCATTGCATGAGAACCATCGGTGCAGCTGAACGTGCACTTGAGCTTCTATGCAAACGCGTTCAGGAACGGACAGCATTCGGTAAAAAAATTGCCGAGCAAGGCGTAGTTCAAGAATGGATTGCCGAAGCGAGAATAGATATCGAGCAGGCCCGTTTACTTACATTGAAAGCGGCCTACATGATGGATACAGTTGGAAATAAAGAGGCAAAAGGCGAAATTGCCATGATTAAAGTGGTTGCGCCTAACATGGCATTAAAGATAATTGACCGTGCCATTCAGGCATTTGGCGCCGCCGGTGTAAGCCAGGACACTCCTCTTGCCGCAAGTTGGGCCAATATCCGTACACTAAGACTTGCTGATGGTCCGGATGAAGTGCATAAGCGTGCGATTGCCCGCTATGAATTGAAAAAATACCGTTAATCGTATTAGGAGGAAAAAATAGATGCATGTTAAAGAGCTTTTTGATTTAACAGGTAAAGTCGCCATTGTAACAGGCGGCGGCCGAGGTCTTGGCCAGCAAATTGCTGAAGGATTTGCGGAGGCAGGCGCCAATGTAGTGGTCTGTTCCCGTAAACTTGAGGCCTGTGAGGAAGTAAGTGAAGGCTTAAAAAAGATTGGAGTCGAGAGTCTAGCATTAAAATGTGATGTCTCCAATCCTGAAGATGTTAGAAACGTTGTGGAACGAACAATGGAAAAATTCGGACGCATCGACATTCTTGTCAACAACAGCGGTGCATCTTGGGGAGCGCCTGTCGAGGAAATGCCGCTTGAGGCTTGGAATAAGGTAATGAATACGAATGTTACCGGAACCTTCTTAATGTCCCAGGCAGTCGGAAGAGTGATGATCGAACAAAAGGGCGGCAAAATCATTAATATTGCTTCTGTCGCTGGGCTTCAGGGGTCGAACCCAAAATACATGAATGCGATTGGCTATAACGCTAGCAAAGGGGCAGTTATTACCTTCACAAAGGATTTAGCTGTGAAATGGGGCCAGCATGGTATTTATGTTAATGCAATTGCACCAGGATTCTTCCCAACAAAAATGTCAAAAGGGCTGCTTGATGCTGGTGGTGAAGCCATCTTAGAAGGCACTCCATTACGTAAGTTTGGGACTGATACAGATATGAAAGGTGTAGCGTTGTTCCTGGCATCGCGAGCTTCGGACTTTGTAACCGGGGATATCGTTGTTGTAGACGGCGGCTCACATGTAATGTAAGAAATTAATAGAATCGTAAATATAAAAAAGCAGGAGGGGATTTGCTTAATGAAAAGAGATGCTGTCATTGTTTCGGCAGTTAGAACTGCCATTGGCAGACAGGGAGGCGCACTAGCGAGCGTTCCAGCACATGTTTTTGGAGCTGAAGTAATTAAAGAAGCAGTTAAAAGGGCAAATATCACGCCTGACATGATAGACGACGTTTTTTTGGGAAATGTTTTATCAGGCGGTGGAAATATTGCGAGATTAACTGCATTGCAAACGGGACTGTCCATCGAAATTCCGGGCGTGACAGTCGATAGGCAGTGTGGATCTGGAATTAATGCTATTAATCTAGCAGCCCAGGCAATTAAAGCTGGGGATGGAGATATCTATATTGCCGGCGGAACAGAAAGTATGAGCCGTGCTCCTTACTTGATGGACCGGCCGGAAAAACCGTATGGTGCGAATCCTCCAAGTTTCCGGAAATCGCAGCTCTCTCCTAAAGAAATAGGCGATCCGCCAATGGGGATTACGGCTGAAAATCTCGTGAAAAAATACAATATTACACGGGAAGAGCAGGACGCATTCGCGCTCCAAAGCCAGCAACGAATGAAAGCTGCCGTGGAAGAAGGACGCTTTAATGAACAAATCGTTCCTATCACTATACCTGTTAGAAAAGGTGAGCCGATTGTTTTCAATAGTGATGAGCATCCAAGGCCGGAAACGACCATTGAGGGTTTGGCAAAGCTTCCACCAGCATTCCTCCAGGATGGATCAGTCACTGCAGGCAGCAGCTCAGGTCTAAATGATGCTGCATCGGCCCTAGTTATCATGTCACGGGAAAAAGCAGAGGAATTAAATTTAACTCCACTAGCGGTTATCCGTCACTATGCAGTTGCCGGTGTTGACCCGAATATCATGGGAATTGGCCCTGTTCCGGCTGTTAGAAAGGTTCTTGAAAAATCAGGATTATCCATAGAAGACATGGACTTAATCGAAATCAATGAAGCCTTTGCCGCTCAAGTAATTGCTTGCAACCGCGAGCTTGAAATGAATATGGAAAAAGTCAATGTTAACGGAGGGGCCATCGCCCATGGCCACCCGTTGGGAGCAACAGGTGCCATCCTCGTCACCAAAGCCTGCTACGAACTAAAACGCACCGGCGGAAGATATGCCCTTATCACCGCCTGCATTGGCGGCGGCCAAGGAATCGCTACAATCATCGAGAGCGAATAAAAACAAGGTACTGACTGTGGTGGTCCTCATCTAGGTGTCAGGCACCAAACTTGACCAAACGCCTTATTGAAAGGGGAAAAGTCAATCTTGGTGTCAGACGCCACCTACCACATTCCACTACAGCAGCACTTTGATTTTAATGCTGAAAGGATAAACCGATGAAGCGAAAGATAATGGAGACGGGGATTTTACTATTCGATAAAAACGGGTTTAAGTCAACTTCGGTACAGGATATTGTCCAGGAACTGGGTGTAACAAAGGGTACATTTTATTATTATTTCAGCAGTAAAGAGGAATTGTTAAAGGAAATTCATCTGTTGTATATTGAGTCAATAATCAAACAGCAGGAAGAAATTATGAATAATTCTTCGTATGATTTTGCCAAAAAACTGCATGAGATTATCTTAATGCAGATTAGCACCATTAGAATCGAACTGAGAAGTGCCCGGATATTTACCAGAGAAATGCGGCATTTAAGCAGAGATAATTTCTTCGAAATCAAGGAAAAACGAAGCGCATTTCGTCATAATGTCCAAAAATTAATTGAAGAAGGTATTACACAAGGAATCCTCCAAAAGGGCCGCGCCGATATAATAACAATGGCTATCCTTGGCATGACCAACTGGAGCTATTATTGGTTCAACCCGGAGGGAGAAGTCCCTGAAGAAAAGGTTGCGGATATATTTCTTGACCTTATTTTAAACGGAATTAGCAATGATAGCGTTTACACACCTAACATCTAGCATTCTTGCAAAAAGGAGAGATCGAGATTGTTAACTCTTCATTATCAACATTGGCCAAATATCCCAAAATCATTGAATGTCCCTGCCACTTCACTCTATGACAATCTTAGAGTAAGTGCAAGCCGTTATCCTGATCAGGATGCTATCTTCTACTATGGGAATAAATTGACTTACCAGCAATTAGATGAAGAAGTAAATGCCCTGGCCGGATACTTAGAGCATAAGTTAGACGTAAAAAAAGGGGACAAAGTCCTGCTCTTTATGCAAAATTCCCCGCAATTTGTGATTGGTTTCTACGCCATTCTAAGGGCCAACGCTGTTGTAGTCCCAATTAACCCAATGCTGGTTGCGGATGAACTGGAATTTTACATTCGCGACTGCGGAATTAAAACAGCAATCGCCGGACAAGAACTCTTAGACCGAGTTCAGCCTCTGTTAGGAAAAACCTCCTTGGAGCACCTGCTCCTTGCAGCCTATTCAGATTATATAGGTGAAGGCTTTGAAAAAATGCTTCCAAAAGAGGTGGAGGCACCAAGATTAGTGGTAAACAATCCTAATCATTACAACTGGGTTGATGCGATTCAGGCAAATCTCACTCCATCAGAACATACGGCAAAAGGTGATGATTTGGCTGTTATGCCCTATACATCAGGGACAACAGGTCTTCCAAAAGGTTGTATGCATACTAACCGGTCAGTCAATGCGAATACTGTAGGCTGCTACCACTGGTCCTCTACAACACCAAATGCCATCCATCTGATGACCTTGCCGCTTTTCCATGTGACGGGTATGGTGCACAGCATGCACATGCCAATTTTCAGCGGCAGTATGATGGTCATTATGACGAGGTGGAATCGGGATGCGGCAGTGGAACTAATAAAGAGCTTAGGCTGCACCCATTGGGTCACAATCGCTACCATGATTGTCGATTTTCTTGCCAATCCAAATCTGAAGGTGGAGGACATTGCTTCCTTAACCTATCTTGCTGGTGGAGGAGCAGCTCTTCCAGAAGCGGTTGGTGAAAAATTATTTAACCTGACGGGATTGCGATTTGTCGAAGGCTACGGACTTTCAGAAACGATTGCCCAGACCCATTTCAATCCGCCGAATCGACCAAAAATGCAGTGTCTTGGAATCCCTTCCTATGATGTCGATGCTAGAATTATTGAGCCGTCAACTGGAAAGGAACTTGGTGTCGGTGAAGTCGGTGAAATTATTGTCAATGGACCGCAGGTAATGGTTGGCTACTATAACCGCGATGACGAAAACCGGGAAGCATACCTTGAGATTGATGGGAAAAGGTTTTTCCGAACTGGGGATATTGGCCGTTTTGATGAAGATGGATATTTCTTTATGGTCGATCGTGTTAAACGCATGATTAATGCCTCCGGATTCAAGGTATGGCCAACTGAAGTCGAGTCATACCTTTACAAGCACCCTGCTATTCAGCAAGCTTGCGTCGTGGGAGTACCAGATCCTAGAAGAGGGGAAAACGTAAAAGCTTTTGTCATCTTAAATGAAGGGTATGAAGGCAAAGTCAGCGAGGATGACATTATCGAGTGGTCAAAGCATCACATGGCCGCCTATAAATATCCACGCATGATTGAGTTCAGAGAGGTGTTTCCAATGACCTCCAGCGGCAAAATTCTCTGGCGCACCCTTCAGGAGGAAGAAAATGAAAAGGTTCAGAATCAGGTCCATTAAACGGTTATGATCAAGAGGGCTGAAATTGCAGAAGGCCCCTCTTGAAAAAATTATACTAACTAACACAAAGGAGGAGAGCAATGGATATTCTTATTCAGCAGTTGTTTAACGGTTTAACCATAGGGAGTGTTTACGCACTGGTAGCTTTGGGCTTAACCCTAGTTTATGGAATTTTGCACATTCCAAACTTTGCTCATGGTGCACTTTACATGATGGGCGGATACATAACGCTAACCATGATGACCAAATTCGGACTTAATTACTGGATTGCGATCTTTGTTTCAATTATTGTTGTCGGTATTATTGGTGTCTTAATGGAAAGGCTGGTCTTTTACCCTCTTCGGGAATCACCGCCAATCCAAGATAAAATTGCTGCCATAGGTATCCTCTTATTCCTAGAAGCTTTCGCACAATATACCTGGGGAGCAGAATACCAGAGCATGCCATCACCATATGGACAAGTTGTTGAAGTTTTTGGCTTAACACTTACGATGCAGAGAATTCTTATTGTAGTCGCTGCGGTTATCGTTATGATTCTATTAAACCTTTTCTTAAGAAAAACTTATACCGGTTCTACGATCATTGCGATGTCGCAGAATCGTGAAGGTGCAAGTCTTGTTGGGATCAATACAACGCGGGTAGCTATGTTGACCTTTATGATTTCAGGTGGACTTGCAGCTATCGCTGCATCCATATCGGCACCAATCAATCTAGTTTTCCCAGGGATGGGGCAGCTAGTTATCTTAAAAGCGTTTGTCATTATTATTCTTGGTGGAATGGGCAGTATCCCAGGTGCTATCGTCGGAGGATATATCATCGGATTCAGCGAAAGCTTGGGAGCGACCTACATTTCAAATGACTATAAGGACATTATTGCCTTTTTTATCCTCGTTATCATTCTTACGGTTAAACCAACCGGATTGTTTTCAAAGGGGGGACATTAATGTCAGCGCTATTTAACAAAAGAAATATTATCATTCTGTTAGTATTGGTTTCTCTTGTGTTTCCGTTAATAACAACAAATACCTATTTGATTCACGTAATGACTCTGGCGTTTATTTGGATGATTGGGGTTTATGGACTTAACTTGCTCGCAGGCTATACCGGTTATCTTTCATTGGCACACGCAGGATTCTTTGCAATCGGAGCGTATGGTTTGGGGATTTTAACAGTAAAAGCCCATATGAGTTTCTGGCTTGCTTTTGTCTTATCGCTGTTGATTACTAGTATCCTAGGATTAATTGTAGGTTTGATTGCGCTGAGAACGAAAGAGCACTTTTTCGCAATCTACACATTGTGCTTAGGTTATATTATTTATCTCGTGATTGACAAATGGGAAAGTTTAACAGAGGGTGTTCGTGGTCTGATTGGAATTCCTGCACCTCAAGGCTTTGGCCCAATTACATTCGAGACGGAAAAATCACATTATTACCTGGTATTATTTTTCCTTCTCCTCGTCATTTTGGTTATGTACCGAATTATTCATTCACTGTCTGGAAGATCGTACATTGCGATTCGAAATAGTGAAGATTTAGCACAGACAATTGGGATTTCAACGGGAAGAAATAAATTAACAGTCTTTGTTTTATCTACATTTTTTGCTGGCCTTTCCGGTGCTTTGTATGCATCCTTTGTACGTTTCATCGGCCCAGATATCGGTAATATTGCGATTATCTTTGATTTGCTAACATACCTTATTGTTGGTGGTATCGGAACACTTACCGGTCCAATTATCGGGACTTTGCTTGTCATTTGGCTTTCACAGATGCTACAGGATTTTCAGCAGTACCGCATGCTCATTTTCGGACCACTTCTAACGCTGCTCGTTATTTTTTATCCGCGCGGAATCGTTGGCGGCGTCACAGACATCTACCGAAAGCGCATGGCCAAGAAAGAAAAGCAGCTGGCAGACAAGAAGGAATCGTATATTCAAAGCGACCTGCGGGCTAAAAATCAGGTTAAGGAGGGGTAGGCATGATTTTTTTAGAGACAAAAAACCTGACAAAAAAATTCGGCGGCAACGTGGCAGTCAACAATGTCGATTTCTCGGTTGAAAAAGGAAAGATCAATGCCATCATTGGTCCCAATGGTGCAGGAAAATCTACATTTTTCAACTTAATTAGCGGCTTCCATAGTCCAAGCTCAGGTCAAGTTATATTCAAAGGCCAGGATATTACTAAACTGCCTTCTAATAAAATAGCTGAACTTGGGGTAGCACGGACGTTCCAAACTACCAATCTTTTTGACCAAGCAACCGTGTTGGACAATGTTATTGTCGGGCATCGCTTGCGTACAAAATCCAATCTCTTTGATGCTATATTGAGAACTTCTAGGCTTAAGAAGGAAGAGGAACAATGTCGTGATAAAGCGATGGAAGTCCTTGAATTCGTTGGTTTAGAGCATTTAGCAGGTAAACTGGCAGGGGGGTTAACACAGGAAGAGAAGAAACGAACAGCGTTTGCGTTAGCACTCGCCACTGACCCGGAAATCGTTTTTCTTGACGAGCCTGCCGGCGGGGTGAATCCAAGCGAAACAGATGGCCTGGCTGAATTAATGCAGAAGATGGTCGATAAAGGGATTACGGTCTGTTTGATTGAACATAAGATGCAAATGATCATGAGAATAGCCCATAAAATCATGGTCCTTAACTACGGTGAAAAAATCGCCGAAGGAAGACCGGATGAAATTCGTAATAACGAGACGGTCATTAAGGCTTATTTGGGAGGGAGTGCCAGTGCTTAAACTTGATAATGTCTCTGTCAAATACGGAAGCTTTACTGCCGTTCATGACATTAATATTGAGGTAAATGCGGGTGAGATCGTTGTATTGTTAGGCTCAAATGGGGCTGGAAAGAGTACAACTTTCCGGGCCATCAGCGGCCTTAACAAACCATCAACAGGTGAGATTATTTTTGAAGGCAAGAATTTAAATAAGGCGTCTGCCGACCAAACAGTTGCATGGGGAATTGGCCAGTGCCCGGAAGGAAGAAAGCTATTTCATGCCATGTCTGTGGAAGAAAATCTAAAAATGGGTGCTTATGTCCATCGCCGGAAGAAAGATCAAATCAAGCACTCGCTGGAGCATGTGTATGAATTGTTCCCGATTTTAAAGGACAAGCGCCACGATCCAGCTGGTTCTTTGAGCGGAGGACAGCAGCAAATGGTAGCCATCGGCAGAGCACTCATGTCAAAGCCGAAGCTAATGTTATTGGACGAGCCTTCGATTGGTCTGGCTCCATTAGTCGTTGAACAAATGTTTGAGGTTATCCAAAAAATTAATAAAGAGGGAACAACTATTCTATTAGCCGAACAAAATGCCAATGCAGCGTTAAAAATCGCCGATAAAGGCTACGTGTTTGAAAACGGAACAATTGTCCTTAAAGGTACGTCTGCAGAATTGTTTGCTAACGATGAGGTAAGAAAAGCCTACATCGGTGCATAAAAATGCGGGTCTAGCAGGCTTGAGCTTACGATCTACTGCTGGATCCGGAAATCTTAAACAGTTTTCCAATATCAATAAGGGGGTGGTGTTCGGATATACGATTAATTTTCTGTCCAATCTTACGAAAAAATTTTAGGGGGAAAACCAATGAAAAGAATGAAATCGGTATTTATGATTATTTTTACCTTAGTAATGGTATTCAGCCTTGCCGCTTGTAACAGCACAAGCGAGAAGACTGCTGGAAATAAGTCTGCTTCAGGCGGCGGAGACAGCAAATCCGGAGATGCTGGAACGATTAACATTGGTTACTCTGGGCCATTAAGCGGACCTGCAGCGTTCTATGGTGAGCGTACTTTAAACGGGGTCAAAATGGCAGTAGAAGAGCTTAACGGTGCTGGCGGTATCGAAGTTAGCGGTAAAAAGTACAAGTTTAATATTGTCTCTCTTGACGATAAATACCTGCCAAACGAAACAGGTGCAAACGCAAAGAGATTGCTTCAGGAAAACAAGACGCCAATCATCTTCACTCCACACAGCGGCGGCGTATTTGCAATGCAGGTTTTCAACCAGCAGGATAAATTCATCATTGGTGCTTACACAAGTGAACCGAAAGTATCTGAAGTTGGCAATAAGCTGACTGTACGTATTCCTCCACGTTACGATGGATATTTAAAGCCATTTACAGAGTATGAAATGGAGAAATTCGGTAAGAAAATCGCCTTCCTTCCAACTGCTTCTCAGTACGGCAAGGATTGGTCTGAAAAGCTGAAGCCTTATTGGGAAAAACAAGGCGGCAAGGTTGTATTCGAATCTGCGATTGACTTTGCTAAAGAAACAGACTTCTTTACAGTTGTAACAAATGCATTGAAAGAAAAGCCAGATGTCCTATTTGTCGGCGGTCCTTCTGAGCCAACAGCAAAAGTTATTAAGCAGGCTCGTGAACTTGGCTTTAAGGGCGGGTTCATCGTTATGGACCAAGCCAAAATGGACGAAATGAAGAAAGTAACAGGTTCATATGAAATGTTAAATGGTGCAATCGGCGTTATGCCATTAGCTGAGTCTAAAATCAGCCCGGTTATTCCTGATTTTGTGAAGAAATACCAAGAGAAGTATAAGGAAGTTCCAGGTTCTGAAGCAGGATTAAACTATATTGCTATGTATATCTTTGCAGAAGCAATCAAGGCTTCCGGCTCTGTAGACGACGCGGAGAAAATCCAAGCGGCTATGCAAAAGGGTGTAGACAATGTACCTGATAAGGCAAAAGTTTATATCTTTAACAAATTTGATGGCGGCGGCTTCGATGGTGATTTAGAAGTTGCAGCGGTTGAAAATGGTAAGATTGTACCTATTAAAGTTAAATAATAACACTTAAAAAACTAGCTCTAAAAATAAATTCCCCCTTGAAGGAAGGTTTTCAAGGGGGAATTTTCATTTATATTAGTGTTTTTACATTTGCAACCTTCAAGCGGTTAATAGCATCTATATAGGCATTGGCGCTGGCAACAATGATATCCACGTTAATCGCTCTTCCTGAAACCATTTTATCGTTGTTCCGGACTTTAACAAAGACCTCTCCAATTGAGTCTTTTCCCTTTGATATAGAATTGATTTTATAGTCAATTAACTCAAGCTCAAGGCCAAGCGCTGAATCGATTCCTTTGTAGATAGCATCAATCGGCCCATTTCCGTCTCCAATTCCTTCGATATCGGTATTTTCAGCTCCGATGATGTTGACGAAAGCACGATATTGGTTATGATTTAGGATCTGTAAGCTAAAGTCATTAAACGTAAAGGAAGATGGAACTGTATTTTTTGGCTGGGTTTCCAATAGGGCGATAATATCTTCATCAAAAATATCCTTTTTCCGATCTGCCAATTCCTTGTATTTTTTGAAAATCTCTTTTAATTGAGTTTCGTTTACCGAATAGCCGAGTTCATCATATCTCTTTTTAAGCGCATTTCTTCCTGATAGCTTACCTAGAACTAATTTTGTTTCATTAAAACCAATACTTTCCGGCGTCATGATTTCGTATGTTGCTTTATCTTTAATCACGCCATCCTGATGGATCCCGGAAGAATGGGAGAAAGCATTTCCGCCAATTACCGCTTTATTGGGAGGAATGGCAATCCCCGTCAGCCTGCTGATCAGCTTGCTCGTTTTGGCGATTTCTTTAAGTTTTATACCTGTCTGGATGTTGAAGTAATCCTTCCGTGTTTCCAAAAGTGCTGCCACTTCTTCAAGGGCCACGTTTCCAGCCCTCTCACCGATTCCATTAATACAGCCTTCCACCTGGACTGCCCCGGCCTGGATGGCTGCAATGCTATTACTAAGTGCCATCCCTAGGTCATCATGGCAATGACAGCTCAACCGTACCTTTTCAATACCCTTTGTGTTTTCAAGAACGTATTGAAAAAGTTTCGTATACTCCTCTGGTGTTGTATAACCCACAGTATCAGGGAAATTTAAGACAGTTGCTCCCGCCTCTACGACCTTTTCAGCTACCTTAGAAAGGAATTCAAGCTCGGTACGTGTTGCGTCTTCACAGGAAAATTCGATATGTTTAAAATGTTTTGCGGCATAGGATACGCTTTCGACCGCTTTTTCCAAAACTTGTTCTTTAGTCATACCTAATTTGCGCTCGCGGTGGATAGGGGAGGTAGCGATAAAGATGTGTATGCCCGTATTGTCAATATCGCCCAAGGTGTTAATAACAGCATCAATATCATCTTTATTGGTGCGTGCAAGGCTGACCACCATTGGCCCTGAAACTGCTTTGGCAACCGCCCTGATTGCCTCGGCATCACCGGGTGAGGCATTAGCAAATCCTGCTTCAATAATATCAATCCCTAAATTTTCTAACCTTAGGGCAATCTCCACTTTTTCATCCAAATTAAAGCTGACTCCAGGTGTTTGTTCTCCGTCTCTTAATGTGGTATCAAAAAAATAAATCCTCTTTTCCATGATTAATCCCTCCTTATAAAAATAAAAATACCTTCACTTAACCTGAGGGGCGCAAATCGCGCGGTACCACCCTCATTCGCTGATCCCTTGCGGAAAACAGCCTCGGTAAGTAAAGGTATTACTTAAACAAATGCATAACGGTTTGCAGCCCGTTCTTCCTACTGTTAATTCAGAAGAAAGTCTCCAAGGCGAGACAGATTATTTCTCCTGCCTGTTTGCACCAACCACAGGCTCTCTATAAGGAAAGAATAATCAAACTCCTTTTCATAGACAATTACTAATATTCAGATTTTTAATTTAAACATATGTTACTACATTAGATATTTTTAATCAACATTTTTTTAAAAATAAATTTAATTATTAGAGTTGTATGACTTTTTGTTGACGAAATATTTTTTTGTATATAAAATTATATGCAGGGGTGTTTAATAATGGAGAATCAAAAAATGAAAGAAAAGCGGAAATACTCTGTACCAGCAATTGAAAACGCTATGGAAATTCTTAAATTATTAAGCCGTAATCGCTTCCGGGAGAGTACTGTTACCGAGATTGCAAACGCTTTATCCTTAAATCCAGCGACATGCTATCGAATTTTGCAAAGCCTTGAAGAATTTTCAATGGTCCGGTACTTAGAAAACAAAAAGAGATATACCTTAGGCCCATATTTAGTCGTTCTTGGGGAAAGAGCCAAAGAGCACTTGGACTATTTATCTATTATTATGCCATATCTTGAAAAACTAACAAGAGAAACTGGTATGACTTCTATTCTTGTCAATAAAATTGGGGAAGATAAGGTGGCAATCGTTGCAAAAGTGGAAGCAAGCGATTTTGGTGTCAGCGTATCAGTCGGCCGGCATTTTTCCATAACGGATGGTTCATTCGGCATGTGTTTTCTAGCTCCGCTGGATCAACAGCAAAGGGAGTACTTCTTAAAACAGAAAAAGGGCTTAAAAACATTTTCTGTGGAAGAGGTTAAAACAATCGAAAGGGATATGGAGTTTATTAGAGAAAATGGCTATTCCATCACATACGGAGAGTATATTAAGGGGTTAGGCGGAATTGCTGCTCCTATATTCAGCGGGGAAAATACTGTTGAAATGTCCATTGAATTAATCTGCTTTACTTCTCAGTTCGATAAAGAGGACCTTCATTTAAAAGGGATCTTAGTAAAAAGAGCTGCAGAAGACATTAGTAATAGAATTCGAAATCTAAGCTAGAGAAAGAAAAAGATAAAGAGAAATGTGAGTTAAGCTTATTGGTGGTGAACAAAGGGTGGAACCCCAGTCATGGCAAGACCTATATAGAAATCGTCAAACGAATGTAGAACAGGCGATTTTAAGCATAAAGTCATCTCAAAAGGTTTTTCTAGCACCATTTTGTAATGAGCCGCAAAGGCTTATTCAGGAGTTGGTGCTACAAAAAGAGAGATTACAAGATGTGATTCTTTATAATGCAGTGATCGGCAGTCCATGTATTTACGCTGATTCATCATGTTATCCCCACTTTCAAATAAGAACTTTTTTAAGTTCACCTCTATTAAAAGGCGCATTTTTACATAATACATGTGACTACTTGCCTGTCAATCTTTCAGAAATTCCAAAGTGGCTTACCTCGCAAAAAATCGATGTGGCCCTTATACAAGTTACACCTCCGAATGAAGAAGGCTACTGTAATCTTGGGTTATCGGTCGATATCGTACAAACATTAATAAAGCGTGCTGGATTCGTTGTAGCCCAAGTAAATCGAAATCTTCCTTTTACAAATGGTGCTACACTTGTACATGTTTCTGAAATCGATCAATTTGTTTTATCTGACACACCATTGCTGACATTATCTCGTGGAAATCTTTCTGAGGAAGAAATAACGATTGGCAGAAATGTCGCAGAACTTATCCCCGATTACGCAACCATCCAAGTGGGTCTTGGGAAAATTGCAGAAAGTATTCTATTATCTCTAAAAAATAAAAAGGGACTAGGGATCCATTCCGGGTCGATTTCAGACCCGATAATCGAATTGATCAATTTAGGAGTTGTAACAAATGAACAAAAAGAGATTAACCGGTATAAATCGGTATGTACAACACTGACAGGAACAGAAGATTTATACCGCTATTGTCACGATAATCCAACTATTGAATTATACCCCTCAGATTATACTCATAATGCAGCAGTAATCTCCAATATTAGCAATTTTTATTCAATCAATTCCGCGTTGGAAGTGGATCTATTTGGCCAAATCAATGCGGAGCAAATCGGTAAGGTTCCTATAGCCGGTGTTGGCGGACAAATGGATTTTATTCACGGTGCAAGACTTTCTAAGGGCGGCAAGTCGATTATCGCCCTTCCGTCCACAGCAAAGAGAGGAACAGAGTCACGAATAAAGGTTAGAACATCTTATGTTACTTCTGTAAAGTCAGAAATTGACTATGTGGTAACAGAGTTTGGAATTGCCTCATTATTTGGAAAATCACTTCAAGAACGTGCAAAAGAATTAGTTTCCATCGCACATCCGCAATTTCGGGAAAAATTATTAGCAGAATTTGAAAGGGAATTCATGAAGAAAGTTATTTATTAAAATTTAAAAATGGAAGGGTTGAGTTGAAGATGGAAAAATTAGAAAATAAAGTTGCGATTGTTACAGGTGCAGGACGAGGAATTGGCCGGGAGATTGCATTGTTATTGGCAAAAGAAGGTGCAAAAGTAGTTGTCAATGACTTGGGCGGTGGTGCAGACGGGAAGGGCAATAACGCAAAAGTAGCGGACGAAGTGGTCCAGGAGATAAGAGAGGCAGGCGGAACAGCTGCAGCAAACTATGATTCAGTGGCTGAATTTGAAAATGCCGGTAACATTGTTCAAACAGCCTTAAATGAATTTGGACGATTAGACATTGTGGTGAATAATGCGGGGATTTTAAGGGACCGCATGGTTTTCAAAATGAGTGAAGAAGAATGGGATTCCGTTATAGCTGTCCATTTAAAAGGCTCCTTCAACATGACAAGAGTAGCTGCACCGATTTTTAAAGAACAAAAAGGCGGAAGATTTATTAACTTTACCTCTACCTCCGGTTTAATCGGTAACGTAGGGCAGGCAAACTATGCTGCTGCAAAATTA
The DNA here is from genome assembly GCF_018343545.2 of Neobacillus citreus. Lineage (GTDB taxonomy): Bacteria > Bacillota > Bacilli > Bacillales > Cytobacillaceae > Neobacillus > Neobacillus citreus. The sequence continues at coordinate 79,503 of NZ_JAGYPE020000001.1, read as the reverse complement.
GGGATTGCGGGCCTGACAAAAATTACTGCCTTAGATATGGCGCGCTATAATGTAACAGCAAATGCGGTGGCCCCCTTTGCTTGGAGCCGATTAATCGGTACAATTCCGACTGAAACTGACACTGAAAAGGAAAGGGTGGAAAAATTAAAGCAGATGTCACCTGCTCATATTGCGCCGCTTGTAGCCTTCTTAAGCTCGGATGAATCGGCGGATGTATCAGGACAAATTTTCGGTGTTCGCGGCAAAGAAATCATGGTCTTCTCGCAGCCTCGGCCAGTTCGTTCCGTATACAACTCAGAAGGCTGGTCAATTGAAAGCATTAGCGCGATTAAAGGTTCTTTACAATCTGCTTTTACTCCGCTTGAAGTGAGTAAAGATGTTTTTCCATATGAGCCGTTAGTTTAATAGAGTTAGTGAAAATATTTAAATTGAGGTGGAAAATTTGGTAGTGGATTCAAATGAAGAACTTAGAAAAATCTATGAAAATAGTCCATTTAATAATTTATTAGGGATAAAATTAGCAGAATTCGAGGAAGGCAAGGTGGTCTATTCGCTTGAAACAAGACCGTCTCATTTAAATGTGAATCAGGCCATCCATGGCGGGGTGTATTTTACTTTGCTTGATTCTGTAATGGGTGCTACTATCCGTTCAGTGGTTAAGCTCCCAATAGTTACGATAAACACCAGTATCAATTACTTTACACCAGTGGCTAATGGAGAAACGATGCTGGCAAAGGCAAAGATTATCCAGGAAGGCGGAAGCATTGTAACTGCAGAGGGTACTATTGAAGACGAAAATGGCCATGTTTTTGCAAAGGCGACAGGAACATTTAAAAAAATACGTAACACTTAATAGAAGTAGATGGAGGTTAAAAGATGACCATTACCAAAGCGTTTAATCCGCTGAAACAAGACCGTCCTTTTTTTACCGAGGAGCATGTCATGTTCAGGGATTCATTACGGAAATTCCTCGAGAAGGAAGCTATACCATATTATGAACAATGGGAAGAAGATCGACTAGTCCCTCGGTCATTTTGGACGAAACTAGGTGAAAATGGTTTTTTATGTCCTGCTGTAAGTGAAGAGTACGGCGGTGCAGGCGGCGATTTTGCTCTTTCGATTATTCTTGCAGAAGAACTCGCACGAATTGGCGGAGGTCTTTCTGGTCCAAGTACACATAGTAATATCATCGTTCCTTATTTGGAATCATTTGGAACAGAAGAGCAAAAACAGAAATATCTTCCGGGCTGCGTAAGCGGGGAAATTATTACGGCAATTGCCATGACCGAACCGGGAACGGGTTCCGATTTAGCCAATATCAGTACAACTGCGGTAAAAGATGGAGACTCCTATATTATTAACGGTCAAAAAACATTCATCACGAACGGAATACATTCTGATTTAATTGTTGTGGCATGCAAAACAGACCCGCATGCAAATCCGCCGCACAAAGGAGTTAGTTTAATTTTAGTGGATAGAGGAACTCCTGGTTTTTCCAGAGGAAGAAAATTGAAAAAGGTTGGTATGCATGCACAGGATACGGCCGAACTCATTTTTGAAGATGTAAAAGTGCCGGTATCTAATTTACTTGGCGAAGAAGGGAAAGGCTTTAGATATTTGATGACAAAGCTCCAGCAGGAACGAATACTGGCTGCCATTGGCGGTCAAGTAGCCGCTGAACGGATGCTGGAATTGACACTTAAATATGTAAAAGAAAGAGAGGCTTTCGGAAAGCCGATTGGGAAGTTTCAGAACACCCAATTTAAACTTGCGGAAATTGCGACACAGGTTCAGCTAGGCCGTACCTTTGTCGACCAATTGATTGTCAGACATCAAAATGGTGAGGATATTGTAACTGAGGTTTCGATGGGCAAATGGTGGATTACGGATATGGCAAGAAGAATTTCGAGCGAATGCATGCAGCTCCATGGCGGATACGGATACATGGAAGAATATGAAATTGCCCGCAGATACAGAGACATTGCCGTATCGCCTATCTTCGCTGGCACAAATGAAATTATGAAAGTAATTATTGCTAAACAACTGGGATTATAAAACTAAGTCTCATTAACACAAAGATAAAGAAAAGGATTTTACTTTAAATCTTTTTCTTTACTCTTGTTAACTTACTATTTAAAAATAATGGGGGAGACATATGGATCAGTTGATGGTCTCAGCAAGCCAGCAATTATTAATAGGTGAAGCATTAAAATACGCTGCTCACAATGCCCCAAACCGTCAAGCATTTGTTTATGAAAACCGAAGACCCACATACCGGGAAATTCTAAAGAATGCAGAGCATTTAGCTGGCTGGTTGCAGGCACAAGGAATTGGTAAAAACGACAAAGTTGGCTGTTTATTTAAAAATGGAATGTCATTTGTTGAATTATATTTTGCTGTGAGTTTGGCAGGGGGAGTTTTTGTACCTGTCAACTTTCGATTGGTCTCCAAGGAAATCGAATATATCGTAAATAATGCTGATATTAAGATTTTATTTGTCGAAGAAGAGTTTAACGATACTATTTCTCCAATCCTAGATTTGCTCCCACACGTCCAATTGATTGTCGTAGATGGTGCTATTCCAGAAAATCACATAAATGAAATGGTTGCCTACACATCAATATTTACTTCACCTTCTGAATATACACCTCCAACAGACCTACAAGACAATGATGCCCACGCTATTATTTACACATCTGGAACAACCGGAAAACCAAAAGGGGCTGTATTAACTCATAAAAATTTTTATCTGAATGCAATGAACAGAACCTTTCATAGCCAAACACCAAGAGGTATCAATGAACTTGTTGTTCCACCGCTTTTCCACGTTGCTGCACTATCACGATTAGTGAGCAACTGCTTGATGGAGGGGACCATTTATATTCAACGCGAATTCCAGCCAGAGCAAATCCTCAAAACCATTGAAACTGAAAAAATTAATGCGATGTTTTTAGTACCTTCCATGTGGAATTTTTTATTTCAAGTACCCAATCTACTAGACTATGATGTGAGCACGATGATTAGCTGTGGTTTAGGAGGCGCCATATGTCCCGTTGAAATAAAGAAAAGAATTATGGAAGTCTTTAAAAATGGGAAAATAATCGAAGCCTTCGGCCAGACTGAAATGAGTCCATCGACAACTTACCTGACAGGAGAGGACACGATTAGAAAAACGGCATCTGTGGGAAAACCAGCAATTAATGTCCGGGTCAGGATTGTTGATGATGAAATGAATGACGTTCCTACGGGAGAGGTTGGGGAAATTGTTTACCAAGGTCCGACATTAATGAAAGAGTACTATAAAAATCCCGAAGCAACCAAAGAGGCATTTAAAGGCGGATGGTTCCACAGCGGTGACTTGGTCCGGATGGACGGAGAGGGGTACATTTATGTAGTCGATCGTAAGAAGGATATGGTGATTTGCGGCGGCGAAAATATCTATCCAAAAGAAATTGAGGAGGTTCTTTATACACATCCTGATATTTTGGAAGCTGCCGTGGTCGGTGTTCCGGACCCGGAATGGGGTGAAAACATCAAAGCATATATTGTGATGAAAACAAGTCGGCGTTTAACGGTAGAAGAAGTTATAGAGTATTGTAAACAGAATCTTGCATCCTATAAAAAGCCGAAATTGGTAGAATTTATTGCTGCACTGCCACGGAATGCATCTGGAAAAGTATTGAAAACTGAATTGCGAGAAGAAAATTTAAAATCTGGTATTCATTAATAAATAACCCTCCCTAATGAGCAAAGGGAGGGTTTCATCACTATTTAACTTTTCTTAACGACCATTTTAAGAAGATTAGAAGCATAAGATTCTGCAATTTCTTCGCCCGTTTGGGGACCATCCTGGTTATACCATTGCTGGATATAGTTGATGGCACTTAGAATAATCATCCGAACCATTTTTGTGTCATCAATTTCAAAGACTTGCTTTTCAATGCCCTCATTTAAAATTTTGTCAAAGTAATGGGCGTAATTTCTTCTAGCATCAAGAACTTCATTCAACTGATCATCAGTAAATTTTTGATATGGCTTATCCATGATCATAAACATGGATTTTTCTTTAGTTGAAAGCAAAATATGGGCTTTAATAGCACTTTCCAGCTTTTCAATGGGGTTTAAATCACTGTGTACAACTTCTTCGATTTTTTCAAGACTCAATTCCATGATCATCTGATGGCAGTGATATAGAATATCATCTTTATTTTTAAAATAATAATACATGGAGCCTTTGGTCATCAATAGCTGTGCTGCTATTTCTTCCATAGTAGTTCCATGATAGCCTTTTTCAGCAAGAACGGCTGCAGCAGAGCGTAGGATTTCCCTTTTTTTCTTTGCTATTTTTTGTTCCCTAAACGAAGACATTTGACTCACTCCCATCCCATTTTATGATGTTTATTGAAGTTATTTATTTAAATTGTAGTTTATTTTTTTACTATTAGTTTAAATAGTATATTAATTATTCTAAAAAATCAACCTATTTTAATATTATACTAAAACTTCAAAGTGAAAGATATATATAGAAAACAAGATTCATTTACAAAAACTGAACTTTAATTTAAAAAATAAATAAATTGTAAAATAATCTAAAAATTGCTATTATTATAATAAATGGAAACGTTGTCAAAGCTTTAATTAAAAAAAGATAGGGAGGTTTTTGTTATGGCAGAATTAGTGCATATTGAAAAGTTAGCAGGGGTTGCCATCGTCACCATTGATAATCCACCGATGAATGTATTAAGCAAGCAGGTAACAAGAGAGTTGGGTGAGGTTTTCACCGTCATTGCCGAGGATTCCGAAGTGATTGCTGCTATTTTAACAGGTGCGGGAAGCAGGGCATTTATGGCAGGTGCGGATATCAAGGAATTCCCTCAATCACTTGGGTTGGAAAAAGATCAATTAAAGAAAAACAATCTGGAATCGCATGCCGTATTGAACTTTATTGAACGAATCCCGAAACCCACGATTGCGCTGCTAAATGGACTGGCTTTTGGCGGCGGCTGTGAACTGGCATTAACTTGTGATATTCGGATCGCTGAGGAGCATGTAAAAATCGGACTGCCTGAGGTCAAATTAGGACTTTTCCCGGGAGGCGGCGGAACACAGCGTTTACCTAGATTAATAGGACCATCCAAAGCAAAAGAATTAATGTTTTTGGGAGAACCTTTGTCAGCGGAGGAAGCACTTAAAATTGGATTGGTCAATCAAGTTGTTGAAAGCGGGAAAGGTATGGAGACAGCCATCTCCATGGCGAAAAAGCTGGCCAGTTATTCCTTGCAGGCCTTAAGCAGAATAAAGAAAGCTGTTAATGACGGAATCGATACTTCCCTTGATGGAGGATTAGAATTGGAGGCTGAACTTTTTGCTGAAGTATTCGGCACCGAGGATGTTCGCGAAGGAGTCCAGGCATTTATTGAAAAACGGTCGCCATCCTTCAAACATCAATAAATAATATAAAAAGATTTTTATCATTATATCCTGATAATTAACCAATTGAAATGGAGGTTGAATGGAATGGATTTTGCTTACACTGAATCGGAATTGGAGTTTCAAAAAGAACTAAGAGCTTGGCTGGAGGAAAACCTGCCTGAAGGATGGCTGGAGGGAAAACGAGTCATTCCAGAGGACGATAATCAAAAAGCGGCGTTTTTGAGAGATTGGTATCGAAAACTGGCAGAAGGTAGATGGGCTGGAATTTCCTGGCCAAAGGAATACGGTGGCAGAGGTGCATCATTAATGGAAGAAGTCATCTACGAGCAGGAGATGGCAAGGGTGAAAGCACCGCCTGCATTAAATATTATAGGGACAGCCATGGTCGGCCCAACTCTATTACAAATTGGAACCGATTACCAGAAGGAGCGTTATATCGAGAAAATATTAAATGGGGAAGAAATTTGGTGTCAAGGCTACTCGGAGCCAAATGCAGGCTCTGACCTCGCTGCCATTCAAACAAGGGCGGTTAAAAAAGGCGATAAATGGATTATCAACGGCCAAAAGATTTGGACCAGTTATGCTCATTTGGCTGACCGCTGCTTTTTATTGGCCCGAACTGAAAATACAGGGAAAAAACATGAAGGAATTACAGCTTTTCTAGTTGATATGCATCAAGAAGGTGTGGAAACACGGACAATCCGTTCAATCAATGATCGACGCGACTTTAACGAAATGTTCTTCAATGATGCCATTGCCTATGATGCGGATATTGTTGGTGAGGTTAATCAAGGCTGGAAAGTCTCTTTGATTTTACTAAGTCATGAACGTGTTGGTGTAGCGAGACAAACATTCAGGCTGCAAAAACAATTTGAGGAATTGGTCGAATTGGCAAAATCAATGAAAAAGAATGGCCGCCCCCTCGCCGCTGACCCGCTGGTTCGGCAAAATCTTGCCATTTTCCGGACAAAAACAAAAGCCCTATTGTTTAATTACTACCGCCACTTAACCACCACCATTCGTACAGGACGTCCTGGCCCTGAAGGTTCGATGGATAAACTTGCTTCCAGTGAATTAGGACAGGAAATGCTGGCATATGCGATGTCTCTCCAAGGTGCATCCGGTACATTATGGAAGGAAGATGCATCCGTCGACCAAAATTGGCAGCAGGAATACCTTCGGTCATTTGCTTATACCATTGAGGGCGGAACATCTGAAATACAAAAAAATATCGTTGGTGAACGAATTCTAGGTCTGCCAAAGGATATCAAATATTAAAAGCTTACAATGATTATCTAAAAAATAAAAATTGAGGTGGTTATATGGATTTCGCGTTGAATGAAGAACAATTAATGTTTCAAGAAACAACCCGACAGTTTTTAGAATCGAAGGGGGATTTGGCGATACCCCGAGATTATATGAATGGAAAAAAACAGGTATTAGAAGAATTATGGAATGGTTTAGGCATCCTTGGTTTTATGGGGATTAATATCTCAGAACCCTATGGAGGATTAGGTCTTGGAGCTCTATCACTAGTGCCAATTTTAGAAGAAATGGGCCGTACAGTTGTGCCGGGTCCCTATCCTGAAACTGTGGCTTTTGCGGTACCGCTATTGGAAGCTTACGGTTCATCGGAACAGAAGGAAAGGTATTTGCCTGAAATTGCTGCGGGAAAGCGTAAGTTTTCGCTTGCACTTTTAGAAGAAAGCGGAGAGCTATCGCCTTCTGCCATCCAGCTAAAGGCTGAACAACAAGGGAATGAGTATGTATTGCAAGGTAAGAAAATACTCGTTCCATATGCAGACATTGTTGATACACTTATTGTTCCTGTTCGAACAGGCGGCAATTCCCAAGGTGAATACGGAATTTCCTTGATTTTAGTAGATTGTAATCAGGCTAACCTAACCATGCAGGAACTGCAAAGCATTGATGAAACTAGAAAATTGGTTAATGTTACGTTTCATGATGTAAAGATACCTAATTCACAGCTGTTAGGTATTGAAAATGAAGGATGGGCCATTTTAGAAACAGGTTTGAACCATTTAAATGCTGCGTTTGCCTCCACAATGGTAGGAGGAATAGAGCGTGTTGTGGAGATGTCAACCGAGTATGCGAAGACCCGCCAACAATTTGGGCAGCCAATCGGGCGATTCCAAGCTGTCAAACATCGGATTGTGGATATGAAACTGGCTCTTGAAAGTTCCCGTTCCTTGTCCTATTACGCATCGTGGGCAGCGGAAAACAATGCTGAAGAGTTATCGGAAGCCGTGTCAATGGCCCGTTCCTTTATTTCTGAAGCCTATATTAAAGCTGCTGGGGCAAATATTCAAAATCATGGGGGAATGGGCTTTACATGGGAGTTTGATTGCCACCTATTCCTAAAGCGGGCCCGTTCCTTAGAAAATCATCTTGGATCGCCTGAATATCATCGCGAAAAAATCGCTGTTGAATTGGGCTGGTCAGAAAATGTCATTCCCGAAATTTTGATGTCATAACCAAATTAGAAAATGGTGTTTTGCAAAAGGTAAGTTTACCAGATTGGATGCTTGCCTTTTGTAGTTAAATTTTAAATTATTTGAATAGTTAGATTTTTAATTGACAAAAAATTTTTTCGTATATAAAATAAATTTAAGCTACATAGTTATACACCCATTTATTCTACAGCGTTGCGTTGTAAGCGTATTCCTGCCAACCTTCCTTATATTTTTTTTGCCCGAAAATTCTTCCATGTTTTGACTCCATTCTAACAAGGTTCTGCTTTTAGTTTTTTGAATTCTTGAAATATCACTAACTGAAAGGATGTATGTTATGGATTTTAACGACATTCAAGTGACGATTAATAAAGGAATTTGCACGATTAAGCTCAATCGGCCTGATGTGAGAAATGCACTAGGTCTCACACTACGAAAAGAATTAAAAGAGTTCTTCTCTAGTGTAAAAGAAAACGATGAAATAAAAGTCATTGTGTTGACTGGTGAGGGAAAAGCATTTTCCGCCGGGGGTGACTTAAGTTCATTAAAAGAAATAGATGCAGTTAAAGGCCGATTGAGATTGCAATCAGGGCATGAAATGATTCAATCTATTATCGACCTGGAAAAGCCTGTTATTGCTGCTGTTAATGGCGCTGCAGCAGGAGCAGGCTTCAGCCTTGCATTGGCCTGCGACCTCATAATTGCAAAACGCTCCTCATTTTTTGTCCAAAGCTTTACGAATGTTGGTTTGGTTCCTGATCTTGGTTCGATTTACTTTCTGCCTAGGTTAATTGGAAGGCAGCGCGCCATGGAACTGATGCTTTTGGGTGAAAGAGTGACAGCAGAACAGGCGCTGAGTCTTGGAATTATCAACCGTGTGGTGGAGGATGATTCTTTCGAAGATGAAGTCTACCGGCTATCCTCAAGGCTTGCTGAAGGACCTGGCTTCGCAGCTGGATTAACAAAGAAATTGGTGAATAGAAGTGTTCTTGCGAGTATTAGTGAAACATTTGAATTGGAAGGTTTCGCACAAGGACTATGTTTCGAATCTGAAGATTTCAAGGAAGGCGTACAGGCCTTTTTCGAAAAACGGAAACCGAGGTTCAACTAATATTAAGGAGGAGAACGGAGGTTTGCTTAATTTAAATGATATTTCACAGCTATCAATATATGAAATGCTGGAGCAATCTGTTCAGAAATATCCTCATAGATTAGCAGTCATAGATGGACTGATTGAACTGGATTACGTACGGTTAAAGGAAACCGTGGATGCATTCGCCTCTGTTTTATATCAAAAAGGGTTCCAAAAAGGGGACCGGGTTGGCTTAATGCTGCCTAATAGCGTTCATTATATGGTTTCTTATTATGCGGCAATGCGTTTAGGCGGCATTGTTGTCCAAGTAAATCCATTATATCAAACATCAGAACTAGAATATATGCTTGAAGATGCTGATCCAAAATGGTTTATATGCGGCAGGAATCAGTCAGAAAAACTGGAAAGGGTTAAAAAGTTTGAAAATGTTCATGTCATTTTTACAGAGGATGAAAATGGAAGTAATCAAGTTCTGCTGAAGGAAAAAGTCAATGAACTTCCGCCCTTAAATATTAATCCTAAAGAGGACATTGCCGTATTGCAGTATACGGGTGGTACAACAGGCAAATCCAAAGGCGTTATGCTGACCCATTTTAATATTGTCTGTAATATTCATCAATCCGGGGAAGTCGTGGCACCGGTAATGGTTGAGGGGGAAGAACGGTTACTGGGAATTTCCCCTCTTACCCATGCAATGGCAATGACGAATATGAATAATGCAATTCGAACGGCAGCCACTTATATCATTCTTGAAAAATTTAATGCTACTAGAGTATTAGAACTAATACGCCAATACCGCCCGACTTTCATGGTAGGCTCTCCGACAATGTATATTGCGCTATTGAATCATCCTGACCTGGAAAAATATGATTTATCATGCTTTAAGATTTGTGTTTCCGGATCCGCGCCTCTACCGGTCGAAGTCATAAAAGAATTAGAACGGAAAACGGGTGCGCAAATCTTTGAAGGGTATGGTTTGTCGGAAGGAACTACGTCTACACACCGTACTCCGTTAGGAGGTAAACGTAAAATTGGCAGTGTTGGGGTTCCGATTCCTGGAACAGTTTCAAAAATTGTTGATATGGAAACTGGTTTTGAAGAGGTTCCTGTTGGCGAAAACGGAGAGCTAATCATAAAAGGTCCGCAAGTCATGAAGGGGTATTGGAAGAAACCAGAGGAAACCATGTTAACTGTCCGTAATGGCTGGCTTTACACGGGGGATATTGCCTATCGGGATGAAGATGGATTCTATTATATATCGGGCAGAAAAAAGGATATGGTTATTGCCGGGGGATTAAATATCTATCCTGCAGAAGTAGAAGAGGTTCTTTACCAGCACCCGAAGGTAGCGGAAGCCTGTGCCTTTGGTGTACCCGATGCCTATTTGGGTGAAAAATTATTGGCTGTCATCGTCTTGAAAAAAGGTGAAAGTTTAACTGAAAATGAATTCCTTAGCTGGTGCGAAGGCAGAATCGCCAGATATAAAATCCCAAGAGCGGTCGAATTCCGGGACGCCCTGCCAAAGACGATCGTCGGAAAGATATTGCGCCGCCAACTAGTCGAAGAGTATAAAACTAAATTGCAAATTTAATAGGAAACAATCAAAGTTATATGACCTTTAATGCAATCGAAAAATATCCCAGCCGTTTCCGTTTAAATATTTTGAGAGAGAAAAGGGAGTGGAAAAGAACAATGAATGGAATCATTTCATACGGAGCATATATTCCATATAATCGCCTAAAGCGGAAGAGAATAGGTGAGTTTTTTGGGAAGCACGCCATGGGTGGTGAAAAAGCAATTGCCGGTTATGATGAAGACAGTGTCTCCATGGGTGTGGAGGCAGCCATGGATTGCCTGCGAGAAATGAATCCTGATCAAATTGACGCTATTTATTTTGCAACCACAAGTTCTCCATACAGGGAAAAAGGCTCTATTCCTACCCTTGCCACAGCATTAAATTTAAGGGAGAGTGTCAGGGGAATGGAAACGGCTGCCTCATTAAGAAGTGGGACGGCAGCCATCATGGCTGCTAAACCGGGTGAAAATACGCTTGTCATCGCTGCTGATTGCCGTACCGGCGCCCCAACCGGCCAGAATGAACAGTGGTTTGGTGATGGCTCTGCTGCTTTCTTAATCGGCAGCGGCCCGGATGTCATTGCCAACATGATCGATTATACAAGCGTTCAAGGTGAAGTCATTAGTCATTGGCGGAGTCAATCTGATTTATTTACGCAAAGCTGGGAAGAACGTTTAAGTTCATCAGCCTTTATGAAGCAAGTTAAGGAGTCAGTCAGCCCATTTTTGGAAAAAAATGACCGCTCCATTGAAACAATTTCTAAAGTGATTATTTCTGGACCAACAACTCGGGCACATTTACAAGCAGCGCAAGCCCTCGGTTTTTCAAATCAACAAGTACAAAATCCATTATTTGATAACGTTGGTCTAACCGGAAACGCCCATGCGCCTATGATGCTTGTTTCGGCATTGGAAGAAGCAAACCCAGGTGATCAGCTTCTTGTCGTTTCCTTCGCGGAAGGACTTGATTTGCTTTTATTGGAGGTGACGGAAGCGATTTCTCGACTTGGTAAACGTAAAGGGGTTCAAGAATATGTAAGCATTAAAAATGATGAGGTTTTATATAGTGATTATCTCAAGTGGAGAGAGATTATTAAAACGGAGCCGCCGCGCAGACCACCAACCGACCGCCCATCAGCACCTGCTTTACACCGGGGCTATCAGCAAAACCTAGGCTTTATTGGTTCCAAGTGCAGAAACTGTGGTACTGCACAATTTCCAAAACAACGAGTGTGCGTACAATGCCAGGCGAAGGATGAGATGGAGGATTATCGTTTTGTTGGACAATCAGCAAAAGTAACAACTTTTACACTGGATTATTTGGCGGCATCGCCGGCGCCGCCGATGATTGTCGCAGTCATTGATTTTGACCAAGGCGGGCGGATTATTTGCGAAGTAACGGATTGCCACCCCAAAGAAATTGAAATTGGCATGGAAGTCGAAATGACCTTTCGGCGTCTCTTTGAAGCAGGCGGCATCAGTAACTATTTCTGGAAAGCGCGGCCAATCAGGAAAAAGGAAGGTGTTTAAAATGAGCAGAAAGGGAATTAGCGATAAAGTAGCTGTGATTGGAATGGGCTGTACACGCTTTGCCGAGCATTGGGATAAAAGTGTCGAGGATTTACTAGTGGAGGCAGCCTATGAAGCTTTTTCCGATGCCGGGATTGAACCAACAGATGTCGAAGCAGCATGGCTTGGGACGATGATTTCCGGTTATGCAGGAATTACATTATCTGGCCCGTTAAAAACCCAGTATATTCCGGTTACTAGGGTTGAGAATATGTGTGCTACAGGCTCAGAAGCCTTTCGTAATGCCTGTTATGCAGTTGCGTCCGGTGCCTATGATATTGTTCTTGCCATTGGTGTCGAAAAATTAAAGGACTCCGGGTACAGCGGCCTTACCAGGCCAAACCCGCCAAGTGATGGAACCGCACCGAACATCTCTGCCCCTGCATCATTTTCTTTCCTGGCTCCAGCCTATTTTAAAAAGTATGGTCTAACCCCTGAGCAAGGGAGAGAGGTTTTATCACGAATCGCCTGGAAAAATCACTACAATGGGTCATTAAATCCAAAGGCTCAGTATCGTAGTGAAGTTTCTATGGAAAAAATTTCGAAGTCGCCGCTTGTGGCTGCCCCTCTTGGTGTATTTGATTGTTCTGGAGTCGCCGACGGTGCGGCAGCCGCCATTATCGTGCGGACGGAGGATGCCCATAAATATCGAAAAGACCCAATGTATGTAAAAGCGTTGACCATCGCTGCCGGCCCAGGAGATGGACGTTTGCGTCAAGATTTTGATTTTACGTCCATTAAGGAAAATGTAGCGGCGGCCCAGGCTGCATACAGGGAGGCAGGAATTAAAAATCCTCGTCAGGAAATCAGTATGGCTGAAGTACACGACTGTTTCACCCCTACGGAATTAGTAATCTATGAAGATTTAGGGTTTAGTGAACGCGGCCAAGGCTGGAAGGATGTCTTGAATGGTGTTTTTGAATTGGGCGGTGAATTGCCTGTAAATCCCGATGGAGGCTTAAAATCCTTCGGGCATCCAATTGGTGCGAGCGGATTGCGCATGCTTTATGAAATGTATTTGCAATTCCAGGGACGTGCAGGTAAGCGGCAGCTTGAGAATCCAAAAATCGGTCTTACCCACAATTTAGGCGGAACCCCTATGCAGTGTGTTTCATTTATTTCGATTGTTGGCAAGGAATTATCGTAGGAGGGATATTATGGCGACCCAATTAGAGGAAAAAATCGGTATGAAACTGGAGTCCTATACCTTCAGGGTGGAAAAAGGAAAAATAAGAGAACTGGCTTTGGCAATTGGCGACTTGAAGGATGAGTATTTAAATGGAGAAAGTTTACCCCCGACTTTTCCAACCGTTATTGAATTTTGGGGAGGAAAAGGGTCATCTGCAAATTTACTGGGTTTAAATGTAAAAAAGGTCCTGCACGGTGAACAAACGTATGAATATTTAAAAGAAATTAAACCTGAAGACGAGATAACCGTGCATTCGGTCGTCGAGAATGCCTATTCAAAAGCAAAAATGAATTTTGTCATTATCAAAAAAGAATTTTTTAATCAGCATGGAGAACTTGTTTTACTTTGTCAGCAAACGGTTATTGAAAGACATTAGGAGGGGAAGAGGATGCAAGTTGGCTATCAATTTGAACCTGTGCAAAGAGAAGAAGTGACCCATTCGCAATTAGTCAGATATGCAGGGGCATCGGGCGATTTTAATCCGATTCACACGGTCGTCCCTTTTGCCGAAGAGGCGGGACTCGGAGGTGTTATCGCTCACGGGATGCTGATTAAGGGTTTTGTTGGTCAGGCAATCGGGAGTTGGTTTTCTGTAAAGGATCCGCTCAAATTTTCATCGCGATTTAAAGCTATGACTAGACCTGGCGAAAGAATTACCGTTAAAGGCAGGGTAATCGGAGAACAAGATGATCGCTGGCTTTGCGAAGCGGCAGCTGTTAATGAAACTGGGGAGGTAAAAGTTCAATCATTTTTTGAAATTCGAAAATAAACTTGGATTGATGTGACAGAACCGATATTTGTTGTCGGTTTTGTTGTTTTTATCAATTTTTTTTTTGAAATGATTGGGGGAGATAGGAATGAATGGGCAAACGGTTATTATTACAGGCGGCGGCAGCGGCATTGGAAAAGCAATGGCACAGAAGTTCGCCAGCAAAGGGGCCAATGTCGTCATCACTGGACGGAATGCAGAACGTTTAAAAAACGCTAAACAGGAAATAGAAACCTTTGAAGGTCAAGTCTTAGATTTTCAAATGGATGTAAGAATTCCAGAAAACGTCCAAGCAATGGTGGAAGCTGTAAAGGAAAGATTTGGCAGTATTGATGCACTAATTAATAATGCTGCAGGTAATTTTATCTGTGCTGCTGAAGACCTCTCACTAAATGGATGGAATGCCGTCATAAATATCGACTTAAATGGGACTTGGTATTGCACACAAGCAGTCGGAAAAGAATGGATTACGAACAACCAAAAAGGAAGCATTCTCAATATAGTAGCTACTTTTGCCTGGGGGGCTGCTCCAGGAAATGTTCATGCTGCAAGTGCAAAAGCAGGAATATTAGCGATGACAAGGACCCTGGCGGTAGAATGGGGGAGCAAATATGGGATTCGAGCAAACTGTATCGCACCCGGACCAATCGAAAACACTGAGGGTGTTGCCAGATTAATTGACTCAGGAGATGGCTATCAAAAAGCCATCAATCAGGTACCACTCAAACGGTTTGGCAAGGCGGAAGAAGTTGCGAATCTAGCATACTTTTTGTTATCACCTGAGGCAGAGTACATTAACGGGGAATGCATTACAGTGGATGGTGCGAGATGGTTAAACAACTCTGGCTTAAAAGAAGTTTAGTAGTATTCAATAATAATTCAATTTTTGACTTTCGAGTAGACAAAGGTAAAAAAAGGATATATAATATTGTTGAATTATTTTAATTTTTCGATAACTTAGTAGCGTTTATTGGTCAATAAAATAATGTCATCTATGCCTATTCCCGCTGCATATACTTGCAGCGGGATACCCTTCAAGAAAATGAAACCTACTGTTCATTCTACAATCTCTCCTAGCTTTAAATTTGCCTACATATATTAAGTACTAGTTTTTCTGTACCACACCTCATGTATATCAAATCAAGTATCAATTATTAACAGCTTCAGAGATAGACTCCCATTAAAATTGGAACATCAAATGAAAGGGCTTTCAGAGCAGGTGTTATTAATTTTTACTATAGAGGAGTGAAGGACATTGACAACAACAAGTTTACAAATGTCACGGCAGTTATTAGTAGGGGAATTAATCAGAAGGGCCGCCCATAAAACACCTAATCAAGAGGCATTCATTTACGGTGATGAAAGACTTACCTATCTTGAACTGGAAAAGAAGACTTTGCATTTGGCTGGCTGGCTCCAGCAGCAAGGTTTAGAAATCGGTGATAAGGTAGGGATCATATTTAAAAATAATCTTGCTTTTGTTGAAGTCATGTTTGCGACGGCGTCTGCCGGGTGTGTCAGTGTTCCGATTAATTTTAGGCTCGCGCCCGAGGAGTTTGTTTATATTATTAATCATTCTGATACTAAGGTTTTATTTATCGAAGAAGAATACCAGGATATGATTCTGTCGATCAGACAAGAACTTCCAAACGTAGAAAAGATTGTTGTAGTCGGGAAAGTGAATTCGATGGAGTTGATTCCATACGAAACTATTTATCACTCGGAAATACCATACCAAAGTATTGATGGGCAAGTCGAGGAAAACGATGCCTGCATGATTTGTTATACATCCGGAACTACCGGCAAGCCAAAAGGAGCCGTGCTGACTCACAAGAACTTGTTGTTAAGTGCGCTGAACAGCGTTGTGGATTCCAAAATTGAAAGAGGCTCTAAACAACTTGTCATTACACCTTTATTTCATATCGCTGGTGTTGGAAATGTTCTAATTAGCTGTACAGTCGGCGGATTGACAGTGATTCATCGAGAGTTTAATCCAGTGGGAGTCCTGCACACCATTCACCACGAGAAAATAAACGGTCTTTTTATGGTGCCTGCTATGTGGAATTTAGTCCTGCATGTTCCCAATATTGAGGATTACGATTTAACGTCAGTGCAAAGGTGCTCAACGGGGGCAGCCATTTGCCCGTTGGAAGTAAAGCATAAAATGATGGAGCATTTTCCGAATGCCGGAATCTTTGATGCGTTTGGCCAGACCGAAATGAGCCCCACAACCACCTGCTTGTTGCCGCAGGATTCACTTAGGAAAACGAATTCAGTGGGAAAACCTGTTATGAATGTGGAAGTGCGGATTGTCGACGAAAACATGAATGATGTTCCAGTCGGGGAAATTGGTGAAATTATTTATCGCGGACCGACTGTGATGAAGGGGTACTATAAAAATCCGGCAGCAACAGAAGAGGCTTTCCGCGGCGGCTGGTTCCACAGCGGAGATTTAGTCCGCCAGGATGATGAAGCATTTATATATGTGGTCGACCGCAGTAAAGACATGATCATCAGTGGTGGGGAAAATATCTATCCCGCAGAAATTGAGGCAGCACTTCACAAGCACGATGCAATCTTCGAAGCTGCTGTTGTGGGTGTCCCGGACCCGAAGTGGGGTGAAAGTGTCAAGGCATACATCGTTCTTAAAAACGGTAAAAGTTTAACGGAGCAAGAGGTGATTCAACATTGCCTCACCCACTTAGCCTCTTATAAAAAGCCGAAATATGTGGAGTTTCTAAATGAACTGCCAAGGAATCCATCTGGGAAGATACTAAAACGGGTATTGAGGGAAAAAGAAGTAAAAATGAACTAAGGAGTAATTACCCATGAATATACAAGATACAATCCCTGTTCGCGAAGGCGAAGAATTAAATCTTTCCAAGCTTGAAGAGCTAATTAGAAAAAGGCTCCCAAACTTAAGCAGTGACCCAATGACAGTGAAACAATTTAGTGCCGGAAAATCCAATTTAACGTATTTGATCAGTATCGGAGACTGGGAGGGTGTCCTAAGAAGGGCACCTCTTGGTCCAGTTAATACAAAAGCACATGATATGAAACGCGAATTTAAAGTGTTGGATGCAATTAGTCCAATATTTTCCCTTGCACCCAAGCCTTATTTTTTTATTGATGATGAATCTATTATTGGGGCACCGTTCTATTGTATGAAGCGTCTTCATGGTGTATTGCTGGATCAGGCACTTCCAAATCATGAAGATGGAAATCCAGCCCTTTTTAATGAGGTTTCTCATTCTATGGTAAATACCTTGGCTGCCATTCATGAAATAGACTATAAGAACACTAATCTCGTTAACTTAACACGTCCGCAAGGATTTTTAGAACGACAGGTACATGGCTGGATTGGCCGTTATCAAAACGTAAAAACGGAAGAAATTCCCGGAATGGAACGGCTAATAAAATGGATTATCGAAAACAGGCCCGTTTCTCAGCCGGCAACGTTCATACACTATGATTTTCACTTAAAAAATGTCTTGTTTTCTAAGAATCAATTAGGTCAATTGGCAGGCATTCTCGATTGGGAGATGAGTACAGTCGGCGATCCACTTAATGACCTTGCATCCGCACTGGTTTTATGGTTCGACCATGATGATCCTGAATTTTTCAAAAACCAGCAACTGTCAAACCCAATTACTCTTAGGCCGGGTTTCATGACAAGAAATGAATTTATTGAAGCCTACTCTAAGAAAAGTGGGCGCGATGTATCGAAAATGTATTATTACATGGTTTTTGGATACTTCAAGCACGTCGTCATTGCCCAACAAATGTATTACCGGTGGAAGAGAGGTCAAACCCAGGATGAAAGATTTGCCCAGCTTGATATCTTCGTCAAGAATTTAACGGATTGGGCATTGGAAAATACTCTTAAGAAATGAATGTAGAAATTTTGCGGTAAATAGTGAAAGGTGGGGTGCTGTTGGCAGAAAAAATAAAACTCTCATTGAAAGCTTATTTTGAATCGAAAATTAAAGGGGCAAAAAATGTAGAAATTCGGGAGTATTCCCAGCCTTCCGCAGGATGGTCTGATGAAGCCTTTATTTTCGATGTCCACTGGGAAACCGCGAGCGGCGTACAGAAAAAAGGCTTTGCGGTTCGCAAACAGAATAAAGGCGGGTTAATGAGAGAGAACAGAAATTTTTTTCTACAGTTCAAGTATTTGGATCGTTTAAGTAAAAATTGCGACCTGCCTATCCCGGGAGTTTACTGGTATGAAACAGATGAATCGATTCTCGGCGGACCGTTTTTTGTAATGGATAAGCTGCCCGGAAACAGTTACGTACCTTGGTCAAAGGAGGGGCAATTATTTTTTAAAAGAGCCAATGAAGAAGGGGAAATTCCTTTTCATTTTGTCCAGTATTTGGCGAAATTGCACCTTCTTGATTATAGAGGAGCCGGCTTTACGGAGGACTTTGACGAGCCCAAAGGAGAGTACGGATTTATTGATGATAAATTAATAGGTTTAGAGGAAATGTATTACCGCTACCAAATCAGCCCTGACCCGGTAATGGTTGATGCATTGGAATGGTTAAAGGCGCATAAGCCGGCTGCCCAAAGGTATTCCCTCATA
The DNA here is from genome assembly GCF_018343545.2 of Neobacillus citreus. Taxonomy (GTDB): domain Bacteria; phylum Bacillota; class Bacilli; order Bacillales; family Cytobacillaceae; genus Neobacillus; species Neobacillus citreus. The sequence goes on along the minus strand of NZ_JAGYPE020000001.1, from coordinate 60,819 downwards.
CATAATGATTACCGAACTGGTAATTTGCTATATAGCCACAATGAAATCACGGGGATACTGGATTGGGAAGCAGCCGAAATCGGAGATCCCATGGCAGACGTTGCCTATGTTTGTGCCAAATCGAACCGGATGGATTCTCCGCTGATGTGTTACTTAGTAGATAGACAGCTGTTTTTGGATACGTATAGTGAGCTAACCGGATTAAGGGTGGATGAAAAGGTTCTCCATTATTATGAGGTATACCATCAAGTCAGGTTTGTTCTTATCTCCCAATCGGCTGGGAAGTCGTTTGCAAAAGGAGAAACAAAGGATCTTCGGATGGCCCGGCAAGGCTATCGCTGGCCATTGATGAGGAATATGGTTGCCGAATTATTAGGCTACTAGGGGGGAAATGATGTTCGATAAATCGTTTACGTTAAAAACCGCCAACGATGTGATAAAAGATGTAATCATTCCTAATCTCACCAGCGGCATGGCAAAGGAACAAGCCATTGCCTTGCTTTCTGTTTTAAAAAATGTGGATACCAATACTATTGAAAATACGAAACCGAAAGAACAGTCAATTACGCTAATCAATCAAACTGTTGAAGAATTTTTACAAGCGATACGGTCAGATTCATCTTCCGCCTTTAACTGGGTGGAAGAGCTGGATTCCGCCTTGGAAGAAACAGTGTTTATCGAGGATGTAACTGAAAAATGGAAACAATTGAATGAAATTCAATGCCGCCTTCTTCGCTTTTTATATAAGGAAAATGCAGCCAACAGAGCGATAGAATCCAAGTACATTTTTCCATTAAGAAAAAGGATAAGGGAGCAGTTAACCATTGAAATGGCGCTGGTTCGTTAAACAAGATAAATAACATGACCGATAGGAGGGAAAGTATTTTGAATGAGATTGAACAAAAATTCGGTATTAGTCCCCATGTGATGGAGATTCGTAATAAGGTTAGAAGGTTTATCGATGAAAAAGTCATTCCGGTAGAAACCGTCATTGAAAAAGGCGAGCAAGAAGGAAGGCGGGTCCTTAAGGAATTACAAGCCCATGCAAAGGAAGCGGGGATATGGGCTTTAGGCCTTCCCAAAGAGATTGGCGGCGGCGGCATGAAATTTATGGACTACGTCTATATAAATGAAGTAATTGGCCGTTCCGAAGCTGCCATGTTCGCTTTAGGTACCCATACTGCCCAGGACGGGACGATGTTAAATCTGTTTGGAACAGAAGAGCAGAAGAAAACATGGTTATATCCAATGGTGAATGGGGAAATCAATCCATCTGTAGGATTAACCGAGCCTAATGTGGCCGGATCCGACCCAACATTAATACAATCCACAGCATACTTGGACGGAGACGAATGGGTCATTAATGCCCATAAATGGTTCACTACCGGAGCTAACCGTGCTGCATTTACCACCGTTTTTTGTGTGACCGAACCTGAAGAACCGAACCGACACAAAAGAGCATCGATGATCATTGTTCCGACTAATACACCTGGTTATGAGATTGTTAGAGTCGTGCCGACGATGGGACATACCTCAGGCGGCCACTGCGAAATCCGTTTAACAAATGTCAGGGTTCCAAAGGAAAATTTATTAGGTGCAAGGGGAGAAGGTTTTGTCATTGCCCAAAAAAGACTGGGTCCCGGCAGAATCTACCATTGCATGAGGTGGCTGGGTCAATCCCAAAGAGCTTTTGATTTGATGTGTAATCGGGCCTTAAATCGATATGCTCATGGCTCTCTTTTATCAGAAAAGCAGATGATTCAAAAATTTATTGCTGATTCCGCAACTGAAATTCAATCGGCACGTCTGATGACACTTGAAGCTGCAAGAAAAATTGATAGGGGAGAAGATGCTCGGATTGATATCGCGATGATAAAAGTATATGGAGCAAAGGTTCTTCATGATGTGATTGACCGAGCGATTCAAGTACACGGTGCATTAGGGGTCACCGCCGATACACCATTAGAGAAAATGTACCGGGAAGCTAGATACGCCAGAATCTATGATGGACCTGATGAGGCGCATACTGCTACCATCGCGCGCCGTATCTTACGAAAATACCAACAGGAGGAAAGCTGGGACCCTGCAAATTTTTAAAAAGACATCGACGTGAAATGAGTATTTTAATATAAAAATTATTGAGGTGATTAGAATGCAAACAATTCAGTATGAAACGTTAAAAACAGCAGTCAAAGACAAAATCATGACGATTACCCTTAGCAGGGAGAATTTAAATGCTTTTAATCATCAAATGCTAATCGAACTTATTCAAGTGTTTGATGAAGCGGATGCCAATGATGATGTAAGAGCCATCATTATCACCGGAGACGGAAAGGCATTTTGTGCAGGTGCGGATTTAGGAAGCGGCACTAGCACATTTGAAAATAAGGAGGCTTCCATCGAGGAATACCGGGACGGCGGTGGAATGTTAAGTTTACGAATCTATGAATTGAAAAAGCCTATCATAGCTGCCATCAATGGTCCTGCTGTCGGGGTGGGGGCGACGATGACTCTGCCTATGGATATCCGGATTGCCTCCTCGAACGCAAGAATGGGATTTGTGTTTAGCAGACGAGGCATTACCATGGAAGCGTGCAGCGGCTGGTTTTTACCTAGAGCAGTAGGTATCAGTAAAGCAGCTGAGTTGGTTTATACCGGGAAGATTATTCCGGCAGAGGAAGCATTAAAAATTGGTTTAGTAACTCAGGTGGTTTCACCTGAAGAGCTTTTGCCTGCAGCTGAAGCGATTGCGAAAGAAATTGCCGAAAATACATCTGCCATTTCTGTCACCTTGTCACGGCAATTAATGTGGAAAATGCTTGGTGCAAGCCATCCCTACGAATCACACAAAGTTGAATCCAAAATGATTCATTGGACCGGGCAGCAGGCCGATGTAAAAGAAGGAATCACGGCATTTTTTGAAAAAAGAAAACCAAACTTCCCAATGAAGGTAAGCACTGATCTTCCGAGCTTTTATCCGTGGTGGAAAACGAATAATGAAGGAGAATCATAATGGACTATCAAGCTATTATAGTAGAAAAAATTGGCCGAATTGCTGTGATTACCTTTAACCGGCCGGAAGCCATGAATGCTGTTAACAGCCGTCTTTGGCTGGAAACAGGAACTGCGTTAAAGGAGTTTAATGAGGACCCTGATCTTTGGGTGGCTATTTTAACCGGGGCCGGCGACCGCGCCTTTTCGGCAGGTGCTGACCTAAAGGAAATAGGAGCTGGGGGATTTTCGACAACAGACGAAATGAAGGAATGGGGATTTGCCGGGATTGTGAGACATCATATCTCAAAGCCTGTTATTGCTGCGGTGAACGGATTTGCCCTGGGCGGCGGTACGGAGATTGCTTTAGCCTGCGATTTAATTGTCGCCTCTGAAAAGGCATCATTCGGGCTTCCGGAAGTAAAAAGGGGTCTTATTGCCGGAGGAGGAGGATTATTGCGCCTGCCAAGACAAATTCCTCTGAAGGTGGCAATGCGCGTCATTCTTACAGGAAATCCTATTTCTGCGGAAGAAGCAAAACAGTGGGGGCTGGTGAACGAAGTCGTCCCGCATGATCAAGTCCTCAATGCCGCGATTAAGCTGGCAGAGGAAATTATTTGCAATGCTCCGCTGGCTGTGAAAGCGAGTAAAGAAATTGTCTACCGTGGATTAGACACTTCCATGACATTTCCTCCGGAAGGCTGGTCTATCAATAATGAATATACAAGTCAAGTTTTTGTAAGTAATGATGCGAAAGAAGGTCCACGGGCCTTTGCCGAAAAACGGAAGCCAAATTGGTCGGGACAATAAATTGATTATAAAAAATAGGGAGGTTTTGTAATGGCAAAATCATATCTATCAGAAGAGCATGAAATTTTTAGAAGGTCCTTCAGAAAATTTTTGGAGAAGGAAGCATACCCTTATTTCGAAGAATGGGAGGAAGCCAAGCAGGTACCTAAGTCATTTTGGAAAAAAGCTGGAGAACAAGGTTTCCTTTGTCCATGGGTGGATGAAAAGTATGGAGGGTCGGGCGCTGACTTTGGCTATTCCGTTGTCATTACTGAAGAACTAGATAAGGTTGGCGCGGGAGCAGGCGGAATCGGCCTTCATAATGATATCGTTATTCCTTATATTGCCGAATTTGCTTCTGAAGAACAAAAGCAAAGATGGCTGCCAAAAGCGGTCAGCGGGGATATGATTTCGGCTATCGCTATGACCGAACCGGGGACTGGCTCTGACTTGGCTGGGGTAAAAACAACCGCGATTAAAAGTGGGGACAATTATATTATCAATGGAGAAAAAACTTTTATTACCAATGGGTATTCAGCTAACTTCGTAATCGTTGTATGTGTAACAGACCCAAATGCTGTACCGAAGCATAAAGGAATTAGCTTAATCGTAGTCGAAGAAGGAACCCCTGGATTTCGAAAGGGCAAAAAGCTTCGTAAATTGGGGCAGCATTCCAATGATACTTCCGAACTTATTTTTGAGGATGCTATTGTACCAAGGGAAAATTTAATTGGTGAAGAGGGACAGGGGTTTTATTACCTTATGCAGAAGCTGCAACAGGAACGGTTGATGCTGGCAATCGGCAGCATTACTGCCAGCAAACATATGCTGGAGATGACCATTGAGTATGTCAAGCAGCGGACGGCATTTGGAAAACCTATCAGCAAATTCCAAAATACCCAGTTTAAGATTGCCGAAATGGCCACAAAGATCAAAATTGGCGAAACCTTTGTCGACCAGTTGATCACCGATCATATGGAGAAAAAGAATGTGGTCAATGAAGTCTCAATGGCAAAATGGTGGCTGACGGACCTTGCCAAGAGTGTTGCCAACGATTGCATGCAGCTGCACGGCGGCTACGGCTATATGGAAGAATACGAGATTGCTAGAAGATACAGGGATGTGGCAGTAGGTTCGATTTATGCTGGCACCAATGAGATTATGAAAACAATTATTGCTAAAAAATTGGGGTTATAAGCTGATATTGCAGGGGTAAGTGTGAACTAAAGTCACCACCCCTTTTTTCTTCTATTTTTATATGTGTATGTATTTGAATGTGGGAGGAATATGAAGTGAATCTTTTTGAAGCACTTGAGCGAAATGCCAGATACCAGCCAGACAAAACAGCTATCATTTTTAATGAAAGAGTATATACGTATAAGGAATATAATGAACAGGTGAATCGTATTGCCAATTCACTCATTAGCTATGGGGTGAAAAGAGGCGATAAGATTGCTTTAATGATGAAAAACTCCGATTTATTCTGTTTTATTTATTATGGAATTTTAAAAGCCGGCGGGGTCGCTGTTCCTGTAAATTTTCGCTTAACTGCCAAAGAAGCCAGCTATATTTTGGACGATTCCGATTCGATAATAGTCTTTGCCGATGAAGATTTGGCAGAAGTCGTCGATAAAGCTTCTGAAGGAAACGACAAGATCCAGCTTCAGGTTATCGCGGGTTCGAATAAAAGAGAGAACCAAATCCTTTTATCCGCGTTCCAAAGCTCGGTTGTAGATAATCCTGAACGGGAAGTTTTGGAATCAGATGATGCAGAGATTCTGTATACCTCTGGAACAACCGGGCTGCCAAAAGGAGTGGTCCTGGATCATCACCGCGTTATCCATGTAGCACTAGGAATTATCATTACATTTAAAATGGGGCCGGAGGATCAACTACTTCATCTTGCCCCGTTATTCCATTGTGCACAATTGAATTTATTCCTTGTCCCAGGTTCAATCCTTGGCTGTACACAAATTGTCCGCCAGGAATTTAATCCTGTACAGACCTTAAAGGATATTGATCAATACAAAATCAGCCTATTCTTTGGAGTGCCGACTATGTATAACTTTTTGCTGCAGGTACCGAATAGGGACCAATTTGATTTATCCAGTGTGAAACGGTGCGGATATGGGGCAGCCCCAATGCCAACAGCCCTATTGAAACAGGCAATGGAGATGTTTCAGACAGATCAATTTTATAATATGTGCGGTCAAACGGAGGGTGGTCCAGGAGGAGTATATCTATTGCCAGAAGAACACAAAACAAAGTTTGGCACTTCTGGAAGGGCTTCTTATGGTACTGATGCAAAAGTGGTGGATGAAAACGGTGAAGATGCAAAGCCTGGTGAAGTTGGTGAGTTTATAATTAAGTGTGAAAACGTCATGAAGGGTTATTATAAAAAACCTGAAGAAACAGCAAAGGTCCTTAGGAATGGCTGGCTATATACGGGTGACCTCGCAAAAATAGACGAGGATGGCTACATTACCCTAGTAGACAGGAAAAAAGATATGATTATTTCCGGCGGAGAAAATGTCTACTCTACTGAGGTTGAACACGTCCTTTACAAACATCCTGATATTTTAGAAGCAGCGGTTATTGGCGTTCCGCATGAAGTTTGGGGTGAAACGGTAGCAGCAGTTATTGTTCCGAAAGAAGGAAAACAAATTAATCAAGAAGAATTACAGCAATTCTGCCGGGAAGAACTCGCAGGTTATAAAATTCCAAGAATCATCTATCAAATCAACCAACTTCCACGAAACACCTCAGGGAAAGTCTTGAAATATCAATTAAGAGAGAATTACAAAACGGTTGCACCACAACATTGAATTAATGTTTAAAAAATAAATTAATTGTAAAATTATTAGAAAATTGGTATTATTAGAAATAGGTAATCTACTTTATGCTGTATCTTTTTGGGAGGGAGTGGGTGCGATTGACTATGCCTTTGGAGGGTATACGTGTCCTAGATTTGACGCGGCTTTTGCCGGGGCCGTATTGTTCGTTAATGCTGGCCGACTTTGGGGCAGATGTGATTAAAATTGAAGACCCGAAGTTAGGTGATTATACGCGATGGGGAGATCCCAAAATTGGTGAAGCAAGCGCGATGTTTCATTCCTTGAATCGGAATAAGCGGAGCGTGAGCCTTGATTTAAAACAAGAAGAAAATAAACAGATCTTTATTGAATTGGTGAAAACAGCCGATGTTCTGGTGGAATCCTTTCGACCAGGTGTAATGGATCGTCTCGGATTGGGGTATGAAGAACTGAAAAAACATAATCCCAAGTTGATTTATTGTGCGATAACAAGCTACGGCCAAACCGGGCCATACAAGGATATTCCAGGTCATGATATTAACTTTTTAAGCTATTCCGGATTATTGGAGCTGCAAGGAGAACAAGGTAGTAAACCGGTAAGCTCCTCCGTTCAAATAGGGGATATTGGCGGCGGTTCCTTAATGGCAGTTATCGGTATTCTCGTTTCTATCATTGACGCGAAAAAGTCAGGAAAAGGTCAATTTATTGATATTTCCATGTTGGATGGAGCGGTTTCCTGGATGCAAACGTTTTTGCCAGCATTTTTAGCCACTGGAGAACTTCCAAAACGCGGAGAGCTCGTCTTAAACGGCCGCCTCGCCTGTTACGAGACATATGAAACAAAAGATAACCGCTTTATATCTGTTGGAGCACTAGAATTTAAGTTTTGGAAAAACTTCTGTCAGGTAATTGGTAAGGAAGATTTAATAAGCCAGTTAAATGCCCCAGCCGATCAGCAAACCTCGATGAAAAAAGAGATTCAAGCCGTAATCGGAACGAAAACATTAAATGAATGGGTCAATCTCTTCGATGGTGTCGATGCTTGTGTCGCCCCAATCTTAACGATGGAGGAAATGGTCCATGATCCGCAAATCAGGCACAGGGGAATGATAGAAGAGGTAATCCACCCTCAACATGGCACAATGAAACAAGTAGCAAATCCTATTAAACTATCAAGAACGCAGGCTAAAACAGTTCGCCAAGCGCCGGGTCACGGAGAACATAACGAAGAGATTTTACAAGAATTAGGAGTACTATTTAAACCATTTAAAGAATAATAATTAACTTTGTGAGGGGAAAACCAGTGAAAACAAGAATTACCGAACTGTTAGGAATTGAATACCCTATCATTTGCGGCGGCATGTTTCAAGTTGGCAGAGCAGAACTTGCAGCCGCAGTTTCAGAAGCTGGTGGATTAGGAGTAATTACCTCAAAAACACAAGGTACACCAGAAGCACTTCGTCAAGAGATTCGCAAAATAAAAGCGCTTACGAATAAGCCATTTGCTGTAAACCTCAACTTATTCCCGAGCCAGACTGCAACTCCAAATGAAGATTTTATTGATATTTTAATTGAAGAAGGGGTTAAAATTGTCGAAACTAGCGGCAGAAGTCCCAAAGATTTAATGCCAAAGTTGAAAGAAAACGGATTCATTGTCCTCCATAAAGTGGCTGGTGTAAAATATGCCATCTCAGCAGAAAAACTTGGAGTTGATGCTGTTATTATTGTCGGCAATGAAACAGGCGGCCATCCTGGTATGAGTGATGTCGGCACTTTAGTCATGCTTCCAAGAATAGTAGATTCAGTTAAGATTCCCGTTATTGCCGGCGGGGGTTATGCGGATGGAAGAGGATTAGTGAGTGCATTGGCTTTTGGGGCAGAAGGGGTAGTAATGGGTACCCGTTTTATGGCTACTGAGGAAGCGCCAATTCACGAGAATGTAAAACGATGGATGGTAGAATCTGATGAAACGAATACCATTATCATTCAACGAAATATTGGCAGTGCATCCCGCGTTGCCTTGAATGCTGTCAGCAAGGAAGTAGACCGCCTTGAAAGAGAAGGGGCAACAATTGAACAATTAATGCCGCTTATTACCGGCCAAAGAGCCAAACATGTGTATTTTGAAGGTGATTTGGATGGAGGTATTTGGTCCTGCGGCCAATCTGTGGGACTTATTAAAGAAATATTATCGATCAAGGATTTGTTTGCCCAAATAACAGAAGAGGCAAAGAAGTCTATCGATTTTATTAATAAAAGAATGTCCGTTCATTCTAACGTTTAGTATGCTATTAAAATTTAGGAGGAATAGAGAATGAGAGAAGTTGTTATTGTTGAAGCAGTACGTACCCCAGTAGGAAAAAGAAAGGGAGTATTCAGTTCAGTCCGTCCGGATGAATTGGCTGCAAAGGTTTTGAAAGAATTGATGAACCGTGCCGGGATATCTCCAGGACTTGTGGAAGATGTCATTTTAGGTTGTGTTGCCCAAGTAGAAGAGCAAGGACTAAATATCGCCCGCAGCGCCGCATTAATGGCTGATTTCCCAATTCATGTGCCGGGAACTACCATCGACCGTCAATGCGGTTCCAGCCAGCAAGCCATTCACTTTGCTGCTCAGGCCATTTTGAGCGGGGACATGGATGTCGTCATTGCCGGCGGAGTAGAAAGCATGACAAGGATCCCAATGGGAGCCTCTCGCAAGGAGTCAACTTGGAGTGAAGAGTTAACTTCAAAATATGAAATGATTCATCAAGGTTTATCAGCTGAGCGGATTGCTGAAAAATGGGGATACAGCCGCAGTCAGCTCGATGAATTCTCGCTTGAAAGTCATAGAAGAGCCATTATAGCTCAAGAAGAAGGTCGTTTCGATCGTGAGATTATGCCAATTGAAGTAAAACGGGAAGATGGTTCAACAATTGTTGTCACACAGGATGAAGGCCCAAGAAAGGATACTTCATTAGAAAAATTGGCTTCTTTAAAGCCTGCCTTTACGCAGGACGGAAGAATTCATGCCGGTAATTCCAGTCAAATGAGTGATGGTGCTGCAGCCGTTCTATTAATGTCGAGGGAAAAAGCAGAGGAGCTTGGTCTTAAACCACGTTTCCGTATCGTTGCCCGTTCCGTTGTCGGCTCTGACCCGACCCTCATGCTGACGGGTCCATCCATTGCTTCGAAAAAAGTGCTTGAAAAAGCTGGCCTTTCAATTGAAGATATGGATACCTATGAAGTAAATGAGGCATTTGCTCCTGTACCAATGCTGTGGATGGATGAACTAAAAGCAGACCCTGCAAAGTTAAATCCAAATGGTGGAGCAATTGCTTTGGGCCATCCACTAGGCGGATCTGGTGCCCGCCTGATGATTACCATGCTGCATGAATTGGAAAGAAGCGGCGGCCGTTTTGGCTTGCAGGCAATTTGCGAGGGCGGCGGAATGGCGAATGCCATAATTGTTGAAAGAATTAGCTAATCGCTTTTAATAAAACTCCCTGAAGGAGGCTCATGCCACACAGATTGAAATGGTCTATCTTCAGGGTATTAAACATATTTTTAAAAATTTCGATTTAATAGAGGAGGAGCATGATATATGAAAATTAACGGCAAAGTAGCTGTTGTAACAGGAGGCGCTTCCGGGCTAGGCGAAGCCACCGTCGAAACGATTGTTGAAAACGGGGGATATGCAGCCATCTTTGATTTGCAAGAAGAGAGAGGCGCCGCTTTAGTAGAAAGATTAGGTTCAGACCGTGTGCTTTACGTTAAAACAAATGTTACCAGTGAGGACGATGTGGTCAATGCCATTAACCAAACTATTGAAAAGTTTGGGGCCATTCATGTTGCTGTAAACTGTGCAGGGATTGGTGCGGCCGAAAAAACCGTCGGCAAAGAAAAGCCGCATGATCTTAGCGTCTTTACTAGAGTCATACAAGTCAATTTAATTGGAACATTTAACGTGCTTCGTTTAGCTGCGGAAAAAATGACACAAAATGCTCCAAACGATGAGGGAGAAAGAGGCGTAATCATTAATACTGCGTCAGTAGCTGCATTTGATGGTCAAATGGGCCAAGCTGCCTATAGCGCATCAAAAGGCGGCATTGTCGGTATGACTTTGCCTATTGCCAGAGACCTTTCCAGACATGGTATCAGGGTCTTGACGATTGCTCCAGGGCTTATGGATACGCCATTGTTTGCCGGCGCTCCAGAAAAAGTCCGCCAGGCATTAGGTGCTATGGTTCCGTACCCGCAGCGTTTAGGGTACTCATCCGAATATGCTCATTTAGCAAAATGCATCATTGAAAATCCATATTTAAATGGCGAAACGATCCGTCTCGACGGCGCGATTCGGATGCAGCCGAAGTAATAAGCAAAAGAACCTCTAGCTGTCGAAACTAGAGGTTTTTTTAATGAATTAAGTGATAAAAAATAGAAAGCGGTCTCCAAAACCTGGAGTCCGCTTATATTCTAGTAGTTTTAGAAATTACTTTTCATACTCAATTTTATCTTTTTCAGGATCATAGTGGATATTCCCTGTGACTGGCACCAGGTCACCGGCTTTTGCTTGAACTAGGAATAAGGATGTATTTCCGTAGCGGTGTTCCGCTGTATAGGTGACAGAAGGGTAGAAAGAGCCATCCCATTTATCAAAGGTTTCCATTTTTTTAATAAAGTTCTCCCAACTCAAATCATCTCCTGCTCGCTTTAACCCTTCGACGTATACTTGAGCAGTGGACCATGCGCCTTCAGAGAGAGCTCCAAGCGATTCTTTCCCAAAGTCTTTGGTTACATACTCAACATACTTTTTGACACCAGGGTTATCCATTTGTTCCTCATAGTTAGGATATTGTAGAGAAGATATTATACCTTCCCAAGCATCTTTCCCCGCTAAATTAAATTGGTTTTTATCTGCACCGCCAGTTTGTGAAACAATAAATGGAGTGTCCGATGCCCCAATTTTATGCATTTCTTTACGCAGTGCTGCTGCTGGCGCAGGAGTTGTATTCATAATTATTACATCTGCTTTTGCCTCTTTCAGCTGCTGGGCCTGTGAGCTAAATTCTTTATCTGTTGCCAAGAAAGGGACTTCTTTTACAATGGAAACTCCAGGATATTTTCCAATATTTTTCTTGATCGCTTCAAGTCCCTGTTTTCCAAAATCATCATTCTGATAGGCTATGGCTATTTTTTTGGCATTCAGCTTATTGACAGAGTAATCTAAAAAGACCTTTGCTTCGACTACATAATTAAATGTTCCGCCAAAAACATTCTTAATTGGAGGATTCACAAATTTGTCTGCCCCAGTCCCCAGGCCCGTTACCGGTATGCCAGTTTTTTCTAGAAGCTGTAGGGATGCGGCAATATTAGCCGTTCCGATTGGATATATAATAGAGAATACTTTATCCTGTTCTATTAATCTTTGAATACTTTGGAGTGTTTTTGCGGGCTGATATTGGTCATCATACGCGATTAACTTAAGCTTTCTTCCATTTACACCGCCATTATCATTGACATAATTAAAGTATGCTTGAACGCCTCTTCTGACTTTATCATATTCTGCGACTGGCCCTGTTTGGGGACCGGTGAGTCCAACAATTATTTCTTTATCCGTTACTCCTTGAGCCTGTTTCTTACCGTCTTTTGGGTCACCCTTAGTTGATTGGTTTTTACTGGTTTGTGCGCTGCATGAAACTAACAAAATAACAGTTAGAATCAAAGCAAGTGCTGATGTCAACTTTTTTTTCACAAAAATTTACCCCCAATCAAAGATTCACTTTAAGAGTAAAGAACAAAACACTATTAAAAAAGCGCTTACATCCTTAAAAACTCTCAAGAATAAGTGTAAAGAGATTTGATTTAAATTGCAAGTTAATTATTTAAAAATTAAAATAATTCAAACTAGTATTCAAAAAAAGTAATCAAATCGTGAAAATATCATATCTATTATTATTAAATATAGATGGAGTTAACAAAATCTTTGTAAAATCATTATGTTGTAATAATTTTTGTAAAATTAATAATATTTAGAAAAATATGTACAAATATTGCTCGGTATTATATAATCAATACTAAATTGGAAAAAATAGCATTCATGAATTACATACTGTACAGTTGAAAGTTATATTATTGTAAGCGGTTTCTGATTAAATAAAAAATTTAAACGAGGTGACAAAAATTGAATTATGCAGAATTAAGGGATGATTTCTCGTGGGAAAAAGTAGTTAAAACCTATGATTGGAATGTTCATGAAAAGCTTAATATAGCACATGAATGTTGTGATAGGTGGGCGGATGACCCGAATCGTATCGCTATCTATTGGGAGGATGAAAAAGGAAATAAGGATGTCTGGACCTATTTCCGCTTAAAAGAACAATCCAATCGGATGGCGAATGCACTTCGGTCGCTAGGAGTAAAAAGGGGCGATCGTGTGGCAGGTCTCCTGGGGAAGGACATGGAATTAATTTTGACAGTCCTTGCAACATGGAAAATAGGTGCTATTTATGTTCCAATGTTTACGGCTTTCGGCCCAGAGGCCATTACGTATCGATTAAAAGATGCTGATTGCAAAATTTTAGTAACGAACCAGGAACAGGCCAAAAAAATTGAAGGTCAACAGGTATCTTGTGAGCTTCTATTAACTGATGGTGTATCGGGTAATGGATTAACCTTCTGGGAGTTTATCCAACAATTCTCTTCTGAACATGAAACAGAGCCAACATCCATAATGGATCCAAGTGTCATCCAATACACCTCTGGTTCAACCGGCATGCCAAAAGGGGCCGTTTGGGCTCACAAAATACTAATCAGCACCTACCCGTACATGCGATATGCAATGGGTATAGAAAACGATGATAGGTTCCTCGGAGGGGCGGATATGGGCTGGGCATATGGCTTGATGAACTGTACATTATGCCCATTAAGTCTCGGTATATCCATCGTCGTATATAAAGGCCCTTTCCAGGTGGAAAAATATTATCAATTACTAGAACAATATAATGTTACAAACTTTGCATATGCCCCAACGGCGTACAGAATGATGATGGCTGCCGGTCCTGATTTAGTAAAGAAATATTCATTAAATGTAAAACAGTTCTCAAGTGCTGGTGAACCATTAAATGCAGAAGTTGTCCGCTTCTTTAAAGATAATTTTGGCCGGGAAATCTATGATCACTATGGATCAACCGAAACTGGGATGATTGTAAATAACTATAACGTCACAGATATGATGGTAAAGCCTGGATCAATGGGTCTGCCGACTCCCGGTTATAATATTGCTTTATTAGATGAGCAGGGATATCCGGTAGAAGTCGGTGAAGCGGGTCAAATCGCCGTAGATATACACGCATTTCCGTACTTCTTTCTAGGTTATTGGAATGATCCAAAGAAAACGGCAGAAAAAATAACAGGAAATTGGTTTCGGACCGGGGATCTAGCGAGTAAAGATGATGACGGCTATTATTGGTTCCAAGGCAGAGCAGATGACATCATTTCTAGCGCAGGCTACCGAATTGGTCCTTTTGAAGTGGAGAGCACCCTATTAGAACATCCTGCCGTAGCTGAAGCTGCTGTTATCGGGAAACCGGATCCTGTTAAAGGAGAAATTGTAAAAGCATATGTAGTTCTTAAATCATCTCATAAATCTTCCTCAGAGTTAGCTGACGAATTAAGTGTTTTCGTAAAAGCAAAGCTATCAAAACATCAATACCCACGAGAAGTTGAATTTGTTGAAACCCTCCCTAAGACACCGAGCGGAAAAATCCAGCGTTATATTTTAAAACAAAGTCTCGAAGCAGCAAATAAATAAGCGGAAGGTGATAAACGTATGCAAATCATTGCCAGCGGCTTAATTTTTGGTTGTATCTATGCATTAGCAGCATTAGGGCTTGTATTAATTTTTAAAACAACTGAAGTTGCCAATTTTGCGCATGGCGAAATGGCCATGATCACAACCTTTATCAGTTATGTCTTTTTATCGAAATATGGATTCCCTTATTTAGCATCACTTGGTTTAGCGCTTTTATTTGCCTTAGTTTTCGGAATAGTGGTTTATGTGTTGATTATGAAAAGGGTTCAATCCGCGCCGCATTTAAATCAAGTGGTGCTTACATTAGGACTGTTTATGATATTTAATGGGCTGGCCGGACTTAAATGGGGGTATCAGCCCACTTCGTTCCCGGAGGCATTCCATGGTGATCCTTTTAAACTTGGCAGTGTTTTTATATCGACTAACGAAATCTTTACGGTTGGGTTAACGTTGGTTCTGATGCTGCTGTTCTTCCTATTATTCCGATTTACAAAAGCTGGCTTAGGGATGCGTGCTGCCTCACAGGATATTATGGCTTCAGAGCTAATGGGAATTAAGGTTTCCGGCGTTTTTATGGGAGCTTGGGCGATTGGTACTGCACTCGGCGGTATAGCTGGGATGATGACAGCCCCAGTAACTTTTTTAAGTCCAAATATGATGGGAGAGGTTTTGATTATCGCTTTCGCCGGTGCTGTTCTGGGTGGGTTTAATAGCTTGCCGGGTGCGGTTATTGGTGGATTAATCGTTGGAGTTTTTGAAAATTTAGTCAGTTATTATGTGGCCCCAGAACTGAAAATTGTCTTTACATTTCTATTGATTGTTGTGGTGTTGTACATCCGTCCTCAAGGAATATTTGGGGGAGCAAAAATTGTAAAAAAGGTGTGATGTGAATTGAAACAGCTATTTACAAATCGTAAACCTTGGTTATTTTTACTCGTTCTTTTATTCCTTGCTTATCCTTTTATCGTTGGACAATCGGTTTATCTTATTTCTATTTTCGTTATGGTTTGTGTATATGCCATTACCGCAATGGCATTGGATTTATTAATTGGCTTTGGCGGCCAGGTTTCCATCGGCCACGCAGGCTTTTTGTCGGTGGGAGGTTATACAGTTGCCATCCTGACGACCAAATTAGGTCTTCCTTTCTTGCTTGTTCTCCCGTTATCAGGAGTGATTACAGGCATCATCGGTTTACTTATTGGACTGCCTGCGGTGCGGCTTAGCGGTAACTTTCTTGCCGTCGTATCGTTAGGGTTTGGTCTGTCCATTCCACAGATTGCACTTAACTGGGATTCCCTTACTGGCGGGTATTCTGGTCTTCCTCTTGCCCGGCCGGAATGGTTGTCCAGCGATAGTCAATTTATTTACGTCATTATTTTAATGACTGTTTTAATCACATGGATTCTCCATAATATTGTGAAAAGCAGATTGGGCAGGGCTTTTGTCGCCATTCGAGAAAGTGAGGTTGCTGCCCAGGCTACCGGAATTAACGTTCCTTTATACAAAACACTGATGTTTGTGATTAGCGCTTTTTTTACAGGAATTGCCGGCGGACTTTATGGTTATTGGATCGGGTTCGTCAGCCCGAACGATTTTTCCGTGTTTACGTCATTTTTGTTACTTGGGATGATTGTCATTGGCGGCCTGGCTTCTATTCCAGGTGCCATTATCGGTGCCATTATCTTTACAGTACTGCCTGAATTAACGAAATCATTAATCGGGTTGACCAATATTATAATTGGAATTGCCATTGTCGGAATCATTCTTTTCCGTCCAAATGGGATAATATCATTGCTGGAATTATTCAAGATAAAAAAACCAAGCAAAAAAGTATTGGATGAACCGGAAGTTTATCTTTCTGACCTTGAACAAGGAGGTGCTGCTAGGGATGCTAACGTTTAACGATGTGACCGTAAAATTTGCCGGCGTAACCGCGGTTAAAGATCTTTCTTTTGAAGTGCCTCAAGGAAATATTTATTCAATCATCGGTCCAAACGGCGCTGGTAAAACGACTGTTTTCAATTGCATCAGCCGTTTCTATACTCCAGCTGCCGGCACAATCAATTTTAATGGAAAAAATATTTTAAAACTTAAACCCCATCAAGTCATCCATGAGGGGATTGCGAGAAGTTTTCAAAATGTAGAATTGTTTGCAAAAATGACTGTCCTTGACAATTTGCTAGTAGGGCTGCACCCAACCTTGAAAAAGAATATTTTTTCGATTTCGTTAAATTTGCCTTCTGTTAAAAAGACAGAAAAAGAATCAATTAAAAAAGCTTATGAAGTGATGGAATTACTTTCAATATCCGATTTAGCGAATGAGAAGGTAAGAAATCTTCCATTTGGTTATCAAAAAATGGTGGATATCGGAAGAGCCATCATTTCTTCACCAAAGCTAATCTTACTCGATGAGCCGGTAGCTGGGATGAATCCAGTGGAGACGAAAAAAATCAGCGAGCTCATCCTCCGCTTAAAGAAAGAAATGAATTATACAGTCCTTGTGATTGAACATGATATGTCGCTTGTAATGGAAGTGTCAGATTTTGTAACGGTGATGAATTTTGGTCAAAAGATTGCAGAAGGCACCCCCCAAGAAATTCAAAAAAATCCAGTGGTTATTGAAGCTTATTTAGGGGAGGTCGAAGAGAATGCTCAAATTGTCTGATGTGCATGTCTATTATGGCCATGTCCATGCATTAAGAGGACTGAACATGACGGTGGAGGATGGAAAGATTGTATCTTTGCTAGGCGGAAATGGCGCTGGTAAATCAACAACACTAAAGATGATTTCAAGACTCATTCAGCCAAAAAAAGGCTCCTATGAAATGGATGGTCAATCCATGTTGAAAGACAGCCCGAGCAAGGTTGTCAAGAAAGGAATTATTCATTGCCCGGAAAACAGAAGGGTTTTTCCATTATTAACAGTGGAGGAAAATTTAAAAATTGGCGCCTATAGCCGCAAAGATAAAAATGTTAAAGAGGATTTAGAAAAGGTATTTTTATATTTTCCAAGGTTAAAAGAAAGGGTCAAACAAAAAGCGGGAACACTGAGCGGCGGAGAACAGCAAATGCTTGCCATAGGAAGGTCGTTAATGGGGAAGCCGAAGATTCTTTTATTAGATGAACCATCCCTGGGAATTGCCCCTATTCTTGTGAAGGAAATTTTTGAAATCATCAAAAAAATCAACAAAGATGGCACTTCCATTTTGCTGGTGGAACAAAATGCCAACATGGCACTTGGGATTTCTGATTATGCGTATGTATTGGAAAACGGACATATTGCTTTGGAAGGACATTCCAAGGATTTAAGAAATAATGATGAAGTCCGCCGACTTTATCTTGGCGGGTAAAATAATTGGGAGCATCCATAGATGCGGAATGTGATGAAGAGAGGGAAACGAATGCAGACTACTACAAAAATTGTCGTCTCACCAGAGGACATCGACCAGCTTGGCCATGTCAATTACCTGAAATATATTCTTTTTTTAGAAAAAGGGGTCGGAGAATGGTACAAACAGGCTGGAGTAAATTTTAAGGAGTTAAGGAAACAAGATCTTGGTACGGTTGTCCTCAAATTCGATGTCTCCTACCATAAGGAAGCTAGATTGGGAGATACTCTGAGTGTTACGACAACTTTAATGAATGTGGGTAACAAAAGTTTTACCGTAAAACAAGAGATTTATAATCAAGACGATATTCTAATTACCGAATCAACGAAAACATTTGTGATGTTTAATACGGCTACAAGAAAAGGTGTACCAGTGATCCATGAGATTGCCCGTCACTTCAAGTGTGCCAGATCATAATAAAAATTAGTTTGAACAGCTCATTGCTATGCAAGTGAAGGTTAAAAACGTAAGGCTTCTTGACATGCATATTATTAGTTTTGTTATGTGCGATTTCCCAATTAAGGAGGAATTTTAATGGTCAAAAAAGGCTTTACTGTATTCACCGCTTTTATGATGGTGTTTCTATTAGCAGCTTGCAGCGGGGAGAAAACAAGTTCAAACAATGCAACTGTTGGAAAAGATAGCAATGAACTAGCTCAAGGGGTTACAAAGAACGAAATCCTGGTTGGACATTCAGCTCCGCAAACGGGACCTGTAGCTGTCTATGATACGTTCCGAAAGGGTATGGATACCTATTTTCAGTATATCAATGAAAAAGGCGGGGTAAATGGCCGGAAAATAAAGTTAATTGCTTATGATGATCAATATCAGCCAACAAAAGCTTCACAGAATGCCAAGAAACTTGTCGAGGAAGATAAAGTATTTGCCGTCATTGGAAATCAGGGATCTGCCGCTAATCTTGCAGCAAAAGACTACTATATAAATAAAGGAGTTCCAGTCATTTTACCAGGGACTGGATTAAAGGGATTTGTCGATCCCCCAGTAAAGAATTGGATGGGGGCAACCATGATGAACTATGAAGTGGAAGCTCAAATTATGTTAAATTATGCAGTCAACGAGCTGGGTGCAAAGAAAATTGCTATCGCCTATCAAAATGATGACTTTGGAAAAGCACCTTATAACAAGATAAAAGAAATGATTAAAACATATCCTGGTGTCGAACTTGTCGCCGAAGTGACCTATCTTCCCGCCGACACGGAATTCAGTGCCCAGGCTCAAAAACTTCAACAAGCCAAACCAGATACCATTTTTAATTTTGGGGTGATGAGTCCTGTCGTCAATTTGAAAAAGGCAATGTATAAAATCGGTCTAGATAAGGCTAATTACATTGTTTCCTCCATTGCTGGAGGGGATACCCATGCATTCCAATTAGCCGGTGGCGACGTTTGGGAAGGAACCTACAGCGGTGGGATTCTGATTAGTTTGGATGATGAAAATAATGAAAAAATTAAACTTTTCAAAGAAAGATTTAAGAAATCGTATCCAAATGAGCAGGCAACTAATTTTGTAGAAAGCGGCTGGTCGGCTGGGCAAGTATTCGTTGAAGCATTAAAAAGAACTGGCGATAACCTTACCTGGGATAATTTCCTAAAATCCTTCAATTCATTCGATAATTGGGATGGCTCTATGTATGCTGGGGTATCGTTCTCCGATAAGAACCATTATGGAATTACGAAAATGTACATGACCAAAGCAGAGAATGGAAAAATTCAACAAATTTCCGATTCCATTGAGTTTGATCCTGAAACAGGAAAAATTTCCTTACCCAAAAAATAACTTATGAAATTAAAATTCTTAAATAAAATTTGATAGGTGGTACGAATGAAGAAAAATATAATGCCGGAGTGCCTACTGCCACTGAGTGGAGCAGTTAATTTCCGCGATATGGGCGGACTGGCAACAAAGGATGGCAGAAAAGTAAAAAAAGGGCTCTTCTTTCGAGCAGCAGAATTAACCGGATTAACTGACGAAGATGTAAGTTTATTAGAAACCCTTCAATTAAAACGAGTGTTTGATTATCGCAGACAAAAAGAGGCGGAACGGAAGCCTGATCCGCCTCTAGGGTCTGCAATACTTGAGCGGGTTTCTGCGATTAGCGAAGAAAATATTGCCACAAATATGTTTGTGAAAGACGACGGATTTAATGCGGACTATTACCGTCAATTCACAGTTGAAAGATTTATAAAGATTTACACTGAGATGCCAATACAGAATCCTTCTTACAAAAGATTGATGATGCTATTAAAAAGCCCGGAAGAAAACTTGCCGCTCGTCCACCACTGTACCGGCGGACGTGACCGAACGGGTGTAGGTGCCATGTTAATATTGATGACAATGGGTGTACCCTATGAAACTGTATTAGAAGATTACTTACTTTCAAATCTAACCTTAGCCGAACGTCATCAAACCATTTTTAAAAAAGCATCACAATATTTTACTCCAGAAGAATATAAACAATTAATAAATGCTTTTCCACTAAGAGAAGACTATCTTCATGCTGCCTATAACGCGATATTAAGGAATTATGGTGATTTTGACACGTATATTGCAGAGGAATTCGGGATATCCGAAGAGGTTAGGGAAAACATTAAAAATTATTGTTTAGAATAGGAGTGAATGTTTTGAACAAACCTTGGTTTTTCTCTTATCCAGAACAAGTTCCATACGAAATTACCCCTCCCGCTGTTTCCATCGACGATTTGCTCAAAAATACATCCAGCCTCCATCCAGAAAAAACTGCCGTAATTGATAATCAAAAGGCGAAAACCTACTATCAACTTAACTCAGATGTAGACCGTTTAGCTTCTGCCTTATATGATAGTGGTTTTAAAAAAGGAGATAAGTTAGCGATTATGCTTCCCAATTGTCTAGAGTACATAATCTCCTTTTTTGCGGTGCAACGCTTGGGCGGCACCGTTGTTCAAGTCAATCCTATGTATACACCCAGAGAACTGGAATATATTTTAAAAGATTCCGAGGCAGTTTGGTTTATCACGAATCGCATCCAAGTTCCAAAACTCGAGCAAATCGGCTATAAAGACAAATTAACAGTCCTTATCGCAGAGGGTGAAAAGGACGTTAAAGACAGCCTTAATGCCTGGATTGAAAAAGGAACAAACCCGTCTCCAGAAGTTAATATCGATGTCGAAAATGATATAGCTATCTTGCAGTATACAGGGGGAACAACCGGCAGGGCGAAGGGTGTAATGATCTCACACTACAATCTCATTAGTAATCTTTATCAGAACAAGGAATCAAGTGTCGGAGAAGCAAGTGAAGGTTCATGGGAACGAATAATCGGTATCGCCCCAATGTTTCACGCTATGGGTTTGACGACAATGGTTACCACTATCTTTAGGGGCGGAACATTTAATACGATCAGCAGATTTGAATTAAATTTGCTTGTAGAGACAATCAGAAATTTTAAGCCGACCACCTTTAGCGGTTCGCCTACTATGTATATTGCCTTGTTAAACCACCCACATTTGACTTCCGAAGATCTTAATTCTATTAAAATATGCAGCAGCGGATCGGCACCATTATCTGTGGAAATCATGAATCGTTTTGAGGAAAAAACGGGTGCTCCGATTATTGAAGCCTATGGATTATCAGAAGCGACTACGATGGTGACGAAAAATCCGAGCGAAGGGGTACGAAAGCCCGGCAGTATCGGCATACCAATCCCAAGCACGGATTGCCGGATTGTTGATATCGCTACCGGAACAATTGAATTGCCTGTGGGTGAAACTGGTGAACTTATCGTAAAAGGTCCACAAGTCATGAAGGGATATTGGAAAAATGAAGAAGAAACCGCGCATGCTTTGAGGGATGGCTGGCTTTTTACGGGTGATTTGGCCGTTATGGATGAGGATGGATATTTTTATATAGTGGGACGAAAGAAGGATATGATTATTGCCGGCGGCTACAATATCTATCCGCTTGAAATTGAGGAGGTACTATATCAGCTTCCGGCTGTAAGGGAAGTTTGCGTGTATGGCGTTCCTGACCCGTATCGTGGTGAAACGGTCAAAGCAGCTATCGTCCTAAAGGAAAATGCTGCCTTGACCGAAAAAGAAGTGGAAGATTGGTGCAACCAAAATCTAGCAAGATACAAAGTTCCCAGACTGATAGAGTTTCGCGACGAACTTCCGAAAACAGCAGTTGGAAAGATTCTAAGGACTAAATTGATTGAACAGGAAAAAGAAAGTGCTGCCTTAGGAGGCAGAAAGGAATGAAAACAGTGGAAGAGCTTTTCTCTCTTACTGGTAAGGTTGCTCTAATAACAGGAGGTAGCCGAGGTCTTGGACGAGAAATGGCAATCGCTTTTGCCCAAGCAGGAGCGGATATTGTGATTGCAAGCCGCAAACTTGATGCTTGTGAAAAGGTTGCTGCAGAGGTGGAAGCGCTTGGCCGCCGTGCACTCCCATATGCTTGTCATATTGGGAGGTGGAATCAGGTAAATGACTTGGTAGAAGCCGCTTATAATCATTTTGGCAAGGTAGATATTTTAGTGAACAACGCCGGTATGTCCCCGCTTTACGATTCCATAGTTGATGTTAGCGAATCTATGTGGGACAGCGTTTTAGCATTAAATTTAAAAGGGCCTTTTCGTCTCTCAGCATTGGTAGGAGATCGTATGGCAAAAGGAAGCGGCGGAGCCATCATTAATATAAGCAGCATCGCAGCAATCCGGCCGACAAAGAATGAAGTGCCCTATGCTGCTGCTAAAGCTGGGTTAAATGCACTTACTCTTGCTTTAGCGGATACTTTTGCTCCTAAGGTGCGCGTCAATTGCATCATCGCAGGCCCCTTTTTAACCGATATAGCTAAAGCGTGGAATATGGAGGAGGCGATGAAACGGTTTGGGGAAAACTCAGCTCTCGGTCGGCCTGGAGAACCAGAAGAGATTATCGGCACAGCTTTATATTTTGCCTCAGATGCTGCTAGTTTCACGACTGGATCACTCTTAACCGTGGACGGGGGATACAGAAAATAACGAAAGTTGAAGGGGACTCATCCAAAAAAAGTAGTAGAAATAGAGGACAGTGAATAGATTAGAAAGGGCCTATCTATAAATGCGGAGGGATGAGAAATGAATACTATAACAAGGGAATTTTGTATGACCATTAATGGCAAACCGGTATTAACAGAACAAACGGTACCTGTAATTAATCCAGCAAATGAAACCGTAATTGCTCAGGCGCCAAAAGCCAGCAGGAACGACTTAAACGAAGCTGTTAAGGCTGCAAGAGCAGCCTTTAGTACATGGTCTGCGTTATCAATTGCGGAGCGGACAGCCAAATTGGAGACGTTTTCTGATGCGATCCAGCAGCATCGGGATGAACTGGCAAACCTTTTTACTGCGGAAATGGGAAGACCGATTAATGGTGGATTTGGATCCTATATGGAAATTGATTCAGCCTGTCATTGGTGCAAAGTAATCGCTAAAAATCGTCTGCCCCGTGAAATTATTGAGGAAAATGATAGTCATACAATCGAGAAATATTACACGCCGCTTGGGGTGGCAGGATTAATTGTTCCATGGAATTTCCCTGTCCTCTTGGCGATGTGGAAAATTGCCCCGGCATTGCTAGCGGGTAACACCATTGTTGTGAAGCCTTCGCCCTATACTCCATTAACTACTTTACGGATAGGTGAAATCGCAAGAGATATTTTTCCGGCAGGCGTATTTAACGTGATAACAGGTGAAAATGAACTTGGGCAATGGATGACAGAGCACCCTGACATAAATAAAATAAGTTTTACCGGGTCAACTGCTACTGGGAAAAAGGTACTGCAAAGTGCAAGTGTTAATTTAAAACGCGTTACGCTCGAGTTAGGAGGCAATGATGCTGCCATTGTCCTAGAAGATGCAGATGTAAAAGAAGTTGTTCCAAAATTATTTTGGGCGGCTTTTTCCAATACAGCACAAATTTGTGTTGCCTCAAAAAGGCTGTATGTTCATCAAAAAATCTATGATGAGTTTTTAGCCGAATTAATCCAGTATGCCAAAACCATTCCAATCGGCGATGGGATGAACCCTGCCACCTTAATTGGCCCAGTCCAAAATAAGATGCAATATGAAAAGGTTAAAGCTTTGATAGAAGATGCAAAAAGCACAGGTACGAATATTGTCTGCGGAGGAATCGTTGAGGACAAACCAGGCTACTTTATTCCTATTACGATTGTCGATAATCCTCCCGAAGATGCGAGGGTGGTAACAGAAGAAGCCTTTGGCCCGGTGCTGCCTGTCATTAAATATAGCAATTATGATGAGGTCATCACGAAGGCAAATAATACTGATTATGGATTAGCCGGTTCTGTATGGGGCAAAGACCTTAACCTGGCACGTTCCATTGCCGAAAGGTTGGAAACGGGGACGGTCTGGATTAACGAAGCACATATCCTTTTACCGAACGTTCCTTTTGGAGGCCATAAACAATCAGGAATCGGTGTTGAAAATTCAATCGAAGGATTAAAAGAATATACCAACACAAAAACCATTATGATTAAGAAAAAATAATTTTGGATAATTTTATTTAAATGTTTAAAGGACAAAGGCTACGATAATAGGGCTTTTGTCTTTTTTATTTTCTTAGAATAATGAATAAAGGATAACTTTTCAGATAATTTAAAATTGACCATAAAGTCAAAATTATTATATAATTTATTTGGTAGTAATAGAGTTACATAAGCGTTAATTGCAGAAAAGAGGGTGAAACAAATGAAAACGCTGGAAATTCCTGTGGTAAAGCTTCCGAAAGAAACGGAAGAGCTAAGAAGAGAAATTAGGCAGTTTTTAAAAGAAGAAATTGAAAACGGTTTAATCGAAACAAAATGCGATTGCTGGCTTAGCGGATTCTCGGAGGATTTTTCACGGAAAATGGGAGCACGCGGCTGGATTGGCATGACTTGGCCGAAAAAATATGGCGGCGGGGAACGTTCGTCAGTCGAGAGATATGTAGTTACTGAAGAAATGCTGGCAGCAGGCGCCCCAGTTTCAGGACATTGGATTGCCGACCGTCAGACTGGTCCGCTTTTACTGAAGTATGGGACAGGAGAACAGAAACAATTTTTCCTGCCAAGAATAGCAAAGGGAGAATGTTATTTTGCGATTGGCCTTAGCGAGCCTAATGCAGGCTCCGATTTGGCTGCACTTCAGGCACGGGCCGTTAAGGTTGATAAAGGCTGGATCTTAAATGGCAGCAAGATTTGGACAAGCGGTGCTCATCATGCCCATTACTCTATCGTCTTATGCCGGACAACTCCAATGGACCCTAACAACCGCCATGCCGGGATGAGCCAATTGATAGTCGATTTAAATGCTCCGGGAGTAACCATTCGCCCAATTCATCTGATGACAGGGGAACATCATTTTAATGAAGTCTTTTTTGAAGATGTGTTTGTTCCTGATGGTATGGTTGTTGGGACACTTGGAAATGGCTGGGCCCAGGGCATGGCGGAATTAGCCTATGAGAGAAGTGGTCCGGAGCGCATTTTGAGCACCTTTCCTCTTCTAAATGAACTAACGAATGTGTTAATAGAAAAAGGTGACACAAAGGGATTAAATAAAGTTAGCAGACTCATCTCTAGACTGTGGACACTTCGAAATATGTCGCTTGGCATTGCCCGATTGTTGGAAGAAGGTGTGCCTTCTAATATTATTGCTTCTCTAGTAAAAGACATGGGAACCCAATTTGAGCAGGAGATTCCTGAGATTACGAGATTACTAGTTTCTGCCATTCCGTCAACCGATTCCGAAAACAGATTAGAAAGGTTCCTGGCACAATCGATTCTGCAATCACCAGGATTTACACTTCGCGGCGGGACAACGGAAATTCTAAGGGGAATTGTGGCAAAGGGGGTTATTAACCAATGAGTGAAATGAAAGAGATGATCTTGGAGTCAGCAGCAAAGATTTTTGAAAAATATTCAACCAAAGAAGTGGTTAATGACGCTGAGAAAGGTCAATGGGCAGCTGAATTATGGGAGAACCTGGAGGCCTACGGCATGCTTGGAGTAGGAGTGCCGGAGGAATTAGGGGGAAGCGGCGGTGACCTGGATGATGCCTTGAGTATTTTGCAAATGGCGGGCAAATATTCTGCACCCATTCCACTTGCCGAAACGTTTATAGCCAATTGGTTATTAAGCGATTTGGGAGAATCTATTATTGAGGGGATTGTCACGATCCCAGGACAAAATAGTTCGGAACCTTTCCAGCTGCAAAAAAGCGGTCAAGGCTGGATTATAAACGGAAAAGCCAAATATGTTCCATGGGCGAGGAATGCGGAAAAGCTGCTTGTACCAGGAGAATCAATCGACGGAACCGTCCTTCTTGTTTTACCGCTTGAAAAAGCGGAAATTAAACCTGGCAAAAACATGGCTGGGGAAGCACGGGATGAAGTGATCTTTGATCAGGTCTACATCGAGGAATGTAAAACCGTATCTGTCGACTACAGCGCACTGACAAAGAAGCTGTATTATGCAGGGGCATTAACAAGAAGCGTGCTTATGGCGGGGGCTATCGAAAGAGTTCTTGATGTAACCATTAACCATACAAATGAGCGCTCCCAATTTGGACGGCCTATTCACCGTTTCCAAGCAATACAGCATCATTTGGCAGCGCTTGCGGGCGAAACTGCCGGTGCTGGAATTGCCGCCAAATATGCTGTTGATGCTTTCGGCACGAATCCTTTTTCAAAAGAGTTAGCCTATGCAAAAATCCGAATAAATGAAGCAGCGGGAAAAGTCAATACGATCGCACATCAAGTATTGGCTGCTATTGGGTTTACATATGAACATACCCTGCATCACAGTACAAGAAGACTTTGGTCTTGGCGTGAGGAATTTGGGACAGAATCCGATTGGGAACAGGTCATTACGGAAGAACTATTAAAATTAGAGAAAAACGAATTGTGGTCTGTGATAACTGGCGTTGTGAATCATGCAAAAAAGGTGGGAATCCAATGACGGATCTAATTTTTAATGTGGAAAATGGGGTCGCCAAAATTATTTTAAACCGGCCGGATAGTTTAAATGCCTTTAGTGCGGAAATGATTGACCTTTGGATTAAAGCATTAGAGACCGTCCGTGATTCCGATGACATTCGGGTACTTGTAATATCCGGAAATGGACGCGGCTTTTGCTCGGGCGGGGATATCAAATCGATGGGGAGAGGAGAAGGATTCCTTCAAAGCGATGGGACTGAAGATTTTTCCTCGACCGCTTTAGCCAGAAAAAATTCTTTATGGAAAAGAGTACAAAGAATTCCTCTTCTGGTGAAAGAAATTGATAAACCTGTGATTGCGGTTCTGCATGGTGTTGCCTTTGGAGCAGGCTTTGATATGACCTTGGCCTGTGATATTCGCATTGCTGCCGAAAACACCAAAATTTCGGAAAGCTACTTAAATGTTGGAATTGTTCCGGGAGACGGTGCGGCGTGGTTCTTACCAAGGTTTGTTGGGACAGATCAAGCTTTGGATTTGCTCTGGACGAGAAAAGTCCTAACTGCCAAAGAGGCAAAAGATATGGGGCTTGTAACGTATGTCGTGGAAGATGACAAACTAGAGGAGTTTGTGGAAGACTATGTTCAAAAATTAGCGAGTGGCCCGCAAACAGTAATGCGTTTTACAAAAAGAGCTGTGTATCAGGGATTAAATATCGATTTACGTTCATCTCTGGATATGATTTCTTCAGCAATGGGGATCGTTACCGAGCTCGAAGATTACCAAGAAGGGGTCCAAGCTGTCCTGGAAAAGAGAAAGCCAAATTTTAAATAACGCAATAAAAATAGTGGCAATACATTGTCACTGTCAGGCTGTCGAGAAAAACTACCGACAGCCTTTTATTTTACTCGTTTTCTTTAACATTCACCGCGTTAATTTTTTATAACATTATTAATATTAGGCTTTTCAACAAGTCTGTTGATTGGCGCTCCAGGCACTTCGCTTTCCGCGGGCGTGCCGGGGAGCCTCCTCATCGCTTCGCTCCTGCGGGGTCTCCCCTGCCCCGTACTCCCGCAGGAGTCTTCGTGCCTTCCGCGCCAATCAACAGGTGTACTCAATTAAGTCCTTTAACTCAAATAAAATAAGTGGTGAATTTAATGTTTAAGCCAAAGAGAATAGCCAAAGTGAATATGAATTTGTTTCTATTGAAGAATTGGTTCCAGATGACCACCTTCTTTGCTTGATTGACAAATATATTGATATTTTTCGTTTGTTCCGGTTGAGGGGATTGAATAATGTAAGAGAACACGCTTCTTACTGCAGCCTGCCAAAATATGAAAAAGATTGTAACACTTATCAAGGCTGAAAAATGTGTGTTGCAATACTTAGGTTGATTTGCCTCCCTGTTGATTGGAGCGGAGGGCACTCGACTCCTGCGGGATATAGAGGTCACTGGAGACCCCGCAGGCGCCAAAAGCGCCGAGGAGGCTCCAGGACCTCCCCGCGGAAAGCGAGTGCCCGGAGCGGAAATCAACAGGCCAGTTAGCAGGGATAATAGTTTGGTAATTTAGGTTTGGTCAAAATAAAAAATTGCCGAGAAAAATACCCTTTCTCAACAATCTGACAGTGGCAATACATTTTTCTAGAGCGTAGAAAAATGAGAAAATTGTCAAACGGTAATTATTGTATTTTTAGAATATTTTGTTTATAGTAATTGTTAGTGAAATACCAACTAATTAGTATGAAAGGGGGAGCCTTTTCCTTATATTAAAAAAAGATTTCTAAAATGATAGCGGTTTCAAAAGGCTAGTAATTCTAAATAGTTTAATAGATGCAAGAGTTAAAGGAGAGGATTTTGTGAAGTTAAAAGATCTTCTTGAAACGAATATTGACCAATTTGGTGAATATCCGTTTTTATACTTCAAAGAAAAGACCTTTACGAATGTGGAAACGAAGGAATATGCGGACCAATTGGCAAACGGATTGAAAAAGCTAGGTGTCGAAAAAGGCGACCGCGTTATGGTCTGTATGCCAAATTGTCCGGAAGTCCTCATTGCCTACCAAGGAATTACCCGTACGGGGGCCATCATCGTTCCAGTCATGTTTACGCTTCATCCTAAAGAGCTTCATTATATTGCCCTTAATTCCGGGGCAAAAGCAGTCATTACTTCCTCCTATGTTCTTCCAAATGTAGAAAAATCCTTAGAAGGGCTGCCTGTAAAACCCGAATTGATTGTTGCAGATCAGCCAACAAATGAAAAAGCAAAAAATATTTATGATGTGATGGTACAAGATGCCAATCTTTATTATGATGATGTCCAGCCCGAGGACACAGCTGTTATCCTTTATACATCCGGAACAACCGGAAATCCAAAAGGGGTTTTATTAACACATAAAAATTTATATTCGAATGCCGAAAACTCGGCAAAACATAATGAAACCGAGCGTGGAACCACCCTGGGTGTCCTTCCGCTTGCCCATGTATATGGGTTGACGGTTTCAAATGTGTTGTACTTAACCGGAAGTTCTATTGTCGTTTTTCCTAACTTTGATGTAAAGGAAGTACTTAATGCCATTGAAAAGCATAAAGTGAGAACGTTTTCTGGAGTTCCGGCAATGATTTATGCGCTTGTATCCTACCCGGAGGCAGACCAATACGATACCTCCAGTCTAGAATCGATAGGATCAGGGTCTGCGCCGCTTCCAGTAGCCCTGCTGTACGCATTTGAGCAAAAGTTTGGCGCAAAGGTTTTTGAAGGATACGGCCTGTCAGAGGCAGCACCGGTTGTAACAGCCCATCGCAAGGGTATTGAAATTAAGCCAGGTTCTGTCGGCATTCCGATTCCTGGTGTTGAAGTGAAAATAGTCAACGAAAATGGTGTGGAGGTTCCTTGTGGCGAAGTAGGTGAGCTGATTGTCCGCGGGGATAATGTGACCCCTGGTTACTATCAAAATGAGGAAGAATCTCGGAAAGTGTTAAAAGATGGGTGGCTATACACGGGAGATATGGCCCGGCAGGATGATGAAGGCTACCTTTATATAGTTGATAGAAAGAAAGATTTGATTATCCGAGGAGGCTTTAATCTTTATCCTCGCGATGTTGAAGAAATTTTAAATGGTCATGAGCAGGTTGCTGAAGCGGCTGTTGTCGGCATACCGGATGAACGGATGGGTGAAGAGATGGTCGCCTGTGTCGTCAAAAAAGCTGGTTCAGAACTAACAGAGGAAGAATTGATTCGTTTTTGCCAAGACCATTTAGCAAAAAACAAAACACCACGGCGGATTGTGTTCCTAGATTCACTGCCAAGAAACGGTGTTGGAAAGATTCTGAAAACACATCTTCGCAAAACAGCTGCAGATATTGTGGTTCGTTAACAGATTTTCACATAAAGGAAATGATGAGAGGGGAATGTTTTTATGGAGAAAAGAACGATTTTAACAACAAGCAGCCGTGGTCTGATGGAGGATTCCTTTCCTTACCGTCTTTACCAAAAGGCGAAGAGGGTAGGAATCTGGAATCCAGCAGATATTGATTTCAGCCAAGATCAAAAAGATTGGCAAGCAATGAATGAAGTGCAGAGGGAAGACATCCTGAGGCTCATTTCCATGTTCCAGGCAGGAGAAGAGGCAGTAACATTGGATTTGCTGCCGCTTATCATGGCTATTGCCAAAGAAGGGCGCCTTGAGGAGGAAATGTTTTTAACAACATTTTTATACGAGGAAGCAAAGCACACAGAATTTTTCCGCAGGGTGTTAAATGCGATTGGGGAGACAGGTGACTTGTCACATTTTCATTCAGAAACATATCAGCATATTTTCCATGAAATCCTGCCAACTGCAATGGAACGTCTTGTCACTGATCAATCGCCGGAAGCCATTGCTGAGGCATCGGTTGTTTACAATATGTTTGTGGAAGGGGTACTAGCAGAAACCGGATATTTCTCCTTCTATCAATCTCTAGAAACAGCCGGAATCATGCCGGGGCTTATGGAGGGAATCGGCAATTTGAAACGGGATGAATCCCGTCACATCGGCTACGGGACCTTCCTGCTGCAGCGGTTAATTTGCGAGCATCCTCATCTCTACGATTTTATTGCCGCAAGGATGGGAGAATTGGCCCCGCTGGCAATCAAACTTAATCGAGAAGGGATTAACGGAAAAGAAGTCAGTTCGTTTGGCGGGAACCCTGATGATGTCATGAATTTCACCATGAAGCAGCTAGCTGTTCGCATGGAAGTTTTAGCAAGGGCGAAGGGAAAGAAAATCGAAGAGATTTATAGAGTGACGGAAAGCGAGATAGGAGTACTTTAAAGTAAGCTGAAGTAATTGAAAAAATTCGGTTGCTGCAGCATAAAGTTGGCTTGCCGGCTGATTTTAGTGAATACAATATTAGTGGAGAGGCACTACAAATGGTAATCCCGGCAGTTATGAAGGATCCTGCCGCATTAAACTTCCCAATGCCGCCGGAACTAATAGCGGCAATTGGACAGAGGGTTGTGCCTTTGCCGGTTAAATAATGTTAGTTGAAATCATCCCATTATGGATTTTTTCTCGTCCATAATGGGATTTATTTTTCTAATGGATTGTAAAAACTGGAGGGCTTTGGTTTTATTAAAATAAACTATTTAGTCTATTTTATTTTAATTTTCTTCAACGCTATTTAAGGGGGCCGACTCATGTGTATTGTTTTTAAAAAATTATCTGAATGTCAAATAACGGACATTATCACGGCCTGGAATCGCGGTTTTGAAGGCTATTTTGTAAAATTGGAAATGTCAGCGGAGCTGTTTTTTGCCAGGTTGGTTAATGAGGGGCTTTCAATGAATCTATCGATTGTTGCTTTCGATGGTGATCAGCCTGTAGCAATTGTCTTAAATGGAGTGCGCCTGATTGATGGAAAAAAGACCGCTTGGAATGGAGGAACCGGCGTAGCCGCGGAATATCGTGGAAAAGGAGTTTCCAAGCTTTTAATGGAGGAGACTTTAAGGATTTACGCGGAAGAGGGGGTGGAGGTTGCCACTCTCGAAGCGATAAAGGAAAACGAACGAGCCATTCGTTTATATCAACGATATGGATATGAGATTGTTGACTCCCTTGTTCATTTAAAAGGGTCTGAGGAATTCGAGTCAGTTTTAGCCGCATCCATCTGGGTAAAATCCATCCGTCCTGAACAATTGGCAACACTTTCTTTCTATAAAGAAAATGTACCTTGGCAATGCCAATGGCAAAGTGTCAGAAACGGCGAAGCACAAATTTTTTATGGAACAGGAAATGACCCTTTAGGCTATTGCTTGTTTAAAAGAATATGGAATGAACATGGAAAGGTAGAAAAAGTCGTTATCTATCAATTGGAGCTGTTTTCTGAAGTAAACAAAGATTTATTAAAAATTATTTTTGCCAGCATTTGTGGGGGAGCTGAAAAAACCGTAAACTTTATGACTGTTAATGCCTCCATCTCAAGTCCAATCATCGCATACCTAATGAGCCATGGATTTAATAAGATGACGGAACAAGTGCAGATGGTGAAATTTTTATAAAAATCTTTGCTTAAAAGGCTAATTCCTTTTTTTAGAAAATAGGAATTGGCCTTTTTTTATTGACGAAATAAAGCGAAAATCAGAAGAATTTCCCATTAAACAAATAGTACAAATGGCCGATAAAAAAGAGGAATATTATTTTTCTAATGTCCAACTTTCTTTAAGAACAACACAGGTTACTACATTCCAAAAGTCCTAAATATATTAAACGTTTACAAAGGCTGGAAAAATAGTCCCTGGCATTCAAAACAGTAAATAAATATTGATGGTATATAAAAAAGAAGAGAGTTCCTGCTTTTTGTATAGCAGAGATACTATAAAAGGTGATAATCATGCAGGATAACGGACTGGTAAAACTGAGTCAATTAATCTATGAGTATTGTGGAATACGCTACAGCGATAAACTCCAAGCCCTGCAAAATAAAACTGCAAAGAGAGTGGCCGAATTAGGCCTTTCATATTGGGAATACTGTGGCTATTTGAAAATGACTCCGGCTGAATGGGATGTATTGGTAGTACTTTTAACAATTAACGAGACCTATTTCTATCGGGAAGAAAACCAATTAAACGAATGTTGTTCCATAATTCTTCCTAAATTGAAAGGCAAAAATAGCTTTCGCCCACTTAGGATTTGGAGTGCTGCATGTTCAACTGGTGAAGAGCCATATACTCTAGCCATGTTAATCCAAGAAACAGGAAAGTTTTTGCCTGGTTCCGTGGAAATTATTGCAACTGATATTAATAAAAAGGTGTTGGAAAAAGCAAAAAATGGGTGGTATCACAACGGGTCTTTTGCATTTCGCCGAATACCGGAGAATCTATTAAAAAAATACTTTTCTAAAGAAGAGGGAGGATATCAAATCAAGCCCTCAATACAAAGTATGGTCCGTTTTCAGTATGTAAACCTAATAAGTGAAGATCTTACTGCAAAAATCGGCGAGGTGGACGTAATCTTTTGCCGAAATGTATTAATTTATTTTGATCAGGAAACAACAAAAAGAGTTATTCGAAATTTACATAGAAATTTAAGCGTCGGTGGCTATTTGTTCCTCGGTCATGCAGAATCTATTACGGATATGGCATTGGGATTTCAAAAAGTAGATTCGGAAAAGACTTTTTATTATCGAAAGGAACCTAATTTAGGATGAAAAAATACGGAGTATTAGTAGTTGATGATTCTGCTTTCATGAGGAGGGCTATCTCTCAATTAATTGAGGGGGACTCTCAATTCTTTGTTGTGGGAATCGCTAGAAACGGTTTAGAGGCTATTGAAAAGGTTAACCGTCTTCGTCCTGACCTTGTCACAATGGATGTCGAAATGCCGGAGATGAATGGAATTGCTGCGCTGGAACAAATTATGAACACTTCTCCTGTGCCAATCGTTATGTTGAGTTCCCGGACAGGCGAAGGAGCGGCCGAAACGATTCAAGCCTTGGAGCTTGGTGCTGTAGATTTCTTTCTTAAGGAAAGCTTGATTCGCTCACGGGTTGAACAGGAACATATTCAAGAATTTCACATGCGCTTAAAAAGTATTGTGGAAGCGAAACGTCGACCTCCAGTTGCAGTAAAACAGACACAATTAAAGGCGGTTCGAGTGGTAAGACAACGGCAAACAGAATTGATTTTTATCGGATGCTCTACAGGTGGACCTTCTGCCCTGCAGGCCATTCTGCCGCGTTTTTCCGCGAATTTTCCGATACCAGTTGTCGTTGCTCAGCATATGCCGGCAGGATTTACAAAGCCTCTAGCCGAACGGTTTAATTCCCTATGTCAGCTTCCTGTCCAAGAGGCTAAGGATGGACAGGTAATTAAAGCTGGAAACATTTATATTGCTCCCTCTGGCTATCAAACCCTATTTGAAAAAAAACCGGATGGTTCTGTTGTATTTAAGATTTTTGACAAAGTTGAAGGTAAAACGTTGTACAAGCCATCTATAGATATTTCGCTTAATTCAGCAGCTCCGATTTTCACCAATCGTCTGTTATCGGTTATTTTAACTGGCATGGGTGCAGATGGTACCAAAGGATGTTCATTGGTGAAAAAATATCTAGGACATGTCTTTGTGGAGGCAGAGGATTCCTGTGTTGTTTATGGAATGCCAAAATCTGTATTGGAAGCAGGTTATGCGGATGGCCAATTCTTACTTTCGCAAATTTATCAAGAGATTATTTCTTATGTTGGATACTAAAAAGATAAAAAATAGAAATATAGAGTTAGAGACTTATAGTGGAGGTTTTAGGCTTAAGGAAAAGGCCATCAGAGTAAGGGGATGTGGATAGACATCGCCTTGTTTTCTATTTAAATAATTGAAGGGTGTAGGGAATATGGAGGACTTTGGTTTTATCAATTTTATGCATAATGTAAAAAAAATTACTGGTATTGACTTGAATCAATATAAGCAGGACCAAATGAAACGCCGCTTGATATCCATGTATCAAAAGCATGGTTACAATAGCTTTGATGAATTTTTTAATGGAATGGAGAAAGACAAAGAGTTGGTCCAAGAATTTCTTGATCATATGACCATCAACGTGACGGAATTTTTTCGCAACCCCTCTCAATGGGAGGTTCTTCAAAAAAAAATCATTCCTCGTTTATATAACGATAATGAGAAAGTAAAAGCTTGGAGTGCCGCCTGCTCTACTGGTGAGGAGCCGTACTCCCTCGCTATGCTGCTCGATAATATGAATCTCCTGAAAGACCAGATTCTTGCAACTGATCTAGATTTTGGCGTCATTAAAAAAGCCGTTGACGGGATTTATAATCATAAATCGCTTCATCAAATACCGATTTCTTATCGTAATAGATATTTTCGTAAGCAGGGACTAAACTTTGAAATTATAGAAAGTCTTAAAAAGAAAATTAAGTATGCCAGGCATAATTTATTAAAAGATAGTTTTGATACAAACTATGATTTAATTATCTGCCGGAATGTGATGATTTACTTTACCGAAGAGGCAAAAGACCTGCTCTATCAAAAATTTAGTGATGCCCTGAGACCGGGAGGAGTATTGTTTGTAGGAAGCACAGAACAAATTTTCAAACCGGAACGGTACGGCTTCGAAATAGAAGAGACATTTTTCTATAAAAAGAACTAGATAAAAGGGGGAAATGCCATTTTTTTGCATAAAAATAACTCAAAAAAATTTGATATATGGTATAAAATTCTATTGGAAAACAAAAAAAACACAATGACTAAAGCTTCCTAGTCAGTTATAATGGGAATTAATGAAGGAGAACCAAATGAAAGGGGGAGGCTATTTGGAGATTAATCAAATCCCTATCAAAATAAATCAAACAATAAAATCGGGAAGTTCTACGCCAAAAACCTCCAAGGAAAAAGACACCTTGGAAACTGACTTCAATCAAATATTAGAAATGTTTTCTCTATTTGGGCAATCAGCAGGCTTGACAGACAATCAAACAGATTCATCACCGGAAAAAGCAGATGAAATAACACTTGATGATCAGATTTATCTGGATAATTCGAACCCCTCGAATGACCAGAAATTAATTTTTCAACAGACCGCCACAGAGGTTGGGTTAACTTTGATGCAATGGATGGAGCATTTAGAGCAGACTCAGCAAGCTTCTGTATCTAATGACGACCAAGTTATTCAGGAATTAACTCAGTTAATTAACGAAATAAAACAAAATCAACCTCCATTAGAGTTACCAGAGGATCTTTTAGGGAGAATTCGCAAGTTTCTTAATGAAAATGATATCCATAGTTTACTAGATCAGACACAAAACGGTGACGAGCTTTTTAGTTTAGGTTCTCGGGGTTTTTTAAAAGAACAAAAATCTAAGATGAGTCTTGATAAAAACGAGATTCACTATATCCATTCCACCCATTCGCGTGATGGAAATGGGGGGCAAGAACAAAATAAGCCTTCAGTCCTTAATATGTCAGGTATAGAATCCGCTAAACTTGAAACTGAAAGTTCTAATAAGGCAAATTTGGAACCAGTGAACATCAATGTACCAGTGCTAGGGACAGGCGTGAGGGCCATGTCCGATGAAAACGCTCGGTCCACGTCGTCTCTAAATATTGCCGATTTTTCACAAGAAATAGGTGAGTGGATTGGGAAAAATGTGAGGATAACCAATGGCCAGTCAGGTATTGCCGAAGCTAAATTTTCACTTTTTCCAGAGCATTTGGGACATATTGAGATTAAGTTGACCTCACAAGAGGGACAAGTCTCAGCACAAATATTGACCGGGAATTCATTAGCCAAAGATGCATTAGAAGGTCAATTACAACAGCTAAGACAGGCATTGCAGCAACACGGCATTGTTGTGCAAAAGCTAGATGTCATTCAACAACAGCCGCAGCAAATTTCTTTTGATTCCAATCAGGCAAATCTTTCCTTTTCTCAAGGTGGTTATGGTTCGCAGCAAGAGCAACGGACCTTCAATCATCAACAGAAAGCCAACAGAAAACTAAATGAGGTTGAACAACAGGAAGTAGAAAAAACTCCACAGGTGTCTTATACATATGGGGGGAATTCTTCGATTTCAGCTTCAAGCATTGATTTTACCGCATAGAAAGGAGAGAGTTTGATGAGCAATTGGGTCGATGTCACCACATATGCAAGAAATAACTCAGTTTTTAACAATACAAAGCCGTTCGAACAAAAAAGCAAACTTGGGAAAGATGATTTTCTGCGAATTTTAACCACGCAACTATCACATCAAGATCCATCGAGTCCGCTGCAAGATAAAGATTTCATTGCCCAGATGGCGACTTTCAGTTCTTTGGAACAAATGACCAACCTAAACAATGCTTTCGAAAAGTTTTCGAATCGCCAAATGAGTCAGTATGCAGCATCGATTGGCAAAGAGATAACATGGACACCTGAAAATTCATCCACTCCAATTTCTGGTATAGTAGATGGGGTTTCTATCCAAAATGGAAGTTATTTTTATTTAGTTGGCAAGGAGAAAATCCCTATGGAACTTGTAAATGAAATCAAACAGTCAAAGCCCGAGGTAGATTCTACAACTGAAAAAGTTAAGGAGGAACAGCAATGTTAAAGTCGCTTTACTCAGGAGTATCCGGAATGAAAGGGTTCCAAACCAAATTGGACGTCATCGGAAATAACGTGGCAAATGTTAATACAGTCGGATTTAAGAAAAGCCGAGTAATCTTTCAGGATATTATCAGTCAAAATATCGCCGGTGCCACCTCTCCAACAGGACTGCGGGGTGGTGTTAATCCTAAGCAAATAGGATTAGGAACTAAGATTGCTTCAATTGATACGATTCATACACCAGGGAGTCCAATGACAACTAATGTCGGTTCGGATTTGGCAATTGATGGGGATGCGTTTTTCGTTGTTAGTCCTGAAATTGGCGGAGCTAATTACTTGACTAAAGCAGGTAATTTTACCCGTGATGCATCGGGGGACTTAGTTAATTCGAATGGATTCTATGTGTTAGGGAAGACCGATACTTCACCAGCACCAATACAAATCAACATCTCTTCAGATGCTGTGACAAATAAAGCATTTACCTCCTACTCTATCGACTCTTACGGCTATATCAATGTTGTGGATGAGGACGGCAATAGTGGAAAACTGGCAAGTAAAAACGGAACAGACTTTTATTTGTACAATCCTGAAGTAAATGATCCTGCCGTATATGACTATGATCCCGGGGATGTGATTTCCTTGGCAACTACTGTAGTCTCCAATCCTGGCGGGTTAAAAAAGATTGGTAATACTATGTTTGAGGCAACTGGTAACTCTGGTGCTGCCGTTCTTGGCCGAATCGAAGATAATGCAGGTGGGCAAATCAATTCTGGTGTTTTAGAAATGTCAAACGTTGACTTAACTGAAGAATTTACAGAAATGATTATTGCACAGCGGGGTTTCCAAGCTAACGCCAGAACCATAACAACATCCGATTCTATCCTGGAAGAAGTAGTAAACCTAAAACGATAGGATTTGGACAAGAGATTGATTTAATCTCTTAAAATAAAGGCAGGGGATTACATGAAAGCCAAAATAAAACTTGTCCTCATTACTGTTGTAGTCACTATTATCATTGCCGTAGGTGGAGGAAGTTTTTTTATCTATCACTCCGAGGCGAAACAGAAAACGAAAGAGCTATCGGCCGATGAGATTTTAGCGACGATGGTTGAGACCGAGCCCATATCGACAAACTTACAGTCTGGTGGTTATATACAACTGCGCTTTAAACTCCAAACCAATTCGGTGAAAGCAAAGGAAGAGCTTGAAAAGCGGAACTTCCAAGTTAGAAATACAGCTTTACTGCTTCTTTCTTCAATGACAGAAGAGCAGGCGGCAAGTCCTGATGGAATGACTAAGTTTGAAGAGGACATGAAAATTCAACTAAATAAACAAATGCAGGATGGGAAAATCAATCAGATTTATATTATAAACAAAATGATTCAATAACTCATGGAAGAGTTAGGGGGATGCCCTTTGGCAGAGGTATTATCGCAACAGGAAATTGATGCCCTTTTATCTGCCTTAAATAATGGCGAACTGCAAGCATCAGATGTGGCAGAAAAGAAGGACAAAGTAAAAGTTTATGATTTCAGACGCGCGATGCGGTACTCCAAAGAACAACTGCGAAGCATTATGCGGATCCATGAAAGCTTCACAAGACTATTGACTTCCTATTTATCAGCACAGTTAAGAACATTTGTGCAAATTGAAATTGATTTGGTCGATCAAGTTAATTACCATGAATTCATTGCGTCAATTCCATCAAAAACAATTTTGAATGTTTTTGATGTAAAGCCGATGGATGGAAAAATGGTAATGGAAATAAATCCACAAGTGGCTTACGCTATTATTGAGCGTTTGCTTGGCGGGCACGGAGATTCATCAGTGAAGAAAGAAACCTTGACGGAAATTGAATTGGCGCTGCTCCAGAAAATTATCATTCGGGCTTTTGATTTATACCAAGAAAGCTGGAAGGATGTCGAGAATATTCGTGTAAAGTGGGATGCATTGGAGACAAATCCCCAATTTTTACAGATAGCTTCGCAGAATGACACTGTTATTGTTATTGCTCTCCGGACTACTATCGGGGAAATATCCGGAAGAATGACCCTTTGTTTGCCGCATTTAATTGTAGAACCAGTGCTGCCGAAATTATCTACCCAGCAATGGCTGTCATCCATGGCAAAGAAGAATGTTGCGCAGCAGGATAAATTAAAGCAAACCATTGATAACGTTAGCCTTCCTTTGATTGCCGAACTTGGCAGAGCAAAAATTCCTATTTCCGATTTATTGAACCTTCAAGCCGGTGATGTCATCGGGATTGAAGCCGGGGAGCTAAAAGTAAAGGTAGGAAAGAAGACCAGGTTCATTGGAAATCCTGGTACCCAGAAAGGACATTATGCTGTCCAAATTGACCAAGTAATTTCAACGGAAGGAGATGAACTGTAGATGGGTGACGGATTACTTTCTCAAGAAGAGATCAATGCGCTGTTTAATCAAACAGAAGACACAAGTAAATTATCTATTGATGACTTTATTAGCACCTTGGAGCAGGATGCATTAGGTGAAATTGGCAATATTTCACTAGGGAGCTCTACTACGGCCCTATCTATGTTACTAAACCAACGGGTGGAAATTACCACACCAGTTTTATCCGTAATTGCTCAGGAGCGGATGGAAGAGATTATTAAAGAGAAGCATGTTGCAGTACACGTTGATTATACAGAGGGCATTAGGGGTAAAAACCTGTTAATGATTAAGGAAAATGATGCTAAAATCATTGCCAACTTAATGATGGGTGGCGATGGAACAGCACTTGATCCGGATCTTTCGGAGCTCCACCTTAGTGCTGTACAAGAAGCCATGAATCAAATGATGGGATCAGCAGCTACATCGATGTCAACCATTTTTAATCAAAAAGTAGATATTTCACCTCCAAGTATAGATGTTCTAGGTTTTCCTCCAAAAAAATTGGATAGTTTGGAGGATAATATTATTATTGAAGTTTCCTTTCGACTGAAGGTTGGCACGTTAATTGATTCCAATATGATCCAATTTATTCCGTTATCCTTCGCAAAGGAAATGGTTCAAAAGATATTGGGTGCAAGTGAAGAAGCGGCAGCAACAGCAATTGCGGAGGAGATAAAGACCGACCATTTCACTCAGCCTTCTGTTCACAATCCGGCACCGTCAGCAATTGTTGTTCCACCACAATCAGCAAGTAATGTAAATAAGGAACCTCATACAAATATCCAAAAGGTTCAATTTGGCGCGTTCCAAGATACCGGTTCTGGCGCTCCTTCGTTAGGTAATCTTGATATGCTATATGATATCCCTTTGGAGATTACTGTGGAATTAGGGCGTACAGAAATGCAAATAAGGAAAATTCTCGAGTTGGGCCCTGGTGCAGTTATTCAATTAGATAAGTTAGCGGGGGAACCAGTCGATATCTTGGCCAACCACAAGCTAATCGCAAAAGGGGAAGTGGTCGTCATCGAAGAGAATTTCGGTGTACGAATTACGGATATCATTAACCCAATTGATCGCATAACAAAAATGACGATGTAATCTCTAGAAGATTTAGGAGGAATATTGGATGGCAAGAGTTTTAATCGTAGATGATGCAGCATTCATGAGAATGATGTTAAAAGATATTTTAACGAAGAATGGAATTGAGGTAGTGGGAGAGGCTGTAAATGGAGCAGATGCTGTAGCAAAGTTTCAGGAGTTACAGCCAGATGTCGTAACTATGGATATTACGATGCCTGAAAAAGACGGGATTACCGCAGTAAAAGAGATTAAAGCGATGTACCCACAAGCCAAAGTTATCATGTGTTCAGCGATGGGGCAGCAGCCAATGGTTTTAGAAGCGATTCAAGCAGGCGCAAGGGATTTTGTAGTGAAACCATTTCAGGCCGACAGGGTAATGGAAGCGATTAACAAAGTGCTCGCAAGCTAGCAGCCGCTTGAATTTATTATGAGAGATTTTTCACACTAGGGGAGTGACCGAGATGGCTGGTCCGCAGCTTGGGAATTGTCGAAAATGCGGGAAACTGTTCCTGCGTATTCGCGATATTTGTGACCTCTGTTATCAAAAACAAGAGGATGATTATTTAAAGGTTACTTCTCACCTGCGTGATTATTCTAGTTGCACTATCCAGGAGTTAAGTGACGCAACGGGTGTATCAGTTAAGCAAATTCGTGAGTATATACTGGCTCAGCGTATTCTTTTAAGAGATTTTCAGAACCTTTCATACCCATGTGAAACGTGTGGAACAATGATCCAAGGCGAAGGGAAATGTCCTACTTGTACAGGGACCCTTAATCATCTGTTAGAACAGGTCGATAATAAACAAGAACCACAGGTGACTAAAGAACGTAAAAGCTACTTGAGAGTAAGTTCAAATCGATTTTAAACTTAAAAGCGAGAAGGATTTGATTAGAATCTTTCTCGCTTTTTTCGATTAAAAGACTTGATATAACCTATTATATTTATTTTGAGGTGTTTATTAGAGCAGGAATGATGTCATTCGGTGGAAACCTTAAGTCAAGGGGAAGTTGGAATAAAATAAAACTCCAAAGGCTGTCTTTGGAGTTTTATTAGCGAAGAATAATGATGTTAACCCGGCGATTTGCTTCGCGATTTTCAACCGTATCGTTCGGATGAAGCGGTTTAAACTCACCAAATCCGACAAAGTTTAACCTGACAGGATTAATATTTTTAGTTTGCAAATAATGAACAACCGATAAGGCTCTAGCACCGGATAATTCCCAGTTTGACGGAAATTGGGCGCTGTGAATTGGCTGATTGTCGGTATGACCTTCTATCTTTATGGGATTTTCCACAGTCAACAACATTTCGGCAATCCCGTCAAGGATAGGAAAGAAATTTGGCTTTATATGGTCGCTTCCTGAATCAAAAATGATCTTATCCTTTAGCATAATTTGAATGCCTTCATCCATATCGGTTAACTGGATTTCCGCGTTTAGCTGCTTAACATCAATATAATTCTGAAGTTTTACCATCAAATCCTGGAGCTTTTTCTCATCTGTATCTTCTTTAGGCACTTCCTTTGATGAATCGATAGGATTTGGCAGCTTTTCTGCATTATCTTTGTTATCCGTGAAACTTGTATTACTTGGTGACTGACCCCCACTCGATGTCTCAAATACGGAAATCGTATTAAAAGCTTTATATAGTGCTTCCATCATCGCATCCGATTTAGCCTGATCCTCAGTCCGCATCGAGAACAGACAGATAAACAATGCTAGTAGCAAGGTTAATAAGTCTGCATAAGGAATCAGCCATGATTCATCAACATGCTCTTCTTCATCATGAAGAGTACGACGCTTTTTCCTGGCCACTGGAAACCTCCTCATTTGTACCTGTGTGGGCATACTTTTGCACGAGTTCATCAGGAGTTAAGTAAACATTAAGTTTGTGTTCTAATTGTCGGCTATTAAGGCCTTCCTGCAATGACAGCAAGCCTTCGACCATAATATGACGAATCTCAATTTCCCGTTTGGACAACAGCTTTAGCTTATTGCTCATTGGATGCCACAGCACGTAACCGGAAAATATTCCAAGCAAAGTTGCTATAAAAGCGGCGGCAATGGAATGGCCGAGCTTTTCAACATCAGCCAGGTTTCCTAAAGCGGCAATTAAACCTACAACGGCCCCAAGAACCCCCAAGGTAGGAGCATAGGTCCCGGCCTGTGAAAAAATCAATGCGCCTTTACGATGACGTTCCTGTATGGCACTCACCTTTTCTAATAGGACATCCTCGCTGAATTCTGAATCGGTCGTATCAATAATTAGTTCCATACCTTGCTTAAGGAAGGGATCCTCGATATTGGTTAACTCATTTTCCAGCCCTAGTAGGCCTTCTTTCCTGACAAGGGTTGCCCATTTCGTAAACGAATCGATAATTTCTGTTTTTGATGGTACTTTTTGACCGCCACCGAAAATAATTTTGATTAATTTTGGAAACTTTTTTAACTCTGACATCGGGAAGCTGACGAATAGTGCCGCTGCGGTCCCGACGAAGATAATTAAATAGGCTGCGGGATTGAGCAAGGCAGTTATACTGGCACCTTTCAACACCATTCCTACCCCGACAGCTACCAACGCTAAGACGATCCCTATGAGTGTAGAGGGTTCCTTCAAAATTGATTCCTCCTTATTTTTAGTTTTACAAAATTGCGATTTTGTAATTTTATTGTATTGGATAATTGGCGAATAAACAACTATTGTTTGATAGAAACGAAAAATTATCAAACTATTTTTGTTCATTTTGATATAGTAAATATACATAAAAAAATAAATGTTGAATTTTCATAAACTAATTCTATCAAAAGTCGATATTAATATAAAAACACATTTTCCATAGTGGTGTCTCACATGTTTTTAATAGAAAATAGACTTTGTTTTGAGAAATGGCTAGGCCATTATGACCATCATGCATGCAAGCTATGAAAGTGAGGGAATAAATATGGATTTGAATAATTACTTAGAAATTTTTATCGAGGAATCGAAAGAACACCTGCAAGCAATTAACGATACCTTGTTAAAACTGGAAACAGAACCAGAAGATACTGGCATTATCAACGAAATATTTCGATCAGCGCACACACTAAAAGGAATGGCGGGAAGCATGGGATTTGAAGATTTAGCATCCCTGACACATGAAATGGAAAACGTTTTGGATCTTCTCCGAAACTCCAAATTGAAAATTAATTCTGAAATTATGGACATTATTTTCAAGTGTGTGGATTTAATTGATAAAATGGTTGACAACATTGAACAAGGTGGAGATGGAAAAGAAAATGTTACAGAGGTTGTCCGCCAACTTGCGAAAATACAAAATCCTTCTCAAATACCGGCATCGGACACCTTATCGGATGCTTCCAAAGAAGTGGCCTCATCCTTAGTGGTAGATATCGACGAGTACCGGTATTCTGTGATCAATGAGGCAAGAAAGTCAGGAAACAATCTTTACCATATTACAGTAACCATTGAAGAAAATTGTATTATGAAATCGGTGCGTGCCTATATGGTGTTCCAAGCAGCTGATGAACTAGGGGAGATTATCCAAACCCAGCCCTCTGTGGAAGAGATAGAGGAGGATCGGTTTGGAAATACCTTTACATTATTATTATTGTCTGATCAGACCAATCAAGAAATTCAATTGCAGCTTAGTTCTGTTTCAGAAGTGTCAGAGGTTGTAGTGGCAAGCGGATTACAACTTGAACAGAATAAAGCAGGAAACATTCTTGAAGAAGCTGCAGAGGAGAATCAGCAGATAGCCCAAGTACAAAGGAAAGCAGAAACTGACCCGCAAAGAAAAAAACATCGGTCAAAGTCGATTCGGGTCGATATTGAGAAGCTAGACCACTTAATGAATTTATTCAGTGAGTTAATTATTGACCGCGGCCGGCTTGAACAAATCTCCAGAAAATCACAGCTGACCGAATTGACAGAAACAGTAGAAC
The DNA here is from genome assembly GCF_018343545.2 of Neobacillus citreus. Taxonomy (GTDB): domain Bacteria; phylum Bacillota; class Bacilli; order Bacillales; family Cytobacillaceae; genus Neobacillus; species Neobacillus citreus. The sequence continues at coordinate 16,075 of NZ_JAGYPE020000001.1, read as the reverse complement.
ATATGACGCGAATTTCAACCAACCTGCAAGGACTTATTTTAAATATGCGGATGGTGCCTGTAGAACAGGTATTTAACCGATTCCCACGGATGGTTCGAGATTTGGCTAAAGAATTGGATAAGAAGGTCCTATTGGTGTTAGAAGGAGAGGAGACAGAGCTTGACCGTACTGTAATCGATGAAATCGGCGATCCCCTTGTGCATCTATTAAGAAATGCCCTCGACCATGGGTTGGAATCAACTGAGGAAAGAATTGCTTGCAACAAACCGGAAGAAGGCAAGATCCTTTTAAAGGCATATCACGGAGGGAATCACGTGTTCATTGAGGTTATTGACGATGGTAAAGGCATTAACCGCAATAAGGTCTTATCAAAGGCAATTCAGCGAGAGATTGTATCTCCAGAGGAAGCAGAAATGCTTACCAATCAGCAAGTTTTTGCGCTGATTCTCTCATCCGGATTTAGCACAGCTGATAAAATCTCGGATATTTCCGGCAGGGGCGTGGGTCTTGACGTCGTCAAAACAAAAATTGAATCTTTGGGCGGTGTGATTACCATTGAATCCACGCCGGGACAGGGATCGGTTTTCCGGATTCAGCTCCCATTAACATTGTCGATTATTTACTCAATGCTGGTAAAAGTGGAAGAAGAAACCTATGCGATTCCTTTTAATTCAATTGTTGAAATAACTACCTCACCGTATGATAAGGTTACCACGCTATACGGGCAAAAGGTGATTCAATTCCGTGGACAGGTCGTTCCGTTGGTATTTCTGAAGGAAGTGTTCCAGGTTCCGGCTAATGCACAAACGGAAGCTAATCAGTTATTTATTGTTATCGTGCGTAAAGGGGAAAAGACAGTTGGTTTAGTAGTTGATGCTGTGATAGGACAGCAAGAAGTTGTATTAAAATCATTAGGCGGATTCTTAACCAACCTTTATGCCATCTCAGGTGCGACCATTCTTGGAAATGGTGAGGTAGCCTTAATTATTGACTCCAATCAGTTTTTTAAATAGAAAGGACGGTACGTCTACAATGGAAACAATGAAAATTGTGGCCTTTAAATTAGGGAATGAGGAATACGGGCTGGACATAGATTATGTCCAGTCTATCGAGAGAATTCAGCACATAACGCGAGTTCCAAATGCTCCTTCTTATGTACAGGGTGTCATCAATCTTCGTGGTAATGTGACACCTATTATTGATTTAAGAAGCAAATTAAACATTGGCGAAGTAAGCTTCACTGAACAAACAAGAGTGATAATTACTAAGTATGAAGAAATTGAATTGGGCTTTAGCGTTGACCAAACGAGTGACGTTATTGATATTACAGCCGAAATGATTGAACCGGCTTTTGAAAGTGAACTTGATAATGATTTTTTTGGCGGCATTGCTAAAATCGAGGAGCGCTTGATTATTTTTCTAAAGTTGACGGAATTAATAAAAGCTACAACTTAATAAGGAAAATACTGCAGATTCGGCTAAATAACAACTGGCATGAAGGAGAGAAAGCGAAATGAGCAAGCAAATGGTAATAGCGGATTTTAAAGCGTTAGTTTTTAAAGTGGGAGAAGAAGAATACGGCGTTCACATTAGTCAAGTCGTTTCTATCGAAAGAATGCAGTCAATCATGCCATATCCGAATCGTCCGCCCCATGTTCTGGGAGTCACAACGATTCGAAATGTGGTAACCCCAATCGTCGACCTGCGTGCGGCCTTGACAGGAGAAACGCTTCAGCCAGGTGATGAAACAAGGATTATTATTTTTCAGGTAAACAGTAGTGAAATTGGACTTGTGGTGGATGCAGCAACAGATGTCCTAGATATTATGGCCAACACAATTCAATATCCAAATCTATTAGAAAAAAAGGAAGTCTCCTATCTGGAGGGAATCTCAAAGCTTGAAGAGCGTTTAGTCATTCTGCTTAATGTTGAAAAACTTTTGGAAGACACTACCAATCTGGACGAATTGAGAGAACTTAAAGAAGCATTATAGAGGAATCCTTTGTAACGCTTTCGTTGCCCGTCAACGGAAGCGTTTATCTAAATCTAAAAAAAACGCTACAGGAAAAGTATTTCCAAAAAAATTGATGAATTTTTTTGGAATTAAAGGTATAATGACTTTATTATTTTGATAGTTTTTGATTGTTTTTTTGAATACAATCGGAAAATTGGAGGTGAACCGGGAATGAAAATCCAAGACACTTTAAGGGTTATTGTTAATGATCCACGTGTTACAGTGAACGAACGGACATCCTCTACATCTGCATCTTTTCAAAAAATAATGTCTTCCTACACAAAAGAGCTTAACAAGGATTATCTGCAGCAATTATTAGATGATATAACTCAGCAGGGGCAGCAATTAAGTGAAAAGCCTACATTTGCTGAGCTGCGCAAATATAAAGATTTGATCAAACGTTTTATGGACGATGTAACCAAAAACGGCATAGGGCTGCATCAAACTGACAGCTGGGATCCCTATGGCGGAAATAAAACTTTGAAGACAATCCAAATCGTAGACCGTAAATTGGTAGAACTTACAGATCATATTCTAAATCAACAAGCTACTAGTCTATCGGTATTAGATAGGATTGGCGAAATTAAAGGGTTATTGATTAACCTCTATACGTAAAAGAGAAATATTTTGATAAGGGGTTAACGAAATGAAGAGCTTAAAACTATTTTTGATTGCCATTGGAGTATTGTTGCTTATAAGTATTGGAGGATATTTTGCCTATCAACATTTTCTTGGTCCTGGACAGACAAAGGGCGAAGAGGAACTGCCGACCATCGATCAGGTTTTAGAAAAGTCGGTAGATACCGAGAATATCACGACGAACTTCGCTAACGGCGGCTTTATCAAAACAAAGTTTAAGATAATTACAACTTCCCCCAAAAATGCGGAAGAGGTTAAAAAACTTCAATTCCTTGTGGAAAGTTCCATCATAAAAACGATCAACCGTATGACGAAGGAAGAATCAGTGGGTTCAGCCGGTATCACCTTAATTGAAGAAAATGTTAAAGAGGAACTTAACAAAGAGCTGGGGGAAAAGTATGTAACACGGGTTTACTTAACAGATGAGCTAATCCAATAGTTTTATAAATCTAAAAGGGAGTTATCTAGAAAGGAGAAAAACAGTGCTTAGCTACATAACTCTTGCGCTATTAATTGTCAATTTTATCGTTCTAGTTACTGTTTATACAAAGGGGAAATCTCGAGGGGAAGAAGGTGCCAACCAGCAATTAGAGCAAAAAATACTTGACATTGAACGAAGGATTACCCATGAATTATCCGAGTTGAAAATGACAATTGGTCAGGTGCAGTTAAAGTTAAAGTTAAAGGAAAAAGGCCTCACAACGAATAAAAGGGCGGAAAATCCCCCTGAACCATCTCATAAAACTGTAGAACTACAAGTTAGTAAGGATAATTATACAAAGGAAATTTTAAAATTAAAGGAACGGGGACTTACCGGAGAACAGATTGCCAGAAAATTAAAAATGGAATATGAGGAAGTTTCCTACATCCTAGAGTTTGCTGCTCGAAACACTTAATGAAGAAGGTGAATTGCAATGATACGAGGTCTATATTCTGCCGCATCGGGAATGTTTTCCATGGAGCGGAAACAGGAAGCATTAGCGGATAATCTTGCCAATGCGCAAACACCGGGTTATAAGAAGGATGATACAGTACTAAGGGCTTTTCCAAAGCTTTTGATTAACAGAATTAGGGATTTTAATGAAACGGCCAACATAACAAAGGCTGCAGGTGCACCAAAATTGCCTGTACAGAATGTACCTATAGGAGTCCTTGTAAATGGCGTCTATGCCCAGGAACGCATTCCTAGTTTTAATGAAGGAACACTGACTGAAACGAATCAGCCTTTGGATATGGCTATTGACGACCAGAGCATTCCGTTTCAAACTGTGAACGGGCGGCAGATAAAGCCGGCAGCATTCTTCGGTGTTCAACTTCCTAATGGAACAATGGGATATACAAGGAACGGAAAGTGGGATTTAGATGCTAATGGCAACCTTGTCACATCCGATGGATACCGAGTGTTAGGCGCTGATCATCGCCCAATCCAAATCTTTGGCAGCATTGCTAAAGAAGATTTACAAATATCTGATGATGGCAAGATTACCGCTAATTCCGTCAATATTGGGCAGATTGGAATTGCTGTTGTGCAAAATCCTAACGAACTCCGCCGCCAAGGAGGTAATGTTTACCAGTCTGCTGCCCCATTACCGTTTATTCAAGACGCAGGAGGCACGAATCCGGGTGTCGTCCTGCACCAAGGTTACATTGAACAATCGAATGTCGACCCGGGCCAAACGATGACAGAGATGATGGCCACAGTAAAAAGCTATGAAGCCAACCAAAAAGTCATCGGCGTGTATGACCAATCATTACAGCAATTATATTCTGTTGGAAAAATGAATGGATAATTTATGATGAAGAGGAGTTTAGGAAATTGAATACATCATTATACATCTCTTCCGGGGCATTGCAGGCCTACCAGCAAAAAATTGATACCTCTGCCAATAATGTGGCAAATGTAAATACAACTGGCTTTAAACGAAAAGACCATAGTTTCTCGGAGGTGTTGGCCTCACAAATCAATAACCAAAGCAGGGTTAACCAGGAAGTCGGACGGCTTACCCCGAACGGAATCCGTGTCAGTTATGGGACACTGCCTGGACTGATGCAGATTAATATGGAACAAGGACAGGCTATCGAAACGAAATATCCCTTTGATTTAATGCTCGAAGGGAAGGGTTTTTTCCAAATCTCTTATCCATCGGCAGTACCTGGTGCCCCAGCTGAGATTCGCTATACGAGAGATGGAAATTTTCACCTGAGCCCTATTCAAGGCCAGCCAGGAAACTTTCACTTGGTTCATGCGAACGGGGGCATGCTGTTGGATCAGAATGGCAGGGCAATCGAACTGAATGGACAGTATGAGGTCAAGATTGATGCAACAGGACAAATTCAGTTGAAAAATAAAAATGGGCTAGGCGATTCATTTTTGTCACCCCAGCAAATAGGTATTGTGGATATCCAAAATCCTCATGTTCTGCGAAATGCGGGCGAAAATCAATTTACGATTGATACAACAGTATTGCCGGCCGGCTCTACCCCTAACGACTTTGTCAGGCTGATGGAGACAAACGAAGTTCAACTTACATCCGGATTCCTGGAAGGGTCGAATGTCGATTTGACGAAAGAAATGACAGACTTAATGACTTCACAAAGAAGCTATCAAATGAACGCAAGAGCTGTTTCCTATGCAGACCAAATGATGGGTATTGCCAACGGGATTGTGAGGTAGTTTTGGTGGTTCTAATTTCAATGGGTGTAAAAATGCTTCTGTAAAATAGGAGATGACAATTGATGAAGATGACTTTAAGCAAGAAATTGTTATGCGGTAATTTAGCTATATTAATTATTTTAATGGCTATCGCGGGTCTAGGATATACACGAATTACTACTGTAGATAATACGTATACTCATTTAATTGACGATAAAGCAATGAAGTTAATCATGATAAAGGAACTGGCCATTGAAATTAAGCAAGAGCAGGTTCACCTGCGCGGTTACTTATTGTTGGATGATCAAGTTTCTCCAAATAAATTTGCGGAAGCTCATGGCAATTACAATCGAATCAGTACCAAGCTAGGGGAAATGATTAAACAACCTGAAGCGAAAGCCTATCTAAATGACTTGAATCAAATTGAAAAAGATTATTATCAGTTTTTCAATCAAATTGTAGAGCTCAAACAACAAAATAATAAAGAGGAAGCATTACGTTTAGTATCGACTAAAGGTGTTAGCTACGTTAACCAATTTGAGCAAAAAACTAGCGGATTCATGAAATACCAACAAAAGCTATTAGATGATGGGAGTGCGGCTGCTACTGAAAGTGTTAAAAGCGCCAAAAGCTGGATGTTAATTTTAGAGATTATTGGTGTACTTTTTGGAGTTGCAATTGCTTGGTTTATTAGCCGTATCATCACAGTACCTGTCATAACCCTTGCCGGCGCTGCTCGGAAAATTGCGGACGGCGACCTTTCTTCTGATGACATTAAAGTGAAGAATCGCGATGAATTGGGTGAATTGGCACAATCATTCAATCAAATGGCGAATAATTTACGCACCGTCCTACAACAGGTAAGGTCAAATGCATTGGAGGTTTCTGCAGCGTCGGAAGAGCTTACCGCCAGTGCAGAACAAAATACAAAAGCAACTGAACAGATTGCTTCTACTATACAAGAAGTCGCAACAGGAGCTGAGAGTCAAGTTCATGGTGTTGAGGAAAGTTCATCGGCCATGGAGCAAATCTCAATTGGCATACAGCAAATTGCAGCCAATACCCAGCAAGTATCGTCCTCTGCCTTACAAACATCTGAAGGGGCGAGGGAAGGAAACAAAGCAATTCAAATGGCTGTACAACAAATGAATTCTATAAACACATCGGTTAATGGTTTAGCTGATGTAATAACAGTACTAGGTGACCGCTCCCAAGAAATTGGTCAAATTGTCGAGGTTATCACAGGAATTGCTGCGCAAACCAATTTGCTCGCCCTTAATGCGGCTATTGAAGCTGCTAGAGCGGGAGAACATGGGCGAGGCTTTGCTGTTGTGGCTGATGAAGTGCGTAAGCTTGCAGAACAATCCGGACAATCGGCCCAGCAAATATCCCAACTAATTTCTGTGATTCAAGAGGAAACAGGCAAAGCGGTTCAATCGATGAAACATTCAACCGATGAGGTTTCGGAAGGGATTACCGTTGTTCACTCAGCAGGGGAATCCTTTGAACAAATTCTCCGCTCTATAAATGAAGTGACGTCACAAATCCAAGAAGTTTCTGCGTCTGTTGAGCAAATTTCCGCAGGAACGGAACAGGTTCTACATTCAATAAAAATATTTGCTGCCACAGCCGAAGAGTCCGCATCCGGCACGCAAAGTGTTTCAGCGGCTGCGGAAGAGCAGCTTGCGTCTATGGAAGAAATCGCTTCTTCAGCGGCTTCGCTGTCAAGAATGACGGAAGAATTACAGCAGGTGTTAGGAAAGTTTAAAGTATAATCATGGAAGAGGAGAGATTTTCTCCTCTTTTTTTGGCAGTTAATTAAACTTTTCATTAATATTCCCGATAATTAAATATAAAAGGTTATGTAGATGCTCACAGATCTATAATTTAATTATTAAAGGGGTGTGAAAAAATTGATTAATAATCACAACACATTAAGAGTCACCGGGCTTGCATCTGGGATGAATACAGATGAAATAGTAGCCAATTTGGTTAAAGTGCAAAGCAGCCGTCTCAATAAAATGCAGCAAGCGAAAACTTGGACAACCTGGAAAACCGATGCTTACCGAGATATAAACAAAAAGGTTGACGAGTTTCGAAAAGCAATGGAAGGACTGCGGCTACAGTCTACGTTTAATAAGCAGGTTACCACTTCTTCAAATGACAGTGTAGTCTCAGCAGCAGTTACTGGCATACCGACCCAATCGTCTTATCAGATTACAAATGTTCAACAGGCTAAAGATGCAACAACAACTTCGGTGAAATTCTTTTTAACTACTGGTCTTGATACCACCCAGACACTTGGTAATGTGACACCTGATGCAGATGGGAAAATAAGGTTCACTGTTAATAGCAGTACCATTGAATTTAGCCCAACTGATACAATATCGACTGTTTTAAATAAAATAACTAACGATCCATCGGTTTCAGTTTCTTATTCTTCAACGGAAAAATCCCTAACCTTTACAAATGATACTGCAGGTAATCTTGATCTGACCATTGGCGGTACACCAGATTTGCTTGCTGCACTAAATATTCAAGCAGGTACTACCAGTACTAGTTTATGGGGAGACGGAACATCTGATACTTCGATAACTAAGGGTACTGATAAACAAATTGCGAAGATGACCATAAATGGACTCGAGTATCGTTCTGATACAAATAAAATTACCTATGACGGGATAACGTTTGATATTAAATCAGACTTTCCAGCAGGAAATATTTCGATAAATAGCAGCTCTGATACGGACGCTGTTTTTAATAGTATTAAAACATTCGTAGATAAGTACAACGAGATTATTGATGATCTAAATGGAAGATTAACAGAAAAACGCTATCGTGACTATCCTCCATTGCTTGATGAACAGAAAAAAGACATGAAAGACAGCGACATTAAACTTTGGGAGGATAAAGCAAAGAGCGGGCTTTTGTCTGGTGATTCAACGATCAGAAACTTCTTATATGAAATGCGGAACAGTCTTTCCAATATTGTAGAAAACAGCAGCATTTCTACCAGCTTTAATTCATTGAAGTCTATCGGGATTGATTTTTCTACCAGCTATAGAGATAACGGGAAATTGATTCTTAACGAAGAAAAGTTGAAAGGGACATTGAAATCCAATTTAGATGATGTGAAAAATCTATTTACGGTAAAAGGAACGGGAACAAAAAATACTGTAGAGGATACCGCTATGCACCAAACGAGTGGTTTTGGCTGGAGAATCTATGACCGATTGAAAGAAACGATTTCACAGCTAGGAACTCTTGCTGGTTCCCCCAATTCGGTCGTGGACACAAAAAGCTATATGGCAAAACAATTAAAATCGTTAAACGAAAATATCGATAATGAACAAAACAAAGTAAATGCTTATGAGCAAAGACTGTGGAAGCAATTTACAGCAATGGAAAAGGCCTTATCGCAGCTGAATTCTCAAAGCTCTTGGCTTTCACAGCAGTTAGGAATGTAATATAAATGTTAAAGCGCCGATTATCTGAAAGGGAAAAGATAATCGGCGCTTTTTAATTTTCTAATTTGATATGGTATTATATAGAAAAAAGCAATTGGTGATCCACTTGAACAAGACCTTAAATAGAAGACGATTTAAGAGATATAAGTTTGATAAACCAGTTAAATCCTCCCTTGAACTTGTTACAATATCATATCAAAATGAGAATCAGAACATTGAAACTAAAGATATTTATATAGTAGATATGAGTGCTGGCGGATTAAGATTTGTTAGTAAAGTTGAATTTGCTGTCAACTTTCTTGCAATCTATAAGGTTCATTTAAAACTACATAATCGGGAAATAGTTTTGTTTGGAAAAATAGTAAGAAAGCAAAAACTTGTCAAACATTTTTTTGATTATGGTTTTAGATTTGAATTTAATTATGGTGAGCATTTTAAATAAAAAAAGATTATCTACAATAGCCTTATCCCTAGATGGATAGGGCTATTTATTTTTTTTAGGGAATTTTCTTGAAAGGTACTAAACAATTATTGCAGGGGGTCGATAAAAATAATAGCAAGGGATAATTAATGGATAGGTTAAAAAGAATCAAACAAATTCAAAACCTATCCGAAAAAAAATAAGAAATTCTTAAAGGGAAAGGTAAAAAAATAAAAAATTGCTAAACATATAATTTTACCATCCGATAAAAATAATAACAAAGAATTTTTTAAATAATTAGCAAAAAATATGCTAATTCAAACTAAACAATTCTTTCGAATAACCGATAATAGAATTGTAAGGTAAAAGAATCTTTGGAGGATGGTAACAAGATGCTAATCATCGGCAGAGAGATTGGACAGTCTGTCATCATTGGAAAAAATGTAAAAGTTACTGTTCTGCAATACGGTTCAAGACCATGGTTATCCATTGATGCCCCACCAGAACTTCAAATAAGAAAAGTAAAGGTAAGCGGTCGATGGATAGGCAAGTTTAAAAAAAGGACAAAAACAGTTGGGGACAGCGTGATAATTGGAGATACCATATCGGTGACCATTCTTCAAACTGAAACAGGTTTACTTCGTTTCGCAATTGATGCACCTAAAGATGTAAAAATCTACCGCGAAGAATTGTGCGATAACCGAATTCAACCCTGCCAGCCTAAAGTCCATAGTTACAAGTTTAGAATTTAGAAGGAATTTTTTCATATTGTTAGTAGACCCATAGGGTTTATTATATATCAACTTAGGGGAAACCCAATAAAATTCAAAATAATCTTTTAGGAGGATTTACATTATGCGTATTAATCACAACATTGCAGCATTGAACACTCACCGTCAGTTGAACAGTGCATCAAATGCACAGTCAAAATCTATGGAGAAATTATCTTCAGGTCTTCGTATCAATCGTGCTGGAGATGACGCTGCTGGTCTAGCAATCTCTGAAAAAATGCGTGGACAAATTCGTGGTTTGGATATGGCTTCTAAGAACTCACAAGATGGTATCTCTCTAATTCAAACTGCTGAAGGTGCATTAAATGAAGTACATTCCATTCTTCAAAGACAAAGAGAACTTGCAGTACAAGCTTCTTCTGATACTAACGTTGGTGCTGATAGAACTGCTCTACAAGATGAGTTTGACCAATTAAGTCAAGAAATCACAAGAATTACAGACAATACTGAGTTCAACACTATGAAGTTGTTGGATAAATCGGCTGGGGCTGTTGGTGTACTAAAAATCCAAGTAGGTGCAAATTCAGCTCAAACGATGGACATTGATTTGTCAAAAACTGGTGTGGATTTGAAAACTGCTCTTGTTGCAGCTAATGATGCTCTAGATATCTCTACTTTAGCTGGTGCTCAAGGTGCTGTAACAACACTTGATAGTCAAATTGCAGATGTTTCTTCAGGTCGAAGCTATCTAGGTGCAACCCAAAACCGCTTGGAACATACAATCAACAACTTGAATACAGCTTCTGAAAACTTAACAGCTGCTGAGTCTCGTGTACGTGATGTAGACATGGCGAAAGAAATGATGGAGCAAACTAAGAACTCTATTCTTGCTCAAGCTGCCCAAGCTATGCTTGCACAGGCAAATCAACAGCCACAAGGCGTACTTCAATTGCTTCGTTAATAAAAAAATCAAATGGAAAGGGAATGGATTTTTCATTCCCTTTTCGTTTATATATAATTTAATTTTCCCAAGAAGAAAACTAAATATATGTTCTCTCTTTGGAAAAATTAAATTATATTAAGGAGTAGATAAATGACAACCAACTTAGTTGATACACTTAATCCTGAATATATTAAAAAATTCACTTGTATTGGGGCAGCATGTGAAGATACCTGCTGTTCAGGGTGGAGAGTAAATGTTGATGAAGAAACATATAGAAAATATAAAAAAGTAAAAAATTTTGATATGAAGTTAAGATTAGAAAAGGACATTACAAGAAACCGTTCTAATCCTACTAAGAATAATGTAGCTAAAATGAGGATGGAAAAGGGGAAATGTTCTTTTTTAAGTAAAGAAGGTTGGTGTGATATTCAAACCAAACTAGGTGAAGATTATTTATGTAATACATGCGCAGTATATCCAAGAAGAATAAATAAAGTAAATAATATAATAGAGCAATCTTTAACAGTATCTTGTCCTGAGGCTGCTAGGTTAGTGTTACTTAACGAGATTGGTATTAATTTTGTACTAGGACAAGAAGTGGTATCCATCAGGGAGTATTCCAGCATAATTAATACTAGTAAGGGAAAAATAACACACTGGAAAGAATGCATCGATGAATATCGATATTTGACTATTTTAATTCTACAAAACAGAGATTATACTCTTGAAGAACGTTTGCTTATTTTGGGTCTGCTTTATAATGAATTAGAACTTTGTGTGAAAAACAATAGATTAAATGAAATTCCTGATATATTAGGGCAATATTTAAAAAGTGTAGAAGATTATACATTTAAAGGTGCATTTAATAATGTTTCTAACCAATTAGATATCCAACTTCAACTATGTAGAGAACTAGTGATTCTACGTTTAAAAGAAGGAATAACTTCCTCAAGGTATTTGGAATGTTCAAGAGATATGATGTTAGGATTGAAAATTGAAGTAAACACTACAAATGAGGAAGTCAAAGAAGCTTACGAATATTCTTATGCGGAATATTATGCACCATTTATGCAAGAGCATGAGTATATGCTTGAGAATTTTCTTGTAAATTATGTGTTTAAAAATTGTATGCCAATTGATTGTGATGCTCCATTCGAAAGTTATACACGAATGATTTTACATTACTCTTTAATTAAGCTACATTTAGTAGGTATAGCAAATCATTATAATGGGTTAACTTCTGACTTAGTAATTAAACTAGTTCAATCCCTTTCAAAGACTTTTGAACATAATCCCACGTATTTTGAAAAGACCATGGGCTTATTCAAAGAAAATAACTTAATGAATTTGACGTATATGTCTATGTTAGTTAAAAATTAATTGATCAAAAGTGCTATTTATGTCAATACTTATTTTCATAGTGACAAACCAAAATAACAGTCTCTTATTAATGTGAAAGAGTATTAAATTATGAATGTAAGTTTTTGCACAAATTCGAAAGAAATGATGGACAAACTAAGAATTCTTTTCTTTCTTAAGTAGCACAAACAATTTTGGCCAATCCATGCTTTAAGAAGCAGAAAAATTGGGACTTTTAATGATTTTATATCTCATAAAAAAACTTAGGTTTTTTAATGTATCATCTAATCAGACTGCCTCATCTAGATGACCAATATGGACCAGACATACATCTTTAAAAGTTGGATAGGTTTGCCCGGGTCATATATATAGGTAATGAAAAAGATATGAGAATATATTATATACTTGAACATACATGTGCATGATATTTGCCAAAATGGGCTTCTCTTTTCGGAGTGAAGTCCTTTTTCTATTTTGTGGGAGGAATTCAATCATGAATTGTTTTTTATTTTTTAAATAACAAAAAGACTTACAAGAGCAGTACAATATGAACTGTAAATTTTTACTTCAACATCAAGGGAAATGTACTCTAATATTTTTTCGAAATGTTGATTAAACTTTTTGATTTATTCACCGATAAATCTTGTTAGTTACTAAAAATTTATCAAAACATGAAACTTTATGATTTCCTAAAAAGGGGGCAATTATGAAACAGCAAAGAAAGACCTCAAGGTTCAATTTAAAAAGCAGTAAAACAAAATTGATTGCCGGTGTGACAGCCGCTGCTCTAGTTCCGACAATTTCTATCGCCGTCATTTCAAATGTGGTGACAAAAGGTATCATTCATGACCAAGTTTCAAATTCTACACTTCAAGTAACAAAAGAGGCAAATGCCATCCTGGATTATAAAATGGAAGGAGTGTCGAGCCAGCTTGAGCTTGTCACTAACAATATAAACTTTACGGAATTTTACCAAAACCCAGAAAACGTTAATTATGGATTTTACTTATTAGAAGGGGTACAAAAAACGGGCAGTGATTATGCCAGTGTTTATTTTGCTACCTCAAAAAAAGATATGATATTAGCTCCTAAGACTGAATTGCCTGAAGGCTATGACCCGACAAAACGGGACTGGTATAAAGGCGCAGTTGAACAAAATGGCAAGGTCTATTTCAGTGAACCGTATGAGGACGCTTTTACAAAGAAACAGGTACTAACCCTTGCCCAGACTGTAAAGGATAAAAATGGTCAATTGGTTGGGGTCGCAGCGATTGATATTTTTATGGACAAATTCGCAAACACCATTAATCAAATTAAAATTGGAAAAACAGGCTATATGACCATCCTTGGACCAAATGGAAAATATATCTTTCACCCCGATACCAAACGGATTGGATCAACATTGCCTTCATCTGATCCTTTGGCCAAAGCTCTATCTAAACAAAAGGAAGGATTTAGCGATTATCAAATAAATGGTAAAAATACATTCTCTGCTTTTACAAGTAATGAACAAATAGGGTGGAGATTTGTTTCTTCACTAGATGAAGCAGAAATCGTTGAAAGTGCCAACAGAATTCGGGATATTGGCTGGATATTAACGGCCATCTTCGGTGTTTTAACTTCCCTTTTCGCCTATTTCTTTGGAAGACGAATAGCCAATAATGTCCTGACCATTAAGAAAGCTTTGGAAACAGCTTCAAAAGGGGACTTCACAGCTAGAGTCACAATTAATACCAAGGATGAATTTAACGATTTGGAACAAAGTTTCAATCAAACAATGGAGCAGCTATCATCAACTCTAAAAAATGTTGAACAGACTTCTAAAACTGTCTTGGAAACTTCGTCGCAATTGTCTTTAATGACAAGAGAGACAAGTGCATCATTGTCGGAAGTGGCGGTTGCCATTGATGAAATTGCTCAAGGGGCGGGATCGCAGGCACGAAATGTTAACGTAAGCTCGGAACAAATGCAGGATTTATCCCAGCAGCTCGATGAAATATCTGCAACTTCTGAAAATATGAATCTTGTATCGGAGCGTTCCATGGAGTTAAGCAATAAAGGCTTGGAACAAGTGGTCTTTCTGACAGAAAAGTCATCTGAAACAAAAACGTCCACAAATGAAGTAACTTCGATTGTGAAAGAAGTAGATGTTCGGATGGGAGAAATCAATGCCATTATCGAAGCAATCACAAAAATTACTGATCAAACGAATCTTCTAGCGCTTAATGCCTCAATCGAATCTGCACGCGCCGGAGAACATGGGCGGGGATTTGCGGTGGTAGCGAATGAAGTTCGCAAATTAGCAGAACAATCGCGTGCTTCTGCGCATGAAATTAAGAGCATTGTCGATAGTATAAAGACTGTTGTAAGTAAAGCCGTAGAGGCAATGGAACGGACTAATCAGGCGGTAACCGAACAGGATATTGCTGTATTTCAAACAAAAGATATTTTTAATGATATTTTATCAGCGGTTCATGATTTGGCTAAAAAGGCAGCCGAGGTTCAGGCATCGATTGAGGAAAGCAAGGAAAATAAAGATACGGTCAGTCAGGAAATGGCCAGCATTACCGCAGTATCTGAGCAAACAGCAGCAGCAACGGAGGAGGTCTCTGCTTCTGCGGAACAGATTTCAGCGACAATGGCATCCTTTATTGAGCATGCTAATGGACTGAAAGAACTATCTGAGCTGCTTGACAATGATATTAAGAAATTTAAATTACAGTAGTAATGAAAAAGAAGCCCTATCCATTAGGTGCTTCTTTTTCAATTTTTGTAACTTAAACAATCTTCGGCCACTTCCGATAATTAAAATGAACATGAAAAAGGGGGGATTGGCTTGCTTGACAAGCTGACAGCAGCTAATAGTTCATTCACCAAAAAGGTGGAACAAGTGGAAAGTATCTCAAAAGTAAAGGAGGTTACACCTGATAAACAAAACCCTTTATATCAGGGGCAGGATTTAAAAGAAAAGACCGAAAAAGTTATTGAAAGTATAAATCAGTTCTTAAAAGAATCCAATACACACTTGAAGTTCCGTTTTCATGATGAATTGAAGGAATTTTATGTGGCCATTGTAGATGATACCACAAACGAAGTGGTAAAGGAGATCCCGCCGAAGAAAATGCTGGATATGTATGCAGCGATGACGGAATATCTGGGTCTTCTTGTTGATATGAAAGGGTAACCAGGTTAGAAGGTGAAGATAAATGCAGGTTCCACAAATCCGAATGCACCAAACGTATGCACAAATCGGGTTGCGGATTATCCAGCCACGGCAGGAAATTCAGCAAAAACCAGCAGATTTATTAATCAATCAAGTTCCTTCCTCGATGACAATTGATAGGAAGGCAGCTTCCATGGAAATAAACCAAGATCAAGCCCGGAATGAGCTTGGCTTTAAGCCAATAAGTGTGCTGAGTACCGAGATGGCTGATTTTTCAAAACAAGAAGGCTTAGAGGCTGTTGCCGAGATTGCCGAAGAGGGAGATCAACTGGCTGCAATTGAAAAAAAGGCCGATGCTATTATGTGGATTGCTTCACAAAACGCCAACCCTGAACCTGCTGATTTCAATATTAAGTTCATTCCAAGTTATGGCGCTGTTAAAATTCATTATATTCCGACTGAGCTCCACATTTCTTGGAAACAGGGCGGTGCGGAAATTACCTCTGTGGCTAATCGGCCGATTCATGAGTATACTCCCGGCCGAACAGAGGTTTACCTTCGCCAGCACCAGCAGCTTGATATCGATTTTATCGGCGGGACAATAAATGCCCGAACGTAACAATGGATTTAGCAGCGGACATCATGCCGCTGTTTTTATTTTTTCAGTAAATTTGAAAGTTGGGAT